>DATHQM010000066.1:0-15844 GCA_035482695.1 Steroidobacteraceae bacterium | reverse complement strand
GGGTGCTCGAGGGCAAGGCGCTCGGCTTCGCGATCAATTTCTCCGCCCAGTCACTCACCGACGACAGCTTCGCTGACTGGCTGATCGAGACGCTCGCCGGGAGCGGGCTCGACCCGGAGCTGTTCTGCTTCGAGCTCACCGAGAATGCCACGGTCTCGAACCTGACGCGCGCCGAGGCGCTGATGCGGCGGTTGCGGCGCCTGGGGTGCGGCGTCGCGCTCGATGATTTCGGTACCGGCCTGTCCTCGCTCTCGTGCCTGCGACAGCTGCCGGTCAGCATGCTCAAGATCGACGGCAGCTTCGTGCGCGATGTGCTGAAGGATCCGCGTGCCGAGTCGATGGTGCGCGCCATCGCGCAGCTCGCCCGCAGCATGTCGATCATCACGGTCGCCGAGTACATCGAGACCGAGGCCATCGGCGCGCGCATCGCCGAGCTCGGCGTGGATTACGGCCAGGGATTCGCGATCGGCAGGCCCATTCCGCTCGCGGATCTGCTCACCGAGCTGCCGCTGCCGTCCGCACCGGCCGACGGCGGCGATGCGCAGGCCGGCACCGCAGCGGTTGCGGATGACATGACCTGGTACGCCGGGAGCGGGCGGTGAGCCTGCCCGCGCGCGGCGGTGTTGCAGGCGGCGGGCTGCCGACGCCCCGTCGCGGCGCGTGGTACCTGTCGATGCGCTCACGCACCCTGCTCGCGCTCCTGGCGGGCATCATCCTAGGATTCTGCGGCGCGCTGGCGCGCGGAGTCATGGCCGAGCGGCCGCTGGAAAGCCCGACCGCCGCCGCCCCATTCCCCGCGCGCAGCCCGCTGTCCTGGCAGGAGGCGAGCCTGTTCGCGGAAGTCTACGAGCGCATCAAGCGCGACTACGTGGACGATGTCGACGATCACGCGCTCATGGAGAAGGCGGTACGCGGCATGGTCGCCGCGCTCGACCCGCACTCGGCCTATCTCGACAGCGAGGAGTTCGACGACGTCCGCCTCTCCACCATGGGCTCCTACCCCGGTGTCGGCATCGAGGTCGCCGCCGAGGACGGGGTGGTCAGGATCCTGCGGCCGATCGAGGGCTCACCGGCACAGCGGGCGGGGCTGCTGCCGGGTGATGAGCTGGTGAGCATCGACGGGGTCGACATCGGGGCGGATCTCGCCGGGGCGATCGCGCGCATGCGTGGCCCGTCCGGGAGTCTCGTGACCTTGAGCGTGCGCCGCGAGGGTGCTCGCGAGGTGCTGCAGTACGCCCTGCGCCGCGCGCAGGTCGAGGTGCACAGCGTCGCGCAGCAGACGCTCGAGCCCGGGTACGCGTATCTGCGGATCACCAGCTTCAGTGAGACCACTGCCCAGGACGTCAATCAGGCCGTTTTGCGCCTCCGACGAGACAATCCTCAAGGAATTCGTGGTCTGGTGCTTGATTTAAGAAACAATCCAGGCGGCGTGCTCGAGGCGGGCGTGGCGGTCGCAGACGACTTCCTCGACTCGGGTGTCATCGTGACGGCCGACGGCCGCACTCCCGAGGCGCGCTTTCGCATGGACGCCACCCCCGGCGATCTGATCAATGGCGCCCCGCTGGTGGTGCTCGTGAACGGCGGTTCGGCGTCCGCGTCCGAGATCGTCGCCGGCGCGCTGAAGGACCACGGCCGCGCGCTGCTGGTCGGACGGCGCACCTACGGCAAGGGCTCGGTGCAGACCGTCATGCCGCTCACTCACGGCGGGGCGGTGAAGCTCACCACCTCGCGCTACTTCACCCCGTCGGGGGCCTCCATCCAGGGCAAGGGGATCATTCCCGACGTGCTCGAGGAAGGCGCCGGGGAACCGCCGGCGGAGCTGGTGGTGCCAGGATCGGCGCCCCTCGTGGCGCGTGATGCGGACGTGCGTGTAGCGCTCGATGCGCTCAAGCACCGCGTGCGCCGGCAAGAGGCAAGTGCGCGGCTGGTGACCTACCAGCTGGTCCCCTAGAAGCCGTTTCCGTATCGCGCCGCCGGCGCTACCGATATCCTGCCGCGCCATGCTGGCATGGCTCATCGACCTCGTGCTGCATCTCGACCGCCACCTGGTCGAGCTGCTCGCCCGCTACGATCTGTGGATCTACCCGATCCTGTTCGCGGTGATCTTCGCCGAGACCGGTCTGGTAGTGACGCCGTTCCTGCCGGGCGACTCGCTGCTGTTCGCGGTCGGGGCACTCGCGGCGGTGGACACCAGCGGCACGCTGAGCGCGCCATGGGTGAGCGTGCTGCTCGGCGCCGCCGCGGTGCTCGGCAACATCGTCAATTACAGCATCGGGCGCGCGATCGGGCCGCCGGCCTTCAGCGGCCGCTACCGCTGGCTCAGGGTCGAATACCTCAAGCGCACCGAGGAGTTCTTCCGCCGCCACGGCGGCATGGCCATCCTGCTGTCGCGCTTCATGCCGATCATCCGCACCTGTGCGCCGTTCGTGGCCGGCATCGCCCGCATGCCGTACGCGCGCTTTCTCGCCTACAACTTCGCGGGGGGCTTTGCCTGGGTGCTGCTGTTCGTGTGGGGCGGGTACCTGTTCGGCAACATCCCGCTGGTGAAGACGCACTTCGGGCTGGTCACGCTCGGCATCATCTTCCTGTCGCTGCTGCCGCTCGCCGCCTCGCTGCGCCGCCCGGCCGTCTCGTGAAGCGGTCCGCGCCCGCGCGGGCGGCGTTTCAGCGCAGCGCGATGGCGCGGATCGTGCCGATGATGGCGCCGATCAGCAGCGCGACGTTCGGGATCGCGCTCAGCATGAAGCCCAGGTGGCGCGCCGCCGGCGCCTGGACGTAGCCGCGGAAATAGATTGCCCGCCCGATGATGAACAGCGCGCCGAGCGCTGCGGCGATGTTGGCGTTCACGTAGCCCGCGAACAGCAGTATCGACGGCACGAAGATGACCAGCTGCTCGAGCGTATTCATCTGCACGCGGAAGTAGCGCTCGAATACCTCGTGGCCGGTGGTGGCGGGGGCGGGCACGTTGTAGCGGCTGCGCGCGCGGGCCACGGCCAGGCTGAACAGGAAGAACTCCAGCAGCGCCAGCGCGATCACCAGGTGAGCGTAAGCCATGAGACCTCAGACTGTTAGTTTTCGCGGCGAGAATGGCACAATGCCCGCATGAGCGACAAGGAACGCGGTTATGCCCACCGCGTCGACATCCTGGCCGGCGCGGCCCTGGTATGGCGGGCGCTCACCGACCAGGGTCAGCTCGTGCGCTGGTGCGCCCCGGACGCCGCCATCAGCCCGCGCCAGGGCGGGCTGTTCCGCGCAAGCGTCGACCGCGTCAGCGAGTTCGAGGCGCACATCGAGCTCTTCGAGCCGCCGCGGCGGCTGCGGCTCATGTACCTGCCCTCCGCGACGCTGCCGCCCGCGGCCACCGTGCACGTCGATGACTTCATCATCGAGCCCGCCGGGCGCGGCACGATCGTACGCCTGCTGGGCTCGGGTGTGCCGGCGACCCCGGAGTGGGATACTCACTACCTGCGGCTGCGCACCAGCTGGCAGCAGGCCCTGAGTCGCCTCAAGGTGTTCGTCGAACAACAGGCCAGAAGCGGAGCGCCTCCATGATCGGGTTTCTGCTGCGCGCGCTGATTACGGCGTTTGGCCTGTGGCTCGCGAGCCTGTGGGTGCCGGGCGTGTCGTTCGATTCCCCGGCGACGCTCATCCTCGCCGGGATCCTGCTCGGGGTGGTGAACGCGATCGTGCGCCCGATCGCCTTCATCCTGACGCTGCCGCTCACCATTCTCACCCTCGGTCTGTTTCTCCTGGTGCTCAACGCCGCCATGGTGGCGCTGGTGGCGTGGATGCTGCCGGGCTTTCACCTGCGCGGCGGCTTCTCGGCGGCGCTCTTCACCTGGATCATCGTCTGGCTGACCGGGTGGATCGGGTCGGCGCTCATCGGCCGCCGCGGCATCGAGCGCTACCAGCGGCGCTGAAGCGCTTTGAGCGCCACGCGGCGGCGGCGTTCTAACGCAGCGCCCGCGCCACGCGCCGGTACAGCGCGTAGATGACCACCGCGAACACCAGGCCGCCGAGCCACACCGCCGGAGTGTCGGCGAAAGCGTCGCTCACGATGGAGAGCGGAAAGTCCTTGCCGGAAAACGCCACCAGCGCCGCGACCAGCACCCCGACGAGTCCCTCGCCGACGATCATGCCGGAGGCGAGCAGTACGCCGAGCTGGCGGGTGGCCTCGGGTCTGGCGCTGCGCTGCGCGCGCTGGTCGAAGAACCAGCCGGCGACCGCGCCGACCACGACCATCAGCGTGCTCTGCGTCGGCAGATAGATCCCTAAGCCTACCGCGAGCGGCGACAGATGCGCCCCGGGTTTGAGCTTGCGCAGCAGCGCATCCGCGGCAATGATGAACACACCGATCACCCCGCCGATCTGGATCAGGCTCCAGTCGACGTTGTTCTGGATGACGCCCTGGGCGAGCGCCGATATCAGGCCGGCCTGCGGGGCGGGCAGCGGATGCTCGTGATGCGAGCCGGCGGTGCCGGCGAAGCCGTAGGCGCGATTCAGCAGATCGAGCACCGGCGGGATGACCGCCGCGCCCGCGATCACGCCGACGATCAGCGCCACCTGCTGCTTCCACGGCGTCGCATCCACCAGCTGCCCGGTCTTGAGATCCTGCAGGTTGTTGTTGGCGATCGCGGCAGCGGCAAACACCACCGCCGTCACGAGCAGCGCGTACGCGACCAGCGCGCTACCGGCATCCACCGAGAGGCCGATGCGCACGCCGAACACCAGGATGAGCGCGAAGCCGATGACGGCAAGGATGCCGATGCCCGACAGCGGGCTGTTCGACGATCCGATGAGGCCCGCCATGTAGCCGCACACTGCGGACACCAGCGCGCTCATGATCGCGATGTACAGGACGCCTGAGATCACGAGCCAGGCGAGGCTTGCGCTAAGCCCGCTGCCGATCACGAACTGCGCCAGCAGCACGCCCGCGGGCAGCAGGCACAGCAACGAGACGATGCCGACCACGCCTATCGGGATATCCTGCTCGGTGCGCGGCAACAGCGCCGCGTTGCCCTGCGCGCGCGTGCGCGAGGCGACCATCGCCGAGCGCAGCCCCGCGATCACCGGCTTCGCCAGTTTCCCGAGCGTCCACACCGCCGCCACGCCGATCGTGCCCGCGCCGACGAAGCGCACCTTGTGACTCCAGGTGTCGTGCGCCAGGGCGTTGAGCGCCGCATCGGTCAGGTGGGCGGAATCGGGTGACAGCGCCGAGAAATGCGGCACGCCCCACACCCATGCGATGAGCGCGCCGACGCCCATCGCGACCCCGACCCACAGTCCCACCAGGTGCCCGACGCCGAACAGCGCGAACGACAGGAGGAAGTCGTAGCCGGAGACGCCGCGCTCGCCCACCCGGAAATTGCGCGCCACGTCGCTGGCGAACAGCCGCGTCGCGGTCACCAGCGAGAACGCGCCCGAGACCACCGAGCCCCACAGCAGCGCGCTCAGGCCCGCGTCGGTCTCTTCCACGCCCGCACCGTGCTCGCCGCTGCCGACCTTCAGTACCTCGGCGCAGGCGACGCCTTCCGGATAGGGCAGGTCCGACTGGGTCACCAGCGCGCGCCGCAGCGGAATCGAATACATGACGCCGAGCGTGCCGCCGAACAGGCAGATGGCGAACGACACCCAGTAGGGAAAGCCGCTCCACCAGCCGATCATGATCAGACCGGGCAACACGAAAATGATGGAGGAGAGCGTGCCCGCCGCAGACGCCACCGTCTGCACGATGTTGTTCTCCTGGATCGTCGCGCCGCGGAAGCTGCGCAGCACCGCCATCGAGATGACGGCGGCCGGTATCGAGGTGGCGAAGGTGAGTCCCGCCTTGAGCCCGAAGTAGACGTTGGCGGCGGTGAACACCAGGGTGATCAGCACCCCCAGCACCAGTCCGCGCAGCGTCAGCTCGGCGCGCGATTCCGCTTTCATTAGTTCTTCTCCACGCGGCGAATGGCAGCGCCAGACCCCCAGGAAGCGCACTGCCGCGGTGCAAGGCTAGCCGAATCGCCCGGAGGGCGATACAGGTGCGCCTCAACGCGCCGCCCCTAAGCGTGCGCGCGCAGCGCCTCTTCCAGTGCCGTGGTCAACGGCTTCATGAAGAAGGACTCTTCGGGCATCAGCTGCGCGCTCACCCCGTGGCGCGCGAGGGCGCCGGCCACCACCGGCCCCACCGCCGCCACCAGCGTGCGCGCGAGCGCCGCGCTCACCACCGCCGCCGGCGCCACGGCGAACAGCCGCTCGACCTGCGGCGTGCTGGTGAAGGCGATCGCGTGCACCTCGCCTCGGTCGAGTCGCGCGAGCAGCTCGTGCACCGCGGCGTCGTCGCTCGCATCCGCGTACACGTACGGCGCCACGGTGGCGACCGTGGCGCCCGCCGCGAGCAGGAAGTCGCAGAGCCTGACGTTGGGCTCGCAGCCGTAGAGCTGCACCGCCACGCGCCGGCCCTCAAGATCAACACGCGCCAGCGTGGCGATGATGCCTTCGGTGGTGGGAGTTTGCGCGGCGATGTCGGGCTTCAAGCCGAGCTCGCGCAGGGCGCGCGCCGGCTTCGGCCCGCGGGTAATGCGGCGCACCTCGGCAAGCGCCGTGAGGAACGGGCCGCGCAGCGATGGCTCGTGGCGATCGATGCAGCCGAGGATGCGCCGCAGTCCCTCGCCGGTGGTGAGGATCAGGTCATCGAAAGCGCGCGCACTCAAGGCGCGGGCGAAGGCCAGCACCGGGGCGGGGTCGGGGGCATCGCGGATAGTGACCAGCGGGCAGCGCAGCACTGTTGCGCCGCGCCGCTCGAGCATGGCGGCAAACACCTCGAGCTCGCGTGTCTCGGGCACCGCGACGGTACGGCCGGCGAGCGGCTGCAGCTCCATGCGGGCATCTTAGCCGCGCCGCGCTCCCCGTGCGCGCCGGGCGCGCGCTATGCTAGCGACCCATGAAGATACTGCTCGCGGTGCTCATCGTAGTGATCGCCGGGTTTGCGGGGTTCGCCTGGCTCACCCTGCACTGGTCGTACTCGGAGGGCGAGCGCGCAGGTTTCGTGCAGAAGTTCTCCCGCAAGGGTTGGCTGTGCAAGACCTGGGAGGGGGAGATGGCGTTGGTGACGCTGCCGGGTACCATCGCCGAGAAGTTCACCTTCACGGTGCACGATGATGCGGTCGCGGCCAAACTCAATGCCAACATGGGCAAGCGCATGGCGCTGCACTACGAGCAGCACGTATGGCTACCGAGCTCGTGCTTCGGCGACACCGAGTACTTCGTGACCGCGGCGCAGGTCGCGCCGTAAACCGCAAGCAGCTGCGGCCTATCTCACCCCTGCCATCAGCCGCCTGACGAGCGGCGTCAGCAGCAACATCAACACGCCGGCGATGACGCCGTACCAGAAGATCCTGAGGAACAACGCCGGTAGCGATGCGAGGTTACTCGCGTCGTACTGCCCGGTGAGCTGACCGGCGAGGTTGCCGCCGAGTGCGAGCGACAGGAACCAGACTCCCATCGCCTGCCCCACGAACCGTGGCGGCGCGAGCTTGCTCATGTACGACAAGCCCACGGGCGAGAGGCACAGCTCGCCGCAGGTATGCAGGAAGTATGTCAGCACCAGCCAGGTGGGCAGCACCACCTGGCCGGCGAGCACGTGCTGCGCGGCGAAGTACATGACGAGGAAACCCACTCCCAGGAGTATGAGTGCCACGCCGAACTTGGCGGACGCCAGCGGATCGCGGCCGCGCTTGCCGAGCGCGATCCACAGCGCCGCGAACACGCCCGCGAGCGTGATCACGAAGAACGGATTCACCGCCTGCAGCACGCCGGCCGGCATGTTCCACCCGAGGATATGCCGGTCGGTATAGCGCTCGGCGAACAGGTTGAAGGAGCCGCCCTGCTGGTAGTACCCGGCCCAGAAGGTGACCGAGCCGACGAACAGCGCCACCATGACGAGCGCGCGCTTGCGCTCCGCCGCGGTCAGTCCCGCGAAGAACAGCAGGTACACGAAGTACGCCAGCGCGAGCAGCCCGTAACCCCAGGAGGCGGCGGTGACGAGCGCGGCAGCGTCGAGCGTCACGCTGTGGGTGAGGGCCAGGATGACGATCACGGCGACTGCCGCGAGGAAGGCGACGACCGGAGTCCACGAGCCGCGCCGCTCGTGTGCGGGTTGCAGCCCTGCCGCGCCGAGGTAGGAACGCGTCCACAGGAACTGCGCCACGCCGAGCGTCATGAAGAGCGCCGGCAGCGCGAACCCTAAGCGCCAGCCGAAGGCCGCGGCGCATATCGGCACGAAGAACGAGCCGAGGACCGCCCCGATATTGATGCCCATGTAGAAAATGGAAAAACCCGCATCGCGCCGCGCACCGCCTTCCGGGTACAACGAGGCGACGATCGCGCTGACGTTGGGCTTCAGCAGCCCGACCCCCATGGCATTCACCAGCAGGCCGAGGAAGAAGATCCCCTGGTTGCCGATCGCCAGCAGGGCGCTGCCGATGGCGATGAGTATTCCGCCGGCGACCACCGCGCGCTGTGCACCGAGCAGACGGTCGGCGATCCAGCCTCCGAGCAGTCCCAGCAGGTAGGTGCTGCCGAGGAACAGGCCGAAGATCGAGCTCGATGTCCTGTCATCCAACCCGAGGCCGCCCCTCGATACCGCGGCCACCATGAACAGAATCAGGATCGCCTGGATGCCGTAGTAGGTGAAGCGCTCCCACATCTCGGTGAGAAACAAGGTAGCGAGGCCGCGCGGCTGGCCGAAGATGGTGCGGGCAGGCGGGGCGAGAGCGTCGGCGACCTGGCTCATGGGGGTCGTGGGGGTGGCGGTGCGCGGGCGGACGGTGCGCGAGTGTGCGGCAGGTGCGCGCCGCGGCGCAACGATCAGCTCTCGCTCTCGCCGGTGTTGGCGGCGGCGGCGGTGCTCTTGCCGCGCGACAGGATGCGCGCCATGAGGATGCCGCCCTCGTAGAGGAAGTACATCGGGATCGCGAGCGAGCACTGCGAGATGGCGTCCGGCGGCGTCAGCAACGCGGCGAGGATGAAGATGCCGATGAGCACGTAGCCGCGGTTCTTCTGCAGCTTCTCGATGCGCACCAGGCCCATCACCACCAGCAGCACCACCGCGACCGGCACCTCGAAGGCGAGGCCAAAGCAGAAGAACATGGTGAGCACGAAATCCAGGTAGCTGTTGATGTCGGTCATCATCGACACGCCCTTGGGCGTCGTGTGCGTGAAGAACTCGAACATCACCGGGAAGACGAAGTAGTAGGCGAAACCGATGCCGACGTAGAAGAGCAGGATCGAGGACACCAGCAGCGGCACCGCGAAGCGCCGCTCGCCGCGGTACAGGCCCGGCGCGACGAACGCCCACAGCTGGTAGATGACGTAGGGCATCGCGATCATGAGCGCTGCGAAGAACGACAGCTTGAAGGGCGTGGTGAAGGGCGACATCACGCCGGTGGCGATGAGATTGCTGCCCTGTGGGAGCTTGGAGATCAGCGGCCGCGCGACGAAGGTGAACAGGTCGTTCGAGTAGTACACGCACGGCATGAACGCGAGCCCGACCGCCACCAGCGAGCGCAGCAGCCGGTCCCGCAGCTCCAGGAGATGCGAGATCAGCGTGCCCTCGGCTAAGGTTTCAGGCTCCTCGCTCATTGGCGCTCGACGCGGCAGGGGCGTGCGCGGCCGGCGGGTCCGCTGCGCTCTCGCCGGCGGGCGACGCGTGCGCGAAGTTGGCGGCGGGCGGCGCGGCGGTGGCCTCGGCAGGCGGCGGCTCGGTCCCCGGCGGGGCGGCGGGCGGCGGGGTGGCGGGCGGCGGCGCTGCGCGCTGCGACTTGCGTGCCTCCTCGAGCTGCACTTCCTCCTCCAGCTGCTCGCGGAACTGGCGCGCCATGGCGCGCGCCCGACCGACCCAGCGGCCGAGCTCGCCTACGACGCGTGGCAGTTTCTCCGGTCCCAGCACGATGAGTGCCAGGACGAAGATGATCAGAATTTCCGAGAACCGGCCTTCGAACAGATCACGCGCTCCGGTCGGTCTTGGCCTCGCTCTTCTTTGAGCTTTCCGCGAACTCCGCGTCTGCCCCTTCGGAACGGATCTGCTTCGGCGGGGCGTTGTGCTCGTCCTCGCCCTCGCTCATGGCCTTCTTGAACCCGCGCACCGCGTGTCCGAGATCGGAGCCCACGGTCCGCAGCTTCTTGGCGCCGAATATCACCAGCACCACGAGCAGGATGACCACCAGCTCGCGCATTCCTAAACCACCCATAGGTCACCGCTCCACAAGTCCGCGTGCGCGGAAAGTAAGGCCTCCGATGATAGGTCAAATGAGCGCGGGCAACCCCATAAGTTCGCGCAAGCCTGACGCACTTCACGCCCGGCCCTCACGGGGTCTCCAGCCAGAACGTCACCGGGCCGTCATTGATCAGCGACACCTCCATGTGGGCTCCAAATACGCCTGCGGAAACAGGGGCATACGCTTCCCTGGCGCGAGTCACGAGCTGCGCGAACAGCCGCGCCGCCTCGAGCGGCGCGGCCGCCGTGCTGAAGCCCGCACGGGTGCCTTTTTTCGTGTCCGCCGCGAGCGTGAACTGCGGCACGAGCAGCAGCCCCCCGCCAACCTCGCGCAGTGACAGGTTCATGCGCCCCTGCGCATCGGGAAAGATGCGGTAGGTGAGCAGCCGCTCGAGCAGCCGTTCGACCGCCGCTTCCTCGTCAGCGCGGCGCACGCCGATGAGCGCGAGCATGCCGCGCTCGATGGCGCCGACGAGCCCGCCATCGACACGCACCTGTGCCTCGCTGACGCGCTGAATGAGGGCGATCACGGTTAGGGCGATTGTGTGGCATTTGCCGGGGCGAGTCCGTAAGATTCGGGGCCGTTTTGGGCGGCGGGAGAGAGTGATGGGGAGCGCGCGTTCTGCCGTGCAGACGGCGGTGTCGATCGCCGCGCTCGCCGCCGGCGCGCTCGCCGTGGCGCTCCACGCGCAGCAGCCTCCCGACCCGGCGGCCGCCGCCGCCGCGGCGCCCGCGCCGGCCGCTGCCGCCGCAGCTGGGCCGGGCGATCCCGGGCGCGGCAAGGCGATCTCCTACACCTGCCTCGGCTGCCATGGCATCGTCGGCTACAAGAACGCCTACCCGATGTACAGCGTGCCCAAGCTCGAAGGGCAGAATGCGGACTACCTGGCGACCGCATTGCACGAGTACCGCTCCGGCGATCGCTCGCACCTGACCATGCACGACCAGGCCTCGACGCTCTCCGACCAGGACATCGCCGACATCGCTGCGTACTTCGCGGGCAAGCCGCTCACCCCGAGCGGCAGACCTTCGGGCAGCGTGCCCCAGGCGGCCAGCCTGTGCACCTCGTGCCACGGGCAGGACGGGGTCGCCATCGCGCCGATCTATCCCTCCCTCGCCGGCCAGCACGAGGACTACATCGTGCGGGCCCTGCAGGAGTACCAGAAGGGCGGCCGCAACAACCCGATCATGAAGGGCTTTGCGGCGAGCCTTAAGGACGAGGACATCAGGGCGATCGCCGGCTACTTCAGCAGCCTCTCGCCCTCGCTGCAGACCGAATCACGGCCCTACACCCGATTCTCGGCGCAGTGACGCCCTAGGCCTGCGTGGGCCGCGAGGCCCCGACGCGGGCCCGCCGAGGGGCACAAGGGCAGCCAGGCAAGCGCCCCGGGGCGGTTTTTTGCCGCCTTAAGGCTCCCATAAGGGTGGCCTTCTATCGTACCGCCACATCCACGGACCCCTTGCGACGGAGTATCTGACATGAATCTCCCGAGTCTTATCAGGAAGCCTTTCATTGCCGCCATGGTGGGCGCGCTGACCATCGCGGTGCCCGCCGGCGCGCTCTACCTGGCGAGCGCCTCGCGCGCCGCGGCCGTGACGGCTCCTGCGCCGGCGCCCGTGACCCCGGTGCCCGCCGCCGCGAATCCGGGCGCCGTGCTGCCCGACTTCAGCTCCATGGTGCAGAAGTACGGCCCGGCGGTGGTCAACATCGCCGTCGTCGAGAAGCAGTCGACCGCCTACAACCAGGGCGGTGACGAATCCGACGACAACGGCAACGGCGCTCCCAACGACAGCCCCTTCGGCCCCAACGGCCCGTTCGGCCCGAACAGTCCGTTCGCGCCCTTCTTCCGCGGGCATCCCTTCCAGATGCCGCAGCCCGGCCCCATGCACGGTGAAGGCTCCGGATTCATCATCCGTGCGGACGGGGTGATCATGACCAACGCGCACGTGGTGAACGGGGCGAGCGAAGTCACCGTGCGCATGACCGACCGGCGTGAGTACACCGCCAAGGTGATCGGCGTCGACACCAAGTCGGACATCGCCATCATCAAGATCAACGCCAAGGATCTGCCGACGGTCAAGGTCGGCGATTCCCGGCAGCTCAAGGTCGGCGAATGGGTGCTCGCCATTGGCGCGCCGTTCGGCTTCGAGAACAGCGCGACCGCGGGTATCGTCAGCGCCAAGGGGCGCACGCTCGATTCGGGCTACGTGCCGTTCATCCAGACCGACGTGCCGATCAACCCGGGCAACTCCGGCGGCCCGCTGTTCAACATGCGCGGTGAGGTGGTCGGCATCAACTCGCAGATCTACAGCCGCAGCGGCGGCTACATGGGCGTGTCGTTCTCGATCCCGATCGACGTCGCCATGCAGGTCGGGCAGCAGCTGCAGACCACCGGCCACGTCACGCGCGGCAAGCTCGGCGTCGTGATCCAGAACGTCAGCCAGGGCCTCGCCGATTCGTTTGGCCTGCCCCAGCCCGAGGGCGCACTGGTGTCGAGCGTCGAGAAGGGTGGTCCGGCCGAGCACGCCGGCGTCGAGCCCGGCGATGTGATCCTGAAGCTCAACGGACAGTTGCTGCGCGACTCGACCGAGCTGCCAGTGCAGATCGCCGGCATCACTCCCGGCACCAGCGTCGACCTCGAGATCTGGCGCAACCACGCCACGCGCGACGTCAGCGTGAAGCTCGGCACCCTGGAGGACCAGCGCACCGCGGCCAACGTCGGTGAGCACGCCGAAGGCGGCAAGCTCGGACTCGCGGTGCGTCCGCTCACCGCCGAGGAGCAGCGCCAGGCCAACACCCACCACGGCCTGGTTGTCGAGCGGGCCAGCGGCCCTGCCGCGGATGCCGGCATCCAGGCAGGCGACGTCGTGCTGGCCGCCAACGGCGCGCCGGTCGACAACGCCGAGGAGCTGCGCGGCGCGGTGGAGAAGTCGAAGGGTCACATCGCACTTCTCATCCAGCGCGGCGACACGCGCTTGTTCGTGCCGGTGCGGGTCGGGTAGCCGCTCAGCTAGCGCCGCGGCGTGGCGTGCGCCGCGGCGCCGTCGGGCGCGAACTCGAAGTGCAGCAGCCATGCGCGGGCCTTGCCGTCGTCTGCCGGAGCAAAGGTCCATTTCCTGCCGGCCTCAGTTGCCAGGCGGGCGAAGTACTGGCTGGGGCCGGGGTCTTCGAGCGTTTCCTCGACAACAGTTCCGGAAGCGTCGACGCTCACGCGCACCGCAACCCTGACATGGCCGTGAATCGTCGCGAGCGCGCCGCGCGAAGCTGTGGGTATCTCTTCATGGATCACTGAGCCCGCGGCGCCCGGCGACGCCGGCGCCAGGGCTGCAGGGGGCGCAGCCGTTGCAGTCGGATCCGCGGCGGTATTCGCAGCGGCGAGCGCACTGGGAGCCGCGACTGTACTCGCAGCGGCCAGTACCGCGGGAGCGTCGGCGTGCCCGGACGCGACAGGAGCCGGAGCGCGGCGCAAGCCGATCCACAGCGCCAGCACCACGACGAGGACCACCGCGGCAGCGAGCGCGAGCCGGCGCGGTGCGGGCAACTTCTGCGCAGGAGCGGCCGGGGTCGCGGCCGGGGCCGCCGCCGGGGCGGGAGCCGGTACTTCCCGGGCGAGAGGCTGGGACACGATCGCTCGCGCGTCCGGCGGCATCCCTCTGAGCTCGGCTTCGATGTCCTTCGCCGTCGGGCGGTCCGCGGGGTCATGCTTCAGGCATCGCCGAATGATGTCCGCGAACGGTGCAGGAAGACTCTCAGGGAGCGAGAGGGTCGCGCGTCGCTCATCAGACCATGCGGGAGCACTCTGGGTGAGCGCCTCGAAAAGTGTGACGCCGAGGCTCCAGATGTCGCCGGCCGCGGCAATCCTGCCGTTCTTCGCTTCCGGAGCGTCGTAGCAGGAGGGCTTGACGACGCACGCAGCGGGCTCGCCGGCGGGACGGATGGTATCGCTCGCGAGCTTCAGCCGGTCATCGACGACCAGAAGGTTCGTCGGGGTGAGGCGCCCCTGCACCAGGTACTTGCGGTGAAGGAGAGCGAGGACGTCGAGAGTAGGGACCAACATGTCCCGCACTTCGTCGGCAGTCAGGGCCCGATGCGGCAGGATCTGCGCGAGAGTCTGATCCGCGTATTCCATGACGACAAATAGATACGGACGACCCTCGAGCTGGCACCGACCGGTATCCAGAAACCGGATCAGGTGCGGATAGGAGAGGGTACCGGCAGTCCGCCAGTACGAGAACTGTGTATCCGCGGCCACCTTGTCAGCCGGGATGATCTTGATGGCGGCGTACTGGTGCGCCTTGTCTTCGGTGAGGAATACCGCGCTGTGGTCCGAGCCGTTGAGAAAGCGCTGCAGGGGGAAGACGCCGTTGACGACCTCGCCTTCCCACCTTCGCCAGCCTTCCGTCATTGCCTTGCCCTGCCTCTGCGACCACCGGCGGGCGTCATGACGCCGTCGCCGCCGACCCGTTGGTCACCAGCGCCGCAACGAGCTCGTTCACCGGCAGGGCATCGAGCTGCTCGGGCTTGGCGAACAATGCCTTGATGCGCTCGGCCTGCTTCGGGGCGAAGTGCGCGTCCACCGAAGCTTCGAACTTCTTCACCAGCACCGGCATGCCCTCGGCGCGGCGACGGCGGTGGCCGATCGGGAAATCGACCTGCACGCGCTCGGTGGCGCTGCCGTCGGTGAAGAACACCTGCAGCGCATTGCCGATGTAGCGCTTGTCGGGGGCGTAATACTCTTCGGTGAAGGTGGGGTTCTCGCGCACCTGCATCTTCGCGCGCAGCGCATCGATGCGCGGATCGCGGGCGACCTCGTCCTCGTAGTCCGCCGCCGTGAGGCGCCCGAAGATCAGCGGGATCGCCACCATGTACTGGAGGCAGTGGTCGCGGTCGGCGGGGTTGGCGAGCGGCCCGGTCTTGTCGATGATGCGCACGCCCGGCTCCTGCGTCTCGATGACGATGCGCTCGATGGCGGCGAGGCGGTCAGCCACCTTCGGGTGCAGGCGCATCGCGGCCTCGACCGCGGTTTGCGCGTGGAACTCGGCCGGGAAGGAGATCTTGAACAGCACGTTCTCCATGACGTAGCTGCCGAAGGGCTGCGGCAGGACGAGCGGCTTGCCGCGAAGCAGCACGTCACAAAAACCCCAGGTCTTCGCCGACAGCGCCGACGGGTAGCCCATCTCCCCCGCGAGCGCGATGAGCGCGAGGCGCACCGCGCGGCTGGTGGCATCGCCGGCAGCCCAGCTCTTGCGCGAGCCGGTGTTGGGTGCGTGGCGGTAGGTGCGCAGCGCCCCGCCGTCGATCCAGGCGTTGGAGACCGCATTCACCGTCTGCTCGTCGCTCGCGCCCAGGAGAGTTGCGACCACGGCGGTCGAGGCGACACGCACCAGCAGCACGTGATCGAGGCCCACGCGGTTGAAGCTGTTCTCGAGCGCCAGCACGCCCTGGATCTCGTGCGCCTTGATCATCGCGGTGAGCACGTCGCGCACCGTGGGAGGCGCCTTGCCGGACATCACCGCAAGGCGCGCGCGGTAGTCGGCGACCGCGAGGATGGCCCCCAGGTTGTCCGACGGGTGGCCCCACTCGGC
>DATHQM010000065.1:0-6405 GCA_035482695.1 Steroidobacteraceae bacterium | reverse complement strand
AGTCCGGAGGTCTCGACCGACTGGATGAGCATGTCGGCGAAGCCCTCATCGTTGAGCGACTGGCCGGAGAAATTGATGGCGAAGCCCAAGGCGCGCCCTTCGAGGATGCTGGCGCGCGGCTTGAGCGCCTCGATGACGTGGCCGATGACCCAGCGGTCGATCACCGGCATCAGCTGGTAGCGCGTCGCCGCCGACATGAAGGTGTCGGGACCCACCATCTGGCCGGACTCGTCCGTCATGCGCAGCAACAGCTCGTAGTGCGGGCGCGCGCTCTCGGCGGCGGCGAGCGGCAGGATGAGCTGCGCGACGAGGTGCAGCCTGCCCGAGTCGATCGCCTCGCGCAGTTTGAGCGCAATGCCGATGTCCGCGTGGCGGCGCATGATGCTGACATCGCTCGGCTGGTAGACCTCGACGCGGTCGCGGCCGCGGTCCTTGGCGGCCTTACAGGCGCTCTCGGCGGGGGCGAGCACGTGCGCCAGCTCGGTGGCGGTGGGATCGAGCGGGGCGACGCCGACGCTGATCGACACCGGCACGCGCCCTTCCTCCTGGATGAGCGCGATGCGGCTGCAGCCTTCGCGCAGCGACTCGGCAAATGCTTCCGCGTCGCCCACCTGCGCCGGCAGCATGACCGCGAAGCGGTCGCCGGAGATGCGGGCGCCGAAGGCCCCGGGGGGCAGGCGCTGGCGGATCAGCTCACCGAGCTGCGCCAGCAGGCCGTCGCCCACGTGCATGCCGGACTTCTCGTTGATCGCGTGCAGCTGGTCGACGTCGATGTAGAGCGTGCTCCAGGGCTGCGTGGGCTTCATCTCCGCCACCAGCGCGCGCACGCGCCGCTCGAGCGCGGTACGGGTGTACAGGCCGCTCAGCGCGTCGTAGCTGCTCTCGACAGCGCCGATGGCCTTGCGCGCGATGATCTCGGCGATGTGCGCGTCGCGCTCGTTGAAGGCTTCCGCGCCCGCATCGCGCAACAGCGCCAGCACGCCGATGAAGCGACCGGTGCGCGAGCGCAGCGAGCAGCACAGCACGCGGTGAGGAAAACCGTCCGGGTTGATCGGGGACTGCGTCTCGTTGAGCAGCAGCGGCGCGCGCTGTCCCTGTGCCAGCGTCAGCAGCCGCCGGTGGGCGCGCATCAGGAACTGGGTGTCGGGCGTGCCGCCGCCGGCGGCGCGCACCAGCGTCACGCTCTTCTCCGGCACCAGCAGCGCCCCGGTCGTGGCGCGCAGGTGCTCGATGGTCTGTTGCAGGAGGTGCTGCAGCTCGTTCGCGTCGTCGGCGCCCGCTACAGCGTCGCTGGCCCCCTGCGTGAGCAGCAGGTTCAGGTTCTTGTCGAGCCCGCCGACGGTCGCGGTGAGCTCCTCGATCGAGGCGTGCGAAATCAGGTCGCGCCGCAGGCACTCGATGGCCGGTGCGAGCAGCGAGTAGGCGAAGGAGAAATCGTGGTTGCGCTTGTCGCGCGCATCGTTCGGCCGGCACATCACCGTGAGCAGCGCCAGCAGCTGCTGCGCATCGTCGCGCAGCGGGCACAGGTAGACCGGCTGGTGATCGCCGAGCAGGCGCATCTGCCCGGCGCTGTCGGGGTTGGCGCGCGCCGTGAGCATCGCATCGTCCACGATGTTCATCAGGTCCGGCCCCGTCATCGGGTCGGTGGACCACATGAGTTCCCCGGCCGGGCCGAACATGGACACGCAGGAGGTTCGCGGCAGCAGCGAGCGCACCAGGCGCACGTAGGGATCGAAGCGCGCACCGGGCTGCCCGGGCACAAAATCGCTGTGCGGAACGGCACTCATAGCTGGGCTAAGGACCCCGGCGGCGGCATCTGTTAAGTCGTCCGCATACCATTGCGCGTCCCGGCGCTGCGGTCCTTGCGCAAGTTGGCGAATCTGCGTGGCGGGGGCGCAGCCTGCGGCCAAATGTTGACCGCAATCACACCGCAGCCTCCTAAGGCGCGCGGGCGCGGGCCGGCTCTCTAAGGGTCGGGGGCCTTGAACCAGGGGCGCGGGTCGACCGGCCGGCCGGCCTTGCGGATCTCGAAATACAGCTCCGGACGCGGGCTGCCGCCGCTGTCGCCCGCCGCGGCAATGGTATCCCCGGCCGCCACGTGCTCACCGACCGCCTTGAAGAGCTTGTCGTTGTGGCCGTAGAGGCTCAGGTACCCGTCGCCGTGATCCACGATCGCGAGCAGCCCCAGGCCCGGCAGCCAGTCGGCGTAGATCACCCGGCCGTCGCACACCGCCCGCACCGGCGTGCCGCGCTCGGTGGCGACCAGCACCCCGTCCCAGCGCACCCCGCCCGCGCGCGCATCGCCGTAGCGCGCCACCAGGTGCCCGCTCACCGGCCAGGCGAGCTTGCCGCGCAGCCGCATGAAGGCGTCGTTCCCCTCGACCGGGAAACGCTCCATCGCCGCGCGCAGCTCGTGCAGCAGTTTCTCGAGCGCGGCCTGCTGGCCCTTGAGGCGCTCCAGATTCTGCGCGCGGCCGCGCGACTGCACCTCGAGGTTGGCGAGCACCAGGCTGCGCCGCTCGCGCGCCTGCTCGAGCTCGGCGAGGTGCGCGCGCTGCTGCTTTTCCAGCTCCGCGAGCTTCTCGTCCTCGGCGGCCAGCTCGCTGTCGAGCTCGGCGAGCCGCTGCACGTCATCCTCGATGAGGCGGATCTGCCCGGCACGTGCCCGGCCAAAGTAGCTGTAATAGACGAACATCCGTCCGGCGAGCGCCGGGTCCTGCTGGTTGAGGAGGAGCTTGAGCGGCTCCTGGCGCCCGATGAGGTAGGCGGCGCGCATCTGACCTGCGAGCGCGCCGCGGTTCTCATCGAGCTGCGCCTCGCGGGTGCGCTTCTCGCCGGCGAGCGCCGCGCGCCGCGCCGCATCCTCGGCGCGCTCGCGGCGCACGTCGCTCAAGGCATCGCGCGCCTGACCGACGGCGCCTTCCGCGTTGCGCAGCTCGCGCGCGAGACGGTCGCGCTCGACGGATTCCGTGCTCACCTCGTGCGTGATGCGCTCGATCTCCGTCTTGATCGCCTGCAGCTGCTCCTCGGTCTTCCTGGCGTCGGCTTCCGGGTGCCCGGGCGGCGGGGCCGCCGCGGAGACTGCCCGGGCGAGGGCCACGAGCAGCACGGCCCCGAGCGCCAGCCGAAGGCCACGGCACCCGGGGGCAGCGGTCGCGAGGGCCGTGCCGAGGCGCGGCGGGGCGCTATAATGCGCGCCCTTTTTCGCCCCGGGGCTTTGCGCCTTTCTCATGGATCGTGTCATCGAGTTCCTCGGCCACCACCCCTGGCTCGGAACCGCTACGGTGGTGGCGGTGGCCATGGTGCTTGTATACGAGATGCGCACGCACTCGGAAAGCCGCCTGTCGGTCTCGCCCCAGGAGCTGATCCGGCTCATGAACCAGGGGGCGCTGCTGCTCGACCTGCGTCCCGCGGAGCAGTACCAGGCCGGCCACCTCACCGGCGCCCGGCAGATGAACGGCGAGCAGATCCTCAAGGCCGCCGACACGCTGAAGAAGCATAAGGAAAAGGCGGTGGTGGTGTACGACGACAGCGGCTCGCTCGGGGCCGCCGCGGTGCGCCAGCTCACCGCCCAGGGCTTCACGCGGGTTTTCGCGCTGCGCGGCGGGCTCAGCGCCTGGCGGGCGGATAACCTGCCGGTGTCGCGCGCTTCGAACCTTTAGGGTATGGGAGCAGCGGAGATCGTCATGTACGTGACAGACTGGTGTCCGTACTGCGCGCGCGCGCGCGGCCTGCTCGAGGCCAAGGGCGTCGCCGTTCGGGAGATCGACGTGGAGGCGGTGCCCGGGGCGCAGGCGGAGATGGAGGCGCGCAGCGGCAGGAGCAGCGTGCCGCAGATCTTCGTCGGCGAGGTGCACGTCGGCGGCTGCGCCGAGCTGCAGACGCTCGAGGCGGCTGGACGGCTGGATTCCTTATTGAATATCACGGGAGCTTCCTGACCATGGAGAACGAAACGCCCGGCGCACCGCCGGCTGGCGCGGCCACCGATGCGAGCCTGGTGCTCGCGCTGCAGAACGTGTACCTGAAAGACTGCTCGTACGAGTCGCCGAACGGCCCGCGCGTGGACGGTAACTGGAATCCGCAGATCAACCTCGACCTGCAGACCGGCTCGACCGCGCTCGGCCCCGACGTGCGCGAGGTCGTGCTCACCGTCACGGTGTCCGCCAAGCAGGGCGAGGCGACGATCTTCCTGGTGGAAGTCAAGCAGGCGGGACTGTTCGTGATCCGCAACGTCCCTGAGGCCGAGCTGAAGCGCGCCATCAGCACGGTGTGTCCCGGCGTGCTGTTTCCCTACGCGCGCTGCGCGATCTCGCAGCTGGTGAGCCAGGGGGGCTTTCCGCAGTTCCTGCTGCCGCCGGTGAACTTCGAGGCGCTGTACGCCGCACAGACGCAGTCGCCGACCGTCACCAACTGATCACACCACTATGACCGCACGCGCAAACGACGTGCCGGTCACCGTGCTGGGGGCGGGCTCCTGGGGCACGGCGCTCGCCGTGCAGTTCGCACGCAGCGGCCGCAGCGTGCGGCTGTGGGGGCGCGACCGCGAGCGTCTCGCAACAATGGCGGCGAGCCGCTGCAACGAGCGCTACCTGCCCGGCGTGCCCTTCCCCGAGGCGCTCAAGGTCGAGCCGCAACTGAGCGCCGCGGTCAGCGGCGCGCGCGATGTGCTGCTGGTGGTGCCGAGCCACGCGCTGCGTGCGCTGCTCAGCGAGTTGGCGCCGCACCTCTCGCCGACCATGCACGTCGCCTGGGCGACCAAGGGCTTCGAGCAGGGGAGCCTGAAGCTCCCGCACCAGGTCGCCCGCGAGGTGCTCGGTCCCGGGCGGCGTATCGCGGTGCTGTCGGGCCCGACGTTCGCGCGCGAGGTCGGCGCGGGACTGCCGACCGCCATGACGGTCGCCTCCCCGGACGCGCACTACGCGCAGTCCCTGGCGCGCGAGCTGTCCGACGCCAACTTTCGCGCCTACAGCTCCGGCGACATCATGGGTGTCGAGATCGGCGGCGCGGTGAAGAACGCGCTCGCCGTCGGCGCAGGGCTGTCCGACGGGCTCGGGTTCGGCGCCAACACCCGCGTCGCGCTCATCACGCGCGGACTGAAGGAGATGACGCGCTTAGGCGTAGCGCTTGGGGCGAGCGCCGAGACCTTCATGGGGCTCGCGGGACTTGGCGACCTGGTGCTCACCTGCACCGACGACCAGTCGCGCAACCGCCGCTTCGGGCTGCTGCTCGCCGCCGGCAGCGCACCGCTGCAGGCGCTCGCGGCGATCGGCCAGGCGGTGGAAGGTTACGCCGCGGCGGGCGCGATCCAGGCGGTCGCCGCGACGGCGCGCGTCGAGATGCCGCTGTGCGCCATGGTTTACCGGGTGTTGTACGAGGGGCTGCCGCCGAAGGATGCGGTGCGCTCTCTCATGAGCCGCCCGATCAAGGCCGAAGCGGAGTAACCGCCGCGGCGCGCTAGCTGCCGGATCCGCCTGGCGCACTCACCGCCGCACGCTCGTGCTCGATCAGCAGCCATTTCTGTGCGGCCGCGACGCTGCCGAACACGCGTACCGGGAATGAGCGATTGAGCGCGACGCTTTCCGCAAAGTGCATGCTGTCATCATGGGCATTCACGTCGACGTAGGCCATGGAGCGCAGCGTACCCATGAAGCGCAGGCTGCCCGCGGACACCAGGCTGAAGATCTCGCTGGTTCCGAGCCGCGGCCCGGTGAGGTTCTCCTCGATGAGCACGCGCAGGCAGTTGCGAGCGATGCACTCGTGGATGACTTCCTCCATGTAGCGGGCTACATTCTCGCGCGTGTTCTGCCCAGTGACGGCCGCGTGCAGATACGTCGGGTACTGGGTGAAGGTCAGCTGGTAGCTCACGGAACGCTCGAGGCGAGAGGCACGGCTTTAGTGATGCTCCCCTTTAAGGCTGCACAACCGGGCGGCCGATGCAACGGCCCATGCGAGGCTAGGGCGACCGGTCGCCCCAGCGCCAGCGGGGCGGCTCGCCGGTGCGGTAGCACACCACCATCAGCAGCACGCTCAAGGCCAGCAGGTACGTGAGCCACAGCACGAAATGCCCGCTTAGCAGCAGTGGCGTGCCGGCGATCAGTGCCACGAACCACACCGCGAGCACCACCCATCCCTGCCAGCTGGCCGGCGGTCCCCAGCCCCACCCGTAACGCTTGGCGGGAAACCAGTACGGCTCGCGGGGCGACGCCTCGTTGGCGCGCTCCTCCGTCACGGGAGCCTGTGGTCCTGCACCTGCTGCGCGAGCCTTTTTGGCGCGGTGAGGCAGTAGCTCAGCTCGAGAAGGTTGCCGACTTCCGTCCAGTTGACACGACCACGGTCGAGGCGCAGTCCGAACCAGCCGCGCGCCCCGATGTACGCCGGCAGGTAGAAGCGCTCCGGGTCGCTGCC
>DATHQM010000064.1:0-38403 GCA_035482695.1 Steroidobacteraceae bacterium | reverse complement strand
TCGATCGATTCGAGCCACTCCCGCGTTTCCACGGGATCGAGATCTTCAAGCTTCGGCGGTTCGGTCATGCGCTGTGCTCGCGATGCGCGCGATGCGGACACTGTGGCGGCGCGGTCGCGGACTCACGGTCGCGCGCGTGTTGGGCCGTGTCGCGTTAGAATGAGTAATGATGGCTAGCGGCGGCAGGTAAAGCAAGTGAGGTCGGCAAGCGCGCGCGCGCGCCGCGGCCTGCTGTTACCGAGCGCGCACGCTCCCGCCATCGTCAACGCTGGCGCGCGCGGCGCCGCCGCGCTCGATGCGCTGCTCGCGATCGTGCCGCACCCTGCGACCAGCGCGGCCTTCCGGCACCTGCCGGACAGTGCGCGCTGGCGTGAGCTCAATGCGCGCGGCACGGCGCGCGCCGGCACGGTGCGCACCACGGTGCTCGGCAATCCGCGCCACACGCTGGCGGTGCTCGGCTACCTGCCGAGCGGGGCGAGCGCCTTCGAGCGGCTCACTCTGGCCGGACGTATGGTGCGGGAGGCCGCGGCGCGAGCGCCGCAGGCGCTGGGCCTGGCCGCGGCCGGCACGCCGGCGGCCGCCGGCGCGGCGCTCGAGGCTCTGCTGGCGGCCGCGCTGGTGCAGGCGTTTGCGCTGCCGAGCTGGCGCGCGCCGGCGCACGGCGAACGGCGCATCGAGCGAGTGGTGCTGCTGGGCGACGCGCCGCTCGACAAGCGCTACGCCGCGACGAGTGCGCGCGGCACCAACCTCGCCCGCTGGCTCACGGCGCTGCCGCCCAACGTGCTCGATGCGCGCGGCTACCGCCGGGCGATCACGCAGCTGGCACGCTCGCACGGACTCGCGCTGCGCTGGCTCGACGAGCGGGCGCTGCGCCGCGCGGGCGCCGGCGCGTTCCTCGCGGTGGCGGCCGGCAACGCCGAGCGCGGCGCCGGCATCGCCCACCTGCGCTACCGGCCGGCGCGACGCCGCCGCGCCGCGCGGCCGGACGTGGCGCTGATCGGCAAGGGCATTCTGTTCGATACCGGCGGCGTCAATCTCAAGACCCATCGCTCGATGCTCGACATGCACACCGACATGGCCGGCAGCGCGGTGGCGCTCGCGACGCTCGTGGCGCTCGCGCAGCTGCGCGCCCCGCTGAGCGCCGATGCCTGGCTGGCGATCACCGAGAACCGCATCGGTCCGCACGCCTACCGGCCGCAGGAAGTGGTGCGCGCGGCGAACGGCGTCACCATCCAGGTCATCCACACCGATGCCGAAGGCCGCATGGTGCTCGCCGACACGCTCGCCCTCGCCGCCCGCACCCGGCCGCGGCTGATGATCGACTTCGCGACGCTCACCGGTGCCTGCGTGAATGCGCTCACCGAGCGCATGAGTGGGGTATTCGCCAACCGCCCCGCGCTCGCGGCGCAGCTGGTGGCAGCCGGGCGGGCCAGCGGCGAGCGCGTCTGGGACTTCCCGAGCGAGGCGGACTACGATGCGGAGCTCGAGAGCCGGGTGGCCGACATCGTGCAGTGCACGAGCGACGGCAAGGGCGATCACATCCTCGCCACGCGCTTCCTGGCGCGTTTCGTGCCGGCGGACATCCCCTGGGCGCACGTGGATCTGTCTTCCGCCACGCGCAGCGGCGGACTGGCGCACGTGAGCACCGACGTCACCGGCTTCGGCGTGCGCTTCGCGCTCGAGCTGCTGCTGCGCGGTGATCTGCTGCACTCGCTGGAGAGCCGCTAGCGTGGACGCGCTGGTCATCCGCCGCCCCGACGACTGGCACCTGCACCTGCGCGATGGCGGCGAGCTGCGCGCGGTACTGCCGTTCAGCGCGGCGCGCTTCGCGCGCGCCGTGGTGATGCCCAACCTCGTGCCGCCGGTCACGACCACCGCGGCGGCACTCGAGTACCGCGCGCGGATCCTGGCGGCGCTGCCGCCCGGCGCGCAGTTCACGCCGCTCATGACGCTCTACCTCACCGACCACACGCCGGTGGCGGAGATCGCGCGGGCGCGCGCGGCCGGCAGCATCGTCGGCTGCAAGCTCTATCCGGCCGGCGCCACCACGCACGCGGCTGCCGGGGTCACGGACGTGCAGCACATCGAGGCGGTGCTGGCGCACATGGCGGAGACCGGGCTGGTGCTCGAGGTGCACGCCGAGGTCACCGATCCGGACGTCGACGTGTTCGATCGCGAGGCGTGCTACATCGAGCGCGTGCTGGCCCCGTTGAGCGAGCGCCACCCGCAGCTGCGCATCGTCGTCGAGCACATCACCACGCGCACCGCGCTCGACTTCGTGCTCTCGGGGAGGACGGGGATCGGCGCCACCGTGACGCCGCAGCACCTGCTGCTGAACCGCAATGCGCTGTTTGCCGGCGGCCTGCGGCCGCACCACTACTGCCTGCCGGTGCTCAAGGCGGAGGCCGACCGCGCGGCGCTGCTCGCAGCGGTGGCACGCGGCAGCCCGCGCCTGTTCCTCGGCACCGACAGCGCGCCGCACTCACGCAGCGCCAAGGAGAGCGGCTGCGGTTGCGCCGGTATCTTCTCGGCGCACGCCGGTATCGAGCTGTACGCCGAAGCCTTCGCGCTCGCCGGGGCGCTCGCGCGTCTCGAGGCGTTCGCCGCATTCCATGGACCGGACTTCTACGGCCTGCCGCGCAACAGCGACACGCTCACGCTGCTACGCGAGCCCTGGGACGTGCCGGCGCACTACCCGTTCGCTGCCGGCGAGCTGGTGCCGCTGCGCGCCGGCGGGCGCATTGGCTGGCGCCTCGCTTAGTCGGGCGCATTGTTTAGAATCCTGCCATGAGCGACCCGCTGCCCGTCACCGCACCCGCCGCGCCGGCCACCGTGCCCGCGGCAGCCGCCGGCCTGATGGCGCGGCGCTTCCGCGGCTACCTGCCGGTCGCGATCGACGTGGAGTGCGGCGGCTTCCACGCGGCGACCGACGCGCTGCTGGAGATCGCCGCGGTGCTGATCGACATGGACGCCGACGGCACGCTGCGGCGCGGTGCCACCCACAACTACCACGTGCAGCCGTTCGCCGGTGCGCGGCTCGACCCGGCCGCGCTGTCGATCACCGGCATCGACCCCTGGCATCCGCTGCGGCCGGCGCTGCCGGAGCGCGACGCGCTGCAGCGTGTGTTTCGCGAGATCCGCCACGTGGTGCGCGCCTACCAGTGCCGCCGCGCGATACTGGTCGGGCACAACGCCGCCTTCGACCTCGGCTTTCTCAACGCCGCGGTGGCGCGCGCCGAGGTGAAGCGCAACCCCTTCCACCCGTTCTCCTGCTTCGACACGGCGACGCTCGCCGGTGCGGCACTCGGCCAGACCGTGCTGGCCAAGGCAGTCAGGGTGGCGGGACTCACGTGGGATGCGGACAGTGCGCACAACGCCCGCTACGATGCCGAGCGCAGCGCGGACCTGTTCTGCCTGGTGTGCAACCGCCTGCGCGACAGCTACGCGGCGGCCGAGGAGCGTGCGCGGGAATTCGGCTGGCTGGGCGGCGCCGCCGAGCCGGCCGCCGACGAGCCGGCCGCCGACGAGCCGGCCGCCGACGAGACGCCCGAAGCTGACATTCCCGCGCTGTAGCTGACGGCGGGGGCGGACGGTGCGGCTAGGTCGCCGCGCCGGCCTCGGCCAGGAGCTTGCGCAGCTCGCCGCTCTTGTACATCTCCAGCGCGATGTCGCAGCCGCCGACCAGCTCGCCCTTCACGTACAGCTGCGGGTAGGTGGGCCAGTTGGAGAAGCGCTTGAGCGCCTCGCGCAGCTCCGGCTCCTCGAAGATGTTGACGTGCTTGAACTGCGCACCGAGCGCGCGCAGCGCCGCGACCGTCTGCGCGGAAAAGCCGCATTGCGGGAAATCGGGTGTGCCCTTCATGAACAGCACCACCGGACTCGAGCCGAGCTCGCTCTTGATTCTCTCCACCATGTCCATCGCAACTACCTCATAGGTTTTTCGTCGCTCGGCGAGCTCGGCGAGCAGCCGCCATTGCTCCTGCGCACTCATCGTCGGCCAGCGGCCGATCTCGGCGCCGCTGCGCAGGCAGCCGATGCACAGCCCCCGCGCATCGAGGCGGCACACGTTGATGCACGGGGACGGCGGACGATCGGCGGGCGGCATGTTGCCCTAAGGCTGGGCGCACGCATTGAATTATGGGGGTGCGTCGCCTATTCTTCAAACGCCCGCGGGTCAACGGCGTCCTGAAGAAACAATAACTTGGAGATCCAAAGCCATGAATCCCCTGAACAACCACCGACAGTCGCTGATTCTCGGCATCGTGGTCGCGCTGGTGCTGGCGGTGCTGATTGGCGGCGCTCATTTCTATGAACTCGGGCTGGCGCGCTGGTTCCACATCGTCAGCGGGGTGTTCTGGATCGGCCTGCTGTACTACTTCAACGTCGCGCAGACTCCGGCGCTGGCCGACGCCGCGGCGGACAAGGGCGGTCCGGGCGGGGCCGGCATCACCAAGTACGTGGCCCCACGTGCGTTGTTCTGGTTCCGCTGGTCGGCGCTCGCCACCTGGCTGGGCGGTGCGTGGCTGCTCGGTCGCGGCGGGAACTTCCTCGGCGCCTTCACGCTCGGCGCGCTGCCGGGCGCTCAGTCGCAGCACTACCTGCTGGTCATCGGCATCGGCGCGTGGCTCGGCACCATCATGCTGTTCAACGTGTGGGGCGTGATCTGGCCGAACCAGAAGAAGATCCTCGGGATCGTCACCGCCACCGACGAACAGAAGGCGAAGGCACGCAAGGTCGCGGGCATGGCCTCGCGCGTGAACTTCGTGCTGTCGATCCCCATGCTCATGTGCATGGCCGGAGCGACCCATGGCCTGCCCTTCGGCTGACGCAAAAAGCGCAGGACGGCTTGCCTCCCGCGCTTCCGGCTGATCTCGACGCCCAGGTCGAGGCGGCGCTGCGCGAGGACATCGGCAGCGGCGACGTGACGGCGGCGCTGGTGCCCGCGGCACAGCAGGTGCGCGGCGCGACCGTCACGCGCGAGGCCGGGATCCTGTGCGGCCGCGCCTGGGCCGAGGAAACCTTCCGGCGGCTCGATACGCGCGTGCGCCTCGACTGGCGCGCCGAGGACGGCGCACGGCTCGAGCCCGCGCAGGTCATCTTCGCCGTCAGCGGCCCGGCGCGTGCCGTGCTCAGCGGCGAGCGCACCGCGCTCAATTTCCTGCAGCTGCTGTCGGGGACTGCGACCGTGACACGACGCTTCGTCGACGCCATCGCCGGCACCGGTTGCCGCATTCTCGACACGCGCAAGACGCTGCCCGGGCTGCGCAGCGCGCAGAAGTACGCGGTGCGCTGCGGCGGCGGCGACAACCACCGCATGGGCCTCTACGACCGAGTGCTGATCAAGGAGAATCACATCGCGGCCGCGGGCTCGATCAGCGCGGCGGTCGCCGCCGCGAGACACAGCGCGCCCGCCATCTGCGTCGAAGTCGAGGTCGAGTCGCTCGCAGAGCTCGAAGAGGCGCTCGCCGCGCCGGCGGACATCATCTTGCTGGATGAGTTCAGCCTGCGCGATCTGCAGGCCGCCGTCACCCGCAACCGCGCCCATGGCGCGCAGGCGAAGCTCGAGGCCTCCGGCAGCGTCACGCTCGAGACGGTGCGGGCGATCGCCGCCACCGGCGTCGACTACATCTCCGTCGGCAGCCTCACCAAGCACGTCCAGGCGCTCGATCTGTCGATGCGTCTGAGCTTCGGCGGCGGTTGAGACAGCCGCCGCGCGTCCCAAGGAATCGACAGGCAGAAAGGTGCAACCATGAGCTCTCACAACCCCTGGCGCAGATTCCCGTGCGTGGTGGCGCTGCTCCTCGTTACCCACGCTGTTGCGGCACAGATCGCAGCGCCGGCTGACGCGCCGGACGCGCTGCGTGCGCCCGTCGACGCCAAGCTGGTCCTGGCGGTGCATGCCGTGGGCGCGCAGATCTACCTGTGCGGGGCCGCCGCGGACGGCCAGTTTCAATGGACGCTGAAGGCACCGGACGCGCGGCTGCACGACGCCCACGGCGCCGTGGTTGGGCACCACTCCGCGGGCCCCAGCTGGAAGTACAAGGACGGCAGTGAGATCACCGGCAAGGCCGCCGCACACGCCGACTCCCCCGACCCGCGAGCGGTCCCGTGGCTGCTGGTGAACGTCGTCGGCCACTCCGGCAGCGGCCTGCTCGACTCAGTGACCACCGTGCAGCGCCTGCACACTCACGGCGGCGCGGCACCGTCAGCCAGCAACTGCGATGCGGCGAAGGTGGGCCGTGAGGCGCGCGTACCGTATAGCGCAGACTATTACTTCTACGCGCCGTAGCGCGCGCGGGCAGCGCCGGGCGCGCGCGCAGCCCTGCCGGTAGGGCAGCCCGCGCGCAGCGGACACTCGGCGCAGCGCGGCGCGGAGCGACGACAGGTCTGCTGCCCATGCTCGCGCAGCAGGTAGTAGGCGGCGATGCAGGCCCGTGCCGTGCGCGGCACGGCGGTGGCAATCGCCTCCTGGGCAGCGCGGTAGTCACGGCCGTAGTTGTCGGATACGGGTGCCAGCCCTAAGCGCTGCAGCACGCGCAGGCCGTTCGAGTCGAGCGGAATCAGCCGCGCGGTGCCGGTGAAGGCGAGAATCTTGTCGGCACCGGGCTTGCCGATCATGGGGAATGCGGCCAGTGCGCGGCGTGCCGCGGCGGGCGGCAGTGCGAGCGCTGCGTGCAGATCACCGTCCCAGCGCCGCAATACCAGCTGTGCCGAGTGCCGCATGCGCTGCGCGCGGATCGCGGGGGCAATGCTGCCGCCGAGGCGGGCAATCGCCGTCAATTGCGCGGCCGGTGCTCGGGCCACGGCGCGCGGCGCCAATCCCACCCGCTCGCGCAGCGCGTCGTACGCCTCCTGTCGCCGGGTATCGGGGGCGAGGTACGCGACCTGCTCCCACAGAATCAGCTCGAACGGATCGCGGCTCGGCGCAGCCGGCGGCGGCCCGTAGCGGCCGCGCAGTGCGCGCAGGATGGCTGGCAGTTTCACGGCTTGCTCACGCTGCCATGGTTGCCGGGGAGCATGTTGACACCGGGCGGGGCCCGGTCACAAGTCCGCTGCGGGACTTAGGCGACGGCTGACTTCAGCACGCGCTGCGGCTGGGCGACGCCGTAGCCCTGCGCGTAGTCGACGCCGAGGCTGGTGAGCATCTGGATGATCTCGGCATTCTCGGCGAACTCGGCGATGGTCTGCTTGCCGGTGAGATGCCCGATCTCGTTGATCGAGCGCACCATCTCCCGATCGATCGGATCGCGCAGGATCTCGCGCACGAAGCTGCCGTCGATCTTCAGGTAATCGACCGGGAAGTGCTTGAGGTAACCGAACGAGGACAGGCCGGTGCCGAAGTCATCGAGCGCAAACTTGCAGCCGAGCTCCTTGAGCGCCTGGATGAAGCGGTTCGCCTGCGAGAAGCTCGCCACCGCCGCGGTCTCGGTGATCTCGAAGCAGATCTTGGACGCGTCCAGCCCGCTGCGATGGAACTGGTCGATGACGAACGGCAGGAACTTGTCGTCGCCCAGGCTCTGCCCGGACAGGTTGATGGAGCACTGGAACAGGTTCTGGCGCTCGTCGGCCTCGGAAACCAGCCAGCGGAAGGCATTCTCGATCACCCACCGGTCGATCGCCGGGGTGATGCCGTAGCGCTCGGCCGCGGCGATGAAGTCGTTCGGCGCCACGATGCGCCCGCTCTCGTCCTTCATGCGCAGCAGCAGCTCGTAGTGTGCGCCGACCTCGACGCGCTGCAGTGGCTGGATCGCCATGCGGTAGAGCTCGAAGCGTCCCTCCTCGAGCGCCGCGTTGATGCGCGCCGCCCACTGCATCTCGCGTCGCCGCCGCATCAGCTCGATGTCGTTCTCGGCGAAGCTGTGGACGCGGTTGCGGCCGCCTTCCTTGGCGGCGGCACAGGCGCTGTCCGCGGCCGAGAGGATCGAAGCGACGTCCTCGTTATCGGCGGTGATCGGCACCACGCCGATGCTGGCGCCGAGGCGGAACACCCGGTCCTCCCAGGTGAAGCGGAAGTTGCGTACTCCCTCGCGCAGCGTCTCGGCGGTGCGCATCGCCTCATCGAGCGAGCAGCTCTCCAGCAGTATGCCGAATTCGTCGCCGCCGAGGCGCGACAGCGTATCGCGCCAGCGCACCTTGGATTTCAGCAGTGCGCCCACCTGGCCGAGCAGCGCATCGCCGGCGCTGTGACCGCAGCTGTCGTTGACGATCTTGAACTGGTCGATGTCGAGGTAGCACAGCGCGTAGGAGGCTTCGCGCGCCTTGGCGCTCTTCAGTGCCCGCTCGAGACGGCTCTCGAATTCGCGGCGGTTGACCAGCCCGGTCAGCAGGTCGTGGCTGGCGTGGTAGGAGAGCCGGCGGTTGAGCTCGCGCGATTCGCTGACGTCGTGGAACACCAGCACGCCGCCGGCCACGTGGCCGGCGCCGTCGCGGATCGGCGCGGCGGTGCTCTCGACGTACAGCTCGTTGCCGTCGCGACGGATGAGCAGCATCGGCCGGACCGATTTGATCGGACGGATGCGCCGGATCGCCACCGACAGCGGGTTCTCCAGCGGTTCGCAGGTCTCCTCGTGGAACGCACGGAAGATCTCCTCGACCGGGCGGCCCATGGCGTCTTCCAGGCGCCAGCCGGTCAGCTCTTCGGCGACCGGGTTGATGTAGTCGATGGTCGAGTTTGCATCGGTGGTGATGACGCCGTCGCCGATCGACTGCAGGGTGATCTGCGCGCTCTCCTTCTCGCGAAACAGCGCCTCCTCGTAGAGCTTGCGTTCGGTGATGTCGAGCTCGACGCCCACCAGGCGCAGCAGCCGGCCGTGCTTGTCGACGCGCGCGGTGGCACGGCTGATCACCCAGCGCCACTCGCCGTTGCGGTGGCGCATGCGATGCGTGCTCTCGAAGATCGGCGTCTTGCCGGCGACGTGATCGCGGATCGCGGCCTGCACCCGCGACAGGTCGTCCGGATGCACCAGGCTGCGCCAGTCAGGCGAGCCGCGCATGTCGTCGTCGCCGTAGCCGAGCATCGCCTTCCAGCGCGGCGAGAAGTACACCTCGTTGCTCTCGACGTCGAAATCCCACATGCCGTCGTTGGCAGCGGCCTGAAACAGGTTGGTGCGCTCCTCGAGCTTGGCGAGGCGCGCCTCGATGCGGATGCGGTCGAGCCCGGTGGCGAGACTGGTGCCGATGAGCTTCATCAGCAGCTGCAGGTTCACGTCCCAGGCGCCGCGCGGCATGGCGTGCGCCAGCCCGAGGAAACCGGCCGGCTTGCCCTGCGTGTGCAGCGCGACGATGAGCGCAGAACCGATGTGCAGCTCCGCGAACCGCGCCGCTTCTGCCGCCTGTTCCTTGCGCGGGGCGCTGCTGTCGCGCAACTCCGAGAGTCGCAGGTGCTCGAGACGCCCCTTCAGCCACGGGAAACCGTCGAGGGGGAGCCCGATGAGGCCCTCGGGCCGGCACTGGGCGAACGCGCTGCGCGCCAGCTGTACCTCCGCGACGGTCCCGTCCTCGGGATTGAGCGAGGCGAGAAAGGCGCAGTCGGATCCGGTGGCACCGCGCAGCAGCTCGAGATTGCGCCGCACGCATTCCTCGACGGTATCGCGGCGCATGTTCTGGAAATCGACCGCGATCTTGGTGTACACGACATCGACCCCGACCACGGGCTTGGGGCTCCGACCGGTCCAGGCATCGGCGGAAAGTATGTCGGACGCGGTAAAGTCCGCCGGCTTATCCGGCGGCGGAGTCGTCATGTGAGCCTGAAGCCTCCCGCTAACCCTAGGAATGCAGCGTAACTAACTGTTCAGCCTCCGGGCGTGACGTAAACATCACGGACTCGAGGTCTCCCTGCTGTCATATTCCAAGTAGTTGCGGGAGATTCTCGCACACCGTTGCAGGAACACAAGCTAACGCACTGTTCGGGCTGTGATTAGCCAATTAACAGAATCCCGGCGACGGCCTTTGCGCGCGCGCTAAGCGCCCAGGTCCACGGCGGCGCGCGCGACCCCGTAGAGGCGCTTGAGCTCCTGCTCCATCTGCCGCTGCAGGCCCTCGAGCCCGGCTGCACCGATGACGCGCGGCACGTAGACCGGCGGGCCGATCGCGAGCGCGATGCGCGCGAACGGCACCGGGATGACGAACTTGTCCCATTTGATGAGCCAGGCGCGCGAGGCCGCATAGGACATGGGCAGCACCGGCCGCCCCGACATCTGCGCGAGCAGCAGCGCGCCGGGCTTGAATCTGAAGCGCGGCCCGCGCGGACCGTCCGGGGTGATGACCGGGGAGATGTTGTCCTTCACCAGCGCCTGGTAGTAGTCGCGCAGTGCGCGTGCGCCGGTATGCGTGGAGGAGCCGCGGATCACCGCCCCACCAAAACGGCGCACCAGCATGGCGCCGAGCTCCCCGTCCACGGAGGGGCTGATGAGCCAGCCGACCGTGAGCCCGCGGGCGCGCTGCTCCACCAGGTACTTGCCGCAATAAAGCTGATGCTGATGCCAGTAGCACGGCACCAGCGACGGGCCGCGCGCGAGCGCGGCGTCGAGATGCTCGCCGCCCACGACGCGTACCACGCGGCCGCTCGCCCACCAGGCGCGGATGATGCCGAGCGCCAGCGGCACGACGAGTGCGTACAGCAGGCGCCGCGCCGGCGTCATGCGCCGGCTGGAGCGCGTGATCGTGCGGTACAGGGTGTTGCGCAGTCCGCCGTCGTCGTCCGCGCTCATGCGTCGAACAGCTCCTCCAGCGCAACGGCCTGCGTCTCGAGCGCCTGCAGCGGCTCGCTGGCGACCACGGCGGCAGCGGCGCCGGGGAAGAGTTCCAGGCGCCGCACATGCCAGTGCCGTCCACGCCACACGGTGCCGTCCGCGCGCGACTGCGGCGCATCGCTCGCGCGCCAGCCGCGCAGTCCCTCGCCGGTCGCCTTGAGCGTCGCCTCGCGCAGCACCCACTGCGCGATGCGCGGCTGCGTGCCGACCTCGATGTCCAGGCCGACGCAGCCGCGCGCCGCCGCCACGCAGCCGACATAGGCGCCCGAGTGCGAAATGCTGAAGTCAGCCGCCGCGCCCGCCGCATCCGCTGCGCCCGCTGCGCCCGCCGCGCCCGCCGCGCGCGATGCGAGGCGCGGCTTGGCCCCGGCATGAAACTTGAGCTCGCCGGCGCTCACGCGTCGTCCCAGTACGCGTTCGAGCGCACGCAGCGCGAGCGCGATCCCCGCGAGGCTCGCGCGATCGGCGTCGCGCGCGGCACGCAGCGCCAGACGGCGGGCGTAAGGCAGGCGCGCGACGAAGGCGCGACTAGCGGCTAGCGGCCACTGACCGCGCAGGTCGCTGTGATATAAGATTAAAGTTTCCCTTTCAACAGCTTGCATGACTGCCGCCGCACCCGCGAACCGCATACCTCCCGAGGCCGAGCTGCAATTCGACGTCGGCTCCACGGACGATTCCCTGGAGCACATGATCGCGTTGTTCGCCCGCCTCGGGGACACCTACCGGGTGTTCGTGCCCGCCCGGCGATCTTATACCTATGTCATCCACCACCCGGACGACGTGAAGCGGGTGCTGGTCGCCAACCACAAGAACTACACCAAGGGCGTCGGTCTCGATCGCGTCCGCATCCTGCTCGGCAAGGGCATCATGACCAGCGAAGGCGAGCTGTGGAAGCGCCAGCGCTACATGATGCAGCCGCTGTTCCACCGCCGCGTCATCAACCAGTTCGCGAGCGTGATCGCCGCGGCGCACGAGCGGCTCATCGCCCGCTGGGACGCACTCGCGCGCGGCGGCGCGACCGTGAACCTCACCGACGAGATGAGCGCGCTCACTCTTGAGATTGTGCTGCGCTCGATCTTCGGGCGCGATCTCGACCGCCTGACGCAGCAGTTCGGCGCCAATCCCTTCGAGGTAGTCACGCGCGAGCAGTCGCGCGACCTGCAGTTCGCCTACAAATTCCGCTCGCTCGGCCGCCTCGTGACCCAGCTGATCGCCCGGCGCCGCGCCGAGCCGGAGGAGCACCTGGATTTCCTGGCGATGCTCATGCAGGTGCGCGACAAGGAGAGCGGTGAGCCGATGGGCGAGCGAGCGCTCGTGGACGAGATCATGACACTCATCGTCGCCGGCCACGAAACCACCGCCAGCGGGCTCAACTGGACCTGGTACCTGCTGTCGCAGCACCCGGAAGTCCAGGCGCGGCTGCACGCGGAGATCGACGCAGTCGACTACCCGCTCGCCCCGGAGCTCGCGCAGGTGGAGACGCTCACCTACACCGGCCAGGTGGTCAACGAGGCGCTGCGGCTGTATCCGCCGGGGTGGGTGCTGTCGCGCCGCACGATCGAGGCCGACGTGCTCGGCGGCTACCCCATTCCTCCCGGCACCAACGTGCTGCTGCCGCTCTACCTGCTGCACCGTCATCCGCAGTTCTGGGAGGATCCGGATGCCTTCCGGCCCGAGCGCTTCGCACCCGGGCACGAGACCGAGCGGACGCGCTTCGCCTACATGCCGTTCGCCGCCGGTCCCCGTCACTGCATCGGCGAGACCTTGGCGCTCTACGAGATGCTCATGCACCTGTTCCTGGTCGCGCGGCGCTACCGCCTGATCTACGTTCCCGGTAAACCGCTCGAGCTCGAGGCGCAGATCAACCTGCGCACGCGCCACCCCCTGCACATGCGGCTGGAAGCCCGCTGATGGCCAAAGCCACGACGCTCACCGAGGCCTTCGAGAACAACCGCAGCGCGGCGCGCAGCATCAGCTACCTGGAGGGCGAGAACGAGACGCGCGCGGTCTCGTGCGGCGAGCTTCACCAGCGCGCGCTCGGCATCCTCTGGCACCTGCAGCGCATCGGCGCCCGCCGCGGCGACAAGCTGATCCTGCTCCTGAACAACAACGAGCAGTTCATCGACGTGTTCTGGGCGGCGATCCTCGGCGGCATCGTGCCGGTGCCGGTAGCGCTCGGCATCAGCGACGAGCACCGCCACAAGCTGCTGCGCATTGCGCGTCGCCTCGACAAGCCGTTCATCTACACCGAGCGCCGCTCGCTCGAGCGCATCGGCGCCTTCGCGACGCAGGCCGGGGAAACCCGGGTGTTCGAGGCCCTGCGCCGCCAGGCATTCCTGGTCGATGATCTCGACGACATCTCGCGCGCGGGCAGCGTGCAGCGCGCCAGCCCCGCCGACACCGCCTTCATCCAGTTCTCTTCCGGCTCCACCAGCGAGCCCAAGGGGGTGGTGCTCACCCACGGCAACATCCTCGCCAACGTCTACGGCGCCACCGAGGCGGCCGGCTTCACCGAGGACGACGTGAGCCTCTCGTGGATGCCACTGACCCACGACATGGGACTCATCGGCTTTCACGTGGTGATGTTCATCAACCGCGTGCACGGGCACCTCATGCCCACCGAGCTATTCATCCGCCGGCCGCTGCTGTGGCTCACGTTCGCCGCGCGGGTGCGCGCCAGCATCCTGTGCTCGCCGAATTTCGGCTACCGGCACTACCTCAAGGTGCTGGGCGAGCGCCCGGTCGAGAGCCTCGACCTGTCCGCGGTGCGCTACATCTTCAACGGCGCCGAGCCGATCTCGGTCGAGCTGTGCGAGGAGTTTCTGGCGCGGCTCGCGCCCGCGCGGCTGAAGCGCACGGCGATGTTCCCGGTGTACGGTCTGGCGGAAGCCTCACTGGCGGTGAGCTTCCCGCAGGAGGGTGCGCCGCTGCGCACACTGCGGCTCAACCGCCACCGCATGGGCGTAGGCACGCCGGTCGTGCCGGTGGACGAGTCGGACCGCGACGGCGTGCAGCTGGTCTCAGAGGGGCGCGCGATCCCCTACTGCCGAGTGCGCATCGCCGACGACGAGGACCGCGAGCTGCCTGCCGACCGCATCGGCAACATCCACATCAGTGGCGAGAACGTGACGCGCGGCTACTTCGAGGACCCGCCGGCCAACGCCGCCGCCTTCAGCGCCGACGGCTGGCTGCGCACCGGCGACCTCGGCTTGATTCACGACGGCGAGCTGTTCGTCTCCGGACGCGCCAAGGAGATCATTTTCGTCAACGGCCAGAACTACTATCCGCACGACCTCGAGGCGATCGCGCAGCGCGTGCCGGGCCTGGAGTTGGGCAAGGTGGTGGCGGCCGGCGTGCGCCCGAACGGCACGCAGCTCGAGCAGCTGGTCGTGTTCGTCCTGCACCGCGGCGGCACGGCGGAGTTCCTGCCGCTCGCCACGCAGGTGGCGCGTGTCATCAACGAGCAGGCCGGGGTCGAGGTCGCCGAGGTGGTCCCGGTCAAGCGCATCCCCAAGACCACCAGCGGCAAGATCCAGCGCCACCTGCTCGAGGAGAGCTACCGCGACGGCGAGTTCCAGCCGGAGCTCGCCGAGCTTGCGGCGCTGCGCGCCGCGCAGCGCGGACCGGAACACGCCCCGCACAGCCTGATCGAGGACAAGCTCAAGGCGATCTGCGATGCGGCGCTCGAGGGCAAGCGCATCGACATCCACGACAACCTCTTCGATGTTGGCGCCAGCTCGCTGAAGCTGATCGAGATCCACGAGCAGATCGATCGCGAATACCCGGGCAAGGTCGAGCTCACCGAGCTGTTCGATTTCCCCACCATCGCCGAGCTCGCGCGCCACCTGCAAAGCAAGCTGCCGTAACCGGCAGCGCCGCGCACCTCAGGCGGGCCGCCGCGCCAGCGACAGCCAGATGCCCGCCCCGATCAGGGTGAGTCCCGAGGCGCGTGCGAGGATGCGCGAGCGCCGTGGGCTCACCAGCCACCCGCGACCGAGCCCGGCGGCGATCGCCCAGCAGGAGTCACTCGCCGCGGCGAGCAGCACCGCGACGGTGCACATCACGGCCAGCTGACGGCCGGCCGGCAACGCCGGATCCACGAACTGCGGCAGAAACGCCGTGAAGAAGGCGATGGTCTTCGGATTGGACAGCGCCACCACGAAGCCGCGCCGGAAATACACTCGCGCGCCCGGGGCGGCGGCGCGCCCCTGCCCGGCGTTGCGCCAGGCACGGACCCCGAGCCACACCAGGTAAACCGCGCCGATCCAGCGCAGCAGCTCGAACAGATAGAGCGCGTGCGCCACCACCCATGAAAGCCCCACCGCGATCAGTGCGACCAGCACGGCATTGCCCACGGAGGTGCCGGCGACCGTGAGCAGCCCGGCGCGTACCCCGAAGGTGGCGCCGGTGGCGATCACCAGTGTCACGATCGGCCCGGGAATGAGCACCAGCACCACGGTGAGCGCGAGGAAGCCCGCGAACAGCTCCCAGTTCACCTAAGCCCTCCGAAGTCGAACCGTGAATACGCAGCCTATTGTCCCTATAATGCATCGATCATGGAGCTTAATGCCCAGTCAGCTGCCAGTGGCGGCACCAGCGGTTGCGAGCGGCGCCTCAGCGAGTGTGGCATCCGCCCCACGGCACAGAGGGTGCGCATCGCGACGCTGCTGCTGTCCGCGCCCCAGCATCTGTCTGCCGAGCAGATCCTGGCGCAGCTGCGTGCAGCCGGCGCGCGGGTTTCCAAGGCCACGGTCTATAACACGCTGAACCTGTTCGCCCTGCGCGGCCTGATCCGGCAGCTCTCGGTGGATGGCTCGCGCGCCTGGTTCGATTCGAACGTCGAGCCGCACTATCACTTCCATGACCCCTCGAGCGGCGCGCTCATCGACGTGCCCGTTCCGGCCGTGGAGTTCAGCCGCCTGCCCCCGCCCCCGCCGGGCACGGAAGTCGCCGGCATCGACCTGGTAATCCGGCTTCGCAAAAAACTGTAAGATTCCTGGTTTGCCGCAACAGCGCCGGGATAGCTCAGTTGGTAGAGCAGCGCATTCGTAATGCGCGGGTCGTAGGTTCGAATCCTATTCCCGGCACCATCCCCTCTTAAAACAAAAACGCCCGCATCTGCGCGGGCGTCTTAGTAGCCACCGAAGGCTTCAATCAGTTATCAGTTCCTGCGCTTGCGGCGCGCAACTCCAACGCCAGCGAACCCCAGCGCCAGCAAGCCCAGCGTCGCCGGCTCCGGCACCGACGTCGACACGGAGTCATCGATGCTGAACGAGTCACCGGGCTTGACGGCATCGAACACGATTGCCTCGGTGAGCGAATACGGTCCGGTGAAGGACTCCGGCACGGTGAAGACGCGCCCCATCGTCGTATCGCCGCTGACCGAGCCCAGCACGATAGGGCTGCCGCCATTCGGCGTGACCATGAAGGTACGGGTGAACGTGTCACCCGCGTCGAACAGCGGGCCAGTGAAACTGCTCTTGAAGATCATCGCGCCACCGGACATCAAGCCGGTTTCCGTAATGTCGAGCGTCTGGGCCCCGGGAGCCGTGCTCATCATCGTGATGGCGCCGGCGGTGCCCGCGTCAAACAACAGCCCGGTCGTCGGGACCGGACCCTGCATACTGACGGCACCACCATTCCCCGTACCCCACGACCAGGTCAGTACGTTGATCCCCGGCATCACGGGCGTCGACGGCCCCACGGTTCCGTTGACGTCCAGGTACACATCAACTGCCGCGTACGCCTGCGAGGCGAGCCCGACACTCAATGCGACCGCCGAAGCGATGATCGATTTGCGGAAGGTGTTCATGTTCAACCCCGGGCTTTGCAGGCCTGCCGGAGACGTCAAACTCATCATAGGCCGTTTATCCCGAATCGCAAGAAATCAGGGCTGGCATTGAACTTAATCAGGGGGTTAGCCCCATCGCTTGCGCCTGCGGTCGAGCATCAGTTGGTAGCCGCCCGCAGGCGCCGACGCCGCCGCAGTCCGAGGGCACCGAGGCCGAGGCTCATGAGGCCGAGCGTCGCCGGTTCGGGCACTCCCGTGCCACCGCCACAGCCCCCCTGGCTCACGCATTGCACGCCGACGTTGTCCAGGCCGATGTAGTCAACGCCTGCCTCACCGAGCAACGAGATCGTGGTACTCGTTCCCGCGGCCGTGAACGGCAGGCTCTCGAGCGTCCAGGTGGAGCTGCTGGTGGCTGAGCCGTTGGTAAAGACCTCGGTCGCGCCACCCGCCGTGGCGGTGATGGAGACCGGGGGACCACCCCAGCGGGCCGTATAGCTGCCGAGATAAAAACTCAGGTCGTACTGCTTACCAGGCGTGGTCGCGATCGCCTGTGTCACTCCCCCGAACGGAGCGCCGGCCTGGTAGCCGGTGAGGTCGAGGAAGTACTTTCCGTCCTGGGCCGAGAGGACAAACGGATTGGTGGGCCCGATCCACGAAACAAAGTTGCCAATGGTCGTCCAACCGGTCATCACCGTCGAGCCGGCGGTGAACGTCTCGGTGTCGTTACCCTGATCGGTGAAGGTGCCGAGCTCGAAGCTGCCGTTGGTCAGCAAATTGGGGGCGGCGTGGACCGAGGCGGCGGCTCCAAGCAACGCCAGCGCCAGACAGCCACGCAGCGCAGTGCAAGTCCTTTTCATCGTAGTGCTCCCAAACTTGCGCCGCGCGGAGCTGCGCGGCGACCGACCTTCAGTTTAGAGCAACAAGGGCGCCCGGCGCGCCCTTCCAGAACGACTCCGGGTCGTTGACGGGGCACGCGCCGCTGCCCTGTGGATGTGCGGCATCAATGTAAAGCAACCCGACACGCACCGGCGCACCGCGGTACCGGTCCACGCGGTCTTGGGGGTAAACTAGTGGGCTTTGATTACGCTGGTGCCGGAGCCGTTGAGACGCGTTATTGCAGGCCAGCTGTTCTTATTCCCGGCACCATCCCGCGGTTTTCGGCCCGTCGCCCGCCCGCATCTGCCTGGCGCTTCCGCTGCTGGAATGCGCGCGGCGGGCCTTAAACTGCCGGGCAGCTCGCGGCGTCAAAGCCTGAGTGCGTCGCCGATCATCGGCGTCAGGGAACGAGAGACTGCAGCGTGGCCACGAAACCGGAAGCCATCATGAGCACCCCCGAAACCCAGGACGAGCACGTTACCTGGATCGGGCGCGATCGCCCCGGGCGTTTGCCTGCCGACGACTTGGCGCAGCTCGAGCCGCTGCCGGCCGGACCGCCGCCACGCCGCTGGCTGATCCCGCTCGGCGCGCTGGTCGTGCTGCTGGTCGCCGCGCTCGTGGCGTGGCGGATCCTGCACCCGAAGCCGGTGCTCGTGGCGCTCGCCGACCAGCTGAACATTCCGCTCATTTCCGTCATGACGCCGGGGCTCAAGGCCGTGACCTCGAGCGTGACCTTCACCGGCGCGATCGCCGCCCGCTACGACATGCCGATCGGCAACGACGGTGACACCGGACGCATCGTGGCGGTGTACGTCGAGGCCGGCGACCACGTGAAGCGCGGCCAGCTGCTGGCGAAGATCGACGATGCGGTGATGGTGCCGCAGGTCAACCGGCTGCGCGCCTCGCTCGAGCAGGCGCAGGCCCAGGCGGCGCTGTCGGCCGCCGAATACCGGCGCGCCCAGGGCGTCGAGGCGGCCGGCGCGCTGTCCGCCGAAGACATCGAGAAGCGCCGCGCTACTGCAGTGACCGATGCCGCCAACGTCAAGGTCGTCGCCGCGCAGCTCGCCGAAAGCGAAGCACGCTTGAATCGCGCGCGCATCGTGGCGCCGGTCGAGGGCACCGTGCTCACCCGTCGCGCCGAGGTCGGCCAGATCGCCAACCCGGGCGGTGATGCGCTGTTCCGCGTGGCGAGCGGCGGTGAGGTGGAGATGCGCGGGCAGCTCGCGGAGCAGGATCTGGCGCAGGTCAAGGTAGGCGATGCCGCCACGGTGACCCTCACCGGCCTGCCGCAGGCCTTCGAGGGCCGCGTGCGCCTGCTCGGCGCCATCATCGATCCGCTGAGCCGCCTCGGCGAAATCCGCATCACGCTGCAGCCCGACCCGGCGCTGCGCCCGGGCGCCTTCGCGCACGCCACGGTGGGTATCGGCAAAGCCATGCGTCCGGTGGTACCGCAGACCGCCGTGCTCACCGACACCAAGGGCAGTTACGTGTTCATCATCGACTCCGCAAGCCACGTGCAACGGCGCGCGGTGCGCGTGGCAGACACCTCCGACGAGGGCGTGGTGATCGCGTCCGGGTTGACCGGCAGCGAGCGCGTGGTGGCGACCGCGGCGGGTTTCCTGCGCGAAGGGGAGCAGGTGACGGTTTCCACGGTGACTCCTGCGCCCCAGACGCCCTAGCACGGGACAGCGCTGATGAAGAACATCTCCGCGTGGGCCATCCGCCATCCGCTTCCCCCGATCGTGCTGTTCGTGGTGCTGCTGTTCATGGGGCTGGTGTCCTTCATGCGCCTGCCGGTCACGGCCGACCCGGACATCTCCTTCCCCGGGGTCACGGTGACCATCGAGCAGCCGGGCGCCGCCCCGCAGGAGCTGGAGACCCAGGTGCTGCAGAAGGTGGAAGGCGCCATCGCCGGCATCGGCAATCTCGACAGCATCACCTCCTGGGCGGTCGAGGGGCAGTGCTTCATTTTCGTGCAGTTCGAGCTCGGCACGCCGGTCGACCGCGCGGTCGCGGACGTGCGCGATGCGGTCGCCAAGGTGCGGGTGCTGCTGCCGCAGGGCATCCAGGAGCCGGTGGTCCAGCGCGTCAACGCCGACGGCGGCCCGATGGAGTATTACGGCGTCAGCTCCAGCTCGCTCACCGAGGAGGAGCTGTCCTGGTTCGTCGACAACACCATCACCAAGCGCCTGCTCAACGTGACCGGGGTCGCGCAGGTGCAGCGCGGCGGCGGCGTCAACCGCGAGATCCGCGTCGAGCTCGACCCGGCACGCATGCAGGCGCTCGGCATCACGGCCGCGGAGGTGAACGAGCAGCTGCGCACGCTCAATCTCGACACCGCCGGCGGCCGCGCGCAGCTCGGCAACGGCGAGCAGGCGATCCGCGTGCTGGGCGGAGCGCGCACCGCCGCGGCGCTCGCCGGCGCGCAGATCACACTCTCGGGCGGGCGCTTCGCGCGCCTCGCCGACCTCGCCGAGGTGCGCGACAGCGTCGGCGAGATACGCTCGGTGGCGCGCCTCGACGGACGCCCGGCGACCACCTTCGGCGTGGTCAAGGCCAAGGGCTATTCCGACGTCAGCGTCGATACCGCCATCCAGGAGGAGCTGGCCAAGATCCGCAAGGAAAATCCGCAGGTGAAGATGACGCTCATCTACACCAGCGTCGACTACACCAAGGACACCTATCACTCGGCGCTGAGCGCGCTGGTGGAAGGCTCGGTCCTCGCGGTGCTGGTGGTGTTCCTGTTCCTGCGCAACACCCGCGCCACGCTCATCTCGGCACTCGCCATCCCACTGTCCGCGATCCCGGCGTTCGCCGCCATGCTGTGGCTGGACTTCACGCTCAACTCGATCAGCCTGCTCGCCCTGTCGCTGGTGGCCGGCGTGCTGGTGGACGATGCGATCGTGGAGATCGAGAACATCGTGCGCCACATGCGCATGGGCAAGGGCGCCTACCAGGCGGCGCTCGATGCCGCCGACGAGATCGGGCTGGCGGTGGTGGCGACCTCGGCCACCATCATCGCGGTATTCCTGCCGGTGAGCTTCATGGGCGGTATCACCGGGCAGTATTTCCGCCAGTTCGGCCTGACCGTCGCGGCGGCGGTGTTCTTCTCGCTGCTGGTGGCGCGGCTGATCACGCCGGTGCTCGCTGCCTATACGCTCAAATCCGACAAGATCGCCGAGCACACCGACGGGCCGGTCATGGCCTGGTACCTGCGCACGCTGCGCTGGTGCGCCCTGCACCGCTGGAAGACCGTGGCGGCGGGCGGCGTGGTGTTCATCCTGTCGCTCGTCGGCTTCGCGGTGTTCGTGCCGTTCTCCTTCATACCCGAGGCCGACACCGGGTCCGCCACGCTGACCGTCGAGCTGCCGCCCGGCGTGCGCCTCGAGGACACCTCGCGCATCACCGCGGCCGCCTATCGCATCCTCGCGCGCCAGCCGGAAGTGAAGGACGTGGTGGAGCTGGTCGGCTCGAGCGACGAGGGTGTGCGCCAGGCGGAACTGGACATCGCGCTGGTGCCCAAGAGCGAGCGCCGCGTCACCCAGCGCGAGTGGGAGGACCGCGTCTACCAGCAGCTCAAGGCCATCCCCGATGCGCAGATGCACTTCCAGCGCAACGGCAACGGCCGCGACGTCAACATCTACATCACCGGCGATGACCCGCAGCTCACCTACGACACCGCGCGCAAGGTGGTCGAGGAGATGAGCACGCTGCCGTTCGTGCGCGATGCGCGTATCAACAACGACCTGCCGCGCCCGGAGATCCTGGTGCACCCGCACCTCGACCTCGCCTCGCAGCTCGGCGTGACGGTCGAGAGCATCAGTGAGACGATCCGCATCGCCACGCTCGGCGATCTCGACCAGAACAGCGCCAAGTTCTCACTCGCCGACCGCCAGGTGCCGATCCGCGTGAGCCTGCTCGAGGACAGCCGCAAGAGCCTCACGACGCTGGAGAATCTGCCGGTGCGCACCGCCAACGGCGGGACGGTGCCGCTCAAGGCGGTCGCCGACATCAGCTTCGGCGAAGGACCGACCCGCGTGCGCCGCTATAACCAGAGCCGGCGTCTGTTCATCGATGCGGACCTGAAGGGCGCCGAGCTCGGACCCGCGATGAAGGCCATCTACAACCTGCCAACCCTGAAGAAGCTGCCCCAGGGGGTGCACCGGGTGGACGTCGGCGACGCCAAGTACATGAACGAGCTGATCGGCAACATGGCGATCGCCATGGGCACCGGCATCCTCATGGTGTTCGCAGTACTGGTACTGCTGTTCGCGCGCGTGCTGCAGCCGATCACCATCATGATCTCGCTGGCGCTGTCGATCGGTGGCGTGGTGCTGGCGCTGCTGATCACCGGCTTCTCCGCCTCGCTCGGGGTGTTCATCGGCCTGCTGATGCTGATGGGCATCGTCGCCAAGAACTCGATCCTGCTGGTGGATTTCGCCATCGAGGAGATGCGCGCCGGCAAGGACCGCCTCACTGCCATCCTCGAGGCCGGTCACAAGCGTGCCCGACCGATCGTCATGACCACGGTCGCCATGGTGGCCGGCATGCTGCCGGTCGCTCTCGGCCTCGGCGGTGACACGGCGTTCCGCCAACCGATGGCGATCGCCGTCATCGGCGGCCTGATCACCTCGACCGCGCTGACGCTGGTGATCGTGCCGGCCGCCTTCACGCTGGTCGACGACGTCGAGCGCTGGCTGGCGCCGAAGTTCGGCCGGGTGCTGACCGCACAGCCGCCGCCCGCGGGAACGCCGCCGCAGCCGCATCCGGTAAACTGACGGGGAATGCCCCGCGACCCGCCGCCGCAGAAGACTGACCCCTCCACCCCGGCATCCGCCGCGCCCGGTGCCGCACCCGCTGCGGATATCCCGGCAGCCTTTGGCTGGTGGGTGCGGCTGCTGACGCGCGTCCCGCTGAGCGCGCTGTACGCGGTGGCCGGCTTGCTCGGCTGGCTGACGTTCCACGTCTATCCCTACCGCGTACAGCTGGTGCGCGAGAACCTCGGCAAGGCCTTTCCGCAGCTCGACGAGGCGCAGCTGCGCACGGTCATCCGCCGCTATTACGCCGGCTTTGCGCAGATGCTGGTGGAGATCATCAAGTCCGTGTCGATTACGCCGGATGAGCTGCGCCGGCGCGTGCGCATGGTGAACCTCGACGCCGCGCGCACCCAGCTCGACCGCGGCCAGTCGGTGCTGCTGGTCGCGGCGCATCAGTGCAACTGGGAATGGCTGCTGCTCGCTCTGTCGCTCGAGCTCGGCTACCCGCTCGATGCCGCCTACAAGCCGCTGGTCGACAACTGGGCAGAGCGCGCGATGAAGAAGCTGCGCACCCGCTTCGGCAGCCGCCTGGTGCCGGCCACCGACCTGCTGGCGGACATCATCCGCCGCCGCGACGTGGTGCGCGCCGTAGCCATGGTGGCCGACCAGGAGCCGACCATGAGCGAGCACAAGTACTGGACGAGCTTCCTCAACCGCGACACCGCCTTCTACATGGGAACCGAGGAGATCGCGCGCGTCACGCATTTCCCGGTGTTCTTCCTGTCGCTGCGGCGCATCGCACGCGGCTACTACGAGGTCGAGTTCCACCTGCTGGCCGCCGGCGGCGAGACGCTGCCCTCCGGCGCGCTCACCGAGCGCTACGCGCGGCAGGTGGAGGCACAGATCCGCGCGGCGCCGGCCGACTGGCCGTGGTCGCACAAGCGCTGGAAGCTGAAGCGCTCGCTTTACCAGAATCGCACGCCGCTGAAGAACGCCTCATGAACGGCACCCGCTGAAAAAAAGCAGCCCTGAAAAAAATCGGCCCGCACCTCCGTGTGCGGGCCGACCGGGGGAACGGCTTACCGTCGCTGCGGATCAGTTGTTCGGTGCCCCGGCGCTGATCCAGGCCGCGAGCTGATTGATCTGTGCCTGGCTCAGGTACGGGCCGCCGAAGGGCATGCGCGCGCCGCTGATCGTCGCTGCGCCTTCGAGCTTCTGCACCACGTAGCTGTCGGTCGGATCACCGGGCTTGACGCGCAGCAGCGCCGGCTGCTCGACGCTGTGCACGTTGACGATCGAGGCGTAGATGTGCCCGGCCGTCAGATTCATCGACGCGGGCAGTGAGGCACCGCCGCCGGTATGGCAGGCGCCGCACACCGCGAACACCGTGGTGGTGAGCTGCGTCAGCGTCGGCACGGGCGGCGGCGGCGGCGTGGCGCTGGCGTCGATCTGCGCGCGGATCTGCCCGGCAGGATCGGTGCTGGTCAGCACGTTGACGTACCACATGTTGGCTTTGAAGTTGCCGAGGTCGGTCGCACCGATCTTGGCAAGCTCCACCGACCAGTGGGTCGGGTCGGCGGCATCCTGCGTGAGCGCGACCAGCTGCGGCCCGGTGGCGCCGGAGGCGGCCGTGTCAAGCGCCGCCGCGGTCGCATCCGTAATGCCGCTGTCGTGCAGCTGCACGGTCACGGTAGCGGCGCTGGAGTCGACCGTGACCGCCGCCACACCCGCAGCCGCGGTGGTGACCGGCGGCACTTCCTGCGAGCCGGCAAGGGTTGCAAACACGACGGTGACGTTCGCCGGGGTGATCTGGCCGCGGATCTCCCCGCCGGGATTGGCCGCGGACTTGACCAGCACGTACAACTCACCCTGCAGCAGCGCGGTGATCTGCGCCGCGCTGAGCGTCGCACCTGCGGGCACGTTCCACTGCCCGGCAGTCGTCCCGCTCGCGGTGAGCGTGATGAGACTCGAGCCGCTGTCGCCGGCGAACGCCTGGTTGATGGTGACGGCGGTCGCGGTGACACCGGTCACCGTGACGCTGCCGCTCGCTGCGCCGTTGGCCAGCTTCACCGTGAGACTGGCGCTGCCGCTGGCGCTGGAAGTCGGGGCGGGAACGATCTGCGACGGCGACAGCGTCACGCTGAACGCCGGATTGTTGGCCACCGTGACCGTGAACGGCGGCGAGGTCGTCGACTTACCGGAGCTGTCGGTCACCGTCACGGTGATCTGGTGCTGGCCATCGCTCACCGTGGTGGTCTCCCAGTTGACTGTGTAGGGTGCGGCGCTCGCCGTTCCCACGCTCGTGCCATCGACGAAGAATTCGACCCGCATGACGGTGAGGCCACTCGCCGCCGAGGCGGTGGCCGCGAGCGCGATGGTGCGGTTCACCGTGGTGCCGGGAGCGACGAGTGCGACGCTCGGCGCCGGACAGCTGCCGCCGTACTGTGCGCTGCAGCCCATGGCGCTGGCGCTGCCGCCACTGCCACCGCCGTAGCCGCCGCCGCAGGCGGCCAGGATCGTGGCCAGCGTTCCCGCCGCCAACAGCAGCGCCGTTGGCATGACCTGTTCGATTCGCAGCGAGGTTTTCATGTGTGTGTTCCCTTGAAAAGCGAGGTTCTGCGTACGTAGGTGTCGCGCCGCTGCGCGGCGGTTCGAGCGACCACGCGGCGAATGATTCGCGGGAACGGAAACCAACATGCACCCGGCGCTGCACTTACGGCAGCAGGTCAACAGCGTCGGAGCAGGTCTCATGTGTCGACGATCGTGCCGCGACTGCGGCGCCGCGTGGCCCGCGGTGCTGCTCGCCGCGTTTGTCAGCGGCTGCGCCGGTGACGGCGTCGGACTGGACGCCAGCGGTGCGCCGCTGGGTGCGGGGAACGCGGCACCGCCGCCGCTCACTGCGGATTTTCAGTCGATCCAGGACAACGTGTTCACGCCAATCTGCGTGCGCTGCCACAGCGGACCGGCGGCGCCCGAAGGGCTGCAGCTCGATGCCGCGCACAGCTACGCGCTGCTGGTCGGCGTTCCCAGTGCCGAGGTGCGCACGCTGCTGCGCGTGGATCCCGGTGCGCCCGACAGCAGTTATCTGGTGCTCAAGCTCGAAGGCGCCGCCGGCATCGTCGGCGCACAGATGCCGTTCGGCGGGCCGCCGCTGCCGCAGGCGAGCATCGATGTCATCCGGCAATGGATCAGCGACGGCGCGCAGCCGGCGGCGGCCGCGGCGGACGCGCGCGAGCTATTCCTGGTTACCGCGGTGTCGCCGCCGGATCAGTCGGTGGTCAGCGCGCGCGCGCTGCGCATCGCGGTGTCGTTCAATCGCGAGGTCGACGCCTCGCTCATTAACTACACCACGCTGCGGCTCGACCGCCTGACGGCCGCTGGCATCGAGCCGGCTGGCGATTCGCTCGGACTGCAGCTCGCCAAGGGCAATGCGCGCACGGTGCTGATCACCCCCGGCGCCACGCTCACCGCCGGCCACTACCGCCTGACGATGCGCGGCAGCGGCGGCGGCGCACTCGCCGATCAGCAGGTGCACACGCTCGGCCGCGACTACAGCTTCGAATTCACGGTGGAGGACGAGCGATGAGAACCTGCCTCGGACTGGTGCTGCTCGCCGTGCTGGCGGCGCGCGCAGCGCCGGCGCTCGCCGAGCCGTACCTCGCGATTGCCACCGGCTACAAGTGCACGCAGTGCCACGTCAATCCCACCGGCGGCGGCCTGCGCAACGCCTACGGCGACATCTTCGCGCAGACGCTCCTGCCGGCGAAGCACCTCGACAGCGCGGCCGACACCTGGGTAGGAGCGCTCAACCGCTTCGTCTCGCTCGGCGGGGATCTGCGCTTCGACGCCTCGAGCACCCAGGCTCCCAACACCCAGACGCTGAACCAGTTCCAGATGCAGCAGACGCGCGTCTACCTCGACGCCAACGTGATCCCCGAGCGGCTGCTGGTGTACGTCGACGAGCAGCTCGCTCCGGGTGGCGCACTGAACCGCGAGGCCTGGGGGATGTACTGGTCCGCCGATCACAGCTGGTACGTGAAGGCGGGGCAGATGTACCTGCCGTTCGGCTTGCGCCTGCAGGACCAGACGGCTTTCATCCTGCAGGCGAGCGGCATCAACATGACGACGCCCGACCAGGGCGTGGAGCTCGGCTGGCTCAAGGGTCAGTGGGACGCACAGCTCGCGGTGAGCAACGGCACGGCCGGCGGCGCGGCGAGCGGCAACGGCAAGCAGACCAGTGCCCAGCTGATCTGGGTCGAGACGGCCTGGCGACTCGGCGCGGCAGCCAACTACAATGACGCCGGCTCCGACGGCAGCAGGAGCGCCTACGCGCTGTTCGCGGGCCTGCGCACCGGACCCATCGCCTGGCTCGCGCAGGCGGAGCTCATCGACGCGCATGCCGCCGCCACCACGACGGCCGCCACGACGGCCGCCACGAGCGCCCTCGGCGCGACGATACCCGGCAGCACCGTCCTCGGCGCGACCGACGCCGCCGCCGCCGCCGCGGCGCCGGCCGGCAGCAGCGTACAGATGGTCGCCACGCTCATCGAAGCCGACTGGCAGTTCGCGCGCGGCAACAACCTCAAGATCACCGATGAGTTTCTCAATCCGAACCGTGAAGTCGGCCACGGCGAGCAGACGCGCTGGAGCTTCGTCTACGAGCTCACTCCCGTGCAGTTCGTGCAGCTGCGCGGCGGTGTGCGGCTCTCCGACGGTATTCCGCAGGCGCCGGGCGAGCACACGCGGCTGTACTTCCTCGAGCTACACGGGTTCTTCTGACTTGCGCCGCAGCTCGCGCGGCAGCGGGAAGAACACGCTCTCCTCGCGGCCGATGATCTCGCGCGGCGCCTCCCCGCCCCAGTGCGCGAGCTGCTCGATCACCTGGCGCACCAGCAGCTCGGGAGCCGAGGCTCCGGCGGTGAGGCCGACGGCACGCTTGCCGGCGAACCACTCGACGCGCAGGTCCGCCGGCCCGTCGATCAGGTAGCCGGGCACGCCGGCACGGTCGGCCAGCTCGCGCAGGCGGTTGGAGTTGGAGCTGGTGCGCGAGCCCACCACCAGCAGCACGTCGCACTGCTCCAGCAGCTTCTTGACCGCATCCTGGCGGTTCTGCGTGGCATAGCAGATGTCCTCGCGCCGCGGCGTCGCCAGCTGCGGGAAGCGCCCGCGCAGCGCCGCGACGATTTCCGCGGTGTCATCGACCGAGAGCGTCGTCTGGGTGACGAACGCCAGGCGCTGCGGGTCGCGCACCTGCAGCCGCGCCACATCCGCGGTGCTCTGCACCAGGTGGATGCGCCCGCCCGCCGCAGGATCGAAGCGTCCCACGGTGCCTTCGACCTCCGGGTGCCCGGCGTGGCCGATGAGGATGACGTCGCGGCCTTCGCGCGCGTAGCGCTGCACTTCCATGTGCACCTTGGTCACCAGCGGGCAGGTGGCGTTGAATACCGTCAGCCCGCGCAGCCGCGCCTCCTCCTCGACGGCATTCGACACGCCGTGCGCGGAGAAGATCACCGTTGCGCCTGCGGGAACTTCGCTGAGCTCTTCGACGAAAATCGCGCCGAGGCCGCGCAGCCGCTCCACCACGTGGTGGTTGTGGACTACCTCGTGGCGCACGTGGATGGGCGGCCCGAACAGCTCGAGCGCACGCTCGACGATGTCGATGGCGCGGTCGACACCGGCGCAGAAACTGCGGGGATTGGCGAGCAGCACCTGCATCAGACTTGTGACCTCCGCGTTGCGCGCGCTTCGCGCCAGGCGTCCAGCAACAACACCCCGGCACCGATGGTGATGGCGGAATCGGCCAGGTTGAACGCCGGAAAGTAGGCCGCGCCCCAGTGCACGTGGATGAAATCTACCACGCGTGCGAGCGTGAGGCGATCGAGCATGTTGCCGAGCGCTCCGCCGACGATGAGCGCCAGCCCGCAGGCGAGCAGCGCGTGCGTGCGCGCCGACAGGCGGCGCAGCCACGCGATGAGCACCACGCTCACGCCGAGCGCCAGCAGCACGAACGCCCAGCGCTGCCACCCCGAGGCGCCCGCGAGGAAGCTGAAGGCGGCGCCGCTGTTGTAGGTGAGGATGATGTCCAGCACCGGCAGCACGCGCACCCGCTCGAACAGCGTGAGGTGGTGGATGATCCAGGCCTTGACGAGCTGGTCGGCGACGATGACTGCCGCCGTGAGCGGCAGCCAGCGCCAGCCGCTCGCGCTCCAGCGGACGCGAACCGGCGGCGCAGGCGCGGCCTCTGCCGGCGCGGCCCCTGCCGGCGCGGCCCCTGCCGGCGCTGCAGGCTGCGCGTGCACTTGCGGCGTTTCGCTCATACGTACTGCCGCTGCTCGCCAGGGCCTTCGAGGTTGCCGACGCAGCGCAGGCACAGCTGCGGGTGACGTGCATCGGCGCCCACGTCCGGACGGCGATGCCAGCAACGCACGCACTTCGCCTCTTCGCTCGGCTGCACCACGAGCCACACGCCCTCGGCGGACGTGGCGGCCACGGCGCCGGCCGGGGCGGCGGCGGCCGCGTGCACCTGCGCCTCGGAGGTGATCAGCAGGAAGCGCAGCTCCGCGCCGAGCGCGGCGCAGCGCGCCAGCTGCCCGGGAGCGCAGTAGAGGTCGACGCGCGCATCGAGCGGCGCGCCGATGCGGCCGGCGTCGCGCAGCTTCTCCAGCTCGCGCATCACGTCGCCCCGCAGCGCCAGCAGCAACTGCCAGTCGATGGCGTCCGGCGGCGTCTCGGGCAACCCATGCCAGGTGGCGTGGAACACCGAGTCGGCGCGCGCGCCGGGCAGGTAACTCCACACCTCCTCCGCGGTGAACGACAGGATCGGCGCCAGCCAGCGCACCATGCTCTCGGCGATATGGAACATCGCGCTCTGCGCGGAGCGCCGTGCGCTGCCGGCGGCGGGCGTGGTGTACATGCGGTCCTTGATGACGTCGAGATAGAAGCTGCCGAGATCCACGCTGCAGAAGTTGTGGACCTTCTGGTAGATGAGATGAAAGGCGTAGTTGCGGTAAGCCTCGAGCACCTCCGCCTGCAGGGCGCGCGTGCGGTTCAGCGCCCAGCGGTCGAGCGCCACCAGCTCGGTCACGGGCAGCGCATGCGCGGCCGGATCGAAGCCGTGCAGGTTGCCGAGCAGGAAGCGCAGCGTGTTGCGCATGCGGCGGTAGGAGTCGGCCATGCGCCTGAGGATCTCGTCGGACACCGCGATCTCGTTGGCATAGTCGGTGGCCGAGACCCACAGCCGCAGCACGTCCGCGCCGAGCGTGCTCATGACCTTCTGCGGAGCGATCACGTTGCCGAGCGACTTGGACATCTTGCGGCCCTTCTCATCCACCGTGAAGCCATGGGTGAGCACGCCGCGGTAGGGCGCGCGGCCGTAGAGCGCTTCCGACATGAGCAGCGAGCTGTGAAACCAGCCGCGATGCTGATCGGAGCCTTCCAGGTACAGCTCCACCGGCGCGGCCACTTCCGGCCGCTCGGCGCCGACGCACTCGAACGACAGTCCCGAGTCGGCCCACACGTCCATGACGTCGGTCACCTTCTCGTAGTGCGCAGCATCCGCGCCGAGCAGCTCGCGCGGCTCGAGCGCGAACCAGGCGTCGATCCCGCCCTGCTCGACGCGCGCCGCGGCGGCGGCGATCAGCTCCGCCGTGCGCGGGTGACGCTCGCCGCTCTCCTTGTGCACGAACAGCGGGATCGGCACTCCCCAGGTGCGCTGGCGCGAGATGCACCAGTCCGGGCGGCTCGCAATCATGCCGGTGATGCGCTGCTCACCCCAGGCGGGCGTCCACTGCACTTCGCGGATATCGCGCAGCGCGTGCTCGCGCAGTGCGCCGCGCTCCATGCTGATGAACCATTGCGGGGTCGCGCGGAAGATCACCGGCGTCTTGTGACGCCAGCAGTGCGGGTAGCTGTGGCGCAGCGTCTCCTGGTGCAGCAGCCGGCCCGCGCTCTGCAGTGCCTCGATGATGACCGGGTTGGCTTCCTCGACCGTGAGTCCCGCCACCAGCGGCGTACCGGGCAGGAAGCGCCCGTCGTTGCCGACCGGGTTGCTCACCGTGAGCCCGTAACGCTGCCCGACCGCGAAGTCTTCCTGGCCGTGGGCGGGGGCGGTGTGGACCGCGCCGGTGCCGGCATCGAGCGTGACGTGCTCGCCGAGCACGACCGGCACCTGCCGCTCCTGCAGCGGGTGCGCGAGCGCCAGCCCTTCGAGCGCGGCGCCGGCAAACTGCGCCAGCACGCGCTGCGCCGTCATCCCGTAGCGCCTGAGGCACGGCTCGAGCAGCTCGGCGGCAAGGATCAGCCGCCGCGCAGCGCCGTCAGCGGCCGCCGCCTCGACCAGCGCGTAGCGAATCTGCGGGTGCAGCGCCACCGCCTGGTTCGCCGGCAACGTCCACGGCGTGGTCGTCCAGATGACGAGCTCGACCGGCGCGGCGCCGAGCTGCGTGACGGAAAGACCCACGCGCCGCGCGAGATCCGCATCGTCGACGACGCGAAAGCCGACATCGATCGCGGGCGACACTTTCTCCTCGTATTCGACTTCCGCCTCGGCGAGCGCCGAGCGGCAATCCAGGCACCAGTACACCGGCTTCACGCCCTTGTAGACGTGCCCGTTCTCGACGATGCGGCCGAAGGCGCGCAGCTGCTGCGCCTCGTAGCGCGGCGCCATGGTGAGATAGGGATGGTCCCAGTCGCCGAGAATCCCGAGGCGCTTGAAATCGACGCGCTGCAGATCGATCTGCTCGAGCGCATAGGCGCGGCAGGCGGCGCGAAACGCCTGCGCGTCGAGCTTGCGGCCCGGGCGGCCGTGCTTCTTCTCCACCTGCAGCTCGATCGGCAACCCGTGGCAATCCCAGCCGGGTATGTACGGGGAGTCGCAGCCGTCGAGCGAGCGCGACTTCACGACTATGTCCTTGAGAATCTTGTTGACGGCGTGGCCGATATGGATCGCACCGTTGGCATACGGCGGCCCGTCGTGCAGCACGAAGCGCGGGCGTCCGCGCGCGATCTCGCGCAGCCGCGCGTAAGTGCCGCGCTCCTCCCAGGCGCGCACCATGGCGGGCTCGCGCTGCGCCAGGTCCGCCTTCATCGGGAAATCCGTCTGCGGCAGGTTGATGGTGTGCTTGTAGTCGGTCATCGCAACTTCATGTCAGCCTCGAGCAGGATCTGCCGCGCCGCGGCGCCGTCGCAGCGCATCTGCGCGCTGAGCGCCGCGAGCGTCGCGAAGCGCTGCTCCTCGCGCAGTTTCGCCACGAACTCCACCTCGATCTCGCGGCCGTACAGCTCGCCGCTGAAGTCAAAGACATGCGCTTCCAGGAGCGGCACGGTGCCCGCCACCGTCGGCCGGGTGCCGAGGCTCGCGACCCCGCCACGCGCGGCGCCGTCGATGCCGTGCACGCGCACCGCGAAGATCCCGGTCACCGGTGCACGGCGCCGCTCGAGCGGCAGATTGGCCGTGGGGAACCCCAGCTCCCGCCCGAGACGCTCGCCGCGGTGCACGCGAGCGCGCATCGACCACGGCCGGCCGAGCGCGCGGCCCGCGCGGGTGAAGTCCCCGGAGGCGAGCGCCGTGCGCACGCCGCTGCTGCTGATGCGCTCCCCGTCGAGCGTCACGGCCGGCAGCACGTCCACCGCAAACCCCAGCCGCTCGCCGGCGGCGGCCAGCACCGCTGCCGTGGCCGCACCGTTCTTGCCGAAGCGAAAGTCGTGGCCGACGACCACGACGGCGGGTGCGAGCTCGCGCACCAGCAGTTGCGCAAAGTCCTCGGCCGTGAGGTTACGCAAAGCCTCGCCGAAGCGCAGCACCCACAGGTAATCAAGGCCGACGGCGTCGAGAATCCGCCAGCGCTCACGCAGGCTGGTCAGGCGCGCCGGCGGATCCGCCGCGGCCAGGTACTCGCGCGGGGTGGGCTCGAACGTCAGCATCACGGCCGCAACGGACCGCTCGCACGCATGCGCCTTTAACCGCGCGAGCAGCGCCTGGTGCCCGAGATGCAGCCCGTCGTAGGTGCCGATAGTGACGGCACATCCGCTGGCGACGCGCGCCCCCCCGCTAAGTCCGCGAATCAACCGCATGTGACGTAATACATTGAAACTTATACATAAAACAAGCCTTCTGGTCGCAAGAACGTGCCGCGCCGCGCGACGCGTTGACAAGCTCCGCCCCCATGCGGACAATGCGGCCCCCGCGATTCGGGACACGGTAAGCACAGGGAAAATTCGTGGCCAATACCAAGTCCGCCGAAAAAGCCGCCCGTCAGGCCGAGAAGCATCGCGCACGTAACGTGGCGCTGCGCTCGCGCATGCGCACTGCCGTGCGCAACGTGACGGCGGCCATCAGCGGGGGCAACAAGGAGACGGCCAAGACCAGCTACGTCCAGGCAGTCCCGGTGATCGATGCGCTGGTCAGCAAGCAGATCATCCACCGTAACAAGGCTGCGCGGCACAAGAGCCGCCTCGCGGCCCGTATCCGCGCCATGCAGTGAGGCTTGTAATGAGTGTGAACGACAAGGTGCGCATTCCAGTCCCGGTCGTCCCGACCCCCCTCAAGTTGCGTCCGGCCGCGAGGCGTCAGCATCTGCTCGAGATGATGCGCGCGCGCGTGCCGCACGATCGTGCTGCTCCAAAAGCCCCATAACCGCCTCGCATAGAGGCCGGGTTCCCTCGCCCGTCGCTCCTGAGATCAGGAAGTACGGGCCGCGATAGCGCAGGCGGCGCACGATGCTGCGCGCGCGCTGCTCCGCCTGCGCCTTCGGCAGCAGGTCACGCTTGTTGAGCACCAGCCAGCGCGGCCGGCCCGCAAGCTGGCGACTGAATTTCTTCAGCTCCCTGACGATCGCCCGGGCATCGCGCACCGGGTCTGCATCCGGATCGAGCGGCGCAATGTCCACCAGGTGCAGCAGCAGCCGCGTGCGCTGCAGGTGCTTCAGGAAGCGAATCCCCAGACCGGCTCCTTCGGCCGCCCCCTCGATGAGTCCGGGAATATCGGCCATCACGAAGCTGCGGTGCTCGCCCACCGCGACCACGCCCAGATTCGGGTACAGCGTCGTGAAGGGATAATCGGCCACCTTCGGCCGCGCGGCGGACACCGCGCGGATGAGGGTCGACTTGCCGGCATTGGGCAGTCCCAGCAGGCCGACGTCGGCGATCACCTTCAGTTCGAGCTCGAGCGTGCGCTTCTCCCCGGGAAGTCCCGGGCCGAACTGGCGCGGCGAGCGGTTGGTGCTCGACTTGAAGCGCTGGTTGCCCCATCCGGCCTTGCCGCCGCGGGCCACCAGCAGCTCCTCCCCGTGGCGCGTCAGGTCGCCGAGCTCCTCGTGCGTGGCCGCATCGCGCACCAGCGTGCCGATCGGCACCGGCACATGCAGGTCGGCGCCGCTCCTGCCGGTGCAGTCGTTGGCGCCGCCCGGCTCGCCATGCGCGGCCCGGTAGGTGCGCGCGATGCGAAAGTCGGCCAGCGTATTGATGCCGGAGGCGGCCTTGAGATACACGCTGCCGCCGTGGCCGCCGTCGCCGCCGTCCGGACCGCCGAACGGCACGAACTTCTCACGCCGGAAGCTGGTGCTGCCGCGCCCACCATTGCCGGCCTGCACCCGCACGGTCGCCTCGTCGACGAATTTCATGCTGCCGACTGTAGCGCAAATAAAAACCCCGGCGCGCGGCCGGGGTTGAGCGGTGCGACAGGGGCTCGGGGTGCGATCAGGCCTTCTCGGGCAGTACGCTCACGTACAGCCGCCGGTCGCTGCCCTTCTTGCCGAACTTCACCGTCCCGGTCACGCGGGCGAACAGCGTGTGATCGGTGCCGACCCCGACGTTGGCACCCGCGCGCACCGGCGTGCCGCGCTGGCGCACGATGATGTTGCCGGCGAGCACGTGCTCGCCGCCGAAGCGCTTCACTCCCAGCCGCTTGGAGTGGGAGTCGCGGCCGTTCTTGGTGCTGCCGCCTGCCTTCTTGTGTGCCATGTTTGCTCAGCCTTTACCGGGATTGCCGGCTCAGCCGGCCGAGATGTCGGTCACCTTGACCTCGGTGAACATCTGCCGGTGATTCTTCTGCCGCAGATAATGCGCGCGGCGTTTGAACTTCACGATCGACACCTTGGCGCTACGCCCGTGGCGCACGACGGTCGCGAGCACCTTGCCGCCCTTGAGCATCGGCTTGCCGACCTTGACGTCGGCGCCTTCGCCGACCAGCAGCACCTCACCGAATTCGACCGTCGCACCCGGCTCAGCGTCGAGCTTCTCGACGCGCAGCACGCCGTCCTTGGTCACACGATACTGTTTACCGCCGGTGGCGATGACCGCGTACATGGCATTAAAAGGGGAATGGGCCTGCCGGGAAAGGCCGCGCATTCTACTGGCGCGAGCGGCTTCAGGTCAAACCAGGGTTTTCCGAGCAGCCACGGGAACTTAGACCACAATTGCGCCCCCGCTGGCGCCAGGATGCGCGCATTCTCCTGGACCGGCCGCTCGGCTAGGATGCGGGCCGCGACCGACGCAAAACCCCGTCTCAACCCCTAAAGCGGCGTGCCCGATCCGATGACGCTGGAAGACATTCGCGCTCTGGTGCACAGCGATCTGCGCTCGGTGGATTGCGTCATCCGTGCGCGGCTGAAGAGCTCGGTGCCGCTCGTCGACCAGATCGCCGAGCACATCGTCGCCGGCGGCGGCAAGCGGCTGCGGCCGCTGCTGGTGCTGCTGGCGGCACGCGCCTGCGCAGTGCAGGGCGCGGCGCATATCGAGGCGGCAGCCTTCATCGAGTTCATCCACACCGCGACGCTGCTGCACGATGACGTGGTCGACGGCTCGGCGCTGCGCCGCGGACGGCACACGGCCAACCAGGTCTTCGGCAACCAGGCAAGCGTGCTGGTCGGGGATTTCGTCTACTCGCGTGCGTTCCAGATGATGGCGGGGCTCGCCAGCCAGCCGGTGATGGAGATCATGGCGCAGGCCACCAACGTGATCGCCGAGGGCGAGGTGCTGCAGCTGATGAATGCGCGTGATCCGGACACCACCGAGCAGCGCTACCTCGACGTCATCTATCGCAAGACCGCGAAGCTGTTCGAGGCCGGCGCCGAGGTCGGCGCGGTGCTCGCGGGCAGTCCAGCCCCGGTGCGCCAGGCGCTCGCGGCCTACGGCCGCCACCTCGGCACCGCCTACCAGCTGGTCGACGACGTGCTCGACTACCACTCCAATCCCAGCGAGCGCGGCAAGAACCTGGGCGACGACCTGGCGGAAGGCAAGCCCACGCTGCCGCTGATCCACGCGCTGAAGAACGGCAGCGAGCCACAGCGCGCCGCGATTCGCAACGCCATCACCGCAGGCGGCGTGGCCCAGCTCGAGCCGGTGGTGGCCGCCATCGAAGCCACCGGCGGACTCGAATATGCCGCGCGGCTGGCGCGCGAGGAGGCGCAGCAGGCGCTCGACTGCTTGAGCGCGCTGCCCGACTCCTCTTATAAAGGTGGTCTCGCCGCACTGGCGCGGTTCGCGGTCGACCATACCACCTGATCCGCCGCACGACGCACGTGCGGCGGCACAAGAATGACGGGGAGACTTAAGCGATGACAACCTCCAGGCCTGCGGTGATTGCCACCCTGTACCTCGCCGCGGGACTGCTCGCTGCGGGACTGCTCGCCGCCACGGCGCCGCCGCTCAGCGCCGATGAGCTGGGCGAGCCGCCCGCACCCGGGACCAGCGCGCCCGCAGCGTCCGGGGAACCCCTGGTGCTGAAGGCTGCGCACCTGTTCGATGCCACCGGCACGAAGCTGCAGGACGGCGCCACCCTCGTGGTCCAGGGTGACCACATCGTCTCGGTCGGCGCCGCAGCGGCTCCCGCGGGCGCACGCGTGCTCGATCTCGGCGACGCGACGCTGCTGCCGGGCTTCATCGACGCGCACACGCATCTCACCATGCAGTTCGACGAGAACTACTATCGCGGCGTCTACAACAACGTGATGCGCTTCCCGGCCGAGCAGGCGATGTACGCCGTGCTGTATGCGCAGCGCACGCTGGAGGCGGGCTTCACCACGGTGCGCAACGTCGGTGCACATGACTTCGTCGACGTCGGGCTGCGCAACGGCATCAATGCCGGCGTGGTCGCAGGGCCGCACATCCTGACCGCCGTGCACGGCATCGGCTCGCCGGGCGGCCATTTCGACAACTACTCGTTCCCGCCCGATCGCGTCAAACCCTGGGGGCCGATCGAGGGGATCTGCAGCGGACCGGAGGAGTGCCGCGAGGCGGTGCGCTACCAGATGAAGTGGGGTGCGGATGTCATCAAGATCGCCGCGAGCGGCGGGGTGCTCTCGGAGGCCGACCCGGTCGACGTGCCGCAGCTGACGCTGGAGGAGATGACCGCGATCGTCAGCGAAGCGCACAAGTGGAAGCGCAAGGTGGCGGCGCACTGCCACGGAGACGCCGCGGCGCGTATCGCCATCGAGGCCGGAGTCGATTCGATCGAGCACGGCAGCTTCCTGACCGAAGAGACGCTGAAGATCATGAAGGCCAAGGGGGTGTACCTCGTGCCGACGCGCATGGCGGTGTACTGGGTGAACAAGATGGCCGACACGTTCCCGCCGCAGATCGCCGCCAAGGCGCGCGCCGCCGCCGCGGCCCACGGCAACATGTTCAAGGCGGCGCTGCGCATCGGCGTGCCGATCGCCTTCGGCACCGATGCGGGCGTCTACCCCCACGGCATGAACGCCATGGAGTTCGCACTCATGACCGACCTCGGCATGACCCCGGCCGCCGCGCTGCTCGCCGGCACCCGCGACGCGGCGAAGCTGCTCGGTGTGGAGGGAATCGTCGGAACGCTGGAAGCCGGCAAGCTGGCCGATATCGTGGCCGTGCGCGGCAACGTGCTCAGCGACATCCATGCGACCGAGCACCCGATCTTCGTCATGCACCTGGGACGGGTAGTGGTGCAAAAGCCTTAAGCCCGGCTGATGCGCCGTTGAAGGTGGGCGGCCGGTTCAGTACACTCCGCCGCCCACTTCGCTTGGCCCATGCAGCGCCTTGCCGCTCGATTTCGGGGTGTAGCTCAGCCTGGTAGAGCACTACGTTCGGGACGTAGGAGTCGCAGGTTCAAATCCTGTCACCCCGACCAATCCGCTCACTAATCGCGGGCGGCCTTTTGTTCCTGAGTCCGGTAGAACGACCGCTCGCGTGCCTCCTTGCGCAGGGGATCGACGAGCGGGTTGCTCGGTCACTGCTCCGGCAGGTTCATCTTGCGCAGGAATGCGTTGTAGCGTGGGTCCGCCTCGATGCTCTTGAGAAGCCACTCGACCTTGATGTAATAGAGGAAAGCGTCGCGCTGACGGTGCGCGCGCTCGATCCAGCGGAAAGCCTCATCAGCCTCGCCACGGAAGGCAAAGACGCCGGCGATCTGAAAGGCTTGATCGTTCTGATATTGGCGGATGAGTACTGCGAGCTGGGAGTCCGAATCAACCTTGCGGCCAAGGGCATGGTAGATGAGCGCCAGCGAAACGTATCGATCAGAGATATCCTGCTGGCGGCTCATTATCAGTGCCAGAGCGTCTTTGGGCCGCCCTTCGGCAAGAAGGACTTTTGCAAGGTTGTAGGGTGCTGACACGTACGTTGGGTTGATCTCGAGCACACGACGCTCAGCGGCCTCGGCGTCAGCGAGGCGGTCGGTTCTCAGGTATGTTTCGGACAGACTGTTGTACATCACCGCGAATAGCGGGTCGCGGGCAATTGCCGACTTCAGCAAGCGAATGGCTTCGTCCCACTGACCGAGAGCCATGGCGAGCCGGGAGGCACAAAGCTGAACTTCTGGATCACGTGGTTCTAGGCGTAAGCCTTGCTGCATCTGGGCGTTTGCTGTCGCCCAGTCCCAGTCGTAGGCCATGTAGATCCAGCCAAGCCAAGCGTGCGCCACGCCGGAAGTGGGGTCGAGCCGGATAGCGCCCTCCAGGGTGCGCCGGGCACGGTCGTAAGTCGGGTTGGCTGGCGCGTAGCCAAATTCGGCTTCGAGCACGATCATCCTCCCGAGCTCGGTTGCGGCCTGACCAAAGTTTGGGTCAAGATCCAGCGCCTGTTGGAAATAGTTCGCACCCGCCTCAAAACCTTCTCCGTTGAACGCCTCGAGGGAATGCAGCCCTCGAAGGTAGAAATCGTAGGCCTCGCTGTTGCGCGACCCGCGCGCTTGGGGCGCGTCGTTTCTCACCGAGACCTCAAGCGCGCGAGCGACTCCGGCAGCAAGTTCATCCTGAAGCTC
>DATHQM010000063.1:0-22419 GCA_035482695.1 Steroidobacteraceae bacterium | reverse complement strand
CGGACGGCGCGTACCTCTCGGTGAGCCGCATGCGCATCGACGACCTGCATCCGTATATCTACCGCACCCGCGACGGCGGCAGGAGCTGGCAGTCGATCGTCGCCGGCCTGCCGGCGGACGCGCCGGTGAACGCCGTGCGCGAGGATCCGCAGCGCCGCGGACTGCTGTTCGCGGCCACCGAGACCGCCGTGTGGGTGTCGTTCGATGCCGGCGAGCACTGGGAGTCGCTGCAGTTGAACCTGCCGCACAGCTCGATGCGCGATCTGTGGATCCACGATGACGATCTGATCGTGGCGACTCACGGCCGCTCGCTGTGGATCCTCGACGACATCACGCGGCTGCGGCAGCTGCCGCCCGCAGCGCTGCACGAGGCGATGCTGTTCCGCCCGGCGGCCGCCTATCGCATGCAGCGCAGCACCTGGACCGACACGCCGATCCCGCCCGACGAGCCGCTGGCATCCAATCCGCCGGCCGGCGCCATCATCGAGTACTTCCTGCCCCGGGACGCCAGGGGCGCGATGACGCTCGAAGTGTTCGACAGCCACAACGAGCTGGTGTGCCGCTACCGCAGCGACGACCCGCAGGAGCCGAGCGCGGCGCAGCTCGCCCGCGAGCTGATTCCGCAGTACTGGATCAAACCGCCGCGCGTCCTGCCCGCGAGCGGCGGCATGCATCGCTGGGTGTGGGACCTGCGCTATGGCGCCCCGCTGAGCGTCACCCGCGGCTACCCGATCTCGGCCGTGCCGTACGCCACCCCGCAGGGCCCGGAGGGCCCGGTCGCGCTGCCGGGAAATTACCTGGTGCGCCTCACGTTCGACGGCCACCGCTTCGAGGCGCCGCTCACCGTGAGCCCCGACCCGCGCGTGCACCTTCCGGCCGGAGCGCTCGAAGAGCAACTGCAACTCGCCCGGCAGCTCGCCGCGTTGCTCACCGAGAGCTCGCGCACGGTGCTCACCGCCCGCTCCGAGCAGGCGCAGCTCAAGGCGCTAGCGCCGACCGCCCCCGTGGCCGCGGCCGCTGAGGCCTACGCGGGCCGCCTCGCGGCCCTGCTCGAGTCCGCGAAGGAGAAGCCAACGGCCGCAACGCCCGAGTCCCCGCCGCAGGGCGCGGCTGAACCGCAGGGCCGGCAGGCAGAAAGCGCGCCGGGGACGCTGCTCACCGACGTACAGCAGCACATCGCCGAGCTGTATGCCGCCGTCACGCGCGGCGATGGCGCACCGACCGCCGCACAGCTGCGTGCCGCGGCAGACGTCCAGCGGGAGCTCGCCGCACTCATGACCCGCTGGCAGCAGCTGCAGGCCGAGCTCCCCGAGCTCAACAGCAGGCTGCGCGCGGCGAAGCTCGCCGCGATCCGCGCCGACCTGGCGCCGCCGCGGGACCTCAACGTGGCGGACGAGGAATAAGCTAAGCGTGCGGCAGCATCGGTTCGTCGCACACCACTGGTGTCGCCCGTGGCGCTCACACATCATAATGCCCGTATCAGGGAACCGGAGTCCGCGCATGCGTCGTCTCGCCGCCGTCGTGCTGCTGCTTGCAGCCTCACATGCATTCGCCTTCACCGCCGATGAGCTGGCGGCGAAGAACGTCGCGGCCAAGGGCGGTCTCGACCGCTTGAACGCGATTCATTCCCTGCGCCTGTCGGGCAAGCTGCGGGTGAACGGCGACACGATCGAGCTGGGCTTCGCCACGCTGCTGCAGCGTCCCGGTTCGATCCGCTACGAGGCCGAGCTGCAGGGTCTGACTCAGATCCAGGCGTACGACGGCACGCAGGCCTGGCAGATCAGCCCGTTTCAGGGTCGCAAGGACCCGGAGAAGCTGTCGGCGGACGACGCCAAGGCGCTCGGCGAGGACGCGGCGGACTTCATCGGCGTGCTGGTCGACTACAAGGCCAAGAACTACACGCTCGACTATCTCGGCACCGAGGACGTAGACGGCACGCAAGCCCACAAGCTGCGCGTCACGCGGCCGAACGGCGACATCACCTTTGTGTATCTGGATCCCGACTACTTTCTCGAGATCCGCACGGTCAACCGGCGCATCGAGCACGGCGTGCCCAAAGAGACCGTGACCGACTACGGCGACTACGAAAAGGTCGACGGCGTCTACCTGCCCCTGGCGCGCGAGTCGTGGCCGAAAGGCTCGAGCGACAAGGAGAAGGTGCAGTACGACAAGGCAGAAGCCAACGCGTCGATCAATGACGGCGCGTTCGGGTTTCCGGCGGCGCACGCGGACGCGGCGGCGGCAAAATAATTCTCCGGAGGCGATGCATGCGATTCCAATTGCTGGCAGCGGGAAGCGCTGCGCTCGTGGTGGGTCTTGGCGCTGCGTGCCTGGTGCAGGCCGACGAAGTGACGGTCGACTCGGGCGTGATCTCGGGCCTCGGCGCCCGCAACATCGGCTCCGCCGCCATGAGCGGCCGGATATCCGCCCTCGCCGGCTTCAACGACGCCTCCGGCAAGCTCAACGTGTTCGTGGGTGCGGCGAGCGGCGGGGTGTGGAAGTCGACCGACGGCGGGACGATGTTCAAGCCGGTGTTCGACAAGCAGCCGGTGCAGTCGATCGGCGCGATCGCCATCGACCCGTCACATCCGGCGAACCTGTGGGTGGGTACCGGCGAGGCCTGGACCCGCAACAGCGTTTCGGTCGGTGATGGCATCTACAAGTCCACCGACGGCGGCGAGACCTGGACGCACGCCGGCCTGCCCGATTCGGAGCGCATTTCCCGGATACTCGTCGACCCGCGCGCCGCCGATACCGTTTACGCCTGCGTCCCGGGCAAGCTGTGGAGCGACTCGGCCGAGCGCGGCCTGTACAAGACCACCGACGGCGGCCAGAGCTGGCAACTGGTGCTCAAGGGCGCGAACCTGTCGACCGGCTGCGGCGATGTGAAGATGGAGCCGGGCAACCCGGACATGCTGCTGGCCACTTTGTGGGACTTTCGCCGCAAGGGCTGGACGTTCCGCTCCGGCGGCGATGGGGCGAAGGCGCCCTCCGGCAGCGGCCTGTTTCGCAGCGCGGACGGCGGCAAGACCTGGACCGAGCTCACCCCGCAATCCAACAAGGGGCTGCCAGCCAAGCCCTACGGCCGCCTGGCAGTGGCGTTTGCGCCGAGCGACGCCCGGACGATCTATGTCTTCATCGAATCGACCGACTCCGGTCTGTTCATCTCGCACGATGGCGGCGCCACCTGGGAGCGCGGCGACAAGAGCCAGTGGATGGTGTGGCGGCCTTTCTACTTCGCCAATCTCATCGTCGACCCGAAGAATGCCAAGCGCGTCTTCAAGACCGACGGCAACCTGATCCTCAGCGAGGACGGCGGCCGCAGCTTCACCATCGTCGGCGGCTTCCAGGGTGCACACGGCGATCTGCACGACGTGTTCATCGATCCCGCCAACTCGCAGCACGTGTTCGCGGGCGACGACGGCGGGCTGTGGATTTCCTACGACGGCGGCAACAAGTGGTGGAAGACCGACAATCTGCCGATCTCGCAGTTCTACCACGTGAGCCTCGACGACGCGGATCCATACCACGTGTACGGCGGCCTGCAGGACAACAGCTCGTGGGTCGGCGATTCGGCCTATCCGGGTGGCATCACCAGCTCGCGCTGGGAAAACATGTACGGCGGCGACGGCTTCTGGATGTTCGCCGATCGGTCCGATCCGGCCTACGTGTACGCCGAGTACCAGGGGGGCACGATCGGGCGCGTCAACATGCGCACGCACGAAGTGCGCGACATCCAGCCCAAGCTCGGGGCCGAGGACCTGAAGCGCTACAAGAAGCTGCGCTTCAACTGGAACACGCCGATCGCGCTGTCGCCGCATGATCCGGCGACGGTTTATATCGGCGCCCAGTTCCTGTTTCGCTCGCGCGATCATGGCCAGACCTGGGAACGCATCTCCCCGGATCTCACCACCAACGACCCGCAGGAGCAGAAGCAGGAACAGTCGGGCGGCGTCACCGTGGACAACTCCTCGGCCGAGATGCACACCACGGTCTACTCGATCAGCGAGTCGCCGCTCACCGCCGGGCTCATCTGGGTAGGCACCGACGACGGCAATCTGCAGCTGACGCGCGATGGCGGAGGACACTGGGACAACGTGATCGCCAACATGCGCGGCGTGCCGAAGGGCACGTGGGTGAACTGGGTGCAGGCAAGCGCCTATGCGGCGGGAACGGCCTACGTGGCGCTCGACCGGCATACCTTCGGCGACATGGCGCCGTATGTGTACGTCACCACGGATTTCGGCAAGACCTGGTCGCCGCTGGTAACTGCCACGGACGCCAAGAGCGTGCGCGGCTACGCGCACGTGATCCGCGAGGACACGCTCGATCCGCAGCTGTTGTTTCTCGGCACGGAGTTCGGACTGTGGATCTCGGTGGACCGCGGGGCGCACTGGGCGCAGTTCAAGGGCGGCGACATCCCGCCGGTCGCGGTCCGCGATCTGGTGGTTCAGCCGCGCGACAACGATCTGGTGCTGGCCACCCATGGGCGCGGCATCTGGATCGTCGACGACATCACGCCGCTGCGCCACCTGACTCCGCAATTGCTGGCGCAGGAGGCCACGTTCGTGTCTGCGCGACCGGTGCAGCAGCGCATCGAGGGCCAGGGCGGCTGGCCCAACGGCGCGGCCGCCTTCGTCGGCGACAATCCCGCGGCCGGCGCCGTCATCACCTACTACCAGCGCAGCCGTCACCTGTTCGGCAAGCTGAAGATCGAGGTGCTGGACGAGAGCGGTCACGTGGTGGCCGAGCTGCCGGCGAGCAGCCGCCGCGGCTTGAATCGCGTCGTCTGGACCATGCATCTGCCGCCGCCGCACGTGCCGCCGGCGGTACAACTGGCGTTTGCCGCCACTCAGGGCCCGCGCGCGCTGCCGGGCGCGTACACCATCCGCATGGAGAACAACGGCAAGACCTACGACACGAAGATCGAGGTGGGCCTGGACCGGCGCGTCAAGTGGAGCCTCAGCGATCGGCGCGCCCAGTTCGACGCTGCGATGAAGGTCGATACGCTGTTCAACGACGAGGCGGCGCTGTTCGCGCAGATCGTCGGCCTGCGCGAGCAGGTCGACGCCGCGGGCAAGGGCCGCTCCAAGCAGGATCCGCTGGCGCGCAAGCTCGGCGAATTCGACAGCAAGCTCGACGCGGTGCGCAAGGAGATCGTCGCCACCACCGAGGGCGGCGCGATTACCGGGGAGGAGCGCCTGCGCGAGCACACCGACCAGCTCTACGGTGCGGTCACCTCCTGGGACGGACCGCCGTCGGGCTACGCGCTCGACAACATCGCGGCGCTGCGCGCGCAGCTCGGCGCGATCAGCGCGGAGTTCGCCACGCTCACGAGCCACGATCTGCCGCCGCTCAACTCGGCGCTCAAGGCCAAGGGCGCACCGGTCCTGACGGTACCGCCGCTGGCCGCGTTCGATGACGACGAACCGCGGGGCGGGGGCCGTGCCGCCGCTGGGCGGTTCGATCCGGACGCTGCCGGCGAGATCACGCTGCCGAAGGATCTGCGACTCTGGAACTGACTGCCGGGCGCATGTCCGGCAGTTAATATCGTGCGGCCCGCGTTGACCGCGAGGGATTCGACATGATCTACCTGCTGGCGCTGCTACCGGCCACCGCGCTCACCATCGCCGGCTACCTCGCGCTGTTTCTGTCCGCGCGCTCCGCGGGCGGCATGCAGACCTTCGGCAAGCTCCTGGGGTTCTGGGCCTTCACTCTCGCCGCACTGGTGATACTCGGAGCGCTGTTCGCCGCCGCCCATCATCGCCACCACGGCATGCACGGCGGGATGCATTGTCCCTGGGCGCACGAGCCGGACGCGCGCCCGGGCACGCCGGGAGCGCCGCCGCCAGAGCAGAGCGCCGTACCGCAAGCCGCACCGCCCGCGGCCCATTGACCGCTACTCACGCGAGCCGTCAGCGCCGCAGGGTGTACTCGGCGCTGCAATAGGGGCACTTTGCCCAACCGCCGCCTTCCTCGATGGGCAGGTATACGCGCGGATGCGAGTTCCACAGGTACATCTGCGGCATCGGGCAGCACAACGGCAGGTCCTCGACGCCGACCTCATATTGATTCTGCGCGTTGGGCTCTATGAGCGGCTTGGCCGTCGCGACCATGGCTGTTGCTTCGATCCGCTGACCGGCAGTTGCCGGGCATTATACCTGCGCATCGGGCGCCGCAGCGCTCATCGTCGCCTGCCACAGCGCCGTCACGGCGGCGCGCGTCTGCGCGAACTGCGCCGCGGGCACTACCGCCGGGACGCCATCGAGGGACAGCCGGTGGGTGCTGGCGCGATAGCTGCGGTAGGCGGCCGTCAGTACGTCGACGCTCGCTTGCGGCACGAGATCGGCTGAGGCCAGCGACTCGAGCTGGCGGATGGTGTCGGCGAACATCGCCACCGGCGGAAAGTCGTGCGCCCAGCGCAGCGCCCAGTACTGCGCCAGGAACTCGATGTCGGCGATGCCGCCGCGGTCCTGCTTGATGTCGAAGCGGGCCGGGTCGGCGCTGCCGAGCTCACGGCGCATGCGCTCGCGCATGCGCGCAACCTCCGCGCGCAGGCTGTCGCGCCGCACGTGAGCGCACAGCACTTCGAGGCGCACCGCCTCGAAGCGCGCGCGCAGCTGCGCCTCGCCGGCGACCGCGCGGGCATGCAGCAGCGCCTGGTGCTCCCAGGTCCAGGCCTCATCGCGCTGGTACTCGGCAAACGCCTCGATGTTGGTGACCAGCAGGCCGCCCTTGCCGCTCGGCCGCAGCCGCACGTCCACCTCGTACAGCCTGCCGGCGGCCGAATGCATCGTCAGCAGGTGCACGATGCGCTGCGCGAGGCGCACGAAGAACAGCTGGTTGTCGATCGGCTTGGCGCCGCTGGTCTCCTGTCGCTCGCCGTGCGAATCGTGTAGAAACACCAGGTCGAGATCCGAGGAATAGCCGAGCTCCATGCCCCCGAGCTTGCCGTAACCGATCGCGCAGATATTGACCGCGCGCGCCTGCGCCCCGCTGCCGCACAGCGGCACACCGAACTGCGCGGTGATCTGCCGCCAGCCAAGCTGCATGGCGCGCTCCACGATGAGCTCGGCGATGTCGGTGAGGCGGTCGCTCACCTGCATGAGCGGCAGCAGGCCGGTGAGGTCGGCCACCGCCACGTGAAACAGCGCGGCGCGCTGGAACTCGCGCAGCGCCTCCACCTGCTGCTCGGGGTCGTCCTCGCGCAGCTCCTCCAGGCGCTCGGCGAGCTCGCGCGCGAAGTCGGCGCGCGTCGGCAGCCGCGTGAGCAGCCGCTCGTCGATCAGCTCATCGAGCAGCAGCGGGTGCGCGGCGATCTGCGCGGCGAGAAAATCACCGTGGCGGCACAGCTCCACCAGGCGGGCGCGCGCCGCGGCGTTCTCGCGCAGCAGCGCGAAGTAGGCCGAGCGCTTGCCGGTCGCCTCGATGATGGCGAGCACCCGCCGCAGCACCGGCAGCTGCGCGCTGCTGTGCGCGACGTCCGCGAGCAGTGCCGGCAGCAGCGCCTGCAGACGCTGGCGCCCGGGCTCATCGAGCTTGCGCACCAGCGCCGAGGCACGCAGCTCGAGCAGCAGCCGCGCGGCCTCGGCGCTGTCGCGAAAGCCCGCCTCGGCCAGCGCGTCGGCGAGTGCCGCGGTCTCCGCCTGGCTGTCCCAGAAGCGCCCCAGGTCGATACATACCGCCGGCGGCTGGTCGCGGCCCGCGCCGAACAGCACCAGGCGGAAGTGACGGCTGACGCTCTCGCGGTGCGCCGCGAGCGCGGCCTCGAGCGCAGTCCAGTCGCGCTCCCCCATGGCGAGCGCGATGCGCTCGCGGTCCAGCGGCTGCGCGGGCAGCCGGTGCACCTGCTGGTCGGCGAGCATCTGCAGACGGTTCTCGAGGCGGCGCAGGAAGGCGTAGGCCGCGCCGAGCTCGTTGACCGCCGTGTCCGGCAGCAGCCGTGTCTCACCGAGGCGCGCGAGCGCGGCGCGCAGCGACGGCGTCTGCAGGCGCCGGTCGCGGCCGCCGCGCGTCAGCTGCAACGCCTGCACGATGAATTCGATCTCGCGGATGCCGCCGGGTCCGAGCTTGACGTTGTCGGCCACCTCGCGCCTGGACATCTCGCGCTCGATGAGCGCGCGCATCTCGCGCAGGCTCTCGAACACGCCGTAGTCGAGATAGCGCCGATAGACGAACGGGCGCACGGCGGCGCTCTCGAGCTCGGCATAGCGCTCGGCCGCGGTGATCGGGCGCGCCTTGACGTAGGCGTAACGCTCCCAGGCGCGTCCGTGGCGCGGCAGGTAGTCCTCGAAGAACGCGAAGCTCGCGGCCAGCGGGCCGGAGTCACCGAAAGGTCGCAGCCGCAGGTCGACACGCAGCACGAAGCCATCCGCGGTCGGCGTCTCCAGCAGCCGCACCAGGGACTGGCCAAGGCGGGTGAAGAACTCCTCGTTGCTGATGCGCCGCTCACCGTCGGTCTCGCCGTGCTCGGGGAACAGCAGCACCAGATCGACGTCGGAGGAGAAATTGAGCTCGCCGCCGCCGAGCTTGCCCATGCCGACCACCACCAGCGGCTGCGACTCCCCGCTCACCGAGCGCGGCTCGCCGTAGCGCGTACTCAGCGTAGCGCGCGCGTGCGCCGCGGCGGCGCGGATGGCCGCATCCGCAAAGGCGGAGAGCTCGGCGAGCGTCGCGGTGAGATCCCCCCAGCCGGCAAGATCGCGCCACGCGATGCGCGTCAGCTCGCGGCGGCGCCAACGGCGCAGCTGCGCGAGTGCCTGCGCCTCGCTGCCAGCGGGTTCAGCGGCAAGCAGCGGGGCGCGGCGGGCGTAGTCGGCCGCGGTGAGCGGCTGTTGCAGCTCGCCGCTGGCCAGCAGCTCGGCGAGCATTTGGCGGTCGCGCGAGCAGGCGTGCGCGACAAAGTCGCTCATCGCCAGGACCGCCCCGAGCGAGTCGCGCACCGCGGCCGGCGCTGCGTCGAGCGCGGCGCGCAGCTGCGCATCGGCCTCGAGCTGCGTGAGCGAACCCGCAACCAGCGCGGCCAGCGCGGCGCTGGCCCCGCCCGGCGGGGTTAGCGGGATCCCCACGAAATCACGCGTCTTGGCGCAAGTGGGTCGTCAGTGACGACAGGCGTGATTTCGCGGGGTGCTAGTTCCAGATGTTGCCCCCGAGATCGTGGAAGGCGGCGGTGTCGAGCCGGCGGCTCAGACCGCGGAACTGCGAGGATGCCGCGTACACCTGCGCGCCCTCGGAGGCATCGATCGAGGCCTGTCCGCCCTCGATGACGCTGTTGTCGATGTGCACGTTGGCGTGCCGCGCCGATATGCCGACGCCCTGCGCGCTGATGTGGCTGTTGGTGATGTGGATCTCGCAGCCGTCCTCGGCCGACACCGCATCGCCATCGAAGATCAGGTTACGGTTATCGATGTGCACCAGCCGTTCGCCCTGGCACACGATCGGCTCGTGACGCCGCTCGACCACGGCAGTGGTGACGTTGGCATCGCGCAGCCGTGCGCCGGACGTCCCGCCCGTGCTGCCGGCAGTGATCGAGTAGCCCGGACCGGACTCGAGCACCCGGCCGGAGCTCGCCGCGGCCGTCTGCGAGGCGAGCGTCGAGGGCTGCACCGCAGGGGGCGGTGGCGGCTCGGGCATCGGCGGCTCCGTGCTCGCTGCGGAAGGCGCGGCAGGCGACGACGCTGCGGCGGCGGTGGCGGGCGCGCCCGCCGCAAGCGCCCGGGGCGTCGCGGCTGGCTGGTCCGTCGCCGCGCCCAGCGCGGCGGGCGAGGCGATCATCTCATCGGCATGCACCATGCGCAGCTCGCCGCTGCTCTTCACGCGCACGGTGAACGTGCGGCTGGTGGGGTCTTCTGCCACCACTTCGATGCTGTCGTTGCGCACCAGCGCATCGTGCGCCCATTGCATCTGCGCGCGCGTGTCAGATGCGTGACGGCTGCAGCCGAGGAGTGTCAGCATAGTGAGGCAGGCGATGCCGGTCGGACCGCCGCAGCGATAGTTGGCCATGCGAGCCTCCTCGGGCACCCAGGGTAAGCACGATAAACCTCGCGCCTCCCCCAAGGAAGTAGTGCGGTGCGACATAGCTCGCACCGCGGGAACGCGGCGGCGGCGGCAGGGCCAAAAAAACAGGCCCCACGTAGTGGGGCCTGCGAGTAATGCGCGGAATAGGGGGTCTTGTTCCGCGGCTTTCGGGGTGGCGCCCGACCTGGGGTCGGGCCCGGACCCTTAACTGTTATGTAAAGCCTATCGAGTGTTGGGTTCGGAATCGATACCTCTTTAGAGAGGTATTACATGTCCATTCCGCCCATGCCACCCGGCGGGCCACCATGGCTGTGCTCCTCTTCCTTCGGAGCCTCGGCCACCATGACCTCGGTGGTGAGCAACAACCCCGCCACCGACGCCGCGTTCTGCAGTGCCAGGCGCGTCACCTTGGTCGGGTCGAGGATACCTTCCTCGAGCATGTCGCCGAACTCGCCGTTGGCCGCGTTGTAGCCGAAGGCACCCTTGCCTTCCTTCACCCGGTTGAGGATCACGGCAGCGTCCTCGCCAGCGTTGTCGACGATCTGGCGCAGCGGCTCCTCGATCGAGCGGGACAGGATCTTGATGCCGACCGCCTGGTCCTCGTTCGCGGCCTCGAGCTTCTCCAGCGCGCGCTGCGCGCGGATCAGCGCCACACCGCCACCGGGAACCACGCCCTCTTCGACTGCCGCACGCGTGGCGTGCAGCGCATCCTCGACGCGTGCCTTCTTCTCCTTCATCTCGATCTCGGTGGCGGCTCCGACCTTGATCAGGGCGACACCGCCGGAGAGCTTGGCGACACGTTCCTGCAGCTTCTCCTTGTCGTAGTCGGAGGTGGCCTCTTCGGCCTGCTGACGGATCGACTCGATGCGCGCCTTGATGTCGGACGGCTTGCCGTGGCCGTCGATGATCGTGGTGTTCTCCTTCTCCACGACGACCTTCTTCGCCTCGCCCAGGTCGTTCAGCGTCGCCTTCTCGAGCGACAGCCCGACTTCATCGGAGATCACCGTGCCGCCGGTGAGGGTCGCGATGTCCTGCAGCATGGCCTTGCGGCGATCGCCGAAGCCCGGCGCCTTGACGGAAGCCACCTTGAGGATGCCGCGGATGTTGTTGACGACCAGAGTCGCCAGTGCCTCACCCTCGAGGTCCTCGGCGATGACGAGCAGCGGCCGTCCGGCCTTCGCCACGCTCTCGAGCAACGGCAACAGCTCGCGGATGTTGGAGATCTTCTTGTCGACCAGCAGGATCACCGGCTTTTCGAGCTCGGCGGTCTGGTTCTGCTGGTTGTTGATGAAGTACGGGGAGAGGTAGCCGCGGTCGAACTGCATGCCCTCGACCACTTCCAGCTCGTTCTCCAGTCCCGAGCCTTCCTCGACCGTAATCACGCCTTCCTTGCCGACCTTTTCCATCGCTTCCGCGATGGTCTTGCCGATCGACTCGTCGGCGTTGGCCGAGATCGTGCCGACCTGGGCGATCGCTTTGGAATCCTTGCACGGCTTGGAGAGCTTCTTGAGCTCCTCCACGGCGCAAATGACCGCCTTGTCGATGCCACGCTTGAGGTCCATCGGGTTGCGGCCCGAGGAGACGGCCTTCAGGCCCTCGCGCATGATTGCCTGCGCGAGCACTGTGGCGGTGGTGGTGCCGTCACCGGCTTCATCGGAGGTGTTGGACGCGACTTCCTTCACCATCTGCGCGCCCATGTTCTCGAACTTGTCCTTGAGCTCGATCTCCTTCGCCACGGACACACCGTCCTTGGTGACGGTGGGGGCGCCGAAGCTCTTCTCGAGCACGGCGTTGCGGCCCTTCGGGCCGAGTGTCGCCTTGACGGCGTTGGCGAGAACGTTCACCCCGCGGAACATGCGCTGGCGTGCGTCATCGCTGAATCGGACTTCTTTGGCTGCCATTGTCGTGATCCTCGCTTACTTGCCTTCAATCACGGCCATGACGTCTTCTTCGCGCATGACCACGAGATCTTCACCGTCGACTTTGACCTCGTTCCCGCTGTACTTGCCGAACAGGATCTTGTCGCCGACCTTCACATCCAGAGGACGGACACTGCCGTCTTCGAGAATCTTGCCCTTGCCGACCGCGATGATCTTTCCCTGCATCGGCTTCTCAGCCGCAGTATCGGGAATGACGATGCCACCCGGAGAGGTACGCTCCTCTTCCAGGCGCTTGACGATGACGCGGTCATGAAGAGGACGAATCTTCATGGTTAACGCTCCTTAAAGAGACTGATAGGTGGGGTTTTTGCCCGAGGAAGGTTATTAGCACTCTCCCCCGTCGGCTGCTAATAATAGGGCGACACGGCCCGATTTCAAGTCGTGGACGGTACTTTTTGCGGGCGTCAGGGTCCGCAGCACGCCCCGGGGGCGCCTCCGGGACGCCCCGGCTGGCTCCCGGAAAGCGCGCGAGCGCCTCCTGCGGTGCGCCCCACCGGCCGCACGCCCCACCGGCCGCAAACGGGGAACGTCGCGGTTCTTTGCGCGCAAATGAACCCCAATTCCTGCCGTTCATCCAAGGGCTAAGCTATACAGGGCGTCCTGACGGGTACTCGCCTCCGGTGCGCTGAAGCTTCCATGAGATACATTTCGCTCTGCACGCTGTGCATTCTCCTGCTGCTGGGCAGCGCCGCCGAAGGCCAGGCGCCGCCCCCGGGCCCGCCCGCCTCCGCCGTGCCAGCTGCCGGCGCCGGTGGAAAATCCACCGGCATCGACGCGGTGCTCGGCGCGGCACATTCGGGTGCCGATGACTTCCTGCCGGTCGACAAGGCCTTCCGCCTCGAGGCCTCAGGCGAAGGCAGCGACCGGGTGCGCCTCGAGTGGCAGATCGCCGAGGGCTACTACCTCTATCGCGCGCGGTTCAAGGTGCAGACGGCCAGCCGCGACGTGCAGCTCGGCACCACTCAGTTCCCCCCCGGCCAGGTGAAATCGGACGAGTACTTCGGCAAGCAGGAGATCTATCACCACGAGCTCGCCGCGATCGTGCCGGTCGCGCGCGCCCACGGCGGCACTCTGCAGCTGCCCTTGCGGGTGACTTACCAGGGCTGCGCAGAAGCGGGACTGTGCTACCCGCCCATCACGAAGGACGTGACTGTCACACTGAGCGCCGGTGCCGCGACCGCGATCGGCCCCGGGTCGGGTGCTGATTTCGCGGGTGCCGGCGGGTCCGACCAGGACTGGTTCGCAGGGCTCGTTCGCGGCAACCTGCTGCTGATGCTCGGGGGATTCTTCGCCGCAGGGCTCGGGCTCGCGTTCACTCCCTGCGTGTTGCCGATGGTGCCCATCCTGTCCGGGATCATCGCCGGCGGAGGCCGCCGGGTGACCACCGCGCGCGCCTTCGCCCTTTCGCTCACCTACGTGCTCGGCATGGCTCTCACCTATACCCTGGCCGGGGTCGCGTGTGCAGCCGCAGGCCGCCAGGTGCAGGCGATATTCCAGCAATGGTGGGTGCTCGCGCTGTTCGCAGCGCTGTTCGTGGCCATGGCGCTCTCGATGTTCGGCCTGTTCACGGTGCAGATGCCGGCGGCCGTGCAGACGCGGATCGCCGGGCTCAGCAATCGCCAATCGGCGGGCACCTTCGGCGGCGTGGCGGTGATGGGGGCGCTGTCGGCGCTGATCGTCACGACCTGCGTGGGACCTGCGCTGGTTGGCGCCCTGGTCGTGATCAGCCAGACCGGCCAGGTGCTCCGGGGCGGAGCGGCGCTGTTCGCCATGAGCATCGGCATGGGCACCCCGCTGCTCGTGGTCGGTGCTTCCGCGGGACGGCTGCTGCCGAAGGCAGGTCCGTGGATGGACTTCGTCAAGAAGATCTTCGGCGTGATGATGCTGGCCGTGGCGGCGTGGATGCTCGCGCGCATTGTGCCCGAGCAGCTCGCGCTCGCCCTGTGGGCGATTCCGGCGCTGATCCTCGCTGTGCTGCTGTGGTGGGAGAGCCGCAGGTCTGCCGCCGGGGCGTGGAGCCTGCGCGCCATCGGCGTGGCGGCGGGCGTGTATGGTCTCGCGCTGGCCGCGGGCTCGGCGCTCGGCGGCACCGATCCGCTGGCCCCCATTCCGCTGCGCGCCACTGCAGTCCCGACGCTGCCGTTCCACACCATCAAGTCGCTCGCGGACCTCGACCGCGAGGTGGCGCAGGCCCGCGCCCGTCACGTCGGGGTGATGGTGGATTTCTCGGCGGCCTGGTGCACCTCGTGCAGGGAGATGGAGCGTTACACCTTCAGCGACCCGCAGGTGCAGGCCGCGCTCGCGGGCAGCGTGCTGCTGCGCGCCGACGTGACGCAGAACGATGCGGACGACCAGGCCCTGCTGAAGCACTTCGGCATATTCGGTCCCCCGACCATCGCCTTCTACGGTACCGACGGTGAGGAGCGCGCCGCGGCTCGGGTGGTCGGCTACCTGAAGGCCGACGCCTTCGCCGCCCGCGCGCGCGCGGCACTGCGCGCACCCACGTGACGGCCCCCGCGCCTGCGCCGCGTCGTCCTGGCGCGGGCGGCGTGCTGCTCGTCGCCCTCGTGCTGGCGGCCTCCGCCGCCGGCGGTTTCCTGGTGCATCGCCTGGCGGCCCCCCGACCGGCACAGCTCTATCCGCTCGCTGCGCAGGGCGCCGGGCGCGCCGCCCCGGCACTGCCGCCGCCGGACACTGCGCCCCCGCGACGCATTCCCGAGCAGCTGCCGCGGATCGAGCTGCCCGGCCTCGACGGCGCGCCTCGGGCGCTGTCGAACTGGAGCAATCGTCCCCTGCTGGTCAATTTCTGGGCGCCGTGGTGTGAGCCGTGCCGGCGCGAGATCCCGCTGCTGAAGTCGCTGCGGCGGGCGCGGGCAGCCGAGAAGCTGGAAATCATAGGCATAGCGCTCGACAGCGCCGAGGCGGTGCGCCAGTACGTCTCCGGCCATGGAATCGACTATCCTGTGCTCGTCGGGGAGCGGGGGGGACTGGAGGCGGCGAGCGCCTTCGGCATGGACACGGTCCTGCCTTTCAGCGTATTTGCCGATCGCACCGGGCGGATCATCACGGTCAGGGTCGGCGAGCTGCACCGGGACGAGGCGGATCTCATCCTCGATCGCATGCGTGACGTCGAGCTGGGAAGGATCAGCCTGCCGGCTGCCCGGGCGCAGATCTCGCAAGGCATCGAGCATCTGGCTGCCCGGCCCTAGACCCCAAGGCGCACAGCGCCGGCGGGGGCCGGGTCGTTTCCGGCAGATCCCTGCAAATCACAACAATAAGTAGCCTGATAGCGGCAAATTAGGTTACATTCGCCGCCGTTTCGCTGAACGGCGGCTGAACAAGCTCTCGCTCATGGCCCGCGTGCTGTTACTGAACGGCCCCAACCTCAATCTGCTCGGCACCCGCGAGCCGGCGCTCTACGGCAAGGAAACGCTGGAGGCGATCGAGAAGCGCGCGGCCGAGGTCGCGCGCGAATGCGGGCACGAGCTCGTCGCGTTCCAGAGCAATGCCGAGCATGAGCTGATCGAGCGGATCCAGGGCGCGCCTGCGGCAGGGGTGGCCTTTCTCATCGTCAATCCCGGCGCCTTCACCCACACGAGCATCGCGCTGCGCGACGCGATCCTCGCTACCGGGCTGCCGTTCCTCGAGGTGCACCTGTCCAACACGCAGGCGCGCGAGCCCTTTCGGCGGCATTCGTACTTCTCGGACATCGCGATCGGGGTGATCAGCGGCCTCGGCGCCTTCGGCTACGAGGCGGCGGTACGCGCCGCGGCACAGCGGCTCGGACGAACACCTTAGACGGAAGGCGGCGGCGACGTTTCGCTCAAGGGGGCATTCCCGGCATGGACATTCGAAAAATCAAGAAACTGATCGAGCTGCTCGAGGAATCCGGGATCGCGGAGATCGAGATCAAGGAGGGCGAGGAGGCGGTGCGCATCAGCCGCATGCCGGCCGGCGGCGTCGCGGCACAGCCGCTGCCGCAGCCGCAGCCAAGCGCCGCGCCCGCTGCGGTCGCTGCGGCGGCGCCGGTCGCCGAGGCCGGTGCGCCCAAGCCGAAGCCCAACGAGCACGTCATCACCGCCCCGATGGTGGGGACCTTCTACGGATCCCCCTCGCCCGGGGCCAAGGCCTTCGTCGAGATCGGCGATGAGGTCAAGGTTGGCCAGGTTCTGTGCATCATCGAAGCGATGAAGATGATGAACCAGATCGAGGCGGACCGCGGCGGCCGCGTCACCTCGATCATGGCCCGCAACGGCGACCCGGTCGAGTTCGGCCAGCCATTGTTCGTCGTCGAATAAGCCACGCATGATCGAGAAGATCGTCATCGCCAACCGCGGCGAGATCGCGCTGCGGATTCTGCGCGCCTGCCGCGAGCTCGGGATCAAGACGGTCGCGGTCCATTCCACGGCCGATTACAGCCTGAAGCACGTGCTGCTGGCCGACGAGTCGGTGTGCATCGGGCCACCGCCCTCCTCGCAGAGCTACCTGAACATGCCGGCGATCATCAGCGCCGCGGAGGTCACCGATTCGGTGGCCATACACCCGGGCTACGGCTTTCTCTCCGAGAACGCCGACTTCGCCGAGCGCGTGGAAAAGAGCGGCTTCGTATTCGTCGGCCCGCGGGCCGAGACGATCCGCATCATGGGCGACAAGGTTTCCGCCATCCGCGTCATGAAGGGCCACGGCGTGCCATGCGTGCCGGGCTCGGACGGCCCGCTCGGCGAGGACGCCGACGAGAACCTGCGCGTCGCGCGCGACATCGGCTATCCGGTAATCATCAAGGCCTCCGGTGGCGGCGGTGGCCGCGGGATGCGCGTGGTGCACAGCGAAGCCTCGCTTCTCAACGCGGTCGGCATCACGCGCTCGGAAGCGCGGGCGGCGTTCGGCAACGACACGGTCTATATGGAGAAGTTCCTCGAGCGGCCGCGGCACATCGAGTTCCAGGTGCTGGCGGATGCGCACGGCAATGTCATCCATCTGGGCGAGCGCGACTGTTCCATGCAGCGGCGCCACCAGAAGGTGATCGAGGAGGCGCCCGCCCCGGGCATCACCGTGCGCCAGCGTCGTTTCATGGGCGAGCGCTGTGTCGAGGCGTGCCGGGCGGTCGGCTATCGCAGCGCCGGTACCATGGAATTTCTCTACCAGGACGGCGAGTTCTACTTCATCGAGATGAACACCCGCATCCAGGTGGAGCACCCGGTCACCGAGCTGATCACCGGCATCGACCTGGTGAAGGCGCAGCTGCTGGTGGCGGCCGGCGACCGTCTGCCCTACACGCAGGGCGACGTGCAGTTCCGCGGCCACGCCATGGAGTGCCGCATCAACGCCGAGGATCCGAAGACCTTCGTTCCCTCGCCCGGGCCGATCCGCCTGTGGCACGCGCCGGGCGGCCCCGGGATCCGCGTCGACAGTCACGTGTATTCCGGATACAACGTGCCGCCCTATTACGACTCGCTCATCGGCAAGGTGATCGCACACGGCGACACGCGCGACACGGCCATCGCACGCATGAAGAATGCGCTCGCCGAGATGGTGATCGAGGGCATCAAGACCAACGTGGCCCTGCACCAGGAAATCTGCAACCACGCGGCGTTCCAGAAAGGCGGCACCGACATCCACTACCTGGAGCGCCGGCTCGGATTGCGGTGAGCGCCTTCCTCGAGCTGTCCTTCCCACTGGGCGCACTCGATGCGCATGCCGCGCAAGCCGCGGCTGAGCTGTGCGGCGCCGCTGCCGTCACGTTCATGGACGCCGGCGACGAGCCGGTGCTCGAGCCGGCGCCCGGCGAGGTGCGGCTATGGCGTAGCACGCAGGTGTCGTGCCTGTTCGGGCAGCCGCAGGATCCGCAGGCGCTGCGGCGCGCGCTGGCCGCCGTGCTCGGCATCGAGCCTGCGGCGATCACCGCCACGCCGCTGGCCGATCGCCCCTGGGAGCGCGAGTGGCTCAAGGACTGGCACGCACTGCGCTTCGGGCGGCGGCTGTGGATCTGCCCAACCCACGAGCAGGTCGCGGACCCCGACGCCGTGGTGGTGACGCTCGACCCCGGGCTCGCGTTTGGCACCGGCACGCATCCGAGCACCGCGCTGTGCCTGGAGTGGCTGGATGCTCATCTCTCCGAATCACTCCAGCCAGCCGAGCACTCCGAAAAAAGGCGATCGCACGGGCTGGACGCGCATCTGTCCGAACTACCCCAACGAGCTGCGCGCGTCATCGACTATGGCTGCGGCTCCGGCGTGCTCGGGCTTGCGGCCGGCCGACTCGGGGCCTCCGAGGTGCATGCTTTCGACATCGACCCGCAGGCTCTGACCGCGACCGCCGCCAACGCCGCGGCCAACGGCTTAGGTTCGCTCCAGGTGCACACCAGCTGGCGCACGCTGCCGGGGGGCGCGGACGTGTTGCTCGCCAACATCCTGGCCGCGCCGCTGTGCTCGCTCGTGCCCCGCTTCGCGGCACTGGTACGCCCGGGCGGGCAACTGGTGCTGGCGGGCCTCATGGCGCACGAGGAAGCGGAGGTGACAGGCGCTTATGCCGCGTGCTTTGATGTGTGCCGGTGCGGCGATCGCGACGATTGGATCGCTCTCGCGGGGCCGCGCCGCCTGATGGCTTGAGTTAGCGGCCTCGATGTTCACCGTCTGTCCCAAGTGCGCCCTCACGCTGGTGGTGACCGCTGCGGACCTGCGCGTGGCACAGGGATACGTGCGCTGCGGCCGATGCTCGAGCGTGTTCAATGCGCTCGCCCGGCTGACGGATGAGCGCCAGGCCGCCGCGGCGATCGGCGAGCCGGATCCCGCGAGCGCCGCCGAGCTGGACCCCGCGAGCGCAGCCGAGCCGGGCCCGGCAGCCGCGGAGGCTGCCGGCGGCGCACAGCCGCCCGGCGAACCGGCAGACGGGACGGCCGAGACTTCCGCGAGCGCGATCGAGGCGGAGGTCATTCCCGAAGCGGCGCTCGAATTCAACCCCGCCCGCATCGACGTGACGGCGCTGTTTGTCGAGCCCGAGCCCGATCCGCAGTGGACCGCCGCCACCGGCTCGTTCAAGGCGATGATCGCCGCCAACCAGGAAGGCGCCGTAGGCGAGCAGCCACAGGCGCAAGCCACACCGGCGCCGGCGGCACCACCACCACCACCGCCGCCCCCGGAGGACACGGCCGTCGAGGTGGAGGTCGATGCGGCGTTTCTCGCCCAGTTGCTGAGCCGCGGCGGGGCTCTCGAACCACCGCCCGCTGCCGCGCCCGCCGCTGCCGCGCCCGCCGCTGCCGTCCCTGCCGCTGCCGCCCCGGCCCCTGTCTTCCCGGTCCCGGCGGGCTCGCACCCGACCCCGCCAGCAGCCCGCGCGCCAGCGCCGCAGGCGCCAGGCGGGCACGCGGCGGCTGTTGACGCAGTGTTGGCGCCCGCAGCCCGCGCGCCGGCACCGCGGGCGCCAGGCGGGCAGCCGGCGGCCGCTGACCCGGTGTTGGCGCCCGCGACGTACGCTGCGCGCGCGACCGCCGCGCCTGCCGACGCCGGTACGCCCGAGGAAGGGGCAATGCTTGCCGCGCGCGCGTTGCCGCATGCCTGGGCGGCCGGCACGGGGCTCGCGCTGCTGCTGCTGCTCGGGCAGATCGTCAATCACTACCGCGATCGGCTCGCCGCCGATACACGCTTCAACCACGCGCTCACCAGTCTCTATGGCGCATTCGGCGTGAAACTGGCACCGGCGTGGGACCTGCGTGCCTACGACGTGCGCCAGCTCGGCGCTTCGGTGGATTCCACGAGCAACGGCCTGATCACGGTGCGCGCCAGCGTGAAGAACGGCGCCCGCCAGCCGCAGCCTCTGCCACTGCTGCGGGTGACGCTCGAGGATCGCTTCGGCAACCGCATCGCCTCGCGCGACGTTGCGCCGCGCTTCTACCTGCCCCCGGCGGTGCCCGCGAGCTCGCTGCTGGCGAGCGGGCAGCGGGTCGACGCGCAGATGGGGTTCATCGACCCGGGCGCCAGCGCCGTGGGTTTCGAGATAGACGCGTGCTTGCCGGCGAGCGGCGGCGCGGTGACCTGCGCCAACGATGCGAGCGGGCGCTGAAGCCGTGCAAGTGCACATCGGACCCTACGCGCTCGACACGCCGGTGGTGCTCGCGGCACCGATGGCCGGCGTGACCGATCGCCCGTTCCGCATGCTGTGCCGGCGCTTCGGCGCGGCGCTGGCAGCCGCGGAAATGCTCACCGCCGACCGCAGGCTGTGGCACACGCCGAAGTCGCGCCAGCGCCTGAACCACGAAGGCGAAACCGAGCCGCGCGTCGTGCAGCTCGCCGGCGCCGACCCCGAAGTGCTTGCCGCCGCGGCGCGCGCCAGCGTGGCGCTCGGCGCGCAGATCATCGATCTCAACATGGGGTGCCCGGCGAAAAAAGTCTGCGGCAGGTCGTGCGGATCGGCGCTGCTGGCAGACGAGGCGCTGGTGGCGCGCATCCTCGAGACGGTGGTGCGCGCCGCCGCAGTGCCGGTGACCCTGAAGATTCGCACCGGCTGGGACCGCGAGCACCGCAACGGCGTGAAGATTGCATGCCTCGCCGAGCAGTGCGGCATCGCGGCGCTCGCCGTGCACGGGCGCACGCGCGCAGATTTTTTCGCCGGCGACGCCGAGTACCTGACGATTCGCGACATCAAATCGCACGTGGCGATTCCCGTGTTTGCCAACGGCGACATCGACACGCCGCAAAAAGCGCGCGCGGTACTTGATTTCACCGGTGCGGACGGAGTAATGATCGGCCGCGCGAGCCATGGGTCCCCATGGATCTTTCGCGCTGTCAACGCCCACCTGCGCAATCGATTTGCGAAGCCGACACTTCAGCGCGGCGAGCTGCGTGATATTATTCTTGGGCATCTCGACTCCCTGTACTCTTTTTATGGCGAGGAGACCGGAGTCCGGATCGCGCGCAAACATCTCGGCTGGTATTGCCAGCAGCTGCTGGATAGCCCGGCGCAGGTCCGCCGGGATTTGATGGAGGCTCCGGACGCGGCTGTACAGGTCGCGCGCGCACACAAGCATTTCGACGACTGGGTGAGCACGGCCGCAGCGCCGGCCTGATGCGTAGGTTTTGCTTTGGGGGTCTTACTATGACCGCGAAAAGAAAGGCTCGAGCTCGCGATACCACGGCCGCGAGGGTCCATGCCCGGGAGCTGCCGCTGCGCAATCACGCCGAGCGCGCACTGAGCGATTACTTCACGAGTCTGAACGGCCACCGGCCCGCCCACCTCTACGACCTGGTGCTGCGCGAGGTCGAGGAGCCGCTGTTGCGCGTGGTGCTCGACTACGCCGAAGGCAACCAGAGCCGTGCCGCGGGCATTCTCGGGATCAATCGCGGCACACTGCGCAAGAAGCTCAGGCAGTTCGGGCTCGGAGGCTCCTGACGGAGCAGTCTGCACGCCCATGCGCCTGCCGGTGCGCCGTGCACTGCTCTCCGTCTCCGACAAGACCGGCCTGATCGAGCTGGCGCAGGCTCTCGCGCAGCGCAACATCGAAATCCTCTCCACCGGGGGTACGGCGCAGCTGCTGGCCTCAAACGGCGTGCCGGTGCGCGAGGTGGCCGGCTACACAGGCTTCCCGGAGATCATGGATGGGCGCGTCAAGACGCTGCATCCGAAGATCCATGGCGGGCTGCTCGGCCGCCGCGGCGTCGACGATGCGGTCATGGCCCAGCACGGCATCGCGCCGATCGACCTGCTGGTGGTGAACCTCTACCCGTTCAGCGCCACCGTAGGCCGTGGCTGCAGCTACGCCGAGGCGATCGAGAACATCGACATCGGCGGCCCGGCCATGCTGCGCGCCGCCGCGAAGAATCACGACGCGGTGCTCACGGTCGTGGACCCCGCCGACTATCCGCTGCTGCTTGCGGAGCTCGACCAGCACCACGGCGGCAGCGAGTTCGCCACCCGCGCGCGGCTGGCGGCCAAGGCCTTCGCCCACACCGCCGCCTACGATGCCGCGGTCGCCGCCTGGCTCGCTGCGCAGCGCCCGTCGGAGGCTGCGCGCTTCCCGGCGACGCTGGCGCTGGTCTTCGACAAGGTGCAGGACCTGCGCTACGGCGAAAATCCGCACCAACCCGCGGCTCTCTACCGTGAAGTGCCGCCCGCAGGGGCGAGTGTCTGCAGCGCGCAGCTGCTGCAGGGCAAGGATCTCTCGTACAACAACATCGCCGACGCCGACACCGCGATCGAGTGCGTGCGGCAGTTCGCGCGCTGCGCCTGCGTCATCGTCAAGCACGCCAACCCGTGTGGGGCGGCCGTGGCGGCCACGGCGCTCGCGGCCTACGAGCGTGCCTACCGTACCGACCCGACGTCGGCCTTCGGCGGCATCATCGCCTTCAACTGCGAGCTCGATGCGGCCAGCGCGGCCGCAATCACCGAGCGGCAGTTCGTCGAGGTGCTCGCGGCCCCGGCGCTGACCGCAGAGGCCGCGCAGCTGCTGTCTGTCAGGCCGAACGTGCGG
>DATHQM010000062.1:0-32156 GCA_035482695.1 Steroidobacteraceae bacterium | reverse complement strand
CGGTACCAGCCCACGGCCCGCGGCAATGGCCTGGTCCGTCGGCGTACGCCCCCTGGCATAGCTGCAACCGGCGGATCGCTCAGCCATGGCCCCCGGCGTCGCAGCCCGGCGCGATTGGCGTGAATACACTCAAGGCGTGCGATCTCCAATGCGCTTTGCGAGTTCAGCGATCTCGGACAGATCGACCTCTTCATCAATGACGATCTCTGGGTTGTCACCGGGTGTCGGCCCCGGCGTTCGTTTGACAGGTGTCGCGGTGGTAGCCGGCGCCGCCACCGCTGCGGGTGGATCATCGACAACTGCCGTCGCTGCGGACGGCCTGTGCCATTCTTTGTGCTGACTCATCCAGCGCTGGTAACGATCAAAGCTCCACATACCGTCATCGCCGCCGGACTGAATGACATTCGAGAGCTGGCCGAAGTTGCCGGACCTGATGGTTCCTCTGGCGCCCTGGCTTGCCAATAGCAGCTCACAGCGCGGCACCCGTAATTGATGCGTTTCGATGAAATCCAGCCGCTGACACAGCACCCCCACGAGACAGTCCGCCAGCTGGGCTCGTACGCTCCCCTGAATCTCCGGTGCGAATGACATGCACAGCCGCGTCACTGCTTCCGCACAGGTCGCGGAATGCATTGTCGCCAGCACCAGGTGTCCGGTTTCGGCAGCGTTCAGGGTCAGACGCATAGCTTCAGGCGTGCGCATCTCACCCACCACCAGCACGTCCGGATTCTCTCGCAGCGAGTCGATGAGCCCCTGCTCAAAAGAAGGTGAATGTGTCGGTATCTCGCGCTGACGAATAAATGAGCGGCGATTCGAAAACAGATACTCCAGCGGGCTCTCCAACGTGATGATGTTGCAGGCGCGCGATGCGTTGATCTCCTCCAGCAGCGCCGCGAGTGTCGTGGTTTTGCCGCTTCCGGTCGGACCCGACACCACCACCAGTCCGGAATGGGCGTTGATCAGGCAACGAAAATCAGGATGCAGATTGCAGGCCCGCAGATCATTGACCGAAGGGCTCAGTAGCCGAATGGCGATGGCGTACCCGCGAATGGTCCGATACAGGTTGATCCGGCAGCGCGTGCCTCCTACCACGAGCGACAGATCGGCCGAGCCGCGCTGCGTGAACTGCTCCCAGGCCTGCGGCCCAAGCAGCTCGTGCGTCATGGCTTTAACGTCCGGTGGTGCGAGGACCTCCCCGACGGCGAGCAGGTCGCCGCGCACACGCACGACCGGCGTCGCTGCACTCTCCGGGTGCAGGTCGCTCGCACCGCGCTTACGCGCCACCTGTATCCACTCTCGAAGCGGCATCCGATAGCTCCGGGCCGCCAGGTTAACCAGCCACCTGTGGGCCGCCAGCACAGATTGACCGGCGCAAGCTAGGTTGCGCCGCCTGGTCCGGGAAACGCTGCAGCCAAAGTCTGCAGGTCTCCCGGGGTGAGGGCCAGCGAAAGCGCCACGGCGTTTTCCTTGACGTGCGCCGGAGAGCCGGATTCGGGAATCGCAATGACGCTCCCGCTGCGGATCACCCACGCCAGCGCCACCGCGGCGGCCGAGCAACCGTGCATCGTGCCGACCTGCGCCAGCGTGCGGTCAGCCACTACGAGGTTATTGTCGCCGCCGAGCGGAGAGTACGCCATAACCGGCAGGTTGTGCTGCTTGCACCAAGGCAACACATCGCGCTCTATGCGACGGTTGTTGAGACTGTAGGGCACCTGATTGGTGGCGCAGCGATGGCCGTCTGGAACACGGAAGAGATCCTCCATCTGCTCAACGTTGAAATTGGATACGCCCCAGGCGCGGACCTTCCCCGCCGCGCGCAGTTGTTCAAATGCCGCCACCACGCCGGAGAACTGCGCGCTCGGGACCGGCCAATGCAGCAAATAGAGATCCAGATACTCGCTGCCGAGGCGCGCGAGGCTCGCCGTGCAAGCGCGCGCGATGCCATCGCCGGGCACCTGATTGCCCTCCACCTTGGAGACCAGGAATATGCGGTCGCGCTGAGCGGCAATCACGTGACTGATGAATTGCTCGGAGCGCCCGTTGCCGTAGTTTCCCGACGTATCGATCAATGTCATGCCCAGCGAAATGCCGGTGCGCAGCGCCTCTTCCTCGACCGCTGGCGCATGCCGCCCCTGACCGAGGTGCCAGCAGCCTTGACCGAGTGCCGGGACGCTGGTGCCGTCTGGAAGTCTTACGCTACGGGCAGCAGGCTTCGATGCCGCACCCGTACCAGGAACCTGTGCAGCCGCTTGCGGCGCAATCAGTGCGCTTAAGGCGGGGAACGATAAGCCGAAGGCCGCACAACGCGCACTAAATTGACGTCGGTTAAGCAGATGCTTGTTCATGGTGTCGTCTCCGTCGAGCCAGACAATTGTAATAGGCTGAATGCGGTATGCCGATGACTCTCGCCGCTCACCGCTGGTGCAGCGGCTACTTCACCTTCCGAACGTGCGGTGGCGGGTAAGGCCCATCGCGCCTGCCACCAAGCTCCAGCTTGGGGCGCCCGCGAACCGACCCGAGCGGCGATTGCCTATACTCCTCAGCCCTTCCTGCACAAGATCCGAGGCTATCGTGTCACGCCAAACCGCAGGGCCCTGCTCGCGTCGACGCTTCCTTGAGTTGAGCGTGCTCTCCGGCACGGCCGCCGTGCTGCCTTACCCTGGCGCTGTGGCAGATGGCCTCGGGCCGCTCATTACCAAGCCCATCCCCGCCAGCAGCGAGAAGCTCCCGGTGATGGGGATCGGCACCAATCAATTCGGGCGCGTCCCCTACGAGGACGTGCGCGCGATTCTGCAACGCATGCATCAGCTCGGGGGCAGCGTCATCGACACCGCGGCGCTGTACGGTGAGAGCGAGGTGCAGATCGGCAAGGCGCTCACCGAGCTCAAGCTCACCAGCAAGATGTTCATCGCGACCAAGCTCAACGCTCCTGGTGGTCGTGGCGATGGGGTCGGGGGGCTAGCGAGCTTCGAACGCTCAGTCCAGCGGCTGCAGAAGGTGGACCTGCTGCTTATCCACTTCGTCGACAGCGTGGAAGCGATGATGCCCATGGTCACCGACCTCAAGAAACAGGGCAAGGTGCGCTATATCGGCATCACTTCCATACGCTCGCCGCAGTACCCGCAGCTCCTGGAATACATGCGCAAGTACCCGATGGACTTCCTGCAGGTGAACTACTCCCTTGGCGATCGTGCGGCGGAGGCCGAAGTTCTGCCGCTCGCGCAAGAGCGCAGGATCGCCGTTATGGCGGCCGTACCGCTGGGTGGCGGCCGCAACCTCCTGATCAAGCAGACCGGCGCCCGGCAGCTCCCCTCGTGGGCCGCCCAGTTCGGTATTGCCAGCTGGAGCCAGTTCTTCCTTAAGTACGTGGTATCCCACCCCGCGATCAGCTGCGCCATTCCCGGCTCGAGCAAGCTCGAGCACCTGGAGGATAATCAGGCAGCCGGACACGGCGATCTGCCGGACGCGCAAGTCCGCCGAAAAATGGAGGCTTTCTGGGCGCAAAGCTCCTAGGCTGGCGAGCAGCAACCTCACTGGCGGTTGCCAACGGCTAGCGGCTTGGATTTCATTCTTACCGCGAGCGGTGGCATCATCGCTGGATGATTTCGCGTTACACACGATTGGTGTTTGCAGCCCCCGCCGCCGTGGCTGCCTTTCTGGTTGCTTGCAGTACGCCGGGTAACTATCGCAACGACGCCGCTCACAAGGACTTGCTGCAGACCCTTCGCCAGTGCCTCGTTGAAGTTCCCATTAGTGGCGAGAAAAACAAGGAGTTCGTGTCCCCCTGTGTCGGGCGGGACGTCTCGTCCCTGAATGGAATTTCCCGCGGCCGCCTGATCGATGCTCTTGGACCGGCGCGCTTTTGTATCAGTCAGACTGACACCAGCTTTCCAGAGAAAGCCGATTGCCCCACGGACCAGAATCCCCTGTGGAGCTTCTACCGCCTCGCAGACTCGATCGTAATGGGCGGCGGACCCGAATTGGTTTGCGTGGCGAATAACCACTCGTATTGCGGGACCGTGGAGTGGCGGCGCTCGCAGTGAGCAGGCTCTTCAGCCCCCGCGGCCGGGGGCTTCCCGCTCACGCACATGGCGTGTGCCTCGGCGGCAGCTAGCTCACAGGGTTCCAGCCGTCCGGCAACAGGTCGAAAGTGACAGTGTCCCGATATGCGAACTGATTGTCGGCCAGTGTCGCAATCGGAGTAAGCATGTGCCAGATGCGGTCATCGTCGAAGACATAACACTCACCCGACTCACGCATGTTGAAGCGACTCAATTCGCGCTTGTCATTGTCGGTTATGACTACCTCCCCTCCCTGCGCTCCGCAACGCGCCAGGAGATGAGTCGCGAGGTACTTTTCACCGTCCTTGTGCAAGCCTGGCGGGCTCGTATCGCACGGCCGGGAAGGGGTCGCCGCGAATCGCAGCACATGCATGTTGACCGAATAAGTAGCGCCAGGCGTCGAAAGCGGCAAGTACACCAGGTGATGAGCAATCATCCTGCGAACGCCGGCTGTGTCGGCAATCTCCTTTGACATTGGAGCGTACCTGCGCGGCTGGCCACCCAGTGTAGTGTTGTATTTTTCGAGCTGTACGTAAGGTTCAGCGTCACCGCAGGGCCATACGCGAACCCCGCCTGCGACGATCTCGGCCTTGAAGCGATTCAATGATCGATATCGGTCGCCGCCCTCGTAGTACTGATCCTTCGGCAGAGACCAGGCGGCATGCGCCAACGCGCTGAGTGCGCGCGCGACCTCCACGTCAATGCACAAGGGGCGGCGAGTAAATCCCTGTGCGAGGATCTCTTCCCGCGCTCGGCTGTCGGCTACCACCGGGACGAACGCATCCTCATGCATACGTCACTCCAATTCGTCGCTGCACGATCAAACGCGGCCGCACGATCCTTATCAAATCAGTTGATGGCGTCCATCTGACTGATGATATCAGCGTCGCACCCCTGGTGGCGTCAACCGCCCGGGCGGGCCGAGCTGGGGTTGCGAAGCGCGTCAGAAGCTGGCGGGCGCAACCAGCGCAACTGAGAGCCGCTTGGTTGGTCTTTCTTGTCGTCGAAGACTGCGAGGTAACGGGCGTGACTGGGCTCGCGCGCCCCTTCATCCCAGCGCGCGAGGTCGCGCACGAACAGGCTATAGGATTCGCAGGCGAGCAATTCGACTTCGCAGCGTGCGCGAAATGGGCAATCGTCGCACGGCGCCGGCCCGAGGAGCAGGTATGGGTTCTCCGGGGAATCGAAAGGTTTGTGCATAGTTGCTCCGTTCAGGCGGGGCAGGCGTACCCGCGCGGTCAGTCCGCTCGACTCCGTGCCCCGCTTCTCCCCATCACTCGCCACAGGGAATCCGGCCGACGATGAGCGCCGCGGTCAGCGTCACCTGTCCGAGAAACAGCCACATCGCGATGCCGGTGATGAGCGGAGTCATAGTCGTGTCCTGATGCCATTGAATGTGCGCGGATACTAGTCGGAGCAGTCGCCGGAAATAATGGGGACAATCCCTCACAAACATTCCATAACGGCGTTCGCGGCGTGAAGTGCATCTCACTAGTACCGTGGCGCGCGTACGCACATGTACCATTTGAGACTTCGATGGACCTTGCGACCGTGGTCAGCGCGCGACACCTGGCGGTCGAGGTGCGGTCAGCGCAAGCTACCGGGGCAAGCGGCTCCTGCAGGCACGGTGCAGCAGCTGGTGGGCCGTCACATCTGAGGCAGCGAACGATGTCGTTTCTACGCGGATTGTTCGATCGGCTGTTGGTAGCGTGCGCCGTCGTAGCCGGGGGTCTGGTGCCAGGCTTCATCGCGCAGTACCGCCAACGCCTGGGGGGTCGACTCGATCAAGCCCGACTCGATCTCGAGCCCTGGCAGAGAATCGCCGACCAGTTCTACCAGGGCGATCTCAACAAGCTGATCCAATATCACCTGACCAGCAAAGATGCGACGTTTCACGCGGAAGGCGGCGTGATCCAATCTCTCATCACCACCGTGCAGCGGCTGCAAAGCGCGGTCGACGCCTTGCACAGCAGCTTATTTCATCAGGTCGGGTACTTGATGCTGCACGCCGACGCCGGCCTTATGCGCGCCACCCTCTCCGACTGGGTGCCGACGTTCGCGCTCTCCATCGAAGGGGTGCTGTTCGCAGTGCTATTTGCGGTTGCGGTCTGGTTGCTGTTTCACGCCTTGTGGTGGCTGCTGGCACTCAGCGGCAGCTGGCTGCCGGGCGCGGTCCAGGCAACGCGCCCGCCGCCGCGACGCCGGTCAACGGGTGGGGACGCACCAGGGATGTGAAGCTAAGCCGCTCAGCGCTCTACGCCGTGTGCTGAGCGGCTGCGGGAATAGCGAAACAGACGAACGATGAAACGATGTACTTGTCGTCAGACCTGGGAATCTCTCCGCAGTGCATGTGGGTCCAGAACGTCGGAAAAAACAGTGCATCGCCGGCCACGGGTTTTATCTTGAGGTTCTGCCGATGAAAACACGTTTCGCCGCCCTCTGCGACCGAGTTCAGATAAATGATCACGGCCAGCTGCCGCTCCCAGCCGCCCGGGCCGAGAGCATCAAAATGCCATTTGAACTGTCCGGCGTTCTTCCGGTAGTGCTGGATCTTGTAGTCCGTACACCGTAGCGGGAAGACCTGCAGTGAGGGGAACTGCGCCGCCAGACTCGACACGACACGACTGACAGCCAGGTGCAGCTCCACGTGAGCCGCTGTCCAGATGCCTTCGCGTGTGAGTCCCAGATCCGTGCTGACCTTGACGTCATCCAGTGATTTTTTTTCGCTGCGGCCGCTGACCGTATAGCCCGGGTGTTTGCGCGGATCCCGCTCGTAATTTTCGATGATCGAACGGCACAAATCCTTCGAGATCAGCTCTTTTGCATAAAAAATGCACTCCGCTGGGGTGACAATCTCCATGCTCGCACGTTAACGCCAGGCTGGCGGACGCCTCCTCGGTTTGCCATCAGCCGGGGCATCCTATCCACTCTGGTGGACCGGCACGCGAGCGCCGCTCAGGTCCGTGATGCAGATCAAATAAGTTGCGATCCCCTGCGAGTTGCAGTGCATGTGGCATGGCCGTAAAGCCTCCTTGGGTCTCATCGACCGCAAGGAGTCCAGGGGCAGGATGATCACGTCGCAGTCGAGATCCGGTATCGATTTGGTTAGATCAGGAGCCGCGGCTCAATGCAGCTTTACATGCGGCTCGGTGCGCCGGGTGATGAGCCGCGCCAGCGTGTCGAGCGCCACCTTGGTGAAGCCGTGCAGCGCCAGCTCGTGCATCTTGTACAGTGAGATATACATCAGCCGGGCGATGTAGCCCTCGATCATGAGGTTGCCGCCGACCAGGGCGCCCATCAGGTTGCCGACGGTGGTGTACTCCCCGAGTGAGACCAGCGAGCCGAAGTCGCGGTAATGGTAAGGACGCAATGGCCTGCCGGCGAGGCGCCTGGCGATCTGTCCGACCATGTGCGTCGCCTGCTGATGCGCAGCCTGCGCGCGCGGCGGGACGGTGCTCTGCTTGCCCGGCCAGGGACAAGCGGCGCAGTCGCCGATGGCGAAGATATTCGCGTCGCGGGTCGTCTGCAGCGTTTGCCCGACGACCAGTTGGTTCGTGCGGTTCGTCTCGAGTCCATCCAGGTCCCTGAGAAACTCCGGCGCCTGCACACCCGCCGCCCAGACGATCAGTTCCGCCGGAATGATCTCGCCGCTTGCCAGCCTGACGGCATTCGCCAGGACCTCGGCAACCCGCGCCGAGGTTCGCACCCGCACACCCTTGCTCTCCAGTAGCCTGGTGGCAGCCTCCGAAAGACGCTGCGGCAACGCCGGCAGGATCCGCTCCGCCGCCTCGATCACGTTGAGCTTGATGTCCCGGTCCGGGTCGATGCGGTCGAGGCCATACGCCACGAGTTCCCGCGTCGTGTTATGCAGCTGGGCCGCCAGCTCGACGCCCGTGGCCCCGGCACCGATGATGGCCACCTGCAGCTGCTCGGGCCGCAACGCTGTCCGCTGCGCGTGCGCGCGCATCAGCGCGTTGACCAGCCTGCGGTGAAAACGCGCCGCCTGGCGCGCCGTCTCCAGCGCGATCGCGTACTGCGCGACGCCCGGCGTGCCGAAATCGTTGGTGAGACTGCCGACAGCGATCACCAGAGTGTCGTAACCAACCGTGCGCAACGGGGTGATCTCGTTGCCGTCCTCATCGACGACGGGCGCCACCTGCACCTCGCGCCGCTGGCGGTCGAGGCCGATCATCTCCCCCAGGCGGAAGCGGAAGTGATGCCAGTACGACTGCGCCAGATAATTGAGCTCGTGCACGCCCAGGTCCATGCTGCCGGCGGCCACCTCGTGCAGCAGCGGCTTCCACAGATGCGTGCGGTCCTTGTCGATCAGCTCGACCTGCACCTGGTTGCGCCGGCCGAGCGTATTGCCGAGCCTGGTCGCAAGCTCCAGCCCGCCCGCCCCTCCGCCGACGATGACCACCCGGTGCTGCGGGGCTTGCGAGCGGCGCTGTGAGGACTGCGGACGAATGGCTGCAACTGCCCTGGCAGGTTCGTTTTGCCACGCGGCGCGCGGGACTGCCTACGAGATGATCTTGTGCGGCATCGGCTCGTCGAAATTCACGCCGCAATTGGGACAGAAGGCCGGCACCGCGCTCCATCGGCTCGTCGCGCCCAGGGGCTTGTCGCATTTCGGGCATTTCACCCGCGAGCGCAGCAGTGAGCCGCCGAGCAGCACGAGAACACCCGCGAGCCGCAGCAGCGGGTAGTACTGATTATGGCGCCCCAGTATCCCCGGCACGATGACCAGTGCCAGGCCGGCGACGAATATGACGACGTACCACTGCTGGCGCCGCTTCAGATACTCGCGCATGGTTTCTTCCATGGCGGCGATGTTACCCCGGGCAGCTCACTCGGTGACGATCGTCTCGGCGCCGAAATCCTGCAGGTGACATGAGCGCGGGAAGGTGGTGATGCCGGGAACTTCCCCGGCGCGCAGCGCCTGCTGCAGCCCCTGCCAGTACTCGACGCTCATCAGATCGGCGTGCATGGCGCGGAACGCGCGCCGCAGCGAGCGATTGCGCACCCGCAGCCCCGCCTCGATCTCCTCGGGCAGGAACACCACCCCCGGTTCGAAGAACCATGCCGGCACCTCCTCCTCGCCCTCGCAGCGGTCGCGGTTGGTGCGTACCTTGACGGCGGTGAGCGCTTCCACGGCATCGTAGTCGTACAGGTAGATCTTGAGGTAGCGGCTCACGCCGTAGTTACGGGTGTCGAAGTCCTTGTTGAAGACGTCGGCCGCCGCATTGTTGCGGATGCAGAACCCCAGGTTGAGCATGGCACGCAGCGCCTTGTCCTCGGGCGCGGTCTCGAGGAACACGTTGAGCGGGGTGAGCTTGCGCTGCACGATCAGGTATTTGAACACCAGTGCCGCGTCGTACAGCTGCACGCTGTTGCCCGCCGCTTGCAGCAGCTCGGCCGCCAGCAGCGGCTCGAACCACGAGCGCTCGAGCTTGAGGTTGTAGTAGACGATGTTGTCCAGCATGCTGCCGGTGCGATTGATCTCGTGCACGCGCTTGTACTTGGCGAGCACCGCGTCGACCCCTTCGAAGCTGTCCCACTTGTAGTCGCTCGTCGGCTGGTCGCGGATCACCTTCAGGACGTAATCCGAGTGCGGCGAGGTGAAGGCGATGGTGACGGTGCCGGGACTGCCGGGCGCCACCGCGAGCTGCTCCCGCTCGTGCTCGAGGCGCCCGCGCACCTCGTTCATCACCGCCACCTTGCTGTAGTGGTAATAGCCGATGGTCGAGTAGTGCAGCCCGAGCGGCCGGCGCGGCATGATGCTCTGCAGGAAGGCGCTGAGCTCGTGGTAGTGGCGGTTCGTGACCTGGAACGGCGCCTCGGTGGAGCTGCACAGGTTGTGGACGTGCGGCATCGCGTGCAGCACCGCTTCGGCGCGCACGCCCTCCTCGCCGTTGAGGAGCGCAACCACGAAGGGCTTGAGCTCCGCACCCTTGAGCACCAGCCGGCCGACGAGATACGCGCCGCGGTTGCGGAAGAATCCGCCGCGCACCATCTCGATGGCGCGCAGCCCGCCGCCGGCGCGAGCTGCGAGCACATCGTTCACCCGCCGCGCGATCAGCTCCGCATCGCGCGCCGCATCGCTAAAGGGCACCTGCAGCTGCGCGACCCGCAGCGCCCGCTGGATGATGAGCGGATCCACCGGCCACGAGCAGGCGAAGCGCTCGTATACCGCCTCGGCCGGCGGCACCACCGGGCGCGAGCCGCCGAAGCCATACTCGACCGGCTTCCACTCGCCATGATGGACGCGCCGCTGCGCCGAGTGCAGATAGGCCAGCGCCAGGTCCGCCTCGTAGCGGCCGTGAACGGCCGCCCGGTAGAGCGCCGCGACTTCTGACCACAGGGCCTCGCGCTCCTTCAGCTGCGGAAATGCAGCCCGCAGCTCGTCGGCCAGCGGGTAGACCGTGGCGTTGTAGAGCCCCAGGCGCCGCCTGGCATTGGCCACGGCGGCCGGGTGATCGCAGGTCTCGAAGGCCGCTTTCGCCGCCCACGTCAGTCGCAGGAACTCGTCGTAGAAATCATCGAAGACGCTCAGGATCCACTCGGCAGTGAGCTCGAGCCGGCCGCGCTCGGACTGCGCCGCAGCGATGCCGGCGGCATAGTCGACGCGCTCGCTGCGCGGCGCGGCTTCGGTGGCGCTATCCATGGCGGAACTGCCCTGCCGCCTGCAGCGTGCGCTCGAGCCCCGCGGCCAGGGCGCACAGTGCTTCATCGCCGCCGGCACGACCGACGAGCTGCAGCCCCGCGGGCAGCTCGTCGGCGCTGATCGGCAGCGTCAGCGCCGGATGTCCCGAGAGGTTGAACGGCCGCACCAGGCAGCTCGAGCGCAGCGCCGCGCGCGCGTCGCGCGCCGCGCTGAGAGTCAGCGGAGGATCGGGCAGCGTCGGCAGGGCGAGCGCGTCGACACCGCCGAGCGCCTCATCGATCTGCGCCCGCAACGCGCTGCGTACGTCTTCGGCTACGGCGAGTTGCGCGGCGGACACCTCGCGCGCTGCGAGCAGCCGGGTGCGCACGTCGGCGCCGAGTTGTTCGCAGTCCGCCAGGTGGCCGAACGCCGTCCAGGTCTCGGCCGCGATGATCGTCAGCCCGGCCGCAAACGCCGCGCCGAATGCCGGCAGCGCAATCGTTCGCACACTCACCCCGGCTGCATCGATGGCGGCACGCGCCGCGGCCGTCACGGCCGGATCCGCCTCCGCTTCGAGCCAGCCGAGCGTCGCGCGAGCGGGGGGACGCTGCGAGCGAAACGTCGGATCGATCATGGCCATGGCGCGCTCGATCATCGGCATGTCACGGCCGAGCGGCCCGACGCAGTCGAGACTCGACGCGCTCGGGTGAACTCCGCGCCGACTCACCCGTCCGTACGATGGCTTCAGACCATACACGCCGCAACACGCGGCGGGTATGCGGATCGAGCCGCCGGTATCGGTGCCGAGGCTGAAGTCCACGAGTCCGGCCGCCACCGCGACCGCCGAACCGCTCGAGGATCCGCCCGGCACGCGTTCCGGCGCGCGCGGATTGGTCGGCGTGCCGCTCCAGCGATTGATGCCGGTGACGCCGTACGCGAGTTCGTGCAGGTTGGTCTTGCCGACGATCCGGCAGCCTGCCTCCAGCAGTGCGCGCACCACCACCGCGTGCTGCGCTGCCGGCGGCGCATCTGCCAGGCACGCGCTGCCCATGCGCGTGGCAAAGCCGGCGACATCGATCGAGTCCTTGATGCCGACCCGCGGGCCGTCGCCGCCCAACTGCAGCGGCTGCACGAAGATGCTGTCGCTCGCGCCTGCCTCGCCCGTAGATCGCATCATTGCTGTCGATCATCTGCCCGGCGGCGCCGGTTTGACAAGGAGCGCCGCCGCGATATTGTCAAGCGGTTGCCGAGCTTGCGGCTGGCGCGCATGCTGCGCGCGACACATCCGAAACCGTTGCGATGTCAATGCCGACGGAAGCCATCCCGGCAGTCGACCCTTCCCCGCTGGTGCTGATGGGCGCGGCCGAGCTGGCCGCCGCCATCGCTGCGCGCGCGGTCTCCTGCGCCGAGGTGATGGGCGCATACCTCGAGCACATCGAGCGGCTCAACCCCGTGGTGAACGCGATCGTCTCGCTGCAGGAGCGCCCACACCTGCTGCAGCAGGCGCGGGAGCGCGACGGACAACTGGCGCATGGCCGCTACCTCGGCGGCCTGCACGGGCTGCCGCAGGCGGTCAAGGACCTGGTGGCGACCGCCGGGATCCGCACCACGCACGGCTCGGCGCTGCGCGACGAGATTCCCGTGCAGGATGCGATCCTCGTCGAGCGGCTGCGCGCGGGCGGCGCGATCCTCATCGGCAAGACCAACACTGCGGAGCTCGGGCTCGGCTCGCAGACCTACAACAGCGTATTCGGCACGACGCTCAATGCCTACGACCAGCGCCTGACCGCCGGCGGCAGCAGCGGTGGCGCGGCGGTGGCGCTCGCGCTGCGCATGCTGCCGGTGGCCGACGGCACCGACGTGATGGGCTCGCTGCGCAACCCGGCGGCCTACAACAACGTGTTTGGATTCCGCCCCTCCTACGGACGCGTGCCGGTCGCCGCTGACGAGCTGTACCTCGGGCAGCTGTCGTGCCCCGGGGCGCTGGGCCGCTCGGTCACGGACGTGGCACTGCTCATGAGCGTCATCGCCGGTCCCGATGCGCGCGCGCCGCTGTCGATCACGCACGACCCGCAGCTCTTCTGCCAGTCGCTGCAACGTGATTTCCGTGGCACTCGCCTCGGCTGGCTGGGAGATCTCGGCGGTTACCTGCCCTTCGAGCCGGGCGTGCTCGAGCTGTGCCGCGAGGCGCTGCGCGACTTCGCAACGCTCGGCTGCGTGGTCGAGGAGGTGCGCCTGCCGCTGCCCCCGGCGCAGTTGTGGGACGCGTGGCTGACGCTGCGGCATTTCCTCGCGGCCGGGGACCTGGCAGGCCTGTATCTGGATCCGGCGCGACGCGCGCGCATGAAGCCCGAAGCGCAGTGGGAGGTCGAAGGCGCCCGCTCGCTCACTGCCGCAGACGTTTACCGTGCCTCGCTGGTTCGCTCGCAGTGGTATCGGGCCGCGGCTGCGCTGTTCACGCAGGTCGACTACCTGCTGCTGCCGAGCGCGCAGGTATTTCCCTTCGATGCGCGCCTGCACTGGCCGCGCAGCATCAACGGCGTCGCCATGGACACTTACCATCGCTGGATGGAAGTCGTCGTGCCCGCAAGCCTGCTCGCCGCCCCGGTACTGAACGTGCCGGTCGGATTCGGTGCGGGCGAGCGGCCGATGGGCCTGCAGCTCATCGGCCCGCATCACGCGGATCTGGCCGTGCTGCAGCTCGGCCACGCTTACGATGAGGCGAGCGGCTGGGTCGGGCGGCGCCTGCCGCCGCTTCTGGGCCGCGCGCCGTCAGCTTCTGGCGTACGATCGGCGCAATGATGCAGGCAGAGCTCTCGCAGTCGCGCAGCGAGCGTGCGATCCTCGACAAGAACCGCCGCTATTACGATCTGCTGTGGGCGGATGCGAACCTCATCGAGCCGCAGCGCTTCAATACCTGGCCGCTGGTGCAGTCGCTGCTGCCCGCGTCCGCCCGACAGCTCGAGGTCGCACCGGGCCTGAGACCGCGCCTGCCGCTGCTCGGAACGCAGTTCGTCGACATCAGTGCGCCGGCGCTCGCGAAGCTGCGCGGCCGCGGCGCGCAGGTGGTGCTGAGCCAGGTGACCTCGCTGCCCTTTGGCGACGCGACGTTCGAGCTGGTGTGCGCGTTCGATATCATCGAGCACGTGGATGACGACGAGGGGGCGCTCGCCGAGCTGGCACGGGTGACCACGCCGAACGGTGCGCTGCTGCTGTCGATTCCGCTGCACGCCGCGTACTGGACCGGCTTCGATGACCTGGTCGGCCACAAGCGCCGCTACGAGCCTCCGCACCTGCTGGCCAAGCTGGCGCAGCAGCGCCTGCACGTCGAGCGCAGCGCGGTGTTCGGCATGCAGCCGCGTTCCTCGTGGCTGCTCGACCTGGCCATGTGGTGGCTGTTGCACGATCGCGAGCGGGCGATGTGGTGGTATAACCGCGCCTTCATGCAACTCGGCCTGCGGTTCCAGAAGCCCCTGCGATTCACCCCCGGGATGATCGCCACCGAGGGAGTCGACGAGGTCCTGCTCGTGTGCCGCAAGGAGGCCGCGTGATGCGACCGGACCTGCAGGCGCCGCATCCGCCGCTGCACGGCTACTACGCGAGCGAGGATGACCGCAGCGCCTGGGTGCGCGGACTCTTCGATCGCACCGCCGGCGACTACGATCGGCTCGAGCGCGTGCTGGGGCTCGGGTCCGGGCCGTGGTACCGCGGTTACGCCCTGCGCAATGCCGGGCTCGCCGCGGGCATGCGGGTGCTCGATGTCGGAACCGGCACCGGGCTGCTGGCGTGCGCGGCCGCGCGCATCGTCGGCGACCCCGCGCTCGTCACCGGTGTCGACCCGAGTCCGGGAATGATGGAGCATGCGCGGGTTCCCGCGGGCATCTGCCTGCTCGGCGGCAGCGCCGAGAAAATACCTGTCGCGGACGCCAGCGTGGATTTCCTCAGCATGGGCTACGCGCTACGTCACATCGGCGACCTGTCCGCGGCGTTCGCGGAGTTCCACCGGGTGCTGCGCCCCGGGGGCCGCCTGTGCGTGCTCGAGATCACGCTGCCCGCGCACGCCGTGCCGCGCGCGCTGCTGCGGGCGTGGCTCAAGAGCTGCGTGCCGGCGATTGCGGCGCTCGTCGGGCGGCGCCGCGAGACGCCGCTGCTCATGCACTATTACTGGGACACCATTGCTGCGTGTGTGCCGCCCGCCGCGATACTGGCAGCCATTCGTGCGGCCGGGTTCGCAGCAGTCGAGCGGCGCACCGATCTGGCGATCTTCTCGGCGTACCGCGCCCGCAAGCTCCCCGATGCCTCCGATCAGCGCGAGGTGCGCGGCTAGCGCCAGGCGCTTCAGCTCGCGCGCACGCCCGCGCCGCGCGCCTCGAGCCGATGATTCTCTGCGGCGTGTGCCAGCCCGGCGCGCAGGCACTCGTCCAGTTGTCGCATGCAGGCACGCACGTCGCCCGGCGGGTCGAGGCGCGGCCCGAGGCGCATCCGGTAGGTAATCGGCATCGACGGGCGCCTGAACAGCGGCCATCCCTTGCTGAGGAACGTGGAGTCGGTCTCGATGATCAGCGTCTGGATGGGTACGCCGGCCTGCTTGGCGATCACCGCGACGCTGCCCTGCAGGTCATTGAGGGGAGCGGACCTGGTGCGCGTTCCCTCCGGGAACAGCAGCACGATGCCTCCGCGGGCGAGCTCCGCGACGCTTTCGCGGATCATCTGCCGCGGCGGACTGCTGCGGATGTAGCGGGCGAGGCGCGCGCCCGGGCCGAGCAACACGTTGTTCATCAGCGAGGATTTCAACACGCACGCCACGCGCGGCTCGTGCGCGATGATCATCAGCGCATCGATCAGGCTCGGGTGATTCGGTGCCAGCACTACCGGTGGTCCGTGCCGCAGCCCGCGCAACGCGCGCAGATCCAGCCGGTAGATCCCCATCCAGGCGAGCGACCACACGTACAGGCGAAACCCCGCCAGGATTCCGAGCCGGCCGGCCCGGCGTCCCGGCCCGGCCGGCAGGATCAGCAGCATCGGCAGCGCGACTACGCTCCACGCCAGACAGATCAGGGCGAACAGCGCGAGCGACACATACACGGCCAGCGACTCGATGAGATGCCGCAGCCACATCAGTCGCGTCCCGCCGCCGGCCGAGCAGCCCGTGCGCACAGCTCCGCCGCGTCGCTGGCTGCAACGTCGCGAGGGCTGGCTAGTCCCGCGAGACGCAATTGTAGATCGTTTCGCCGTCAACCCTGCTGGCCTCGGCGTGCTTCCCCTGTTTGGCGCATTGCGCTTCCGCCTGCTCGAGCCCGCGCGCTTCGTTGCGCTGTTCAGCCCGCGGGGAAGCGGTCGGATTGTCAGGCGGCGGAGCGCCGGCGCAGGCGGCGAACAGGGCCGCGCAGCCGCACACCGTGAATCTCATGTCCGATCCTCCCTCGGGGCTCTCACCGTACAGTCTAAGGCGGCGTCCGCAAGCGCGCCATGAGGGCGGTGTGTGCCTCGCGGCTGGCGCACGCCGGCGCAACGGCATAACCGCCGGCGGCGGTGCGCGCGCGCCACGCGCTACAGCTGCGTGGTCCCGTCCGGCTCGGCTCTCTTGCCAGGCTGCGTGATCGCCTCCGGCGGATTCATGCCGACGCACTTGGCGCTCACCATGTCGCCGTCGCCCGCGAACGGCACGGCAATCTGCAGCGCCGCCGAGATCGCGTTGCGGCACGCGTCCTCATCCTTGAAAAGGTAAGAGTCCACGTAGGTGATCTCGAGCGTCTTCGGCGCATAGTAATAAATGTGCAATACGGCTTTCTGCCCGAGCGTGCGCGGCTGCTTCTGCGCATCGGACTCGGCCGGCTGCTCGTCGGCGAGCGCCGGCCCGATCAACAGCGCGGCGAGGATCAAGGCGAAACGTCTTTTCATGGCAATACCCCATCCCGACAGGGCCCGATGACCGCATCGGGCACGGTGGCGGCGTCGGGCCTCTCATAATCGACGCGCCCCGCGTGGAGAAGTTCGCTGCACCATCATTTGCTCGACGTCACCCGCCCTCAGCGCGGCGATTCGCGCAGCGCCCGCACGACATATTCCGTCAGCAGCCGATCGGTGAGCGCACCCGCGCCGGCGACGCGGTAATTGGTGGTGGTGATGACCGCGACCAGCCTCTCGGCGGGAATCTCGCGGCTAAGCCGCATCCCTGCGCCCCGTACTGCCGTGCCGGGCGTGTCGCCAGGGCCTGCGGCGGCGCGCACCCCGCCGCAGGCCCCCAGCAGCGTTCCGGCTTATTTGAACATCGCGGTCTCGCGCCCGATCTCATCACGGTGCACGCTGAAATCCACCATTCCGCCGAAGGCATCCCCCGCGAGCGGATTCGCCGCCAGCGCTTCGCGCAGCGCTGCGCTCACCTTGTCGAGACCGGCGGCGTTCGGCGTGATGTAGAAGATGAAGAACAGGTTGGGGTCCTGGCTATGAACCGCCTGCACCGCGACCTGGTAGGCGCTCACGCTGCCGTCGGCCATCAGCTTCTCGAACAGCGGCACGATGAAGCTGTTGCTCAGCCTGTCGACCGCGTCGTTGGGAGCGTCCGCCTTGAGCTTGTAGGAGCTCGCATAGACGTAGCCCCCCTTGACTGGGCCCGGGCGCCAGCCGTAGTGACGGCTCACATAGATGTCGTCCCAGTGCTTGGTCGAACTCGCGAGCAGCGCGTCGGCCGCGGCGGACTTCGGGAACTGATCGAGCACACCGAGCACGTCGGCCAGCGACTTGCCGGCCCACCAGCCGCTGTGAGTTGAGGCGTCCGCTTCGTGAACCACGGCCGAATCGTAGCCGTACCCCAGCAACGTGCCGCTCGCCAGGTCCTGGTCGAACGTCTTGTCGTTCGCACCGGCCGATTTTTCCCAGTCGTTCCAGCGCGCCCGCGGCACCACCCAGTTGGCGACGTAGGTGTAAATGCGCGGTTTTTCCTTGGCCTCCGTCGTCTGCGCCTGCGCGGGCAGTGCGGCGGCAGCGAGCAGCGCTGCGATGGACAGTCCGGCAGTTATTCTTCTTACATTGATTGTCATGTCTACCCCCTTGATGAATGCGTAAGGAACGCGCCGAGAGTTCGGCGCGCCGCGATGCTAACAGATGCTCAGGAACGCGGTGGGCGCGGCCGTGTCGCGTGCATTCAAGCGCGGGTCGCGACCGGCGCATCGCGGTACAGCGCGGCGACGATGACGCCGAGGATCACCGTGAGCACGCCGTCGAACACGATCTGCTTGACCACGAGGCTCGCGGGCAGCGGCTGCACCGCGAAGTAGATCAGGTAGCCCGGCACGATCGCGAGCAGCGCGACCGCGATCCCGTAACGCGCTCCCTGCGCCAGCCACGGCCGCGATTCCACACCGCGCGCATAGATCCACACGAAGGCTCCGGACATGAGCACGTGAGCCAGGATCATGGCCGGAAAGTACTTCTGCTGATCGCTTTCCGGGCGGTAGAGACTGGCGAGCTGCATGTAATCGCCCTGCAGCAGCAGCGCGTGCACGACGAAGCTGCCGGCGAACCAGGCGACGAACAGCACCAGCCAGGCGATGAGGAATTTGCGGTTCATTGTTGTTCTCCCGGGGATGACGGCTTGGCATGATCCCAGTTGGCCCGGGCGCGCGCCAGGTAGCTGTGCGGGGAGTCGAGAAACACCACGAGAGAGGTGGCGCTCGCGAAGCAGTAGCGCTTGTGCGAGTCCGGATCCACCCAGTTGATCGAGCAATCCGCCGCGATCCTTACTCCGGCCGCCAAACCTAACGGATCATTGCCGGCGAATTCCCCTGAGGTGCTTCCAGGAGGCGGGACCGCTGCCTTCCAGATACCGGCGTGGTCCGGATCCGTGGCGGCAACGTCGTGCTGCGCAAGCGCCGAGCGGAACCCGTCACCGCCGGCAGCCTGGGGCGGCGCGGCGAGCGCGCACGCCACCGCGGCGGCAGCCGCGCGACACACCAGGCGCAGTTGGCGGACGCTGATCATGAGCTACGCGAAAGGCTAGCACTTCGGTGGCGCTGCCGCCGATTCAGCGCGCACCGTAGTGCCGCAGCGCCGCAGCGATTTCCGGCTGGCGCGCCGCAACAGCCGCCTGCAGCGGCGTCGTTCCGTCGGCATCCGCCGCGTTGGGATCGGCGCCGTGCGCCAGCAGCCACGCGACGCTCGTCGCGTGCCCCCCGAGCGTTGCGAGCATGAGCGCCGTGCGACCGCGCGCATCGCGCGCGTCGAGGTCCGCAACGCCCGGCGGCAACGACTGCAGCTGCGCGACGTCGCCGCTCGCGGCGGCCTGCCGCAGCGCCTCGCCGTCACCCCCACCCGGCGCCCGCAAGCCCGCCAGGGATTGCGCCGCCGTCCGTTCCGCCGGTGCCGCCGAGGCCGCCAGGGATTGCGCGGCCGCCCGTTGCGCCGGCGCTGCCGAGCCCGTTGAGGTGTACGACTGCTCCGCGGCGCTTTGCGGCACGGCCGCCACGATGTGCCGCGCCGGTGGCGCGGCAGCGGCAGGCGGCGCGGCCGGCACCGCGGCTGCCACCGCCGGCGGGCGCGCACGACCGAACAGGGGCGCACCGGCCGACGGTGGTACCGGAGTTCTTGGGGCGGCGGCGGAAGGCGCCAGTGCGGCACTTGGCGCTAGCGTGGTAGGCGGCGCACGGCCTGCGCCGTCCCGCTCAACCGGCGCCGCCGGCGGCGCCAGCCAGTGCGGTGCGAGCATCAGCCCCGCCAGTGCCGCCGCCGCTACGCCGGCGAATGCTGCCGGGCGCCACCAGCGCTGCTTCCACCGCCTCTCTCCCCGCTCACCCGGCCTGGGCGCCGCGGCCGCAGCGACGCCGGCGCGCGCGGCGGCCACCTGCGCCGCGTGCTCGAGCACCGCGCGGCGAACCGCCGCGCCCGGGCGGCTCGGATCCAGCGCGGACGCTCGCCGATAGCGCTCGTCCGCATCGTCATAGGGTTCCGGGCCCGGTGGCAGCTTGTTCATGCGTACTCGCGCAGCAGTTCGCGCAGCTTGCTGCGCGCATAGCGCAAGCGGCTCTTCGTGGTCTCGATATTGCTGCCCGTGACCGTTGCGATCTCCTCGAGCGTGAGCTCGCCTTCAAGCTGCAGCAGCACGGCATCGCGCTGCTCTGCGGGAAGCTGCCCGACGGCCCGGGTAACGGCCGCCACCTCCTCGTGGACCAGCACCGCAGCGAGCGGGCCGGCGCCAGGCTCGGTGGTCAGCTGCGGTAGCACCCCCGGAGCCTCGTAGCCGACGCTGTCCAGGCTCGAGAGGCGCCGCATCGTTCGCAGGGAGTCGATCATGCGGTTGCGCGCGATGGTGAACAGCCAGGTCGTGAAGCGCGCGCTCGGCTGGTAGCGAGCCGCGTCGCGCGCCACCGCGAACCATACCTCCTGCATCAGCTCCTCGGCACTCGCGCGGTTGCCGACGTTGCGCTCGAGGTAGCGCCAGACGCGCAGCTCGTGCCTGCGGTACAGCGTGGCGAACGCGTCGCAGTCACCGAGCACGTAACGGCGCAGCAGCCCCTCGTCCGTCTCGGCGACCGCAGTCATTCACTGCATTATGGCAGCGGGCGCACGCGTCATCCGGGCGGATCCGGGACGAACTGCCGCTCGCGTGAGCCGGGAAAGGGATCCGGCGCTCCGGGTATGGGGTGTGGCCGGCGCACGATCCCCATGGCCACGAGGTTCTGCAGGCTGTCGTAACGGATGCGGATCACCTCGTTCGGTTCCGCCTGCAGGCGCTGGAACTGCGTGTCCTGCACGTACGAGTACTCGCGCTCGCCGTGACCCGTACCGAGCCGCGACGCGGACTGCGGGGCGGACTGCATGAACGACTCCGCCCGGCCGGCCAGTCCCGCCGCCGGCGCAGATGCGGTCGGTGCAGGCGCGCTGGCGCGGGAGCCGCTGCCCGGGGTCGGTGGTGGGCGCGGCATGTCGGGCGCGCCCGCGGCCGGGTCGACCCACGGCGGCACATACGCCTGCGGCGCCGGGCGTTCGCGGAACACCGCGACGCCGATGACGCCAACATTGGCCGGCCGGCCGGTCCGTTCGGCGTAGGAGCTCGGGGAATCGGTGAAGGTGAACGACGCCACCTCGGTGTGCGACTTGCGCCAGCCGCTGATCTGATAGCCTTCGCCGGGGTCGAAGACGTAACCCGACTGCTCCCAGCCGGCGGTATCACCGGAAAGCACGTTGACCCCGTCCACCGAAGTCACCGCCAGCAGCCTGCCGCCGCTGTGGTTACGGATCTCGATCGCGTAGCGGCTGCCGGGGTTGCCGGCGACCCAGTACTCGCCCCGGAAATAGTGCAGCGGCAGCACTGCGCCGCTGTCCTGGTCGATGAGTGACACCGACGCCAGCGTTCCCACCGCGTCCGCATCGCAGCTGGCCGCCAGCGCGGCGGCGATAGCCGCCACAAACACCATATGTCTCATGCCCGCTCCCGTCGTGTGAGGCTTGCCATTGTCTTAAGCGCAGCCGGACGGCCGGCGGGGTTAAACGGCCGCACGCACTAACAGGGACGGGACCGCGGCGCGGCCTTTGGCATGCCGCCCACGGGGTATGGCCACGCGCGGCGGCCGCTACGGGTACTTGTTCTCGACGACGCCGCGCACGGGATGGGTGTCGTAGACCAGCACGATCGACTGTATGCGCCCGCTGGCAGGATCGAAGTTGAACACGTCGGCGCAGTCGAAGGACACCCGTGAGCCGTCCTTCAGCCGCCAGTCGTAGAGATAGTAGGCCACGGCACGCAGATGCCCCTCGGCGCTCACCAGCACGTCGTGCACGGTGAGGCGCGTGCCCTTGGAGGACTCGGCCACTTTCTTGATGAACTGCCGCACGGGCAGCCGGCCCAGGAACGGGGACTCCACCCAGCCGTCGGGAATGAACAGGGACGCTGCCTTGTCGGCGTCCCCCGCCTCCAGCGCTTTGAGATAATCATGCACCGATCTCTGCATAGCCCTCTCCCGCCAGGTGACCGCGCGCGCAACGCGCGGTAAGCGCCACGGCTAACCCTGAGCCGCCCGCGACCCCCGGGTCAAGCCCTGCGTGACAGCAGGCGAAGGCGGCATTCATGCAGCCGTGCGGGGATCATGGAACAATCGCTGCGTCCGCACCGCAAGCCCATGCGCACTGTCCGCGCCGCCCTGCTCCTGCTCCTCGCCGCCCACAGCTGCGCTCTGGGCGGATGCGCTGCCGTGCGCGAATACCGCGCGTGCGGCTACCACGGGTGCCCCGCCGATGCGAACATCACCGCGCAGGTGCAGGCGCTGCTGGCTCAGCATCGGGCGCTGGCGGCGCCCAACCGCGTGTATGTGCAGACGCTGAACCGCGTGGTGTACCTGAGCGGCCAGGTGGCCACGGAGCTGCAGCGTCTTGCCGCGGAGTCGGTTGCCCAGGGTGCGCCGGGGGTGCGTCGCGTCGTCGACAACCTCGCGCTCACTTACGAGGGGCGATGAAGCGGGCCCGGGCGCGCCGGCGGCGGCAGGCGGTTACTTGGTGTCGCTCGGCCTCGACAGCGTCATCCACACCGCGATGTCCCAGGCGTTGTGGATGCCGGCGAGCAGCAGCAGCAGCGAGCTCGCGGCCGCGCCGTACAGTGCCGCATGGGGCCGCTGCCAGATGAGCCATCCCACCGCGATCAGCCCCGCATAAGCGAGCACCGGTAGCGCCGCGTTCCACAGCCAGTCCTCCCACACCGGCGTGTACTTCGGGGTGCCCAGCCGCGTAGCTATGAACAGCGAGTAGACGCATCCCGCGGCGCCGCTGAGCAGCAGTCCGCCGCTCAGGCTCGCGCGGACATGCCCGGGCATCATGAGGTACGCCGCAAGCGCCAGCACGGTGCTGAAGTGCACGATGGTCGGCGTCACGAAGGTGCGCAGACCCGCGGGCTGAACGGCGCGCGTATTATCCCGCACCAGGGCAATGACCACGAAAGTCAATCCGGTCAGCCCGGCGGCAGCCGACCCGGTGATGACGTAGAAGTTATCCCAGCCGCTCAGCAGTGCTGTTTCCATCGGTACCTTCCGCAAACCCGTGCCCGTCGCTCAAGATAACCGCTCATGAGCCGCCCCACCCCGCACCTTGACCCGCACCCGCAGCCGGCCGCAGCCGAGTGCACGCCGCACGAGCTCGCGCGCCGTGCGCTGCTCGCCTTCCTGCTGACTTTCATCCTGGCGCGCACCACGGTGTTCCTCATCATGGCGCGCCGCATTCCCAACCTCTACCTGTTTATGCACGACACCCACGTGCACCATCTCAATTACGGCATCCTGCTGCTCGCGGCGGTGGCCGCGTACCTGTTGTTCGGCGACCCCGCCGGCGAGCGGCGGCGCCTTGCCGCCTTCGCCTACGGCATCGCCATGGGACTGACCTTCGACGAGTTTGGCATGTGGCTGCACCTGGGCGGCAGCTACTGGCAGCGCGCCAGCATCGACGCGACGGTGGTGGTTGCGGGGCTGCTGGCGCTGATCGCCTACGCCCGCTCCATGAGGTCCTTCGAAGCGCGCCACGTGCGCGCGTTCGTGGTACTGGCGCTCGCGCTGCTCGTTTTCGCGGTGGTGCTGTACGACGCCTCGGTGCACATCGGCACGCTGGCGGGGCCGCGGCTGCACGAGCTCGAGCTCGCCTCCTCGCCTTAGCGCAGCGCGCGGCCGGCGCGGCGCGCCAATCAGTTCAGCAGCCCGAACACCGCCACGCCGCTTTGCGTGCCGACGAACACCTTGCCGTCGGCGACCGCGGGCGTGATGAACTTGTTGCCCGGACCGAACTGGTCGCGGCCGTTGGCCGCCTGTGAGCTGTTGTAGAGCTCGTGGGCGAGATTGCCGGCATCGTAGGCGTGCAGTACCGCGGGATCGGAATTCTCGTGCGCCCATACGATGGCGTTGCTCGTGCCGCTGGCGGACACCACCGGCGAGGTCCCCGGGTAGGTGAAGCTGCCCGGGCTCGCCGCCGTCGGCGCCGCGCCGAGCAGCGCGGCGTGCAGCGCGAACGCGCTCAACGGCCCATTCACCGGTCCGTAGTAGACCGTACCGTTGAAGTAGGCGGGCGAGGACCAGATGCCTGCGCCGAGCACCCCGGACAGCTGCTGCCAGATGTTGTTTGTGCCGGCCGTGAACCTGCCCATCGAGTCGCGGTTGACGACGTAGAGGTTGCCGTCCTTGCCGGCGCCGATCGCCAGGTGCCGCACGCTGCCGCCGGCGTCGCTCTGGTCCGGCAGCAGCAGGATGCCCCCTGAGCCCAGGTCGACGTCGGCAGCCGACTCGCTCAGCTCGTTGTACATGGTGAAGTAATCGCTCACCACGAGCGACGCGCCGGCGAGCGTCAGCTTGAGGAAACTGTTGCCGTAGTCCCCCCCGTTGGGGAAACCTTGCGTATCGAGCGTCGTCTCGAAGACACCGTTCGCCGTCAGCAGGTAGACGTTGCCGGCGGCATCGGCCGCCGGACCCCCGCCGCTCATCCAGATCGACGGTCCGGTGCCGCCGCTGTTGGGCGCGACGTTGAGCACCGCGGTGCGGCTGAGCGTGCTCTCGCTGAAAGCGATGATCCAGCCGGTGTAGGGCGCGACGTCGCAGTGCGACGTCCAGCTGGTATACAGCGTGCCCTGCGACAGCAGCAGCGCGGCGCGCTCTTCGTACTGCGCCGGCTCGAACGTCGTGACGCTTCCCTGCATCGGGAACGTGGCGGTGATGTCCACCGGACTGTTCGCCAGCTCGGCGCCGCTCGTGACGTCGAGCGCATGCAGGCGCTGGTGATAGGTAGCGGACGCGGTCGCCACCGACATGGCGACCACGAAGATCGTGCCGTGCGCACCGGCGTTGCGGTCGATGACCGGTGTTGCGGTGATGCCGATCGTCGGTGTTACCTGGTCGCAGGCGTACGGCGGCAGATCGTTGACGCTCTCCCCCGGCAGCAGGAGCGACACGTGCCACAGCAACGCGCCGCTGTCGGCATCGTAGGCATACACCGAATCGGCCTCCGTCGCCAGGTAGACGACGTTGTGCACGGCGCCCTGCACGGTGAGCCCCGACAGGTACAGCGGCTGCGCATCCACCTTGCCGTCCGCGGCGAGCAGGTGCTGCTGCCCGAAGCTCGCGGCGTTGACGTTGGCGAGCGTCAGAACCGACTCGGTGAGATTCTGGCCGGTGCGGCCGAGGTCGTTCTTGTAGGTCACGACGTCGGTGCGCTGCGTCGGCTGCGGCGCCGACCCCGTGCCGCCACTGCTGCTGCTGCTGCTGCCGCCCGTGGTCGCCGGTCCGGAACTGCCGCTGCACGCGGTGAGCCCGGCCGCCAGCAGCCACAGCAGCGGCACGCTGGCGCGCATCGATCCGCGGCGTCGAGCTGGCATCGTCAGCACTGTACTGGGCGCCGTGGCGCCCACAACTCGTCTGTGATGGGCGACAGCCGTGGCGGCGCGTGCGCGCGCGCCGTGCGTGCTTTTGGCAGGAATCGGCCGATCGTTGGCAGTCGGGCGCCGCGCCCATTTGACAGTATGCGTAACCGACCTCATCGCTGCGAGAACCTTCATGAACCGACGCGAGCTGCTACGACGTTCCGCGGCGCTCACCGTCGCCGCGGCGCTGCCACTTACCGCGCGACGCGCGGCGTGCGCCGCCGCCGCCGGCGCGCCGCTGACCCCGCCGGCGGACGGCGCCATCGACGTGGCATTCCTGATCTCGCGCGGCGCGGTCGTCATCGACTTCTGCGGGCCGTGGGAAGTGTTCTCCGGCGTCAGCCTCCCCGGCCGCAGCGCGGCGCCCTTCCGGCTCTACACGGTCGCCGAATCCCAGGCCGCCGTCAGCGCGAGCGGCGGGCTGCAGATCGTTCCCAACTTCACCTTCGCCAGCGCGCCACCTCCCAGGATCATCGTGATCCCGGCGCAGGACGGCGCCGGTGAGGCGGCGCTCGGGTGGATCAGGCGCGCGAGCGCGGGCACCGACCTCACCATGTCGGTGTGTACCGGTGCCTTCGTCCTGGCGCGGACCGGCCTGCTCGACGGCAAGGCGGCCACCACGCACCACGGCGCCTACACGCAGCTCGCCATGCAGTTCCCGCAGGTCGAGGTGCGCCGCGGCGCGCGCTTCGTCGAGGCCGGGAATCTCGCCAGCGCCGGCGGCCTCTCGAGCGGCATCGATCTGGCGCTGCGCGTGGTCGAGCGCTATTTCGGCCGCGATGTGGCCACGCAGACCGCCGACTACATGGAGTACCAGGGACAGGGTTGGCTCGACCCGGCCGCGAACGCGGCGTATAGCCATCGCCGCGTCTCCACCGCCGCGCAACCGTTGTGCCCGGTGTGCGAGATGGACGTCGACCCGACGACGGCGCCCAGGTCTGTGTACCACGGACGGGACTATTACTTCTGCATGCCCTCCCACAAGGCGCTGTTCGATGCCAATCCGGAGCCGTTCCTTGCGGGGTGATACCATCGCGAAATGCGCAAACGAGGGGAAGCGTGGCTGGCGCTGCTGCTGCTGTGGCCGCTCGCTGCCGCCGCCGGTGAGGTCGAGCTGCCGCAGCTTGCGGTCAGGCTCACATCGCTCCCGGTGGGAGCCGGCAAGCCCGAGGTGACGCAAAGCGCGTCCGGCTACGAGGCCACCACCCACGTCGGCGCCGCGGCGCTGCGCATCATGCGCGAGAGCGAGCCGGTGCCCGCGGGCAGCGACGTTGCCGACCCGAATTACCGCGCGAGCCTCGATACGAAGTTCGACAGCCCGATAGACTCGAAGAGCCACGGCGCACCGACCGCCGTCGGCGGCCACAGCGCCTGGACGGTGGTGGAAGCCCGCGAGAGCGGCTCCGCCACCGTCTACACCTGCGTCACGTACGTGATCGTCGACGATCACCTGTATCGGCTGAGCGTGAGCGCCACGGGCGAGCGCGGCCGGCCGCCGGAGTTCGACTCGCTGGTGCTGGCGATGTCCGGCGTGCGCTTCGAGGTCGCACCGCACACCGAGCTGCCGGCCTCGCAGACCGCCCAGCGCCTGCGACAGCGCTATGTTCTCAATACCCTACGTGCGGGCGGGAATGACCGGCAGGATCACCTGCGACGCATGCCGACCGCCGACATAGACGCGGTTGCGCGCGACGCGCTGGGTGCGCGCGCGCCCCTCGGGCTCTCCGGTGTTGGGGTTCGCGTCGAAGCGCGGAAAATTACTGCTTGAGATGTCCAGCCTGATCCGATGTCCCTGGCGGAACAAATTGCTGGTGGGAAAGACATCGATGACGATCGCGTAGCGGCGTCCCGGGCTCATCAGCGAGGGCCGCTCCCACGAGTCGCGATAGCGCACCCGCAGCACTCCGTCGGTCAGGTTCATGGCGAAACCTTCGCGGTAGTCGTCATTGGGCGGATAGACATCGATCAGCTTGGCGGTGAAGTCGGTGTCCGGGCAGTCGGACGCGACCCATAGCCGCACGCGCACCGGGCCGGTCACCTCCAGGTCCTGGAGCAGCGGCTCGCTCTGGAAGACCAGCACGTCCGGCCGCGCAGCGAGCGCGCGGTACGGCGGCTTCGAGCCGAAGAACTCCGGCGCCTCGCGCTGATCGAAGGCGCCGCCGACCATGATCGGCCGACCCGAGGTGATGCAGCCGCCGATGGTCGGCACCGGATCGCGCGGGTCGTAGTCATAGCTGAGCGGCGCGGACGCACCCGGTGCGGACGTGGTCAACCCGCCGGTTGCCGTCAGGTAGAAGGGCGTCCAGCGCGTGCCGGGCAGCGGCCAGTCATGTTCCGCGCGCCAGCGCCCGCCGTGCTCCAGCCGTCCGGCCGCGTTGCGCCGGCCGCTGCCGCCGCCCATGACGAAGATGCGCACCGCGGGCTCGCTCTCCACTCCGTTGCCGACGCCCTTGAGCCAGCGGTCGAACCAGCGCAGCCGCAGCGTCAGAAAGTCGACCGCGAGGTTGCCGTCGACGGTGGCCGCCGCGCCGAAATCGACGTTGCCCGCGTAGGTGAGCTGGCGGTCCCCGTGGGTCCACGGCCCGAGGATCAGCCGCACCGGGCCGCGCTTAAGCGGCGCCAGGCCGAGATAGTTGTCGGTCGCGGTGCGTGGATATGGGTCGTACCACGAGGACATGTGCATCATCGCGGCATCGGGAAACTGCCGGTAGTAACCGGCGGCGTAGATGCCGAGCTGCTTCCAGAACGCGTCGAAGTCACCGTGCTCCCATTGGTCGAACACGTACGACTCGTAGTCCGGCACCAGGCTGAGCGGCGATGCGCCGCGGCGCCACGGCATCCTCGCGAACCACTCGGGCAGATCGATGGCGCGCATCGCCGCCAGCTTCGCCGCGTCCTGCAGCAGGCGCGGGCTGTTGAGCCCCTCGCTGAAGGCCCAGGTCACCTGCTTGAGCTCGAATGCCCCGCCCTGGCGGATACCGCCCTGGTAGGCGTTGGCGAAGCCACCCGAGTCGAGGAACATGGCGCGGACACCCGGGGCCGCGGCGCTCGCCAGCGCCGCCTGTGTGTGCGCGGCGTAGGAAAGACCCATGGTGCCAATGGCGCCGTTGCTCCACGGCTGCTTGAGGATCCACGCGCAGGTGTCATAACCATCGCGGCCGTCGCTCAGGTATTTCACGTACGTGCCCTGCGAGCGGTAGCGGCCGCGGCAGTCCTGGTAAATCACCGCGTAGCCGCGGCGCACGAAGAAGGCCGCCACCGCCGCGCGCGATTGCGGCTGCGCCTCTGCCGGGGTGCGCTCGGAGCGGCTGGCGGCGCTCTTGTCGTACGGGGTGCGCTCGAGCACCACCGGAAAGCGCCCGGAGAGCGCGCTGCCCGCCCGCGCCGGCAGGTAGATGTCGGTGGCAAGTGCCACGCCGTCGCGCATCGGCACCATGACATCGCGCAGCACCAGCACGTCGCCGGGGCTCGGGATGCCGGGGACGGCGCCAGCCTCGCGGGCGTTGGCCGCCGCTGCGAGGTGCGCGATCGGCGGCAGCGCCAGCAGCGTCGCGGCCGGCAGCGCCTGCGCCGCGAAGCGGCGGCGGCTCATCGATCGCGGGCGTCGCGTGTCCTCATCCATAGCGGCTCTGCCACCAAGGCGCTGCGGCGATGTTACTCGACCCCGTGTCGCCACTCCCGATAGACTGCGCCACGCCGTGTCGAAGCGAGGATTGCCGCCATCGTCGCGCCGCAGACCCCTGACGATTTCATCATCGAGACGCGTGGCCTGACGAAGGAATTCAGCGGCTTCGTCGCGGTCAGCAATGTCGACCTGCGGGTGCGCCGCGGCCACATCCACGCGCTCATCGGCCCGAATGGCGCGGGCAAGACCACCTTCTTCAACCTGCTCACCAAGTTCCTGATCCCGACGCGCGGGGAGATCGTCTACCGCGGCGAGGACATCACGCTCGCGGCGCCGGCCGAAGTCGCCCGCCGCGGCATCGTGCGCTCGTTCCAGATGTCGGCCGTGTTTCCCCACCTGACGGTGCTCGAGAACGTGCGCATCGCCCTGCAGCGCTCGCTGGCGACCACCTTTCACTTCTGGAAGCGCGCCGCGACGCTCGCGGTGCTCGACGCGCGGGTCATGGAGCTGCTCGAGCTGGTGGACCTCGCGGCCTTCGCCGCCGCGGTCGCGGTGGAGTTGCCCTACGGGCGCAAGCGCGCCCTCGAGATCGCCACCACGCTGGCCATGGAGCCGCAGCTGATGCTGCTCGATGAGCCGACCGCCGGCATGGGTCACGAGGACGTCGACCGCGTGACCAGCCTCATCCGCCAGGCCGCGGCCAATCGCACCGTGCTGATGGTCGAGCACAACATGCAGGTGGTCGCGCGCATCGCCGATACCATCACGGTCCTGCAGCGCGGCCAGATCATCGCCAGCGGCGCGTACGCCGAGGTGGCTCGCAACCCCCTGGTGATGGAGGCCTACATGGGCTCCGCGGAAGCGCAGCTGCAGGGTACGCACTGATGGCCGCGCCGCTGCTCTCGGTGAACGCCCTGCACGCCTACTACGGCGAGTCCCACGTGCTGCACGGGGTCGACTGCCACGTCGATCGCGGCGAGGTCGTGACGCTGCTCGGCCGCAACGGGGCCGGGCGCACCACCACCCTGCGGGCGCTGCTCGGGCTGGTGGGCGCCCGCTCCGGCTCGGTGCTGATCGACGGCCGCGAGACCATCGCCCTGCCGACGCACCGCATCGCGCATCTGGGCGTCGGCTACTGCCCGGAGGAGCGCGGCATCTACTCGAGCCTGTCGACCGAGGAAAACCTGCTGCTGCCCCCGCCGGTGGCTCCCGGGGGCATGTCAGTCGACGAGATATACGCTATGTTTCCCAACCTTGCGGCGCGGCGGGCGAGCCGCGGGACGCACCTGTCCGGCGGGGAGCAGCAGATGCTCGCGCTGGCGCGCATCCTGCGCACCGGCGCGCGGCTGCTGCTGCTCGATGAGATTTCGGAGGGACTCGCGCCGGTGATCGTGCAGGCGCTGTCGCGCACCGTGCGCACGCTGCGGGATCAGGGTTATACCATCGTCATGGTCGAACAGAATTTCCGCTTCGCCGCACCGCTGGCCGACCGTTTCTACATCATGGAGCGCGGGCGGATCGTGGCAGGCTTTGACGCGGGCGAACTTCAGGACAGAATGCCCATGCTGCAACAGTACCTGGGCGTCTGACACTTTAGAACAACAACACGAGGAACCGACCATGAAACTGCGGATGCTGACGATTGCAACAGCGGCGGTGCTCGGCATCGCGGCCTGCCCGCCTGCGGCGCTCGCCGCCGGCGACCAGGTGGTGATCGGTGATATCGACGACATGTCCGGCGTGTACGCGGACGTGATGGGCGCCGGCGGAATCGAGGCCATCAACATGGCGATCGCCGACTTCGGCGGCAGCGCGCTCGGCAAGAAGATCACCGTGCTCACCGCCGATCACCAGAACAAGCCCGACATCGGCGCCTCCAAGTTCCGCGAGTGGGCCGACCAGAACGCCGTGACGCTGCTGCTCGGCGGCTCCAACACCGGCGTCAACATCGCCATGGCGAAGGTCGCCGCGGTGAAGAAGGTGCCGTTCTTCCCCATCGGCCCGGCCGGCGCCTCGCTCACCAACGAGGACTGCACCGCGTACACGGTGCACTACGTCTACGACACCACCTCGCTCGCCAACGGCACCGCCACCGCCATGCTCAACGCCGGCGGCAAGACCTGGTTCTACCTGACGGCCGACTACGCCTTCGGCACCCAGCTGCAGAACGCCGCCTCGAAAGTCGTCGAGACGCACGGCGGCAAGAACGTCGGCGCGGTGCGCGTACCGCTCGGCGCCGCCGACTTCTCCTCGTTCCTGCTGCAGGCGCAGGGCTCCGGGGCGCAGGTGCTGGGCCTGGCGAACGCCGGCACCGACTTCAGCAACTCGCTCAAGGCCGCCAACGAGTTCGGTATCACCAAGTCGATGAAGCCCGCCGCGCTGCTCGCGTTCATCACCGACATCAACAGTCTGGGACTTGCGACCGCGCAGGGACTGTACCTGACCACCGCCTGGTACTGGGACCTGAATACCGAGACGCGCGCGTTCGCCAAGCGCTTCTTCGCCAAGATCAACCGCGAGCCGACCATGGACCAGGCCGGCGCCTATTCGGCCACGCTGACTTACCTGAAAGCTGTCAAGGCGGTGGGCAGCACCGATTCCGACAAGGTCATGGCCGAACTGAAGAAGATGAAGATCAGCGACATGTTCACCAGCAGCGGCTATGTGCGCGCGGACGGCGCCATGATTCACGACATGTACGTGATGCAGGTGAAGACGCCGCAGGAATCGAAGTATCCGTGGGACTACTACAAGGTGGTGAAGAAGATGGCCGGCGAGGAGGCATTCGGCCCGATCACGGGACTGTGCCCGCTCGCGCCCAAGTAGCGGTGCCGCGGCGCCGGCGGCTCGGGGGCGCGGGCCGCCGGCCGGGGCGGCCACCGCCGGCCGCGGGCGCACCGTGAGCGACGTGTTCGGCATCCCGGTCGCCGTGATACTCGGGCAGCTGACGCTCGGGCTGGTGAACGGCTCGTTCTACGCGCTGCTCAGCCTCGGGCTCGCGGTGATCTTCGGGCTGATGGGCGTGGTGAACTTCGCCCACGGCGCCTTCTACACTCTCGGCGCGTTCGCCGCGCTGCTCGGCCTGCAGCTGTTCGGCATCAACTACTGGGCCGCTCTGGTGCTGGCGCCGCTGGCAGTAGGCCTGCTCGGCATCCTGGTGGAGCGGCTGTTCCTGCGCCGCGTCTACCGGCTCGATCCGCTCTACGGGCTGCTGCTCACCTTCGGGCTGGCGCTCATCGTGGAAGGCTCCCTGCACCAGGTGTTCGGCGCCACGGGGGAGTCGTACCCGGTGCCGCCCGCGCTCGCCGGCGCAGTCAATCTCGGTTTCATGTTCCTGCCGCTGTACCGGGCCTGGGTGATCGTCGCGTCGATCGCGGTGTGCTTCAGCACCTGGTTCGTCATCGAGCGCACGCGCCTCGGGGCGACGCTGCGTGCCGCCACCGAGAA
>DATHQM010000061.1:0-12981 GCA_035482695.1 Steroidobacteraceae bacterium | reverse complement strand
AATATCCAGCTGAGCGGCCTCAGGCAGCGCCTGCTCATCAATCGCGGTGCCAGCAACGGCGTGTTCAAGGGTCAGGCGGTGCTCGATGACCGCGGCCTCATCGGTCAGACGACCCACGTCGGCCCCTGGAGCGCGGAAGTGATCCTGATCACCGATCCCGAGCACGCGGTACCCGTGCGGCTCGAGCGCACGGGGCTGCGCACCATCGCGGTCGGCGCCGCCGACACCACCACCCTGGCGCTGCCCTATGTGCCGGCCAACGCCGACATCAAGAGCGGCGACCTGTTGGTGACCTCAGGTCTCGGCGGGGTATTCCCGGAGGGCTACCCGGTGGCCAAGGTCACCGAGGTGCACCGCGACGCGGTGCAGCCGCTCGCCCAGGTGCGCGCCGCAACGCTTGCCCACGTCGACACCGACACCGAAGTGATGCTGGTGTGGTTGCGCGCCGATCAGCCCGCAGCCCCGGCCGCGGCGCTCAATGCCGGCGGCGAGCTCACGCACGGCAACGCCGCTATGCAACCGCAGCCGGCGCCGCCTAAACCCACCGCCGCGGCGCCCGCGGCCACACCGGCCCCGGCACCGCCAGCGGCTTCACCGGACACGGCAGCACCGCGACCGCCAGCGGCAAACGGAGCCCGGCCGTGACCGGCGACTCGCGCGGCCGCATGCTGGCGAGCGCGCTGGTGGCGCTGATTCTCACCGTGCTGCCGCTGCCGCCGTGGCTCGACGTACTGCGGCCCGCGTTCCTGGTGCTCACTGTGTTCTTCTGGTCGGTGAATGCGCCACGCAGCGGCGGCATCGCGCTCGGCTTCTTCGCCGGACTTGCGCTCGATGTGTTCCAGGGTCCGGTGCTCGGGCAGCATGCGCTGGCGCTGGCGCTGCTGAGCTACCTGGTGATGCGCGAGCACCAGCGCATCCGCTCCAAGCCCGCCTTCCAGCAGGCGCTCATCGTGTTCGCCGCGCTCGCGGTCTACGAGCTCGTGGTGTTTGCGATCGATGGCTGGACCGGGCATGCGCTCGGCAGCCCGCTGCGCTGGGTGCACGTCGCGACCGGCGCGCTCATCTGGCCGCTCGCGGCCCCCATCCTCGCCTACAGCGCCGGCCGGCTCACGTGAGCGCCAGGCGTACGCACGCGCGCTGCTGAGCTCCCCAGCCATGCCGGCCGTACGCATCAAGGATCACTGGCGCGAACAGCGGCTGTTCGACCAGCGCTCGCTGGTGTGCGCGGCCCTGATCGGGCTTGCGACGGTGGGGCTGATCGTGCGGCTGTTCGTGCTGCAGGTGACCCGCCACGACTACTACGCCGAGCTCTCGCAGGGCAATCGCGTGCGCACCGAGCCGATCCCGGCGGCACGCGGGTTGATCTTCGACCGCCACGGCGAGGTGATCGCCGGCAACCAGCCGGCCTATCAGCTGGAGCTCGTGCCCGAAGAGGTCCCCGATGTCGACAAGACGCTCGCCGGCCTGGTCGCGCTCAATCTGATCCGCGCCGAAGACGTCGCCGAGATCGAGCGCACCATCGAGTCGAGCCGCACCTTCGACAGCGTGCCGATCCTGCTGCGCATGTCGGACGAGGACGTGGCGCGCTTCGCCGTGCGGCGCTTCGAGTTCCCTGGACTGGACATCAAGACGCGCCAGACCCGCTGGTACCCGAACGGCGACGTGGCGGTGCACGCGCTCGGCTACGTGGGCGCGATCAGCGAGCAGGACCTGAAGCACATCGACCGCGCCGCCTACGCCGGCACGGCGCTGATCGGCAAGCTCGGCGTCGAGAGCACCTTCGAGCGCGAGCTGCACGGCGGTAACGGCTTCCGCGAGGTGCTGGTGAACGCGCAGGGCCGCTCGGTGGAGCGCCAGGGCGCCTTCATCCCCACCAACCTGCGCACCAAGGCGCCGACCGCCGGCGACGACCTGATGCTGACCATCGACCTGCAGGTGCAGCGCGTCGCCGAGGCCGCGCTCGCCGGCCACCGCGGCGCGGTGGTGGCGCTCGATCCCAACAACGGCGACGTGCTCGCGCTGGTGTCGCTGCCGGGCTTCGATCCCACGCTGTTCGGCCGCGGCATCACCGCGGCCGAGTACGGCAAGCTGCAGAACGACATCGACCGGCCGCTGTTCAACCGCGCGCTGCGCGGCACCTATCCGCCTGGCTCGACCGTGAAACCGGTGATCGCGCTCGCCGGACTCACCTATCACGTGGTGGATCCCAAGGCCTACCGCTTCTGCGCCGGCTCGTACCATCTGCCCGGCAGCTCCTTCATCTACCGTGAGTACCACAATGAGCATCACGGCGAGGTGGATCTCGACGATGCCGTGGTGCGCTCGTGCGACGTGTACTTCTACTGGCTCGCCAACGAGATCGGCATCGACCGTATCTCGACCTTCATGGCGCCGTTCGGTTTTGGCAAGCCGACGGGCATCGACATCGGCGGCGAGAAGGCCGGCATCCTCCCCTCGCGTGAGTGGAAGGCAAAGACGTTCTCACGACCGGCGGACCGCGTGTGGTTCCCGGGCGAGACGGTGAGCTTCGGTATCGGCCAGGGCTATCTCACCGTGACGCCGATCGAGCTGGCGCACTACGCCAGCATCCTCGCGAGCCGCGGCCACGTGTGGCGGCCGCGACTGGTTTCGGCGTGGCGCGACTCGCACACCAGGCAGGTGCACGCTTTCGCGCCGGTGTCGGAGGGCGAAGTGTCCGGGGTCGCCGCGGAGGACTGGCAACGCATCGTGCAGGACATGATCGGCGTCACGCAGCGCGGCACCGCGGCCGCGATCGGCGCGCACGCCCCGTACGTGTTCGGCGGCAAGACCGGCACCGCCCAGGTGTACACGGTGGCGCGCAACGAGAAGTACAACGCCAGCGCGATCAACGAGCGGCTGCGCGATCATTCCTGGTTCATCGCCTTCGCACCCGCGGACGAACCGCGCATCGCGCTCGCGGTGCTGGAGGAGAACGGCGGCGCCGGGGCGAGCGCCGCCGCACCGATCGCCCGCAAGGTGCTGGATGCGTTCCTGCTCGACGCTGACGGCAAGGTGAAGCCGCGCACATGATTTACGAGGAAGTCACTTCCGGTTCGCGCACGCGCCGCACGCTCAGCGGTGCGGCGCGCGTGCTGCTCGAGCTGCGCATCGACGGACCGCTGGTTGTCGGGCTGTCGCTGATCGCCGCCTACGGGCTGGTGGTGCTGTACAGCGCCTCCGGCCAGAGCCTGCCGACGCTGCTGCGCACGGTGGCGCGGCTGCTGCTCGGCGCCATCGCCATGTTGCTGCTGGCGCGCGTCAATCCGAACTTCCTGCGTCGCTCGACTCCCTGGCTGTACCTCGGCGGCTGCGCGTTGCTGCTGGTGGTCGCCGCCATCGGCCACAGCGGCATGGGGGCACAGCGCTGGCTGGACCTGGGCCTGTTCCGCTTCCAGCCCTCCGAGCTCATGAAGCTCGCCGTGCCGATGATGTGCGCCTGGTATCTGCAGGAGCGGCCGCTGCCGCCCACCTGGCCGGCGCTCGCAGTGCTCGGCGCGCTGATCCTCGTGCCCGTGGCGCTGGTCGTGGTGCAGCCGGACCTCGGCACCGCGGCGCTCATCGCCATCGCCGGGGCGCTGGTGATCGTGCTCGCGGGACTGCGCGTACGCGTCATGCTGGCGATGCTGGCGCTCGGCGCCGCCGCGGCCTGGTTCGGCTGGAACTTCATGCACGACTACCAGCGCCGGCGCGTGCTCACCTTCCTCAACCCGCAGACCGATCCGCTCGGCGCCGGTTACCACATCATCCAGTCGCAGATCGCCATCGGCTCGGGCGGCGTGTTCGGCAAGGGCTGGATGAACGGCAGCCAGGCGCAGCTCGAGTTCCTGCCCGAGCGCTCCACCGACTTCATCTTCGCGGTCATCGGCGAGGAGTTCGGGCTGGCGGGGCTGCTTCTGCTGCTGCTGCTGTACGTGTTCGTGGTGTCGCGCGCCATCTACCTCGCCACGCAGACGCAGGACACCTACGCGCGCCTGCTCGCCGGCAGCATCGCGCTCACCTTCTTCGTGTACGTGTTCATCAATGCCGGCATGGTGACCGGCCTGCTGCCGGTGGTAGGCGTGCCGCTGCCGCTGGTCAGCTACGGCGGCAGCTCGGTCGTGACGCTGCTGGCGGGCTTCGGTATTCTCATGGCGCTGTATTCACGGCGGAAACTCGTCGGATCTTGAACACCTGCCGTCTCCTGCTGCTTGCGGCGCTCATCGGCGCGCGTGCTGCTGCGCAACCGCCCGAGCCGCCGGCATTGCCGGCGCACTTCGACCTGCAGCGCCCCGAGATCGCGGCATTCGTCGAGGACGTGGCGCACCGCGACGGCATACCGCGCCACGAGCTGCGGCGGCTGCTGCAGGAGGCGCAGCCGCAGCCAAAGATCATCGAGATCATGAACCGGCCGCTGGAGAAGGTCGCGCCCTGGTGGGAGTACCGCGAGCGCTTCGTTACCCCCGAGCGCATCAGCGACGGCGTGCAGTTCTGGGCCGATCACCGCCTCGCGCTCGAGCAGGTCGCACAGCACTACCAGGTGCCGCCGGAATACATCGTGGCGATCCTCGGCGTCGAGACCCACTACGGCCGCAACACCGGGCAGTACCGCGCGCTCGATGCGCTCGCGACGCTCGCGTTCGAATATCCGCAGCGCGGGAAATTCTTCCGCAGCGAGCTCGAAGAGTTCCTGCTGCTCGCCCGCGAGAACAAGCTCGACCCGCTCACGGTGCGCGCTTCCTACGCCGGTGCGCTCGGCGTGCCGCAGTTCATGCCCTCGCAGTACCGCCGCTATGCGGTGGATGCGGATACCGACCAGCGGCGCGATCTGTGGAGCGACTGGGACGACATCCTGGCGAGCGTCGCCAACTACCTGCACGAGCATGGCTGGACGGCGGGTGGGCCGGTGCTGGCCGAGACGCAGCTCGATCCCGATCCGACCTTCCAGATCGAGCCGCGCAACCTCGAGCTCAACGAGACGGTGGATTCGCTCGCCGCACACGGGCTGCGCCTGATGCTCGAGGTGCCCGCCACGACCCCGGTGGTGCTGCTGTCGGCCGAGCAGCGTGACGGTCCCGCCTACCGCGTGGGCTTTCACAACTTCTACGTACTCACGCGTTACAACGCCAGCGCCCGCTACGCCATGGCGGTGTACGACCTGGCGCAGGCCATCGCGCAGCGCGTCAACGCCGCGGGCGCGGCCGCCGCACCGTGAGGACCTGCGGCCGAGGGGGCTGCGCCCCGGCAGCCGCCGCGCTCGCCGCCGCGGCGCTCGTGCTGGCCGGCTGCGCGGCGGTGCCGCGTCAGGCGCCACCGGTCCCTGCGGCGCCACCGCCCCCACCGCCGGTGAACCCGCTCGCGACGCCGGACGCCGTGCCGCGCTTCGAGCCGCGCAGCGCCCACGGCAATCCGCCTTTCTACGAGGTGTCGGGCAAGCGCTACTTCGTGCTGCCCGGCGCCGACGGCTACCTCGAGCGCGGCGTCGCCTCCTGGTACGGCCCGACCTTCCATGGCGGCAGCACCTCGAGCGGCGAGCTCTACGACATGTATGGCATGACCGCGGCCCACAAGACGCTGCCGCTGCCGACCTACGTGCGCGTCACCAACCTCAAGAACGGCAGGAGCGTGGTGGTGCGCGTCAATGATCGCGGCCCGTTCGTCGCCAATCGCCTCATCGACCTGTCCTACACGGCGGCGGCGCGGCTCGACATGCTGCGCGAGGGCACGACGCTGGTGGAAGTGCGCGCGCTCACCCCCGGAGTGCCTGACGAGATCACGCGCAGCGCCGCCAGCCCGCCGCCGGTGCTGTACCTGCAGGCCGGTGCGTTCGCCGACGAGCACAACGCGCAGCGGCTGCTGGCGCGGCTGCAGGCGGCGGGTTTCACGGGTGCGTTCGTGGCGCCGCCGCTGGCGGCAGCGCCGCCGCTGTATCGCGTGCGCTTGGGCCCCGTCGCCAGCGTCGCGCAGTTCGATGAGCTTGCCGCGCGGCTCGCCGCGCTAGGCATTGCGGATGCGCGCCTGGCGCTCGAATGAGCGGCGCGCCGCTGTGCGTCCGCGTGCACGCGCGGCGCTTGGGTTAAGATCCGTGCCGCATTACCCGTGAAGTAAGGGAAAGTTCGCACAGTGATCCGCTGCCTGCCGGCCGTGCTCGTCGCGGCACTCGTCGTCTGCCCGCCGCTGCGGGCGGCGGCGCCACCGATACCCGCGCCGCCGGCCGTCAAGGCGCGCGCCTACATCCTCGTCGATCATTTCAGCGGCCGCGTGCTCGCACAGGAGCAGGCCGAGGCGCGCGCCGAGCCCGCGAGCCTCACCAAGCTGATGAGCGCCTACGTGGTATTCACCGCGCTCAAGGAAGGGCGGCTGAAGCTCACCGACATGGTCACCATCAGCGAGCACGCCTGGCGCGCGGAAGGCTCGCGCACCTTCGTGCAGGTCGGCACGCAGATCCCGGTCGACATCCTCATCAAGGGCATGATCGTGCAGTCGGGCAACGATGCCACCGTGGCGCTCGCCGAGCGCGTCGGCGGCAGCGAGGCGGCGTTCGCGCAGATGATGAACAGCTACGCCGGGCGGCTCGGCATGCACTCGAGCAACTTCGTCAACAGCGACGGCCTGCCCGCGCCCGATCATTACACCACGGCGCACGACGTGGCGACGCTCGCCAACGCGCTGATCCGCGATTTCCCGCAGTACTACCCGCTGTTCAGCCTGCGCGAGTTCGTGTGGAACAACATCCGCCAGGGCAACCGCAACACGCTGCTCGGCAAGGACCCGTCGGTCGACGGCCTCAAGACCGGGCACACCGACAGCGCGGGCTTCTGCCTGGCGAGCTCCGCCAACCGCAACGGCATGCGCCTGGTGTCGGTGGTCATGGGCGCCCCCAGTGAGAAGGCGCGCGAGGAGGCGAGCGCGGCGCTGCTCAACTACGGTTACACCTTCTTCGAGACGGTGCGCGTCAAGGCGGCGCAGCAGACGGTGCTCAAGCCGCGTGTCTACAAGTCCGCGGCGGAATTCGCCGCCGTGGGTGTGCCCTACGACGTCTACGCGACCGTCGGCCGCGGCCAGGCGGCGGCGCTGCACACCAGCGCGCACTTGAACGTCGAGCCGCTGATCGCGCCGCTCATCGCCGGCAAGCCGCTCGGCGAGTTCGCCGTGACCGATGACAGCGGCACGCTGATCGCGCGCGCGCCGCTCGTGCCGCTCGCCGCCGTGCCGCCAGGCGGGCTGTGGACGCGCGCCGTCGACAGCGTGGTGTTGTGGTTCCACTGAAGGGACGCCGATGGCCGAGCCACTGCCGCTGTGTTACCTGAACGGCAACTACCTGCCGCTCGCCGAGGCGCGCATCTCGCCGCTCGACCGCGGCTTTCTGTACGCCGACGCGGTGTACGAGCTGATGCCGGTGTACGCCGGCCGGCCGTTCCGTTTCGCCGCCCACGGCGAGCGCCTCACGCGCAGCCTGGCCGGCATCAGCATGGAGGATCCGCACACGCGCGAGGAGTGGCGCGCGATCCTCGGCGGCCTGATCGAGCGCAACGGCGGCGGCGACTGCTACATCTACTGGCAGGTGACGCGCGGCGCCCAGCTCGGCCGCAGCCACGCGCCGCTGCCGCACATCCCGCGCACGGTGTTCGCCTTCTGTGCCCCGCTGACGCTTGCCGCTGCGGAGGTGCTCGACAAGGGCGTGAGCTGCGTGACCGCGGCCGACACGCGCTGGGCGCGCTGCGACATCAAGTCGGTGGCGCTGCTCGCCAACGTGCTGCTGCGGCAGCTGTCGGTGGAGGCGGCGGCCGCGGAGACCATCCTGCTGCGAGACGGGGAGCTCACCGAGGCGTCCGCTTCGGCGGTGCACGTGGTGCTCGCCGGCGAGGTGCTCATGCCGCCGAATTCACGGCGCATTCTGCCGGGCACCACGCGCTCCGTGGTGGAGGAGATGGCGGCGCGCGCCGCCATCCACTGCCGCGTCGTGCCGATCAGCGAGACGCAGCTGCGCGCGGCGGACGAGGTGTGGCTCTCGGCCGCGACGCGCGAAGTGCAGCCGGTGACCGCGATCGACGGCCACGCCGTGGGCACGGGCAAGCCCGGGCCGCTGTGGCGGCGGGTGTACGCGGAGCTGCAGCGCTACAAGCAGGAGCTCGCGGGGACGCCGTGGTGAGCGGCGCCGCCGTGCTGGAATTCCCCACCGACTACCCGCTGAAGGTGGTGGGGCGCCCACAGGACGATTTCCGCGCCCGGGTGCATGCCATCGTGTTGCGCCACGCGCCGGCGCTGCCGGACGGCAGAGTGCGCGAGCGGCTGTCCGCCAACGGCAATTTCCTGTCGATCTCCTACCTGTTGCCCGCCGAGAGCCGCGCGCAGATCGAGGCGCTGGTCGGCGAGCTGCGCCGCTGCGACGGCGTAGTGATGTTGCTCTAGGAATCCAAGCCCATAACCGCTTTGTCACCGGCCTACCGAGCGGGGGCAGTGACGCTGCGTCGGCCGCCCCGGTAGCATGGCCGCATGTCCATCACGCTCGACCAGGTCACCAAGCACTACGCCGGCGCCTCGGTCGTCAATGACGTGTCCCTCGACATCGGCGACGGCGAGTTCTTCGTGCTGCTGGGACCTTCCGGCAGCGGCAAGAGCACGCTGCTGCGGGCCATCGCCGGGCTCACCGGGGTGGACCACGGCCGCATCGCGCTGCACGGCCGCGACGTCACCCACGTCGGGGCGCGCAAGCGCGGCGTGGGGCTGGTATTCCAGAACTACGCACTCTTCCGCCACATGACGGTCGCGGACAATATCGAGTTCGCGCTGCGCGTACGCCACATGCGCGCCCGACGCCGCCGCGAGCGCCGCCAGGAGCTGCTGCGCCTGGTGGCGCTCGAGGGCATGGACGACCGCCTGCCGGCGCAGCTCTCCGGCGGCCAGCAGCAGCGCGTCGCCGTGGCGCGCGCGCTCGCCCACAAGCCCGAGGTGCTGCTGCTCGATGAGCCGTTCGGGGCGCTCGACGCCAAGATCCGCGAGGAGCTGCGCCGCACGATCCGCCAGGTGCAGCGCGAGCTCGGCATCACCACGGTGCTGGTGACCCACGACCAGGAGGAAGCGTTCGCGATGGCCGATCGCATCGGCATCATGAACTTCGGCCGCCTGCTGGAAGCGGGTGCGCCCCACGAGCTGTACTCGCGACCCGCCACGCGCTTCGTCGCCACCTTCCTCGGCGCCGCCAACCTGTTCCTCGCCCGCCGCACGGCCGACGGCATCAGGGTGGGCGACACCATCATGGCCGCCCCGGAGCGCAGCGACGGCGCGCCCGAGCACGAGGTGGTGGCGGTGGTGCGCCCGGAGGAAGTGGAGGTCGCCGCCACGCGCGAGGGGCTCGGCTCGCGCTACCTGGGCGAAGGCGTCGTCGAGGAGGTGATGTTCACCGGCGCGTTCGAGCGGCTGCGCGTGCGCCTCGCCGAAGGCGCGGGCGCACCGCTGCTGTCCTCCGACGAGGGCAACGCGAGCACCACGCTGCAGGTGACCCGTACCCGCTACGCGCAGCGCGACTTCAAGGTGCGCGCCGGGCAGCAGATCGCCATCGGCGTGCGCCGCCTGCACCTGCTGCCGACGCCGCTGTCGAGCTTCACCGCCTGCGCCCCGAGCGCCGCGCTGGCCGAGTCGCTGGGCCGCCAGCCGCTGCTCACCGAGCTCGCGGCGCGCATGAAAACGCGCATCGGGGCGCGCATCGAGCCGGACCTGGGTGTGGCGGAAGCGCCGTGCCAGACGCAGGACGCGTTCGTCGGCGCCACCGTGCTCGCCGCCCGGCCCGACTGCGCGCTGCGCGCCGAGTGGCTGCTGCGACGCGGCGCGCAGGAGCTGCTGGTGCTGCCGGAGGCGGCCGGTGCGCCGCAGCGCGTGCTGATCCACTGGACGGACGATGCGGCGCGCAGCGCCACGCTCGGCGTGTCGGCGAGCGTGCTGCGCCACGTGCCCGCGGAAGCGGTGTACGTCGGCATCGTCGCCGCCGACGGCGACGCGAGCCGTCCGCAGGGCATGCGCGAGCTGCTCGATGCACGCTCGGAAGCGCAGGCGGCGCACGGCCTGGAGATGCGCACCGAGCTGCGCTTTGGCGACGCCACTCGCGAGCTGACCCGCCGCCTGGCCGACTCGCCGGCGCAGATGCTCATCCTGGGGGTCACTGACCTCGACGGTTTCGCCGCGCGCTGGCACGCGCTGCTCGACGGCGGCCGCTGGCCGGTGCTGATCGTGCTGCGGCCGGCATCATGAGCTTCAAGCAACCCAGCATCCTTCCCGGGTTCGGCCTGACGTTCGGCTTCACGACGGCATTCCTGTCGACCATCGTGCTGCTGCCGCTGGCGGCGCTGGTGGCGGCCGGCACCTCGATGCACTGGAGCGATTTCCTGCACGTGGTGGCGAGTCCGCGTGCGCTCGGCTCCTACCGGCTGTCGTTCGGCGCCTCGCTGCTGGCGGCCTCGATCAACGTGGTGTTCGGTTTCATCATCGCCTGGACGCTGGTGCGCTACGAGTTTCCCGGCCGCAAGATCATCGACGCACTGATCGACATGCCGTTCGCGCTGCCGACCGCGGTGTCGGGCATCGCGCTCACCACCGTGTTCGCGCAGCACGGCTGGATCGGCCGCTACCTCGAGCCGCTCGGGGTGAAGGTCGCCTACACCTGGCTCGGCGTGACCCTCGCCCTCACGCTCATCAGCATGCCGTTCGCGGTGCGCGCGGTGCAGCCGGCGCTGCTCGAGGTGCAGCGCGAGCTGGAGGATGCGGCGGAGACCCTCGGCGCCGGGCGCTTCTACGTGTTCCGCCGCATCATCCTGCCCACGGTGCTACCGGCGCTGCTCACCGGCTTCACGCTGGCATTCGCGCGCGCGGTCGGCGAGTACGGCTCGGTCATCTTCATTGCCGGCAACATCCCCATGAAGACCGAGATCACCCCGCTGCTCATCGTCATCCACCTCGAGGAGTTCGACTACCACGGTGCCGCGGCGCTCGGACTGGTGATGCTCGCCATCTCCTTCGTGGTGCTGCTCGCCATCAACCTGTTGCAGGCGTGGGGCCGTCGGCGCCACGTGCGAGCGGCACGCTGATGGCCGGCTCCGCCTCGGGCGCGCTCGCGGCCGCCGATCGCAACCGGCCGGGACAGCACACCTGGATGCACAGCATCGTGCGCTGGCTGTTCATCGGCGTGTCGCTCACCTTCCTCGCCGCGGTGCTGCTGGCGCCGCTCGCGACCGTATTCGCCATGGCGCTCGCCAAGGGTGTGCCGGCCTACCTGCATACCTTCGCCGATCCCGACACCACCGCCGCCATCCGCCTCACCCTGATCACCGCGCTGATCGTGGTGCCGGTCAACACGGTTTTCGGCCTGGCGGCCGCCTGGGCGATCGCCAAGTTCGAGTTCCGCGGCAAGAGCGTGCTGATCACGCTCATCGACCTGCCGCTCGCGGTGTCGCCGGTGATCTCCGGCATGGTCTTCGTGCTGCTGTTCGGCATGCACGGCTGGTTCGGCGTATGGCTGCAGGAGCACGACCTCAGCATTGTGTTCGCCCTGCCGGGCATCGTGCTCGCCACGATGTTCGTGACCTTCCCCTACGTGGCGCGCGAGCTCATCCCGCTGATGCAGCAGCTCGGCAACGACGAGGAGGAAGCGGCGATCACACTCGGCGCGGGCGGCTGGATGACCTTCTTCCGTGTTACCTTGCCGAAGGTGCGCTGGGGCCTGGTATACGGCATGGTGCTGTGCAACGCACGCGCCATGGGCGAGTTCGGCGCCGTGTCGGTAGTCTCCGGGCACATCCGCGGCCTCACCAATACCATGCCGCTGCACATCGAGATCCTCTACAACGAGTACAACTTCGTCGGTGCCTTCGCAGTCGCCTCACTGCTCACCCTGCTCGCGTGCCTGACGCTCATCGTCAAGACGCTCGTCGAGCGCACCGGCTACCGCCGGCGCTGAGCGCGATGTCTGCCCGCCTGGCACGGCTGTGGAGCGCGCTGTGGCCGGACCCGGCCCGCACCAGCCTGTCGTGGTGGCTGGCGGCGATCCACCTGGCGCTCGTGCTGCTGGTGGCCGGCGGCATCAGCTGGTCGGCGAGCCGCATGCTGCGCGCCCAGGCCGATGACCAGGGCAAGGCGCGCGTGCAGCTGGCCGCCACCACCGCGCGCGAGGACCTGCGACGCATGGCCGAGGACGCGCATGCCGCCGCGCACGCGCTCGCCGACCGCCCGACGCTGCAGCGCCTGCTGGCCGAAGGGCAGCACGAGGCGCTGGCGCCGTTGCTGCTGCGTTCCTGCGAAGCGGCCGGCCTCGACGCGTGCGCCGTGCTCTCGGCCAGGAGCGTGCTGGCGGTGTCGGGGCCGGCGCTCGACTGGCAACAGGTCGTCACCGCCGCCACCGAGCAGGGCAGCACCTTCATGGCGCTGCCCGCCACCGAGCGCGTGCCGCTGCTCGGTGCGCGGGTGATGCTCGGCGAGCAGGACCTGACGCTCTACGCGGTGCGGCGCCTGGACGACAAGCTCGCGCACACCCTGAGCACGCAGGTGGGCGCTGAGGTGCGCCTCATCGACTATCGCTCCTATACCAGCGCGCCGGTGGGACCGTTTACCCCGCTGTACGCGGCGGCGCTCGCCGACGGACACTCCGCGGTGCAGCGCGTCGACTCGCAGGACGCCTACGCCGCCGCGGTGCCGGTGTTCGCCTCGAGCGGCGAGGCCATCGCGCTCATCGAGGCGCTGCTGCCCACCAGCGCGGTCGATGATCCGGCGAGCCACCTGCTGCACAAGCTGCTGCTGACGGCGCTGATTCTCGGTGCGCTCGCGGTGGCGGCGGCCCTGGTGCTCGGGGAGCGCGTGGTCGGCCCGGTGCGCGAGCTCACGGCGGCGGCCACGCGCCTCGGCAAGGGTGACTTTTCCGCCTCGATCCCTACCGGCGGAGCCGCCGAGGTCGGGATGCTGGCGCGCACCATGGAGGACATGCGCCGCAACCTCATC
>DATHQM010000060.1:0-13707 GCA_035482695.1 Steroidobacteraceae bacterium | reverse complement strand
TGAGCACGTCGCGGACCCGCACCGGGCTGCCGCCGCGCGACAGATAATCGGCCGCCGCGAGGATGCCGCCCAGGTTGTCCGACGGGTGTCCCCACTCCGCCGCGAGCCAGGTGTCGTTGAAGTCGAGCCAGCGGATCATCGCGCCGATATTGAACGCCGCCTGCACCGGGTCGAGCTCGAAGGACGTGCCCGGCACGCGGGCCCCGCCGGTCATCACCGCCCCCGGCACCACCGGACCCAAGAGCTTGCGGCAGGCCGGGTACTTGAGCGCCTGGAAGCCGCAGGCGAGGGTGTCCATGAGGCAATAGCGCGCGGTCTCGTAGGCTAAGGCGCTCGTCACAGTGAAGTTGCGGGCGTAGTCGGCGATCGCCAGCAGCGCCGCGTCGGGCGCGGGGCGGGTGGCGGACTTCACGTCGTGGCTGGACATCACCTGCGCTGCGCGATCGGGACGAACTCGCGGTTCTCGGGACCCACGTAGTTGGCCGCCGGCCGGATGATCTTGCCGTCGATGCGCTGCTCGATGACGTGCGCCGACCAGCCGGTGGTGCGCGCGATCACGAACAGCGGCGTGAACATCTCCGTCGGCACGCCCATCATGGAATAGGACACCGCCGAGTACCAGTCGAGGTTCGCGAACATGTTCTTGTTCTCGTGCATCACCGTCTCGATGCTCTGCGCGATCTCGAAGCGCTTCATGTCGCCGGCCTCTGCGGACAGCGAGCGCGCCACTTCCTTGATCACCTCGTTGCGCGGATCGGCGATCGTGTACACCGGGTGGCCGAAGCCGATCACCACCTCGTGCCGCGCCAGGCGCGCGCGGATGTCGTCGGCGGCCTCCCGGGGGGTCTCATAGCGGCTCTGGATCTCGGCGGCGAACTCGTTGGCGCCGCCGTGCTTCGGTCCGCGCAGCGCCCCGATCGCGCCGGTGATGCAGGAGTACAGGTCCGAGCCGGTACCGGCGATGACGCGCGCGGCGAAGGTCGAGGCGTTGAACTCGTGCTCGGCATAGAGAATGAGCGAGGTGTGCATGGCGCGCACCCAGGAGGGCCGCGGCGGACGGCGGTGCAGCAGGTGCAGGAAGTGCCCGCCGACCGAGTCATCGTCGGTCTCGACCTGGATGCGCTCGCCGCTGTGGCTGAAGTGGTACCAGTAGACGAGCATCGAGCCCAAGGACGCCACCAGGCGGTCGGCGATGTCGCGCGCGCCGGCAGGAGGGTGGTCCTCCTTTTCCGGCAATGTGCAGCCCAGGGCGGACACGGCGGTGCGCAGCACGTCCATCGGGTGGCTGGAGGCCGGCAGGAGCTCGAGCACACTGCGCACGGTGACCGGCAGCCCGCGCAGCGACTTGAGCTTCTCCTTGTAGGCGGCGAGCTCGGCGCGCGTCGGCAAGGTCTCGTGGATCAGGAGGTGCGCGATCTCCTCGAACTCGCAGACGGCTGCGAAATGCAGGATGTCGTAACCGCGGTAGTGCAGGTCGTTGCCGGTGCGCCCCACCGAGCACAGCGCGGTGTTGCCCGCGGTGACCCCGGAGAGTGCGACCGATTTCTTCGGCTTGGGCGCTGCCGCTTCCGTCATGACGGCTCCTTCCCGAACAGCTCGTCGAGCTTCCTCTCGTACTCGTGGTAGCCGAGCACTTCGTAGAGCTCGGCACGGGTCTGCATCAGCGCCAGCACGCCCTGCTGCGTGCCGTGCGCGCGGATGGCACCGTAGACTTCCGTCTGCGCCCGGGCGGCGGCGCGGAACGCGGACAGCGGATAGAGCACCAGCCGCACACCCGCGCCGGCCAGCTGCGCGATCGTGAACAGCGGCGTCTGCCCGAACTCGGTGATGTTGGCGAGCACCGGCACCGGCACGCGGGCGGTGAACTCCTTGAACTCCTCCAGGGTGCGCAGCGCCTCGGCGAAGATCATGTCGGCGCCCGCCTCGACGTAGGCCGCGGCACGCTCCAGCGCCGCCGCCTGGCCCTCGACCGCGTGCGCATCGGTGCGCGCCATGATCACGAAGCTCTCATCGTTGCGGCCGTCGACCGCGGCCTTGAGGCGATCGACCATCTCGGCGGCGGGCACCAGCGCCTTGCCGGGGCGATGGCCGCAGCGTTTGGCCGCGACCTGGTCCTCGAGGTGCAGTCCGGCCGCGCCCGAGCGGGTGAGGTCCTTCACCGCGCGGGCGATGTTGAAAGCCCCGCCCCAGCCGGTATCGGCATCGACCAGGAGCGGCAGCTCGCACGCGCCGCTGATGCGCCGTACATCCTCGCACACGTCATGGAGCGAGGTGATCCCTAAGTCCGGCAGCCCGTAGGAGGCGTTTGCGACCCCGGCGCCCGAGAGGTAGAGCGCGCGAAAACCCGCGCGCTGCGCGAGCAGCGCCGCGTAGGCGTTGATGGTGCCGACCACCTGCAGCGGGCGCTCCGCCTCCAGCGCCGCCCGCAGGCGCGCCCCGGCGCTGACGCGTTGGCTCTTAAGCGAAGATCCGCCGCTCATGAGCGCTCCGCAATCCGCACCAGCGTGCGCCCGGTGACGCCGCCGTCGAGGTAGGCGGGAAACGCCCCCGGCAGCTCGTCGAAGCCGATGGTGCGCGTCACGATGCGCTCAAGGTGCCGCGGCTTGAGATCCGTTGCGATGCGCTTCCAGACCGCGAGCCGCCAGTCGCGCCGCGTGGCCGAGGAGTTGATGCCGAGCAGTGCCACGCCGCGCAGGATGAAGGGCATCACCGTGGTGTTGAGCTCAGGCGCCGCGGCGAGACCGATGCTGGCGATATTTCCCCAGAAATCGACGCTGCGCGTCAGCCAGGAGAGCAGCTCGCCGCCTAAGTTGTCGATGGCGCCGCCGAAGCGCGTGCTCTCGAGCGGGCGCTTGCCGAGCTCGAGATCCTGCCGCGTGAGCACCTCGCCCGCTCCGAGCTCCTTGAGGTACGGCGCGGCCGCGGCCTTGCCGCTGATCGCCACCACGCGGTAGCCGCGCGCGCTCAGCATGTCGACGGCGATGCTGCCGACCCCGCCGGAGGCGCCGGTGACGGCGATCGGTCCGCCGGCGGGCTCCTGGCCGTTCTGCTCCATGCGATGAATGGCGAGCGCGGCGGTGAATCCGGCGGTGCCGATCCCCATGGCGCTTGCGGCATCCAGGCCCGTCGGCATGGGGATCACCCAGTCGCCGGGCACGCGCGCCACTTCCGCGTAGCCGCCATCGTGCGTTTCGGACAGTCCGCAGCCGGTGACCAGCACCGCATCGCCGGCGCGAAAGCGCGCATCGCTGGAGGATTCGACGCTGCCGGCCAGATCGATGCCGCCGATGAGCGGATAGCGGCGCAGGATCCTGCCGGCGCCGGTGGCGGCGAGCGCGTCCTTGTAGTTGATGCCGGAGTGGCTGACGCGGATCACCACCTCGCCGGGCCCGAGGTCATCGAGCTTGAGCGTCTCGAAGCGCGCGACGATGCGGCCGTTGTCGGAGTGAATGCGAAAAGCCTTGAAGTCTTTCATGACGGCAGGTCCTTTAGGAAGGATGGCGCGACAGCCAGGCGATCAGCCCCTGGGTGTTGAGCGTCAGGTCATTGGCGTGCACGCGCTCGATCTCCTCGTCGGACAGCGGCGTGCCGTGCTGCCGCGCGAGCCTCAGCCACAGCGCGCGCAGCTCCGCGTGGATAGCCGGCGCGGGGTCGGAGTCGCCGGCGTGCGCGCGCGCGATGCGCGCGTGCTCGCGGATCTGCTCTTTGAGCTGCCGCCCCAGGCGCGGCACGTCGGTGACGCGGCTGAAGTGCATGAGGTACACGCTCGCCGGCTCATAGGCGAGCATGCGGTCGACGGAGGCGAGGTGCTGCTCAGGGTCGAACTGCGTCGGCGGCGTCGTCGGGATGATGAAGGCGCCCTGCGCGGTGTCGAGCTCGCGGTAGGAAATCCCGAAGGTATCGCCGGAGAAGATGCTGCGGTGCGCGGCGTCGACCACCGCGTAGTGATGCAGCGCATGGCCCGGGACATGGATCAGCTCGAGCGTGCGGCCGCCGAGCTGCACACGCGCGCCGTCGGCGACCACCGTGACGCGCTCAGCGGGGATCGGCAGCAGCTCGCCGTAGAGCTCGTCATAGCGCTCACCGTACACCGCCTTCGAGCCGGCGATCAGCCGGGTCGGATCGATCATGTGCGGCGCGCCGCGCGGGTGCAGCAGCGCGCGCGCATTGGGCAGCTCGCGCATCAACAGGCCCGCCCCGCCGGCGTGATCGAGGTGCACGTGGGTCAGCAGCAGGTAGTCGACCGCTGCGCGGGCAATGCCGAGCTCGTCCAGCGCCGCGAGCAGGTAGCGGACCGACGAGTTGGGGCCGACGTCGACGAACGCCGCGCGACCCTGGTCGGCGATCACATGGGAGGCGGCGTGGCCCGGATAGAGGTACTCGGTATCAACGGCGGTAACACCGTCGGGGTGATGATAGAGCGTCGCTTTCAAGGGAACGCGGGCCTCGCGTGCGTGCCGGTTCGCAGGTTGCGCATATTGCCATCGTACCCTGTACGCTACGGCCCACGCATGAGGGGCCGGCGCGAGCATCACGGGTTATCTTGGGCACTCGCCGCCGGCGCTGCGCTGGCACTGACGGCGCTCGGCCCCGCGGCTACCGGTGCGCGGCCGGCGCCGGGGTCAATGCCCAGCCTGCCGGCGCCCCTCGCGCAACCACCGATCGTGGGCTCGCCAGCCCCCGCGCAGCCGCCGGCCGCAGCGCCGCCGACACAGCCGCAGCCAGCCCCCGCCCCGCCGGACACGCACACTACGGGGACCGCACCCGTGCCGGTCCCCGCACGAGTCGCCGCGCAGCACCGCGAGAGCGGCAGCCTGGTCTTCGACGGCATTCCGCTGCCCGATCCCGCACTCGCCGCGACGCTCGAGCGCTACGAGCAGTCGCGCGGCGCGACCTTTCTCGACTGGCAGGCCGACGGCAGTCTCTTGATCCTGACGCGCTTCGGTGAGAGCGAGCAGGTGCACCGCGTGGCCGCACCGCTCGGCATGCGCGAGCAGCTCACGTTCTATCCCGATCCCATCGAATGGGCGCGCGCAGCCAAGGTGGGCGCCGGTATGGTGTTCCTCAAGGATCAGGCCGGGGATGAGAACGCCCAGGTGCTCTACCGGTCCGCCGACGGTGCGGTGCGCGAGCTCACCCACGGCAACTTCATCCACGGCAGCGCGGTGTGGGCGCACGACGGCAAGCGCGTCGCCTTCTACGGCAACGAGCGCGACGTGGCCAGTTACGACGTGTATGTCGCCGACCTCAGCTCCGCCGCGGCGCCGCAGCTGCTGGTCGGTGGCCGCGACGACACCTGGTATCCGCTCGACTGGTCGACGGACGACTCGAAGCTCCTGGTATGGAAGTATCTGTCGATCACCGAGAGCTACCTGTACATCGCCGATGTCGCCACCGGCAGCCTCACTGCGCTCGAGGAGCACCCGGTGAAAGCCGGCATCCGCATCGCGCGGTTCGCCCCGGGCGGGCGCGGCGTCTACGTGCTCACGGACGAGGGCAGCGAGTTCGCGCAGCTCAAGTTCAAGGACCCGGTCACCCATGAGAACCGCCTGATCACTCCCGACGTCCCCTGGGACGTCGAGGACTTCGACGTCAGCGCCGATGGTCGCTACATCGCCTACGTCCTGAACGAAGACGGCCGCAGCCGGCTGCACCTCCTCGACACACTGAGCCACCAGTCGCTCGAGCCCGGGGGGCTGCCGGAGGGGCGCATCGGCAACCCGCGCTTCGACCCGAGCGGGCACAAGCTCGCCATGTCGGTCGACGGCGCGCTCGCCCCGCGCGATGTGTATGTCTACGACATCGAGGCGGGCAACTTCACCCACTGGACCCACAGCGAAGCCGGACCCATCGATCGGGGCACGCTCGTGGATCCCGAGCTGGTGCGTTATCCGACCTGGGACCGCCTCGGCGGACACCCGCGGATGCTGTCGGCCTACGTCTTCCGGCCGCGCCAGGCGGCGGGGCCGTGCCCGGTGGTGATCGATATCCACGGCGGCCCCGAGTCGCAGTACCGGCCGGAGTGGGACCCGTTCGTGCAGTTTCTCGTCAACGAGCTCGGTTACGCGGTGGTAGCCCCCAACGTGCGCGGCTCCTCGGGCTACGGCAAGACGTTCATGGCGCTCGACAACGGCGTGCTGCGCGAGGATGCGGTGCGCGACATCGGCTCGCTCCTGGTATGGATCGGCGTGCAGCCCGGCTTCGACCGCGACCGCGTGGCGGTGATGGGCGGCTCGTACGGCGGCTACATGGCGCTCGCCTCGCTCGTGACCTACGGTGAGCGGCTGCGCGGCGGGATCGACCTGGTCGGCATCAGCAACTTCGTCACCTTCCTGCGCAACACCTCCGCCTACCGGCGCGACCTGCGCCGCTCGGAATACGGCGACGAGCGCAACGAGGCGATGCGCGTGTTCCTCGACCGCATCTCCCCGCTCACCAACGCCGGCCGCATCCGCAAGCCGCTGCTGGTGGTCGCCGGCGTCAACGATCCGCGCGTGCCGGTGTCCGAGTCCGACCAGATCGTGTGGCGCGTGCGCTCGAACGGCGGCGAGGTCTGGTACCTCATCGCCAGGGACGAGGGCCACGGCTTCAGGAAGAAGTCGAACCGCGACGCCTACCTGCTGACGACGGCGAGCTTCCTGAAGAAGCTGGCGGAAAAATCACCGTCGCGGTGAGCATTTTCGGCCTCGAGCCGCACATATGTTTAATGAAGACCCGCGGTGCGCGCTCACTGATGCACTATGCCGTCTGTAGTCGCGCGCGGATTCACCGCACCGGCAAATCGGGCTCGGTGGCGCGCATCAGGGAAGGGGGAGCGTCATGGATTACGCCGTACGGGAAATTTCGCCACAGGAGTGGCGCGTCGAGATCGCAGGCGCGGTCCGCATCATTCGCTACCGGCCGGACAGCATGACTTTCGCGCCATGGGACATCTGCAATGCGGAAGGGCGCAGGCTGTTTGCCGCCACGTCGCTCGAGTCTGCGTTCCGCTGGATCGAGGCGCGTACCGGGCATCCGGCGGAAACACTGCTGGCCGACGGGTTGCTCGAGCAGGGGGCCGCCCATCGCTCGCCCGAGGCTCCCAAGTCCGCAGAGAGCAGCGCCGAGCGCGAAGAGCCAGGGACGAAGATCGCAAATCCCAGGCTGTAAGGTGCGCGGTGACCTATGCCGAGGTCAGCGGCGCCAGCCGCGCTGCCGGGAACCACACACTGACCGTGAGCCCCCTGCCCGACGGTCCGTCGGCGAGCTGCACCGTGGCGCCGTGCGCATCCGCGATCGCCTTCACGATCGCAAGCCCGAGTCCGCTGCCCGGGGGCTCGGTGCCCGCGCGCCGGTAGAAACGATCGAAGACACGCGCGCGCTCGGCGGGTGCGATGCCGGGGCCGTCGTCGCTCACGGTGAGGCGCGCGCCGCCGAGAGCCTCGGCCGCAGGACCGACAGCAGCGCCACCGACCGCCTCGCCGGTTGCGCCGGCGGCATCAGCCGCGCTCACCGCCTCGACCGTCACGTCCACGCGGCCGCCCGCGGGGGTGTAGCGCACGGCGTTGTCGATGAGATTGCGCAGCAGCGTCCGCAGCGCGTCCGGATCTGCCTCGATGCTCAGCGGCTGCGCCGCCGCCACCCCGAGGTCGATGCGGCCGGCATCCGCGAGCGGCACGAGCTCCGCGACGATCTCGCACGCGAGCTCGTCCAGTCGCACCGGCACGCGCGGCCGGTCGGCGCGCGGCTCCTGCCGCGCGAGCGACAGCAGCTGCTCCACCAGGCGGATCGCACGCTGCACGCCGGCGGCGAGCGTGCCCATGGCGGCGGCGCGCTCGGCCTCATCGGTGGCGCGCGCCAGCATGCCGGTCTGCAGGTGCAGCGCGGTGAGCGGCGTGCGCAGCTCGTGGGCGGCGTCCGCCATGAAGGCACGCTCGTGCTCGCGCGCCGCAGCCAGCCGTGCCAGCAGCTCGTTGAGCGCGGTGACGAGCGGTTGCACCTCGTCGGGGAGCGGGGTGCCCGGAAGCGGGTCGAGCGTGTCGACCTGGCGCGTCTTCAGGAGCGCGGTGAGTCGGCGCAGCGGCTCGAGCGCCTGGCCGACTGCGAACCAGACCAGCAGCAGCAGCCCCGGCAGCAGCAGCGCGAAGGGCTTGAGCGTCTGCAGTGCGAGTGCGACCGCGCGCTGCTCGCGCACGCTCATCGGCTGCGCCACCTGGATGACGCTGCTCACCGCCTGCACGCCGAACACCCGCCAGCGACCCTCGCGGGTCTTGACGGTGGCGAAGCCGAGGATGGTGGTCTCGGGGAGCGAGGCGTGTGGGCGCGACAGGTACACGCGCACGCCGTTGAGCGACCAGACCTGCACGACGAAGTCATCGTCCGCCGGCACCAGCTGCGCCCCGAGCTGGTACTCGACCGGCTGATCGCGCAGCAGCAGCGCGGTCTGGCGCAGGTGGTAATCGAAGAAAGCATCCGCCTGGGCGAGCGCGTTGCGGTAGACGATGAAGCCGCCGGCGGCGCCGACGAACAGCACGCCGCCGAGCAGCCAGGCGAGCAGCCGCGCGCGCAGCGACCTCATGGCGCCGGTCTCACGCGGTAGCCGACTCCGCGCACGGTGAGAATGAACTGCGCCCCGAGCTTGCGGCGCAGGCCGTGAATGTGCACCTCGACGGCGTTGCTCTCGACCTCCTCGCCCCAGCCGTACAGGCGCTCCTCGATCTGCGCGCGCGACAGGATCGTCCCGGGCCGCTCGAGCAGCAGCTCGAGCAGCGCGAACTCGCGCGGCGAGAGCGCTACCTCCACCCCGTCGCGTGTCACGCGGTGCGCGGCCGGATCGAGCCGCAGGCCGAGGTGCTCGATGCCGGCGGCGCTGCGTCCGGACTTGCGGCGCAGCAGCGCGCGGATGCGTGCCGCGAGCTCGTCGAGATCGAAGGGCTTGATGAGGTAGTCGTCGGCGCCCGCATCGAGGCCAGCCACCCGGTCGGACACCGCGTCGCGCGCAGTGATGATGAGCACCGGCAGCGCCGCGCCGCGCGTGCGCAGCGACTTGAGCAGCGTGAGCCCGTCGGACTGCGGCAATCCCAGGTCGAGCAGCAGCAGCGCGAAGGGCTCGGTGCGCAACACCTGCGTGGCGGCCTCGGCATCGTGCACCCAGTCCACGGTAAATCCCTCGCGCTTCAGTCCCGCGCGGATCGCCTCGCCGATCATGGGGTCATCTTCAACGAGCAGCAGTCGCATAGCCGGAAGCGCACGTGGTCAGGTGCGAAGTATGATCAATCGCGCCCCCCGCTGCGCAAGGAGCTAAGCCGTTGACCCCTGCCGAACGCCTGGTGCACGACGCCGCCAGCCTGAAGGTGATCCTGAGCGCCGCCGATGCGGCCCGTCTGCTGACACTCATCGGCGAGCTCGCCAGCTGGAACAGCCGCTACAACCTCACGGCGATCAGGACGCCCGCCGCCATGCTCACGCACCACCTCCTCGACAGCCTGGCGGTGAGTGCGGACCTGCATGGCGCGACGGTGGCGGATGTCGGCACCGGCGCGGGCTTCCCCGGTCTGCCGCTTGCCGTCTGCAACCCGCAGCGGCGCTTCACCCTCATCGACTCCACCGCCAAGAAGATCCGCTTCGTGGAGCATGCCGCCTTCCTCCTCGGCCTCACCAACGTCAGCGCCGTGCACGCGCGCGCCGAAAGCTACCCGGCCGCGGCGCCGTTCGACACGGTGGTGGCCCGGGCGCTCGCGCCGCTGCCGCAGATGCTCAACACCGTCGCGCAACTGTGCGGCCCCGAGACTCACGTGCTCGCCATGAAGGGCAAGTGGCCGCAACGCGAGCTCGCCGAGCTTCCCGCAAGGTGGCGGGCGGTGAGCTCGCGCGAGCTTCATATCCCCGGCCTCGAAGCGGCGCGCTGCCTCATCGTGCTGCAGCGTCACTGAAGACGCGGGGACTGCCTCAAGCGGCGCAGGTCACGCCGCAGCGGTTATCATGTACGCCGTTTACGCGCTGCGCCGTAACCCGCAACGATCCGCCCCCGTGAACCCGATTCTCGCTACCTGGCCGCTGCTGCTCGGCATGGGCATCCTCATGCTCGGAGCCGGGCTGCAAAGCACGCTCCTCGGGCTGCGCGCCACCCTCGAGCAGTTTCCGACGCCGGTCACCGGCATGATCATGTCGTGCTACTACGTCGGCTATCTCATCGGCACGCGTCTCGCGCCGCAGATGCTCCGGCGTGTCGGCCCGGTGCGCGTCTTCGCCACGCTCGCCGCGCTCGCCTCCGTCACGGTGCTGATCCACGCCTCGTGGGTGCATCCGGTGCCCTGGGCGCTGATGCGCTTCATCTCCGGGGTGTGCTTCGCGGGCATCTACGTCGTGGCGGAGAGCTGGCTCAACCACCGCGCGAGCCGCAGCAATCGCGGCGGACTGCTCGCGGTGTACATGCTGGTGCTGTACGTGGGCTTAGGCGGCGCGCAGTTCCTGCTGGTGCTCTCGAGCCCGCAGTCGCCCGAACCCTTTATGCTGGTCTCGGCGCTGATCTCGGTGGCGATGGTGCCGATCGTCGCCTCCGCACAGCAGGTTCCCGGACCCGCCGAGCCGCAGCGGGTGCGCTTCCGCGACCTGTACCGCAACTCGCCCTTAGGGGTGGTGGCGGTGGCGCTGTCCGGGATGATCTCGTCGATCATCTTCTCGATGGGCCCGGTATACGCGCGCCTCTCGGGCGCCGGCACGCGCGGCGTAGCGGAGTTCATGGCGGTCAGCATCCTCGCGGCGGTCCTCACCCAGTACCCGGTCGGCCGGCTGTCCGATCGCATGGACCGGCGCACGGTGATTGCGAGCGTGTGCCTGCTGGCGACCGCGGTCGCCGCCACGCAGGTGGTGTTCGCCGGGCTGCCGCGCGCACTCTTTCTGCTCCTCACCGCGCTCTTCAGCGGCGCGGCGCTCACGCTCTATTCCCTCTCGGTCTCGCACGTCAACGACAAGCTCGAGCACGCGCAGATGGTCGCGGCGAGCAGCGCGCTGCTCCTGATCAACGGCATGGCGGCCGCGTTCGGACCGGTGCTCACCGGCGGACTGATGGCCGAATTCGGGCCGCGCGCCTACTTCGGCACGCTCGGCAGCCTCACCGGGGCGCTGACGCTCTACGACCTGTGGCGCAAGACACGCCGCCGCGCCGTGCGGGGCGAGCCCAAGGCCCCGTTCATCAATACCCAGCAGATCGTGACCTGCGCGGGACTGGATCCCGCCCCGGTCGGCGGCGTCGAGCCGCTCGTGATTCCCGCCCCCCGGCCGGTCAAGGCCGCAGGGGCAGCGCCGTCGTCTCCTTGATCACCGCGAGCGCGATGGAGGAGTTGACCGACTGCACGCCCGGAAAGCGCGACAGGTGGTCGAGGAAGAACGCCTCGTACGCCTTGATGTCGCGGCACACGATGCGCAGCAGGAAGTCCGTCTCGCCCATGAGCGTGTAGCACTCGAGGATCTCCGGGTGGGCGCGCACCGCCTGCTCGAAGCGCAGCAGCGCATCGCGCCCGTGACCGGCAACCTTCACGTGCGAGAACACCATCACCGAGAGGCCGACCTTCTCCCGATCGACGAGTGCCACGCGCCGCCTGATGACGCCGCTCTCCTCGAGGCGCGCGATGCGCCGCCAGCAGGTCGAGGCCGTGAGGCTCAGGCGCTCGGCCACCTGCGCCGCCGACAGGGCGCCGTGCTCCTGCAACAGGTCAAGGATTCGCAGGTCAGCACGGCTGAGATCAGGTTGCATGGTTCAGTTCACTTACTGTCATTACATGAGGTGAATATTTCACATACTAAGGTAAACAGGCAATCTTTGTGATGATCCGTGCAAGGTGGGGCGGTACGCTCCCGGTTACCGCCGCGGCGCGCCCGAGGGAGACGCGCGCGGCGCATGGGAGCCTTAAGCCGCGATGGAAATCTTCGACATGCCCGAGTTCGATGGCCACGAGCACGTGGTCTTCGGCCACGACGCCGCGACATCCCTGCGCGCGATCATCGCCGTACATTCGACGGTGCTCGGGCCCGCGGCCGGCGGTTGCCGCATGTGGCCCTACGAGACGACCGCGCAGGCGGTCGCGGACGTGCTGCGCCTCTCGCGCGGCATGAGCTACAAGAACGCGCTGGCCGGAGTGCCCTTCGGCGGCGGCAAGGCGGTCATCATCGGCGAATCCCGCAAGGCGAAGACCCCGGAGCTGTTCGAGGCCTTTGGCCGCTTCGTTGACTCCCTCGGCGGACGCTACGTCACGGCCGAGGACGTCGGCACCACCACCGCCGACATGGCGAACGTCGCGCACGCAACGCGCCACGTCGCGGGCCTGGGCGCGGCGCCCGGGGCTGCCGGCGGCGACCCGGGGCCGAAGACCGCACGCGGGGTGTTTCTCGGCCTGCGGGCGGCGGTGAAGTTCAGGCTGGGACGAGGGGACCTCGAGGGCCTCAAAGTCGCGGTCCAGGGCGTGGGCGGGGTGGGCTACCACCTGTGCGCGCTGCTCGCCGCCGAAGGCGTACGGCTGACGGTGGCGGACGTGCGCCCGGCGGCGGTGCAGCGGGTGTGCCAGGAGTTCGGCGCGCGCGTCGTGGCGGCAGATGAGCTGCTCGCGCTCGAGGCCGACGTGCTCAGCCCCTGCGCACTCGGCGGGGTGCTCAATACCCAGTCGATCCCGCAGCTGCGCGCCCGCATCGTCGCGGGAGCGGCCAATAACCAGCTGGCGCACGGCCAGGACGGGGTGGCGCTGCAGAACGCCGGTATCCTCTACGCGCCCGATTACGTCATAAACGCCGGCGGCATCATCAGCGTCGCGCGCGAGTACTACGGCGGCACCGAGGCGCAGGTGCTCGCGGATATCGAGGCCATCCCGGGGCGTCTCACCGAGATCTTCGAGCGTGCGCGGCGCGAGAACCGCCCGACGAACGCGGTGGCTGACCAGATGGCGCGCGAGCGCATCGGTTCCGAGCCGCACCAGCTGGTGGCCTGACGGGGAGATTGCGGCGCCGGCCGGCGACAACCGGGCGCCGGCGCGGCGGTGCAGTACACTGTCCCCCCATGAACCGCGTCATTGCCATCGCGAACCAGAAGGGCGGCGTCGGCAAGACCACCACGGCGGTCAACCTCGCCGCATCGCTCGCCGCCACGCGACGCCGGGTACTGCTCATCGACCTGGATCCCCAGGGCAACGCCACCATGGGCAGCGGCGTCGACAAGGGACAGCTCACGCTCAGCAGCTGCGAGGTGCTGCTCGGGGAAGCGGAGCTCGCCGCGGCCCTCGTAACGCTCGAGCACTACACGCTGCTCCCGGCGAATCAGGATCTCACCTCCGCCGAGGTGCGGCTGCTGGGACTGACGATCGGACGCGAGATCAAGCTGCGCCACGCGCTGCAACCGAAGCGCAACGACTTCGACGTGATCCTCATCGACTGCCCGCCGGCGCTCAACATGCTCACCGTGAATGCGCTGGTGGCGGCCGATAGTGTCCTCATCCCGATGCAGTGCGAGTACTACGCGCTCGAGGGACTGTCGGCGCTGCTCTCCACGGTGGAGCAGATCCGCCTTGCCGCCAATCCCGGCCTGTCGATCGAGGGCGTGCTGCGCACCATGTTCGACCCGCGCAACAACCTCTCCAACGAGGTGAGTGCGCAGCTGATCGCGCATTTCGCCGACAAGGTGTTCCGCACCATCATCCCGCGCAACGTGCGCCTCGCGGAGGCCCCCTCCTTCGGCAAGCC
>DATHQM010000059.1:0-24092 GCA_035482695.1 Steroidobacteraceae bacterium | reverse complement strand
CGGCGGAGGAAGTGGCAAGCGTGCTCGCCGGCGTGCAGGCGCTCGATCCGCCCGGCGTCGCGGCGCGCTCGGTCGGCGAATGCATCGAGCTGCAGCTGCGCCAACTCGAGCCGACGACGCCCGGCTACGAGCTGGCGCTCGAGATCGCCCGCCGCCACCTCAGCCTGGTCGCCGGGCGCGAGCTGTCGCTGCTGCGTCGCGAGCTGCGCGCCACCGAAGACGAGATCGCCGCGGCACTGAGCCTGGTGCGGGCGTGCCACCCGCGCCCGGGCGCCACCGTCAGCTCCGGCAGCGCGGAATACGTGGTACCGGACGTGTTCGTGCGCCGCACCGAGCAGGGCTGGGGCGTGGAGATCAACCCCGCGACGCTGCCGCGCGTGCGCCTCAATCAAAGCTACGCCAGCCTCATCGGCCGTAACGCCAGCCACGCCACCATGCGCGCGCAGCTGCAGGAGGCGCGCTGGCTGCTGAAGAGCCTCGAGATCCGCCATGAGACGCTCATGAAGGTGGCGCGCTCGATCGTCGAGCGCCAGACGGCATTCCTCGAGCACGGCGACGAGCACATGCGGCCGATGATCCTCAAGGACATCGCCGAGGCGGTGACGATGCACGAGTCGACGATCTCGCGCGTCACTTCCGGCAAGTACATGCACACCCCGCGCGGGGTATTCGAGCTGCGCTACTTCTTCTCAAGCCAGGTCGAGGGCGCCGACGGTTCCGGCACCTCCTCCACCGCGATCCGCGCCAAGATCAGGAAGCTCGTCAAGGACGAAGACCCGCACGACCCGCTGAGCGACGGCCGCATTGCGGAACTGCTCTCGGCCGAGGGCATCCCGGTGGCGCGCCGCACGGTAGCCAAGTACCGCGAAGCGATGGGCATTGCGGCCTCGAACGAGCGCCGCCGCGCAGGATCCGGACAGGTATGAACGCCTTAGTGAAACAGCGAACAAGGAGACGGCTCATGCAGGTCAACGTCACCGGTCACCACGTCGAGGTCACTGCCGCGCTGCGCGGTTACGTGGAAAAGAAGCTCGAGCGCATCGGCCGCCATTTCGAGCAGGTCATCGACGTGCACTGCGTGCTGACGGTGGAGAAGCTGCGCCAGAAGGCCGAGGCGACCCTGCACCTGAGCGGTTGCGCCATCCACGCCGACGCGACCGAGGCGGACATGTACGCCGCCATCGACCTGCTGGTCGACAAGCTCGATCGCTGCATCAAGAAGCACAAGGAAAAGCGCGGCGACCACCACGCCGCCGAGGCACGCGCGCTGCGCCTGTGAGGCGCGACTTCGCGCACTACCCCTTGCAGCGTGACCGTCGCCGGATACTATTGTCCCGTGCGCATCATCATCCTCAGCGGGCTTTCCGGCTCCGGCAAGAGCGTGGCGCTGCACATGCTCGAGGACCTGGGGTTCTACTGCATCGACAACATCCCGGCCGCGCTGCTCAAGCCGTTCGTCTCCTACACCGTGCGCAGTGCCGAGACGACCTACGAGCGCACCGCGATCGGCCTGGATGCACGTAATACGCCCGCCGAAGTGGCGAGCGTTCCGCAGCTGATTGACGAGCTCCGGCGCAGCGGCCTGCAGTGCGAGGTGCTGTTCCTGGTCGCGGCCGAGGACGAGCTGCTGCGGCGCTTCGCCGAAACGCGCCGCAAGCATCCGATGAGCGGCGGCGAGGTGGGACTGCGTGAGGCGATGGCGCTCGAGCGCGCGCTGCTCGAGCCGATCGCCTCGGTGGCCGACCTGCTGATCGACACCTCGCGCCTGTCGGTGCACGCACTGCGCGACATCATCCATAAGCGCGTCGAGCAGCGCGGCGCCGGCCGCTTGTCGCTCACCTTCGAGTCGTTCGGCTTCAAGCGCGGCATTCCCGCCGACGCCGACTTCGTGTTCGATGCGCGCGCCCTGCCGAATCCGTACTGGGAGCCGGGGCTGCGCAACCTCACCGGGCGCGACCCCGAGGTCATGCGTTTTCTCGAGACACACACCAACGTGGCGACGCTGATCGCGGACATCGCAACCTTCGTGCGCGGGCGCGTGCCGGAATACCAGGCGAGCAACCGCGGTTACCTCACGGTCGCGGTCGGCTGCACCGGCGGGCAGCATCGCTCGGTGTACATCGTCGATCGACTGGCGGAGGTGTTCGCCGCCGAGTTCGGCAACGTCACCGCGCGTCACAGCGGTCTGCCCGGGGCCAAGCTGTTTCACCCGCGCGGACGCGCGGCCGAGCCCGCCGCTGTCGGCTAGGCGCGCGGCGCCTCAGGTGGCCTGCGCCACGCCCGCCGCCGTCATCACCTGCGGCAGCTTCTCCCCGCTCATGAAGGCGGTGAGCGCCCCGCGTGCCTCCATGGCGTCGCGATAGCCGAGCTCGATGAGGGCGCGCGTGTAGCCTGCCTCGAAGGTGAGATAGCTTGCCAGCTGGTAGCCGGAAGCGTCGCGGCCGCCGATCACCCGCAACAGCGCCCGCAGTCCCGGCGGCATCTCGGCGGCGTGGCGCGCCACGATCTCGCGCGGGTCGACGCTCGGGGCGAGCATCAGCGTCTCGACGATACGCTCACCGCGGGCCGCCTGCGGCGCACTCTGCACCAGCGTGTTGATGCGCGCCAGCTGCTCGAGGTCGCCGTAGATCTGGTCGGTGAACAGCGTGTCGAGCATGTAACCGAAGATCGCCCCCGGCGTCGGCATGCTGGGCGTGAGCGGGTTGACCACCACGCCGGCGGCGCGCCGTGCGCGCACGCCGATGATCAGCAGCCGATCGGCCCCGAGGTGAATCGCCGGGCTGAGCGGGTGCAGCTGGCGCATGGCGCCGTCGCCGAAATAGTCATCGCCGATACGGATCGGCGGGAACAGCAGCGGGATTGCGACGCTCGCCATCAGGTGGTCGAGGCTGAATTCCGTGCGGCGGCCGAGGCGCTGCACGCGCGACCAGTCGCCGATGGCGTCGATGCCGTCGTAGAACGCCACCGACTGGCCGCTGTTGTAACTGGTCGAGCACAGCGCGAAGGCGTGCAGGTGTCCGCGCGCGATGCTGCGGCGCACGCCGCTGCAGTCGACGTGCACCGCCAGCAGCTCGCGCAGCGGCGTGTTGTCGAGCAGCGATTTAGGCGGCGCCAGCACCAGGCCGCCGGACATCAGCGACAGCACCCAATGCGCCCCCGCGCGCAGCATGTGCGGCGGGTCGACGTGAAACACCTGGCTGGAGCGGAAGTTCGCCCACACGCGCTCCAGTCCCGCGACCGCGCGCCGCCAGTGGTGCGCCTCGGCCGCCAGCACGCTGGCCGCGACCGCTCCCGCGGAAGTTCCGACGATCACCTGGAAGGGGTTGCGCGAGCGCGGCAGCAGCTCGGCGAGCGCCAGCAGCACCCCCACCTGGTAGGCCGAGCGCGACCCGCCCCCGGTCAACACCAGCCCGACCGCCGGGCGCAAGCCCGGCCCGGAGGCGGTTTCGGTGAGTCGGTCCATGGTGGCGAGCACGTTGTCTATTATGGAACCCACCGGCGCGCGTGCTGTGTGACGAAAGTCGCGCCCGCGCCTGACATTGCCGCTGCGACAACGCTTGCGCGACGTAAGCCTAGCGCGGTGTCAGAGTCAGCACATGCTCGGTTGGACCGGGCAGAAACGGCAACGGTTCACCGCGCGCCCACGCCAGGAAGCCGGCCCGGTAGTAGGGCGACAACGGATGTCCGCTCTGCCCGCCGGGTAGCTCGAGGTAAGCGTCGCGCTCGTGCCCCGGGGACACGGCGAAGCGCTCCGACGCGCCGAAGCGCGCGTCGTCCTGGACACGCGGCATGTCGTGATCACCCGGCAGCTGCTCACTCGGCATATCGAGCCAGCGCGCGAGTCCCGGCAGGCCCGCCGACAGCGGGTGGCGCACCCGCACCACGTTGTGCGCGCCCCAGGTGCAGCGCGCCAGCGAGGGGCAGTCGGCATCGAGCTCGGCGATGGTGGCGTCGATCTGCGCGCGCAGAAATTGCGGCCATCCCGGGTACGCACTGGCCAGCAGGTGCAGCGGCTGCGTGCTGACCAGCTGCCACAGCGCGCCCTCGAACTGCTCGGGCGGCGCCGCATCCTGCGCCGGCAGTCGCAGCGCGGTGAGCAGCATCGACCACACCGCCTGCTGCGTGCGGTCATGGTAGGCGCGCACCAGGCGGTAGCCGACCGCATCCACGCTCGCCTGCGCCTGCCAGCCCTCCACCAGGCGCCTGAACTCGGCGCGCCGCGGATGAGCGTCCAGGCTCGCGGCATCGAGCAGCGACAGCAGCAGCGTGCGCCAGCGGGCGAGGAATACGGCGCGGTCGTCCAGCTGGATGCGCAGCATGTCTGTCGGGGTGATGGGCGCGGCGAGCGCGAGCAGGTCATCGCGGATCTGGCCGGCGCGCGCCCCGAGGTTGTACTCGGCGCCGAGTGCGGCCGAATCGGCGCCGATCAGTGCCTGCGCGCGCTCGTCGTCGGTCACGCGTGCGTTGGCGGTCCACAGCCGTCCGAGCGGCGGATCGACGATGCGCGGATGGTCGTCCGCGGTCGTCCAGGGCGCCCCGCGGCGGGCGCGCTCGGGTCCGGAGTCCTCGGGAATGCGGCCGAAGATGGTCCAGGCGATGTGGCCCTGGGTGTCGCCGATGACGGCGTTCTGGTGCGGAATGCCGATCTCGGGCGCAAGCCGCAGCGCCTGCGCCACCGAGGTCGCGCGCTCGAGCGCCATGAGGTTGAGGTTGGTCGCCGCCGGCAGCTGCGCCAGCCACGAGCCGAACCAGCAGTCGTGTGCCGCCGCGTCGGTTCGCAGCAGCAGGCCCCGAGGTCCCGAGGCGACGTCCAGCGCCACCGCGGCCTCGCCGTGCACGCGGATCGTCTCGTGCACCACCGACAGCGGCACGCTGCCGTAGGGGGTTGTGAACTCGTGCGGCCCGACCGCGAGGCAGGTCACGTGCTCGACGTCGAGCCAGGTGCCGTAGCTGTTGGTGAAACCCCAGGCGATGTGCCCATTCGATCCCGCCACCAGCAGCGGCGTACCGGGCAGGGTGACGCCGTTCAGATCGAGCGCCGCCGTCGTGCCGTCTGCGGGTAGCTGCAGACGCGCGTGATACCACACCGGCGGAACGCGCAGCCCGAGGTGCATGTCGTTCGCAATGAGCGCGGCGCCGCTCGTCGTGAGGCGGCCGGCGACGGCCCAGTTGTTGCTGCCCGCGGCCGGCTCCGGCAACGGCGCCGCCGATGAGGCGCCCGACCGGCTGTCGTCGCGCACGTTCAGCACCGCCGCATCGGGTACCGGCACAGCGGCGGTTGCCGCGGCGGCGGCTGTCCTGTCGACGGGCGCATCCCAGCTGGTGCCCAGCGGGTAGAAAAACGCCAGCGCGCACTTCCAGCTCGACGCACACTCAGGCCCCCCCAGGCGCGCATTGAGCTCGTGCCGCAGGATCTCGCGCCGGAAGCCGCTCGCCTGCAGATCCCACCACATCGCGTACTCGACCAGCACGACGTCCTCGGGAAGCCAGGGCGCGGGCGGCTGCCGCAGCACCCAGTACTCCCAGGGGCGGGAGCCGAGGCTCGCAAGGCCTGCGTTCACGCCGCGGGTATAGGCCGCGATAACGGCGCGCTGCTCCGCGGTGCCCGCGGCCAGCACCTCGCGGGCGAGGCTGCGGAACCTGAAGAGCCGGGTCCTGCGGTCCTCATCGAGCGCCACCGCACCGAACAGCTCCGCGAGCTCGCCGGCGGCGTGGCGGCGCGCCAGATCCATCTGGAAATACCGATCCTGCGCGTGAACGAAACCGGTGGCGTACGCGAGATCGAGGCGGTTGGCCGCGACGATCGTGGGCACGCCGCGCGCGTCGCGCGTGATGCGCACCGGCGCGCCGAGCTCCTGCTGGTGCAGCGCCCCGTCGAGCGGCGGCAGCGAGGCGCGCAGCAGCAGGTAGGCCGACAGCGCCAGCGCGAGGAGCAGCAGCGCTGCCGCGCCGCCGATGAGCTTGAGCTTGTGCATGCGAGCTTCGGCAAGCGCCGTCAGCCGAGCGCCGTCAGTCGAGGGTCACTTTCACGATCTGCATCGAGTTGGTGCCGCCCTGCACGCCCGACAGCTCGCCCTTAGTGACGATCACCAGGTCGTCCATGCGCACCAGCTGCAGCTCGAGTAGCCGGGTGAACAGCGCGCGGTACAGGGCGGCGGGCGTGGCGTTATCCGCTCCCCCGGTGGCGTCGAAGATCACCGGGTAGACCCCGCGATACAGCGTGACGCGGCGGCGCGTCGCCTCGTGGCGCGTAAAGGCGTACACCGGCAGGTCGGCGCGGATGCGCGACATCCACAACGGCGTCGCCCCCGACTCGGTCAAGGCGACGATGGCGCGCACCTTCATGTGATTGGCGGTGTGCATCACCGCCATCGCGATCGCTTCCTCGGTGCCCTTGTACTCCCCCTCGGGGCTGCGGTGGCGCGTGCGGTTGTGGCTGAACTCGTATTTCTCGGCGCCTTCGATGACCTCGGCCATCGCCGCCACCGCACGTATCGGGTAGCGCCCGGTGGCGGTCTCCGCCGACAGCATGACCGCGTCGGTGCCATCCATGACGGCGTTGGCGACGTCGCTCACCTCGGCGCGCGTCGGCACCGGGTTGTGGATCATCGACTCCATCATCTGCGTCGCGGTGATCACCACCTTGTTGCGGATGCGGGACTGATGAATGATGGTCTTCTGCAATCCGGTGAGCTCGGCGTAGCCCATCTCCACCCCGAGATCGCCGCGCGCCACCATGACGACGTCGGAGGCCTCGATGATACCGCTGAGATTGTCGATCGCCTCGTGCCGCTCGATCTTGGAGACCAGGCGCGCTTCGCCGCCGGCAGCGCGCAACAGGCTGCGTGCCTCCAGCATGTCGGCGGCGCTGCGCACGAAGGACACGGCGACATAGTCGATGTCCTCCGCGGCCGCGAAGCGCAGGTCCTCGCGATCGCGCTCGGAGATCGCCGGCGCGGAAATGCCGCCGCCCTTGCGGTTGAGGCCCTTGCGGTCCGACAACTCACCGCCGACGCGCACGCGCGTGTCGACGGTGGTGCCGCCGACGCGCACCACATCGAGCACGATCTGTCCGTCGTTGAGCAACAGCGTGTCGCCCGCACTGACATCCCGCAGCAGGTCCTTGTAGGCGACTCCCACGGCACTGACCGTGCCGGCCTTGGGATCAAGCTCGGTATCGATCGTAAAGGGGGCGCCCTCAATGAGCATCACGCGCCCCTCGCGAAAGCCCTCGATGCGGATCTTGGGCCCCGCCAGATCCATCAGGGTCCCGACACAGCGGTCCGCGCGCCGCCCGGCCTCATGCACCATCTCCAGGCGCCGGCGCCGGTCCGCCGCGGTGCCGTGGGAGGCGTTCAGGCGCACCACGTCGACGCCGGCTTGCAGCATCTGCGTGAGCACCGCGACGTCATCGGTGGCCGGTCCCAGGGTGGCGACGATCTTGGCGCGCCGCAGCGTCGCCAGGGAGCTCGGCTTATCGGTCACGGGCGCGCTCTTCGAGCATGGCGACCGCCGGCAGCGTCTTGCCCTCGACGAACTCGAGGAAGGCGCCGCCGCCGGTCGAGACGTAGGAGATGCCGTCCTCCACGCCGTACTTCTCGATCGCGGCGAGCGTGTCGCCGCCGCCGGCCAGCGAGAACGCCTTGCTGCGCGCGACGCCCGTGGCAATCGCGCGCGTGCCCTCGCCGAACTGCTCGAATTCGAAGACTCCCACCGGGCCGTTCCAGATGATCGTGCCGGCCGCCTGCAGCAGCGCGCTGCAGCGGTCGGCGGTGTCGGGGCCGATGTCGAGGATCATCTCATCCCGCCGCACTGCGCGCACCGGGCGTACGTCGGCGTGCGCGGTGGCGGCGAATTCCCGCCCCACCACCACATCGCTCGGCAGCGGGATCTCCGCGCCGCGGGCGCGCGCCCTGTCCATCAGGCGCCGCGCGACGTCGAGCATCTCCATCTCGCACAGCGATTTGCCGACATCGATGCCGGTCGCGGCGAGAAAGGTATTGGCGATACCGCCGCCGACGATCAGCTGATCGACCCTCTCGAGCAGCGCTTCGAGCACCGTGAGTTTGGTCGATACCTTCGAGCCGCCGACGATCGCCACCAGCGGTCGTGCGGGCTCCTTCAGCGCCCGCTCGAGCGCCTCGAGCTCGCCCACCAGCAGCGGCCCGGCGCAGGCCACGGGGGCGAAGCGGGCCACGCCGTGGGTGCTCGCCTCGGCCCGGTGCGCGGTGCCGAAGGCGTCCATGACGAACACGTCGCACAGCGCCGCCAGGCGGCGCGCCAGCTGCGGATCGTCCTGTTTCTCGCCCGGCAGGAAGCGCACGTTCTCGCACAGCACGGCGCTGCCGGGGGCGCAGTCGACCCCGTCGAGCCAGTCACGCCGCAGCGGCACCGGCTTGCCGAGCAGCTCCGACAGGCGCGCGGCGACCGGGGCGAGCGTCAGCGCCGGATCCGCCTCCCCCTCCTTCGGCCGCCCGAGGTGCGAGACGATGAAGACGCGTGCGTGCTGGTCGAGCGCATAGCGGATGGTGGCGAGGGCGGCGCGGATGCGCGCATCGCTGGTGACGATGCCGTCCTGCACCGGCACGTTGAGGTCCTCGCGGATAAGGACCCGCTTGTTGCGCAGATCCGTATCCGTCATCCGCAGTACCTTCATGGGGCCTGCGACCACGCCAGCGTGGTGTCGATCATGCGATTGGAGAAGCCCCACTCGTTGTCGTACCAGGCGCACACCTTGACCATCGTGCCGTCGATTACCTTGGTGAGCGTGGCGTCGAAGATCGAGGAGTGCGCATCGCCGTTGAAGTCGATCGACACCAGCGGCGCATCGTTGTACGCGAGGATCCCCTTGAGCGGGCCGTGCGCGGCCTGCTGCAGCGCCTGGTTCACTTCCTCGACCGAGGTGGCGCGCCTGGCGCTGAAGGTGAGATCCACCAGCGACACGTTGATCGTGGGCACGCGCACCGCGAAGCCATCGAGCTTGCCCTTGAGCTCCGGCAGCACCAGGCCGACCGCGGCCGCGGCGCCGGTCTTGGTGGGGATCTGCGACATGGTCGCCGAGCGCGCCCGGCGCAGATCCGTGTGATACACGTCGGTGAGCACCTGATCGTTGGTGTAGGAGTGGATGGTGGTCATGATCCCGGCCGCGATGCCCACCTTGTCGTGCAGCACCTTGGCGACCGGTGCGAGACAGTTGGTGGTGCAGGAGGCGTTGGAGATGACGCTGTAACCGCTCTTGAGCGTCTGATGGTTGACGCCGTAGACGATGGTAGCGTCCACGTCCTCGCCGCCCGGGGCGGAGATCACCACCTTCTTGGCGCCGCCCTTCAGGTGCGCACTCGCCTTGGCCTTGCTGGTGAAGAGCCCGGTGCATTCGAGCACGTACTCGACGCCGACATCGCCCCACGGCAGCTTGGCCGGATCGCGTTCGGCGAACACGCGGATGCGGTCACCGTTGACCGTCATGTATTCGCCGTCGACCTTGACCTCGCCAGCGAATCTGCCGTGCACCGTGTCGTAGCGCGTCAGGTGCGCATTGGCCTTGGGATCGCACAGGTCATTGAGCGCGACGATCTCCAGCTCCCCGGTGCGCTTGGCCGCGTACAGGGCACGCAGCACGTTGCGGCCGATGCGCCCGTAACCATTGATCCCCACGCGTATCGCCATGCGCTCAACCATCCAGTAATTCGCGGATCTGCTTGCCGACATTATCGGCGCTAAAGCCAAAATGAGCGAACACCTCGGGCCCCTTGCCCGAGGCGCCGTACGTGTCGATGCCGAGCACCCGCCCACCGCTGCCGACATAACGCCACCAGCACTGCGTCGCGCCCGCTTCCACCGCCAGGCGGCGCGTCACTGCCTTAGGCAGCACCGACTCGCGGTAGGCCGCATCCTGCGCCTCGAAGGTCTCGATCGAGGGCATGGAGACCAGCCGCAGCCGCCGGCCCGCGCCGTTCAGCGCGTTCACCGCCTGCGCGGCGATACTGATCTCGGAGCCGGTGGCGATCACCAGCGCCTCGGGCGTCCCCTGGCAGTCGATCAGCACGTAGCCGCCGCGGCGGATGTTGGCAAGCTGCCCGGCGCTGCGCGGCTGCTGCGGCAGGCCCTGGCGGGTCAGCACCAGCGCCGTCGGACCCTGACGCTCGATCGCGAGCGTCCAGGCCACCGCCGTCTCGACCGCATCGCATGGTCGCCACAGATTCATGTGCGGCATGGCGCGCAGGCTGGACAGCTGCTCGATGGGCTGGTGGGTGGGACCATCCTCGCCGAGGCCTATTGAGTCGTGCGAGTAAATGAGCAGGGTGCGCGCCTTCATCATGCAGGCGAGCCGCACGGCGTTGCGCGCGTAGTCGGAGAAGGTGAGGAAGGTGCCGCCGTAGGGCAGCAGGCCGCCGTGCAGCGTCAGGCCGTTCATCATGCCGGTCATGCCGAACTCGCGCACGCCGTAGTGCAGGTAGTCACCGACGTCCTGCGCAGGCTTGATGGTCGCGGCGCCCTTGAACATTGTGCTGTTCGACTGGGTCAGATCCGCGGATCCGCCCAGGATCTCGGGCAGTGCCGGACCGAACACGTTGAGCACTGCCTGCGAGGAAGCGCGCGTGGCCTGCGGCGCGCTCTGCTGCTGCGCCGCCTGCAACGCCTTGGCCGCCGTTTCCGCCCAGTTGCCGGGCAGCTCGTGACGCATGCGCCGCTCGAACTCCTGCGCCTGCTGCGGGTAGGCTTCGGTATAGCGCGCGAACAACGCGCGCCACTCGGCTTCCAGCGCCGCCCCCTGCTGGCGGCGATCCCACTGCGCCTTGATGTCTGCCGGGATTACGAACGGCGGGTAGGGCCAGCCGAGCTGCTGGCGCGCGGCCGCGACCTCCTCGGGGCCGAGCGCTTCGCCGTGCGCCTCGGCGGTGCCCTGCTTATGCGGCGCGCCGAAGCCGATGATGGTCTTGCAGTCGATGAGTGAGGGGCGTTCCTTCTCGGCGCGTGCCGCCTGCACCGCCTTGCTCACCGCCTCCCCGTCCAGGCCGTCGACGTTCGGCACCACGTGCCAGCCGTAGGCGGCGAAGCGCTTGGGCGTGTCGTCGGTGAACCAACCGACGACCTTGCCGTCGATGGAGATGCCGTTGTCGTCGTAGAAAACGATCAGCTTGCCGAGGCCGAGCGTGCCGGCGAACGAGCAGGCCTCGTGCGAGATGCCCTCCATCAGGCAGCCGTCGCCGCAGAAGGCGTACGTGTAGTGATCGACGATGTCCAGGCCGTCGCGGTTGAACTCGCGCGCCAGCAGCTTCTCGGCGAGCGCCATACCGACGGCGTTCGACAGTCCCTGGCCGAGCGGCCCGGTGGTGGTCTCAATGCCGAGTGGCAGGTCGTACTCGGGGTGCCCGGGAGTCTTGCTGCCGAGCTGGCGGAAGCCCTGGATATCCGCGATCGTGAGCGGATAACCGGTCAGGTACAACACCGAATACAACAGCATCGAACCGTGGCCGTTAGACAGCACGAAGCGGTCGCGGTCGTACCAGGACGGGTTGGCGGGGTTGTAGCGTAGGTGGTCGCACCACAACACCTGGGCGATGTCGGCCATGCCCATCGGCATGCCGGGGTGCCCAGAGTTAGCGCGCTGCACGGCATCCATGGCAAGGGCGCGGATAGCGTTGGCGAGATCGCGGCGTGTGCTCATAAGGGCGCTCTTCACTTACTGCGCGGCGGCGCGGGTGGGGTGGCGGCGCAGTGCCGCGCTACCGCTCAGGTAGCGCGCGCTGCGGGGCGCGCATTTTCCACCACTCAGGCCCGTTGCTCAAATCTGCCCACCGGCGCGAGGCAACTTAAGTCCTTCATGTGCGCACCGCGGTGGGGCATGCTTCACATTCTGCACGGCAGAAACGGAACCTAAGTCATGCTGTCGCTCGTCAGTGACGCCCCCCGCGGGGACGTGGTTCACTGCAGCCCGCGGCGGGCCTCTGCTAGGCTCTTTCCATGAGCGTCGTGCGTCTCACCCAATTCACCGACCCGCACCTCTATGGCAGCGAGACCGAATCGCTGCGCGGCGTGGCGACGCTGCCAGCGCTTACCGCCGCGCTGACGCACGCACGCGCGCGCGACTGGCCGCCGGACGCGCTGCTCGTGACCGGCGACCTGGTGCAGGACGATCCCGGCGGCTACCTGCACTTCCGCCGCCTGTTCGGCAGTCTCGGGCTGCCGGTGCTGTGCCTGCCCGGCAACCACGACGAGCCCGAGGCCATGCGCGCCGAGCTGGCCGGCAAGCCGTTCGTGCTCGGCGGCTACGTCGACTTTCCACGCTGGCGCGTCGTGCTGCTCGACAGCTGCATCCCCGGTGCGGCGGGCGGCGCGCTGAGCGCTGCGGCGCTCGCCGGGCTCGACGCGGCGCTCGGCACCGCCGGCAAACGCCACTGCCTGGTGTGCCTGCATCACCACCCGGTGCCGATGTCGAGCCGCTGGCTCGATCGTGTTGGACTGAGCAACGCCGACGAATTCCTGCATATGATCGATGCGCACCGCAACGTGCGCGCGATTCTCTGGGGCCACGTGCATCAGAGCTACGACGCCGTACGCAAGGGCGTGCGGCTGCTGGCAACGCCCTCGACCTGCGCGCAGTTCAGGCCGCACTCCGACGACTACGCCGTCGACGACCGCCCGCCCGGCTATCGCACACTGGAGCTGCGCCCCGACGGCTCGCTGCTCACCGAGGTCGTATGGCTCGAAAAGCACCGCGACGGCTCGGCGCGCTCGGCCTGCTCGGCAGCCTGATCGGCTGCGCGACGCTCGCGCACGCCGCAAGTCCGGTGTGGGTGATCCACGGTGCCCACAGCACCGTCTATCTCGCCGGTTCCGTGCACCTGCTGCCCGCCGGGGATGCGGCGCTGCCACCCGCCTTCGAGCAGGCCTACAGCACTTCCCGCCACCTCGTCATGGAGCTCGATCTTGGCAAGATCGACACGCTCGCCGCCGGCAGCTGGCTGCTCGAGCACGGTGCGCTGCCGGCAGGCACCACGCTGCGCGCCCTGATCGGTGAGCAACGCTACGCACGCGTGAGTGCCGCCGCGAACGAGCTCGGTGCGCCCACCGAGCTGTTCGACGGCCAGGCGCCGTGGGTCGTCGCCCTCGAGCTGGCGGACCTCGAGTACGTGCACCTCGGCTTCGATCCGCAACACGGCGTCGAGGAACAGCTGCTGACCCGCGCGCAGGGCGACGGCAAGACGACGGCGGGCCTCGAGACGCTCGACCAGGAGCTCGGCGGCCTGGCGGCGCTGCCGCCCGCGGACCAGTTGCGCCTGCTAGACCAGACCTTGAGCGAGCTGCAGGACGCGCCGCAGGAGCTCGACGAGGTGCTCGCCGCCTGGCGCCGCGGCGACGCGACCAAGCTGGCGGAGCTGCTGTACAGCGAGTACCGCTCGTTTCCGGCGCTCTACCGGCTGCTGGTCGGCGCGCGCAACCAGCGCTGGCTACCCGCGATCGAGCGGCTGGCGAACGGCGCGGACAATTGTCTGGTGGTGGTCGGCGCGCTGCACCTCGTCGGCGACGGCGGGCTGCTCGAGTTGCTGCGCAAGGACGGCTACGTGGTGACGCAGCTCAACTGAAGTCCTGCGCGGCGCGCGGCTCGTGCCTGCGCCATTCACGCCGGCGCCACGCGTCGGGCGCGTCGTGAGTAGAAGCGCCACAGCGGCACGGTGAGCAGCACCGTCCAGGCGAACACCAGCCAGCCGACGAAGCCGTCGAAGCGGCTGAGCAGAAACGCCAGCGGCGCGCCCGGCAGCGGCCGTGTCAGCTCGTGCATCGTGAGCATCACCCACACCCAGCCGGCGTGCAGTCCGATGCACGCGGCGATGTTGCCCGTGGTCGCACGCACTACGCCGAGCACCACGCCCACGGCGCACAGCGCGAGGAACGCGTCGGCGATAGCGGCGGGGTGAGCGAAGCGCTGCAGCGTGCCCGCGAGCAGCGTGAGGCCGCTGTGCGCGCTGACCTGTTCCGGCGGGATGTGAAAACTCGCGAAGAAGTGCGTGGCCGCATACAGCAGCGCGGTGCACAGCACCGCCGCGGTGGTACCCGACTCGCGCTCGATCGCGCTATGCATGGCGCCGCGCAGGAAGGTCTCCTCGATGAACGCCACCGCGAAACCGCTCACAGCGCGCAGCGCGATCAGCTTGGCCAGCGTCCCCACGCTGAAAGTCGCGGCCAGGCTCCAGTCGAGCAGCCCGAGGGTGCTCATCAGGCCCACCAGCGCCAGCATGGTCACGACCCCGAGGATGAGACCGAGCGCCATCTCGCGCACGAACTCGCGCCGCGGCACACCGTAGCCGAGGCTGGCACGGTCGGCGAGTTTGAGCCGCCGCGCCACCGCCACGAAACCCAGCAGCAGCGCCAGCATGCCGACGCGCTCGCCGATGCGATGAAACGGGAAGTCGAAATGCGGATGCAGCAGCAGCCACGCCGGCCAGCTGAACGCGGCGATCGCCGCCAGCGCGACCGCCATCAGTCCCAGAAACCATGACAAAGCGCGCATGTTGGCCAAGATCCCTTGCCAGGGCAGCCCCGGCCCGCATAGCTTAGGGCTCCCGCACAGCAGTGAGGAGTCATGTCGGCGCCGCCCGTGCAACCGATCGTCATCTGGTTCGGCCGCGTCGGTGACATGATCCTCCTGTCCGCGCTGCTCGACATCCTGCATCGCCGCTACGGCGCGCCGTGTCACGTGATCGGCGCCGGCAGCTGGCCGGCGCAGATCTACGCCGGGCATGGGGACGTGGCGCAGGTCTCGTGCCTGCACCGCTACACGGCGTTTCTCTTCGACGCCGCGTGGTGGCGCACGCGCGCGCAGCTGCACGGTGCACGGCGGGCACCGGTGTACGTGTGCGAATGCGATCCGCGCAAGCTCGCCCGCATCGAGCGGCTGCTGCGCTTCAGCGGCGTCGACTACCGGCATTGCCTGTTCCTGGCGCGCGAGCCGAGCCGGCATGAGGCTCACCAGGTCGACCGCCTGGTGAGTTTCGGGCGGCTTACGCCACCCGCCTTCAGCGCGGCGGACTATCCGTGGCCCGCGCCGCCGCCGCGCTGCGCGCCGCACCTGGAGGTTGGCGTGGCAGCGCGCGCGGAGTGCGCCGCGTGGCTCGCGGCACAGGGCTGGGCGGGCAAGCCACTGGTGCTGGTGCAGCCGGGCAATCGGCGCACCATGCGCGGCAGCAAGCTGCGCCTGTCCGCCAGCGATGACAAGGCCTGGCCGATCGAGCGCTGGGCAGCGCTGCTGCGTGCCGTGCACGCACGGATGCCGCAGGCGCTGATCGTGCTGTGCGGGGCGCCACGCGAGACACTGCTGCTCTCATGGATCGTGAGCGCGACGCAGCTGCCGGCTGTGGTGGCCGCGGAGCTGCCGCTGCCGCGGCTGCTGGCGCTGTGCACGCTGGCGCACAGCATGATCTCGGTCGACACCGGACCGGCGCACGCGGCCGCCGCACTGTCGCTGCCGCTGGTGGTGATGTTCGGCGCGCACGCGCAGCAGGAGTGGCTGCCGCGCAGCCCGGCGGGCTCCGCCGTGGTCGGCGTCGGCGGCCCGCCGCATGCCACGCGCCTCGACCAGATCCCCATGGAGACAGTGCTCGAGGCGTGGAGCGCGCTGGCATTGCGCGCGGCCGCAGGCGCAGCGCTGCCGGCGGCCGCGGCGGCGCTGCGGGCTTAAAGCGCGAGCAGCGCGCGCCACTGCGCGGCGATGGCGCTCAAGCGAAATCGCGGGTCCGGCGCGACGCGCGGTCGAGCGCCGCTGCGCCAGGCGCGGATGCGCTCATCGTAGGCGGCGAACATCCCGGCAGCGGCGGCCAGCCGCGCCGGCGCTCGCCGCCAGCGTGGCGGCAGCGCGCCAGCAAGCGCCTCGTACACGCGGCAGGCGGCTGGCACCGGCAGGACCTGCTGCGGATCGCCGACCACTTCGAGCGCCGCGCCGCAGTCGTGCGTCAGCACCGGCGTGCCGAGCGCATGCGATTCGGCAAACACCAGTCCGAAAGTCTCGGGTATCACGAAATTCGGTGCGAAGGTGCACAGGGCACTGCGCACCTCGGCGTGCATGCGCGGCTGCGGCAGTGCGCCCAGCAACTCCACGCCGGGGGCGCCGGCATCGCGCGCCGCCTTGTAGCCGGGGTTGCCCACCACCAGCCTCAGGTCGGGCATGCGCCGGCGCAGCGCGCCGAAGGCGTCGAGCGCAAAATCCAGCCCCTTGTTGGGTGAAGAAAAGAACACCAGCTTGCGCTCGTCCACCGCCGTGCCATCGGGCTGCAGCGCATCGTCGACCGGATTGTAGAGTGTCAGACAGCGCACCGCGTCAGCCAGCCCGAGCACCCGCAGCGCGGCGGCCACTCCGGCGCGCTGCGAATCCGACACGCACACCGCGGTCACCGCCAGCTCGCGCAGCAGCGCGGCGCTCGCCGCCAGCCAGCGCGCGCGGCTGCCGTGTGGCCGAACGCGGTCGTGCAGCCACAGGAAGAAACGCGCGGCAGGGAAGTACTCGCGCACCGCGGGCAGCACCCGCGCGTCGCGCATGACGATGACGCTGCTGATACCCGGCAGGCGTTGCGGGCGGCGGTAACGCTCCCAGTCCGTAGTGCGGTTGTGCTGGATCACCCAGGCACCGAGCGCATCGGCCACGCGCACCAGTGTCGACTCGCTGCCGCCGAGCGCCTGCGCGCTCAGGCTGCGCGTATCGTAAGGCTGCTGACACACCGCGTCGTAGAACAGGATCGGGCTCATGGCGGTGCGCGCACGTGCGCGTAAGTTCTAAGGGTCGGCAGAGGCCGGCTGCCGCGTCGACCAGGCGGCGACCTGCATCAGGCGCGTGAGCGGTTCGGCCATCTCGAGCAGCGCCTGCTTCTCGGCGCCGCTCAGCGGCAGGATCTCGGCGAGGCGGTTGGCGACCCAGCCCGCGTCGCCGTATTGCAGCGTCACGTGCGCGTAGGCGCCGCCGAGTTTCGGCAGCACGTCGCGCAGCAGGTCACCGAAGTGCGCACACTCCGGCGGCAGCTCGCAGCGCTCCTCCGCGGGGAGGTATTCCACCTCGGCGAGATTCAGTCCGTCCTGCTGCAGCCAGCGCCGGCCGACGCGGAAGCGCTGCTCGCCGAGGCAGACGATGCCGAGCAACCCGTCGTCCAGCGTCCCGAAGTCCACCGGACGAGCGCTGGTGCCGATGCCGGCGACCTCCGCGGCCGCCCCGGCTTCCTCGCCCTGCACCAGTCGCACGACGCCGAAGAGCGTCTGCTCCCTGAGGCAGCGCCGCACCATGTCGAGGTAGCGCGGCTCGAAGATGCGCAGGCTCAGCGGGCCGCCCGGGAACAACACCGTGTCGAGCGGAAACAGCGGCAGCGCCGGCGTGCTCATGTATGCCGCGCCTGGGCGGCGAGCGCGGTGAGCAGCTTCTCGTGCAGGCCGCCGAAGCCGCCGTTGCTCATGATGAGCACCTGGTCACCCGGGCGCGCGTGCCGCGCCAGCTCGCGCGCCAGCGCGTCGACGTCGCCGCTCGTATGAGCGCGGCTGCCGAGTGCGGCGAGCACCGCGCCCGTGTCCCAGCCCAGGTCGGGCGGCGTGTACAGCCACACCTCGTCGGCGGCGGCGAGCGCCGGGGCGAGCGTGTGCTGGTGCACGCCCATGCGCATGGTGTGGGAGCGCGGCTCGAGCACCGCCACGATACGCGCGGCGCCGCTGCGACGGCGCAGGCCGTCGAGAGTGGTGGCGATGGCCGTCGGGTGATGCGCGAAGTCATCATAAACGCGCACGCCGCCGACCTCGCCGCGCAGCTGCATGCGGCGCGCGACCCCCTGGAAGGCCCGCAGTGCCGCGAGCGAGCGCGCCGGCTCCACGCCGGCATGCCGCGCGGCCGCGATGGCCGCGAGCGCGTTCTCCAGGTTGTGCGCACCGAGCAGCGACCACTCGAGCGTGCCGAGCGTCTCGCCGCCGAGCAGCACTTCGAAGCGCGAGTAATCGCCGGCATCGCCCAGCGGGCGGGCACTCCAGAGCGCCTCGGCCGCGGGACGTGCGGCGAAGCCCTCGAGCGGCGTCCAGCAGCCCATGGCGAGCGTCTCGCGCAGGCGCGCGTCGGCGGCGTTCCAGACGATGCGACCGCTGCCGGGGACGATGCGCACCAGGTGGTGGAACTGGCGCTGGATGGCGGCGAGGTCCGGATAGATGTCCGCGTGATCGTACTCGAGGTTGTTGAGCACGACGGTGCGCGGGCGGTAGTGCACGAACTTCGCGCGCTTGTCGAAGAAGGCGGTGTCGTATTCGTCCGCCTCGATGACGAAGAACGGCGCGCTGCCAAGGCGCGCGCTCTGGCCGAAGTTCGCCGGCACGCCGCCGATCAGGAAGCCGGGATTGAGGCCGGCATGCTCGAGAATCCAGGCGAGCAGCGCGGCGGTCGTGGTCTTGCCGTGGGTGCCGGCGACCGCGAGCACCCAGCGCTCGCGCAGCACCTCGCGCGACAGCCACTCCGGCCCCGAGAGGTACGGCAGGCGGCTCTCCAGCAGTGCCTCGATCACCGGCTGGCCGCGCGTCATGACGTTGCCGACGACCACCACGTCCGGCGCGGGGGTGAGCTGCGCCGCCTCGAAGCCCTCCGTCAGCGTGATCCCGAGCGCCTCGAGCTGCGTGCTCATCGGCGGATAGACGTCGCGGTCCGAGCCGGTGACGGTGAACCCGGCCGCGCGCGCGATCGCGGCCACGCCGCCCATGAACGTGCCGCAGATCCCGAGGATGTGCACGTGCATCGTGCGCGCTCAGGTCTGGCCCGGGGCGAACAGCGCGAGCAGCAGTACTCCCTCGACGAGCAACTGCAATATGACCAGCACGACGCTCGCAGTGTGCGAGCACTCGAGCGCCGCCTTGACGATGTAGCTGTAGGCGGCGATCAGCCAGACCCACCACAGCAGCCCCGCGCAGTCGACCGGCAGGTGCCAGGGCCCGTCCCTGAAGCGCTGCATCAGCCACTCGAAGACCTGCGTCAGCGGCGCCAGCACTGACTGGAAACCAAACACTGCGGTGGTGGTCTGCAGCGTGCGCTCCGGACGGCGCGCGATGCGCAGCAGCGCGACGTACCAGACGACCGTGAACGCGGTGTCGATGAGCAGCTGTGCCAGCCAGCGGCTGTCAACGGCGGGCGCGCCGCCCGCGGCAGCGTGCGGCTGCAGCGCTGGCAGCGGTGGCAGCGCCAGTCCTATCAGCAGGTTGACGCACAGGTAGCCGCCGATGGTGAGCACCAGCAGCAGCATCGAGGCCGGCAGGTCCTGCGGTCCGCGCCGCAGCAGCGCGATCTGCGTGAACAGACCGATGAGCTCCTTCATGTCTTTCGATACCGGCGCGGGCCTCGCATAATGGGCAGCCCGATTGTACAGATCATCCACAATCCCCGTTTGCAGCTCATAGTCACCACCGCGCCCGCGCTCGCCGCAGCGGCCGCACGTCTGGCCACGCAGCCGCGTATCGGCCTGGACACCGAGTTCCTGCGCGAGCGCACTTATCGCGCGCAGCTGTGCCTGCTGCAGATCGCTGCGCCCAGCGAGGCGCTGTGCGTGGACCCGCTCGCGCTCACCGATCTGGCGCCGCTCGACGCGGTGCTCACCGCGAGCAGCGTGCTGAAGGTCATGCACGCGTCGCGCCAGGACCTGGAAGTGCTGCTGCCGGTCGTCGGGCTTACCCGCCCGGTGTTCGATACGCAGATCGCGGCGAGCCTCACGGGACTGCCTGCGCAGGTGGGCTACGCGGACGCGGTACGCCGCCTGCTCGGTACCGACCTCGCCAAGTCGCACACGCGCACCGACTGGTCGCGGCGCCCGCTGTCGGCCGCGCAGGTCGAATACGCGCTCGACGATGTGCGCTACCTGCTGCCGCTCGCGCACGAGCTCGAGTCGCAGCTCGAACGACTCGGGCGGCTGGAATGGTTGCGCGAGGACCTGACGTCGCTCGCGGACCAGGGCGCACTCACCCTCGACCCGCAGCATGCCTGGCAGCGCCTCAAGGGCCTGCGCGAGCTCGACCCGGCGCGCGAGCGCCTGGCGCGCGCGCTCGCCGCCTGGCGCGAGCGCAGCGCGATCACCCACAACCGCCCGCGCGGCTGGATCCTCGACGATGCGGTGCTGCGCGCGCTGGTGATGCAGGTGCCGCGCACGCACGAACAGCTGGCGCTCATCCCGGACATGCCGGCCGGAATCGCGCGGCGCCGTGGCGCGGAGTTGCTCGAGTGCGTGCGGCAGGCGCAGGTGCCCGATCCCGCCCCGCCCGCGCCGGCGCGCGCCCGCCCCGATCCGCAGCACGCGGCACTGACGCGCAAGCTTGCCGACCTCACGCAAGCGGCGGCGCGCGAACTGCAGCTCACACCGGAAGTACTGGCGACGCGGCGCGATCTCGAGCAGCTCGCCGCCGGCGGGCGCGATGGCGCGCTGCTGCGCGGCTGGCGCCGCGAGGTGCTCGGCGAGCGGCTGCTGGCCGCCCTGTAAGAACGGCCCGGTGCTTAGCGCTTGCGGCGCGGGCGCTGCGGCACGCGCGTGCGCGGCTTCGCACGGCTGGTGCGGCTAGTGCGGCTGGTGCGGCTGGTGCGGCTTGCAGCTCGTGCCGGCTTGCGGCGCGGTGCGGCGCGCCGGTTCGCAGCCTTGCGGCGTGCGGCGCCTTTGCGGGCGGCGGCGCGGCGCGGGCTGCGGCGGGCGGCCTTGGCCGGTCGGGCCTTGCGCGCCATGCGTACGCCGAGCGCCTGGTAGAGCCGGCGCGTGACCTCGTCGACCTCGGCCTGGGCATCGATCACCCGCAGTAGCCCCCGCGCGCGGTAGAAATCGACCAGCGGACGCGTCTTCTCGTCGTAGACGCGCAGTCGCTCGGCGACGGTGGCTTCGTTGTCGTCCGGACGCTGCACCAGGCGGTGCGGCGCGCCGGTCTTGGGGCACAGCTGCGATGCGCTGGCCGCCGGCGGCGAGGTGAGCAGGTTGAACACCCGGCCGCAGTCGGCGCAGGTGCGGCGGCCGGAAATCCGCCGCACCAGCTCGCGGTAGTCGACCTCCAGCTGCACCACCGCGTCGAGCGGCTGGCGCAGCTGCTCGAGCAGCCGCTCGAGCGCGTGCGCCTGGGCGAGGTTGCGGGGAAAGCCATCGAGAATGAATCCGCGGCGCGCATCGCGCTCGCCGAGGCGCTCGCGGATCATACCGAGCACCAGCGAGTCATCCACCAGCCGGCCGCCCTCCATCGCCTCCCGGGCCTGGCGGCCGAGCTCGGAGCCGCGCGCCACCGCGCTGCGCAGCAGGTCTCCGGTCGAGATCTGCGGGATGCCGAGCCGCTCCACCAGACGCTGGGACTGCGTGCCCTTGCCCGCGCCGGGCGCACCCAACAGGACGATACGCATGGTTATAGTGATTTCCGAACGCGCGGTCCGCGTCTGCCGCAAAGGCCCGCCACGTTACCGGCCGTGCCCGGGCAGGTCAAACACCGCACCCGCCCAGCGCTATCGGGCGCGCCGCGCACGCGCCGCAGCGGCGTGCAGCGCCTTGCCGGACATCGCCCGTACCCGCGTGCCGTGCGTTATTCTTCCGGCCATGAAAACAACCGCCGCACGTAACGCTTTCTATGCCCAGTCGGGCGGGGTCTCCGCCGTCATCAACGCCTCGGCCTGCGGGGTGATCGAGACGGCGCGGCGCTCGCGGCACATTCGCAAGGTGTACGCCGGCCGCGACGGCATCATCGGCGCGCTCACCGAGGATCTGATCGACACCGGCCGCGAGAGCCCCGCCACCATCCGCGCGCTGAAGCACACGCCGGCCGGCGCGTTCGGCTCGGCGCGCTTCAAGCTCAAGGGCATCGAGCAGAACCGCAGCGAGTACCAGCGGCTGATCGAGGTGTTTCGCGCCCACGACATCGGCTACTTCTTCTACAACGGCGGCAACGATTCGATGGACACCGCGCTCAAGGTGTCGCAGATCGGCGCGGCGCTCGGCTACCCGGTGACCTGCGTCGGGGTGCCGAAGACGGTGGACAACGATCTGCCGCACACCGACTGCTGTCCGGGGTTCGGCTCGGTGGCCAAGTACGTCGCGGTCTCCACGCGCGAGGCGGCGCTCGATGTGGCCTCCATGGCGCGCACCTCGACCAAGGTGTTCGTGCTGGAAGTGATGGGACGGCATGCCGGCTGGATCGCCGCGGCCGGCGGTCTCGCCGGCCGCGGCAGCGCCGAGCCGCCGCACCTCATTCTGTTTCCGGAAATTCCGTTCAACAAGGCGCGCTTCCTCGAGCGGGTGCGCGCCTGCGTCAGCGGCTACGGCTACTGCGTCATCGTGGTCTCCGAAGGCGCAGCCTACGCGGACGGCAGGTTTCTCGCCGACGCCGGCACGCGCGATGCCTTCGGCCACACCCAGCTCGGCGGGGTCGCGCCGGTGGTCGCCGACATGGTGCGCCAGGCGCACGGCTACAAGTATCACTGGGCGGTGGCCGATTACCTGCAGCGCTCGGCGCGGCACATCGCCTCGCGGACGGACGTCGAGCAGGCTTACGCGGTCGGCAAGGCGGCGGTCGAGCTCGCCGTGCGCGGCCTGAACGCGGTGATGCCCACCATCGTGCGCCGCTCGCACCGCCCTTACCGCTGGTCCATCGGCCACGTGCCGCTCGCGCAGGTCGCCAACAAGGAGAAAAAGTTGCCCGCGGCTTTCATCCGCGAGGACGGCTTCGGCATCACCGCCGCGTGCCGCCGTTATCTCGAGCCGCTGATCGCCGGCGAGGCCTACCCCCCGTATCGCAACGGTCTGCCGGACTACGTGCACATCAGGGGCGTACCCGTGCGGCGCAAGCTGTCCGGCGACTTCAAGGTCTAGGAGCGCGTTGCTGCGGCGCGGCCGGGCGTCCCGCTTAGGCGGGCGGGCCGGCGTGGTATAGTTCGCGGCCTTTTTTGGGGGAGGTTTCCTGATGGATGCCACGATGTGGCTGTGGGCTGCGATCGCAGCCGGCGTGCTGGCCGTGCTCTACGGCGTCTTCTCGATGACCGCCATCCTGCGCCTGCCGGCCGGCAATGCGCGCATGCAGGAAATCGCCGCCGCCATACAGGCCGGCGCCAAGGCCTACCTCAACCGTCAGTACCGCACGATCCTCATCGTGGGTGTCGTGCTGTTCGCGCTCATCGGCTTCTCGCCGCTCGGCTGGCCGACCGCCGGGGGTTTCGCGGTCGGCGCGCTGCTGTCGGGCCTCACCGGCTACATCGGCATGAACATCTCGGTGCGCGCCAACGTGCGCACCGCGCAGGCCGCCACCCAGGGGCTGAACGCGGCGCTCAGCGTGGCGTTCCGCGGCGGCGCCATCACCGGCATGCTGGTGGTCGGCTTAGGCCTCATCGGCGTCGCCGGTTACTACGCGCTGCTGCGGCAGTGGCCCGGCGTCGGGCCCGAAGGCGCGCTGCACGCGCTGGTCGGGCTCGCGTTCGGCGGCTCGCTGATCTCGATCTTCGCGCGCCTCGGCGGCGGCATCTTCACCAAGGGCGCCGACGTCGGCGCCGACCTCGTCGGCAAGGTGGAAGCCGGCATCCCCGAGGACGATCCGCGCAATCCCGCGGTGATCGCCGACAACGTCGGGGACAACGTCGGCGACTGCGCCGGCATGGCCGCGGACCTGTTCGAGACCTACGCGGTCACGCTGGTGGCCACCATGCTGCTCGGCGGGCTGCTGTTCACCAAGGACGGCGCGGATGCCGCGCTGGCGGCGGTGATCTACCCGCTCGCGCTCGGCGCCGCCTCGATCGTGGCCTCGATCATCGGCACCTTCTTCGTCTCCACCCGCGAGGGCGGCAAGATCATGAACGCCCTCTACAAGGGTGTCATCGTCTCCGCGCTGGTGTCGGCCGTGGCCTTCTATTTCATCACGGCGCGCATCATGCCCGGCGACGTGGCGAAGCTGTGGGGCTGTGCGCTCATCGGCCTGGCCCTCACTGCCGCGATGATCATGATCACCGAGTACTACACCGCCACCGAGTACAGCCCGGTGCGCAAGATCGCCGCCGCCTCGCAGACCGGGCACGCCACCAACATCATCGCCGGCCTCGGCGTGTCGATGAAGTCGACGGCGCTGCCGGTCGTGGCGGTGTGCCTGGCGAT
>DATHQM010000058.1:0-53936 GCA_035482695.1 Steroidobacteraceae bacterium | reverse complement strand
AACATGGCGGTGCTGGAGCTGCTCAACGCGGGCGATCGCCTGGTAGCGCCGCTCGATGCTTACTATGGCTCGGTCAAGCAGTTCACCGAGCATTGTGCGCGTCGCGGCGTTACTGTGGAGCTTGCTGATTTCACCGACCTCACAGCGGTGAGGAATGCCGTCGGCGGGCGGGCACGCGTGGTCTGGATCGAAACGCCGACCAACCCGTTGCTCAACATCACGGATATCGAGGCGGTCACTGCCATAGCCCATCGAGCCGGAGCGCTGGTGGTCTGCGACAACACCTTCGCCACGCCCATTTGCCAACAGCCCTGCGATTTCGGTGTCGACCTCGTCATCCATAGTGGCACCAAGTATCTCGGCGGTCACAGCGACGTGCTCAGCGGGCTGGCGGTGGTGCGCGAGGAGCACGCGCTGCTCGAGCACCTGCAGGCCTGGCAGCGCACCGCCGGCGCTGCGCTGGCGCCCTTCGACTGTTGGCTGCTGAGACGCAGCATCGCAACGCTGGCGCTGCGGGTTCGCACGCAGTGCGCCGGAGCATTGCAGCTAGCGCAATTTCTCGCGCGCCATCCGGCCATCGAGCAGGTGTTCTATCCGGGGCTGCCGCAGCACCGCGCTCATGCCACCGCCGTGGCGCAGATGCCGGGGGGCTTCGGTGCGATGCTGTCCATGTGCGTGTCGGGAGGGCGGCAGGCGGCGCTCGCGACCGCGGCCCGCACGCGCCTGTTTGCACGGGCGACGAGTCTTGGCGGAGTAGAGAGCCTCATCGAGCATCGCGCCTCGATCGAAGGGCCGGAATCGCGCACGCCGCAGAATCTGCTGCGCCTGTCGGTCGGGATCGAGGAGCCGGCGGATCTGATCGCCGACCTGGAGCAGGCGCTGAAGTGAACCCCGTGGTCGCGGCCACTGCGTTCGCACTTCTGGCGTTCGCGGCCAACTCGGTGCTGTGCCGGATGGCGCTGCGCGACACGCACATCGACCCGGCGAGCTTCATGAGCATCCGCCTGATCGCCGGCGCGCTCACCCTGTGGCTGCTGGTACGCATCGGCCGACGCGGCCAGAGACTCGGCGGCGACTGGCGATCCGCGCTGGCGCTGCTCGCGTATGCCATCGCCTTTACCTTCGCCTACGTCGGGCTCACGGCGGGTACGGGGGCGTTACTGCTGTTCGGCGCAGTGCAGGTGGTGATGATCGCCGCAGGGTTCGTCGGCGGCGAACGCATCGACCGCACCGTTGTCCTGGGCTGGCTGCTCGCCGTGGCCGGACTGATGCTCCTGCTGTTTCCGGGGATCAGCGCGCCGCCGGCGCGGGATGCCATCCTGATGCTGATCGCCGGCTGCGCGTGGGGCGTCTATTCACTGCGGGGGCGGCGCTCGGTAAACGCGCTAGCGGACAATGCCGGCAACTTCGCCCGCTCAGTCCCGGGCACACTGCTCATCAGCCTAGTGCTCTGGAGCCGTCGGTCAGCCGACACCGAGGGCATCGTGCTCGCGGTGCTGTCGGGCTCGATCGCTTCAGGGCTCGGCTACGCGGCCTGGTACACGGCGCTGCCCAAGCTCGGGGCCATCGCGGCCGCCAACGCGCAGCTCAGTGTGCCGGTGATCGCCGCTCTCGCGGGGGTCGTCCTGTTTGGCGAGCCGGTTACCTTGCGGCTTTCCGTCTCCTCTGTGCTGGTGCTCGGCGGGACCGCGCTCGCGGTGCGGCGCAGGCTGACCTTCAAGACCGCGCGGATTGCCAGCGAGCGCTAGCCGGCTCGCAGCTGCGTGTGAGTCACGCGCCCCGAGTGCCTCCGGCGCGTCACTTTGGTAACCGAGTCCCAATCACCCGGGCGTACTTCAGCAGCTCGAACAGGGTATCGTTGATGTTGTGTAACTCTGCCGCGACTAGTCGCGTGGCTTCATCCGAAGCGTTGCTCCGGCGCATCTCGAAGGTCTCGATCAGATCTTTATCCGTGCGGACAGGGGCAAAGTCATCGGCCATGAGGATCTCCTTAGGTTTTGCGGCGCGCCAGGGCTGACGGTGCTGTGGGTCTTGGTGGCACCATCGCCGCCCGGCGTCTGGGTGCCGGGCAGATTATCATCGCTGTCGGGAGTTCCGGCCATCGGTTGCTCTGCCCGGGAGCATTCGCGCCAACACCCCATCGTGCAGGATGAGCCGATGGTAGAGGGCCGCCGCGATATGCACGCCCACAATCGCCAGCAGCGTGTAAGCCAGGAACGAGTGGACATCGCCTGCCAGAAACCCCGATTTTGAGCCGCGCGGCAGCAATGCCGGCAGCGCCAGACCAGGAAAAAGTGTCACGCGCCAGCCGCGGGCAGATGCGGCCGCCCACCCGAGTAGCGGCACGATGAGCAGCAGGAAGTAGAGCGTAGCGTGGCTCACCCGTGCGCCGGCGCGCAGCCAACCAGGCTCGGTTGCGAGAGCGCCTGGTGCACTGTGGCGCAGGCGCCAGGAGACTCGCGCAAGGGCAGCGAGGCCGATCAGGCCACCCACCGTGAGGTGCAGGCTGATCAATCGGCCCAGCCTGGTGTGCGGCCCGATATCCGGCATCGTCCAGGCAATGCCGAATTGGATGGCTACGAGGAGCGCCATCAGCCAATGCAGCGCCTTCGCAACCGGGTGATAGCGCGCCTCAGACGACTGCGAATCCTGCGACATAGTCGATTCTCCTCATGCTGGAGCGCATCATGCTGGAGCGCACCTGCTCGGCGGGGCCGCAACGGCCACCGGCGCCGCTCACCGCAGACACCAGTAGCGGAAGCCCTGCTCCTCCAGAAACGCCTCTGCACCAATGCCCTGAAGCATCGCGAAGGTCGCGCACATCCCGGCCTCGACGCAGCTCGTCGCCGCCACGGTCACCGAGCGCGGCACCTGCGGGACCGGCCAACCGGTGCGCACATCGAGGATGTGGCCGTAGCGCACCCCGTCGCGCAGCAGAAAGCGGTGCGTGTCCCCACTGGTCGCGAGACCACCCCGGCTGAGCTCCAACAGCAGACGCGCCTCGCGCTCGGTACCGGGGCGTTCCACCCCGACCTGCCACGGACCTGTGCCGGGTGCGCGATTGGCAGCCAGGTCGCCGCCGAAATTGACCAGCGCGGCGCCGGCAAAGCGCGCCGCGATCAGGCAGAGCACGCGATCCACGGCGTACTCCTTGCCGATCCCGCCAAAGTCGATCTCCATGCCCGCAGGCACGGTGATACGCGACGCCCGCCACTGGACCTTCTCGAACCCGATGAGCGGCAGCAGCGCCGCGACCGCGGCGGGCTCGGGCAGGCGGTCGGACCCGTCGAACCTCCAGCAGCGGCGCAGCACCCCGGAGGTGATGTCGAAGCGACCGTCAGAAAGTAAGTGACACTGCGCGGCGTAGTCGAGGAGCGCCGCCGTTTCACCATCCACCACGACGGCGTGGCCCTGGCTGCGGTTGATCACGCTGACGATGCTCTCCGGCCGGTAGCGGCTGTACTTGGACTCGATGCGCCACGCCTCCTGCGCAGCGACCCGGCCCATCTCGTGCGCTGTGTGTGTGTCGGCGGTCTCGAGCAGCAGCTCGCAGGGGCTCGCCATCGCGACGAAGCACACCGCGACGATACCCCCCTCGCGCGGCACCACCTCGAACTCGGGGGCATGAGGCGGCGGCGTCGCACCGCCGGCTCCGGCGCGCGCCGCGCTCATCGCTAGTATTCCAGATGCCAGCTGAGTTGCACGATGGTCGCCTTGAGATTCGGGTTGAGGTCGAGCCCGTGAAGCTCGGCGAGTGAGCTCGCCTGATCGCTCGGCCTCTGCTGGTACTGCTCGAGTCGCAGGCTCAGCTCGCCGTTGCGGCTGGTGGCAATGCCGAACTTGAGCCCGAAGGTCGTGGCAGCGAAGGCAGCCAGTCGGGGGTCTGCGGACATGTAAGTAGGCGCGGGCCCCGTTTCGCTCAGATACAGGTTGTAGAAATCCGCGGTAGACTGATGGTACCAGCGCGCGTGCGGCTCAAGATACATGCCGGAGCCGAGATCGATCCGCAGCTTCGCGTCGACAGTATCCGAGCCGATTCCCCAGCTGTCCTTGCCGCGCCGGTACGACAGGTCCAGGACGGTAGGACCGAGCGCCACCTTGTTGACCCAGTAGAGGCTCTGTCGCGTGCGGGTATCCGGCCGATTCTCATAACGGTACCCCGTCACGGCGCCCGTATCATCGAGCACCGAGATGATCCGGTACGGATCGGTCAGATACCCCTGCGAGTGGTCGAAGGTGTAATTGAGCTCCGTGAGCCAGTTGCGGCGCATGACCTGAGTGACGCCGATGAGGCCGCCGGCCAGGTTCTTGGTCTGGCTCGGCTCCTTCTCGTAGAGCGCGTAATCACTGCCGGCTACCGGGTTACCTCCGTGCGCATGGATCCGGTCGTACTCTTCGTCGATTCCTGCCGAGAGCGTGGTGTTTTTTTCGTTGAAGTCATGGCTCAGGCCGACGTGCACCGCCACTGAGTCGAAATCGTGCTCGGTAGAGGCGTGCCCGCCGTACGAGACAGTGTTGTCGAGCCCGATGGGTTGCGACCAGTCGAGGTCGCCGGCGACGCGCCGCTCCTTGAAATGTGGATCCTGCGGCAGATCGCCGGGGCCGATTGTATAGAGGGTGGTCTTGTAGCCGGGTTTGGGCGTGAGACTGGTGCTCGAGGGACTCGCGAATGTCTGCGGCTTGCGCGAGGGTATGGCGCCATTCGGCGTGGCGCCTGAGAGCGTGTCGAGCGTCAGCGTTCCATCGAGAAGGCGTTGATCGCCGAAGTCCTTCTTCAGGCTCACCACCGGCTCGATCGTCTGGACCCGGCCCGCATTCTCCTTGTAGTAAAGCAGGTCCGTGTCGATCTGCAGGGGCTTCTCGGCCGCATCATCGGGCGCTGCCTGTGCCCGCGCGCTGTCCGACAGCAGCGCACAGCTCGCCGCCATGAGGCCCAGGTGCAGCGGCGACCGCGGACGCTTCAGTTGCACCCGCAACCCCCGCCCGCGAAGCTGCGGCCGCCGCTCGCTGCTTCCTTGCTGAAGTAGATGTGATCGTCGATGGCCGCATCGATCGGCGCGGCGTTGAGCGCCATCTCGGGTCGCGCGAGGATTTCGCGCTGCCAGGGCTTGACGCCGAGCGACGTACAACCGCACGCGCCCAGTATCAGACCCAACAGGATCGCGAGGCGAGCAATACTTTGGATGCGCATGGTTATGATCTCCTTGGAGGTCAGTGCGCGAGCACCAGTGCACGGACCTGCTGCGTGAGAGCATCGCGGTCGCGGACGAGAAATCCCTCGTGCCGCGCCTGAACGTGGCCGCTGCGGTCGATCAGAAAGCTCGTGGGCATGCCGCGGACGCCGAACTTCTCGGGAAGCCGCCCGTCCGGGTCATAAACGATACGAAACTGCGCGGGGTGCTCGTGCAGGAAACGGTCGGCATCGGCGCGCTCGCGGTCGACGTTGACAGCAATCACCACCAGGCCGTCACGTCCGAGCTCCCCCTGCAGGCGGTTCATCCAGGGAAACGACTGCCGGCACGGTGCACACCACGAGGCCCAGAAATCGACATAGACAACCCGCCCTCTGAACTGTGCCAGATCGAGCAGGTCGTCTGCGTTCGCCGCGCGAGCCCACGGTGATGCCGATGCGAGCAGCCAGAGGGTCAGCGCGCCGATCCTCCGCAACGATTGCATCCCCGAATTTCTGGTCCCGTACGGCATTAGGCGCAGGGCGTATTGGGGTCGGGCGGTCTCGCCGGTTCCCAACGTGCTTCCGCTGTCAGCGCGCCGAAGCGCCTATGGCGCTCCGTGTAGTCATCGAGCGCACACCGCAACTGCTCTTCATCGAAGTCCGGCCACAGACAGTCGGTGAAATGCAACTCGGCGTACGCGACTTCCCAGAGCATGAAATCACTAAGGCGCTTCTCACCTCCGGTGCGAATCAGCAGGTCGACTGGGCCCACAGGCAGCGCGGAATGATCGACCTCCTCGAGCAGGCGATGAAAGTCATCAGGTGTCAGTTTCGCAGTGCGATCGGCCCGCCACGCGGCTCGCACGATACTGTCGTGAGACGAGTAGTCGAGCACAATACGCAGGTGCATTCGCGCACTAGTTGCGGTCAATCGCTCACTCCTCTGGATGGTGCGCAGCAGGTCCGCATTCAGGCGGTCGCGCCGCCCGATCACGTTGAGGCGAATGGACTGCGCGACGCAGCCACGCGTCTCCGTCAGGAGATATTTGCGAAAGAGACGCATCAGTGCATCGACCTCCCCTGGCGGGCGTGCCCAATTTGCCGCCGAAAAGGCGTATAGCGTGAGCGTATCAACGGCCGCGCGCGCCGCCGCGTCAACCACCGCGCGTACCGCCTTGGCACCTTCGATGTGACCGGCGGTGCGCGGCCATCCGCGCTGGCTTGCCCAGCGTCCGCTTCCGTCCATTATGATTGCGACGTGCATGGGAGGCGTCAACAGAGCTTGCCTGCCGCTGTGATCTCCACGGGCGCGCTAGAATTTCTTGCTGATTCCAACATAGATCCCGTGCGGCATGACGCTCAGAATGTAAGGCGTATCGGTATTGCGGTGCATGAGCCACCCGGCCGTGGTGCCGAGCGCGTAGCCGGCGATGACGTCCGATGCCCAATGCGCCTGAACCTTCATGCGCGCGATGCCGTCGTAGACCGGCAGCGCCTCGAGCGCATAAGTCCAGGGATGATCGGGACCGTATTCCAGTACGAACGGCATGACGATCGAGCTCACCTCGGTCACCTCCCCGCTCGGAAAGCTTTGGTTACCGTGGCCCTGGAACCAGAGATTCGGATCGTTGTTGCTGGCATTCGGCCGTACGCGCGAAAACGCGTATTTCATCGCGAAAGCCACAATGCCCGAAGCCGCCGAAGCATCCACCGACTGCCACAGCGTGCGGCCGAGGCGCGTCTCGCCGCCCTCCCACAACGCGCCGCCGACCTCCCCGACGATCAGGCCGTACTCGAGAAACTCCTGGTTGCTGCGCTTCCAGATGCCACTGTCGTCATAGGTCCACTCGTGATCAATGCCAAAGGGACCGCCGCCGGCGAGACAGGCACTGCCTCTGGCGAGCAGCAGCAGCGCTACGAGCCAGGCGGCCGGCGCCGCGGGCTTGCTGCCCGCCTGCCGGGGTATTGCAGCGTGAACTCGCATGGGCGGGCAGAATAGGAGGCTCACGCTTAAGGCAGACTTAAGCGCGTCAATGATCAAATCGCCCAACAGGTGAAGGGAAAGCGGTCGTGCGAATTCTGCTGGTCGAAGACGACGCCATGCTCGGTGAAGCGGTTCGGGATGGACTGCGCCAGGAGAGCTATGTCGTCGATTGGGTGCAGGACGGCGGCGCTGCGCTCGCGGCGCTCTCGACCACAGCCTTCAGCGCCCTGGTGCTCGATCTGGGCCTGCCGACAAGCGACGGGCTCAGCGTGCTGCGTTGGCTGCGGCAAAACGGTCAAACCACACCCGTCGTCATTGTGACCGCGCGCGATCGGGTCACCGACCGCATCACCGGCCTGGATGCCGGCGCAGACGACTACCTCATCAAGCCCTTCGACATCGATGAGCTGGCGGCGCGTCTGCGCGCCATAACGCGCCGGGTAGCGGGTTGCGCCGAGTCCACGCTCACCGTGGGTGAGGTGATGCTCGATCTGCGCCAGCGGATGGTCAGCTACGCGGGTGAGCCGGCGGCATTGACCGCCCGCGAGTACGCAGTGGTCGAGCTGCTGATGCGCAATGCGGGCTGCCTGGTGACGCGCGCCGAGATCGAGGAGGAGCTTTATGGATTCGAGGACGATATCGCCAGCAACGCGATCGAGGTCCACATTCACAACCTGCGGCGCAAGCTCGGTCCGCACTTCATCGCCAACGTCAAAGGACGCGGTTATCGGGTCGACAACGCCCGCTAGAGCCGCCCGGCCGTGGTCGCTGCGCCGGCGCATGGCGATCGCCGCGGCGGCGGCGGCCTGCCTCGTGTTTCTCATCCTCGGATTGCTGGTTTATCGTGCGGTGGCCAGCAGCACTGCCGCGCAGTTCGACGAGATGCTGCAGCAGCAGGCGGCTCTCGCGCTACGCTACGCGGACCACGAATACGACGAGGGCGAGAGCGTGGTGCCGCGCTCGCTCGACACCGCGGTGCGGGCGATGCCGCTCGATGTTGTCTACCAGATCACCACGCGCGCCAAGCAGCTGCTCTACCGCTCACCGGGCTCACCGCAGGCGCCTCTCGCCATCGGCGACGGTCCGGGCTACTCGAATGCGGTGCTCGACGGGCGCGCCTGGCGCGTGTACTCGCTGAGCTCCGCAGCGACTCCACTGGTCATCCACATCGCCGAGCCGCTGGAGTATCGCGATGCGGCGCTGTCGCGCACGCTGCACGCGGTGGCCCTGCCGCTGCTCTTTGCGCTGATGCTGCTGACCTTCCTGATCGGTGTGGTAACCGAGCGTGCCTTCCGGCCGGTGCGGCGCATGGCGGCGGACCTCGCCGGACGCGGCGCCGACGATCTCTCCGCGGTCAACACGGCGGAGATGCCGGTGGAGACCCATGCGCTCGGGGTCGCACTCAACGATCTGCTGGCGCGGCACGCGGAAGTCCTGGCGCGCGAGCGCCGCTTCACCGCCGATGCGGCACATGAGCTGCGCACGCCGCTCGCCGCACTGCGCGCACAGGCACAGGTCGCTGCCCGGGCCACGACGCCCTCCGAGGCGCGCCGCGCCCTCGATAAGCTGCAGGCGAACATTGACCGCACCACGCACCTGATGAGTCAGCTGTTGTCGCTGGCGCGCCTTGAACCCGGGTCCTCTTTCAGCGCCGGCCAGACTACGCAGGCAAAGGTCGTGGTCGATCTGGTCCTCGAGGACCTGGCGCAGGCGGCGCGTGAGAAGCAGGTCGAAATCATGCTCGACGGCTGCCTGCAACGGCTGCCGGGCGCTCCTGAGGTCCTCTACCTGCTGATCCGCAATCTGCTGGAGAACTCCATTCGTCATGTCAGCGAGCGCGGCCGCGTCGCCCTCAAGCTGATCGAACGCGATCAGTGGGCAGTGCTCTCGATCAGCGACAACGGACCGGGGATCCCGAGCGCGGAGCGCTCGCGCGCGCTGGAGCGCTTCTACCGTATACCCGGCAGCGCCTCGTCCGGGAGCGGCCTCGGACTCTCAATCGTCGGACGGGTGGTGGAGCTCCTGGCCGGCGAGATCGAGCTGTCGGACCCGCCCCTCGGCACGGGGCTCGTGGTTACGGTCCGGCTGCCGTTCACGGGCGTGCGAACCCGGGAACCGATAACCACATAGGCGAGCTATCATGTTACTCCCGGGGGGTAGGACCCAGGTCCGGGAGACCGCTTATGTCCAAGCCACCGAAGAAGCTGAAAGGCCGGCCGGCAACCGACGAACGGGGCAACGCCACCTGGAAATGGGTTGGGGAAGGCGGAACCGTTGAGACGGATCTGATCAAAGCGCTCGGCGAGGGCTTGTCGCTGGAGCCTCCGCCGCAGAAGGTGAGCGTCGATCCCTACAGTCAGTCGCCCTCGCAGCACAAGGAAAAGCCCAAGGGCCGCTCACTCGATGACATGCGGCGCCTTGATGAAGAGATGAAGCGCGAGCATGCCAAGCTCGTCGCGGATCTGCGCAAACGCACCCCCTCGAGCCCGACGCATCGCGTACGGCTGCGGATCAATAACCGCGAGTTGCTGGTGCATAAGCAACCGGCGAGCCTCACGATCGGCCGCGGCGAGGAGAACGACGTGGTGCTGAGCGGCGAACGAATCTCGCGCCTGCACGCGCGTATCGAGATCAGCCGCAACAAGGTCGTCTTGATCGATGAGAGCACGAACGGCACCTACGTGCAGAGTGCCGACGGAGAGCCATCGTTCGTACACCGCGGCAGCCTCCAGCTCAAAGGACAGGGGATGATCGGCCTCGGACGCCGGCCCACTCAGGACTCCCCTGTCACGATCCGCTTCAGCTGCGAAGAGGTCTGACGCGCTGCGGTGGTGCCGCTCTTCAGGACGGCGTCGCTATTTCGCCCCAGGCTCGATGGGCGCAGCGCCGCCGGACTGCAGTTGCGCGTTGAGGCGCGCCAGGTCGATCGCCCTGAATCGCGCCCACTGCATCATGGCATCGTTCAGCAACGCCCGATGCCTGGCGTAGCCTCGTAGGGCATCAGGGGTCGGCGCTGTATCTGCGCCATCGACCGCCCGCGCCAGGTTACGGAACGCCGTCTCGAGGTAGCGCAGCCCGCGGATCGTCGCAGGCGCAGGCCCCAACGAGTCCGGCGACTGTTTGTCTGGCGCGATGTCGCCGATGACGCGCAGTCGCTGGTCCGCGGCGGCAAGGGCTGCCGCCGCTACGCTGCCGTCGCTCTTGCTGCGCTCGAGGATGGCGGCGTGAATCCGGTTGGCTTCGGCCAGGGTCGCCGCGATCTGCACGCGCGCGGCCTCCACCTCGCGCGCCAGCGCGAATTGCCGCGCATAGGCGACTGCGGACAGCTTCATGCGCGGATCGGGAGCGACCGTCAGCCGCTGCCGATAGCTCTTGCCGTCGACGGTGAGCTCGATCCGGTAAGGACCCGGCGGAGCCCATACCCCGCTCTCCTCTTCGCTCGGATCCTCCGGAGCGAGCCCGGCCTGCGGCGCATAGTGCAGGTCCCACACGAAGCGATGCGTCCCGGCGCTGCTCGCGAGCGGCTCCGGCGGAACAATCCACTCGGGGGCGATCTCGATCTTGGCAAGATCCGGCTGCTGCGGCTTGTCGTTGCTGCTGAAGGCGCGCACGAGTGCGCCGCGCGCGTCAGAAATGGTCAGCCGGATCGCGCCGCTCGCTGGCGCGTCCAGCGCATAGTCGATATAGGCGCCCGGCACCGGGTTGGCGGCCATGGGCTCGTCCTTGGGCATCGGCGTTCCGGTGAACCCGGTCGGACGCACGCGATACGCCTGCGCGGGCGGGAACAGTCGGACTGCGCCTGTGTAGGGCTCGGCCAGCGAGCGCAACGGCGCGATGTCATCCATGATCCACAACCCGCGGCCGTGCGTTGCGATCACCAGGTCCGCTGCGTGCACCTGCAGGTCCCGCACGGACGTTCGGGGCAGATTCTGCTGCAGCGCCTGCCAGCGCCCGCCATCGTCGAAGGATACATAGACGCCGCGCTCAGTGCCGCAATAGAGCAGGCCCCGATGTGCGGGATCTTCGCGCACCACGTTGACCGTGTTGAGCGTGCCTGCGGCGGCGATGCCCTCGTCAATCAACGTCCAGCTCGCGCCGCCGTCGTGGGTGCGATAGATGTAGGGTCGCGGGTCATCGAGCCGGTGCCGGTCCACGGCGATGTAGGCGCTGTCCACATCAAAATGTGACGGTTCGATCACGCCGATCTTCGACCACGCGCTCAAGGGAGCCGGCGTCACGTTTTGCCAGTGGGCTCCGCCATCGCGAGTCCGCCAGACAAGGCCGTCATCGGTGCCTGCCCAGATGAGCCGCTCGTCGAGCGGCGACGGACCGATCGCGTAGACCACGCCACGGCGCGGGCCGGCGTGCTCGTTGTCCTCGACGGTCGCCGGGTCGAGCGTTGCGGGCACTTGCGGGTTCTCGCGAGTGAGGTCCGGGCTGATCGCGTCCCAGTGCCCGCCGCGATCGGTGGTGCGAAAGATGCGTTGATTGCCGAAATAAAGTGCATGGCTGCCGGTGCTGCCGAAGACCAGCGGCAGCGTCCAGGTGCTGCGGTACAGCCCGGGGTATGCCAGGGTCGGAGCGACGCTCTGCGTCTGCCCGGTGCGCAGATCGAGCCGGTCCACGCGTCCGCCGAAGATCACCTTGGGGTCGTCCGGATCGGGGGCGATGTAGCCGTTCTCGCCGCCGGCGGTGATCTCGCGGAACTGGCGCAGATTGATGCCGTCGATGTTATCGGTGCGGCTGGGGATGCCCGCCGCGCCGGAGTCCTGCTGCGCTCCGTACACCCAGTACGGAAAACGGTTATCGGTGACCACGTGATAGAACTGGCCGGTGGGCTGGTTGTACCACGAGCTCCAGCTGGCACCGCCGTCCAGCGTGACCACCGCACCCTGATCGACGCCGAGTATGCGCCGCTGCGGATCGGCCGGGTCGATCCACAGCTGGTGATAGTCGTCGCCCCCCGGCGCACCTTTGACCGGGATGAAGGACTTGCCGCCATCGTCGGAGCGGTACATCGCCGTATTGCAGATGTAGACGATATCCGCATTGCTCGGATCTGCGGTGATGCCGCCGAAATACCAACCCCGCTTCCAGATGCGAGGGTCGTTGCTGACGCGTGTCCAGCTCGAGCCCCGATCGTCGGAGCGGTACAAGCCGCCGTCCAGCGCATCGATCAGCGCGAACACCCGCTGCGGCTTCGAAGCCGAAATGGCGATGCCGATGCGACCGGGCCTGTCGGGCAGGCCGTGGCTGGTGAGGGCCGTCCACGTCTTCCCGCCGTCGTCCGACTCGTACAGGCCCCCGCCGGGGCCGCTGGAGGGTGGATAGACATTCCACGGCGGCCGGCGCGTCTGCCACAGAGCCGCGTACACACGCTCGGGCGCTCCCGGCTCAGCGGCGAGATCGATCGCGCCGGTGTCTGCGTCCTTGTACAGCGTACGCTGCCAGGTCTTGCCGCCGTCGCTCGAGTGGAACACGCCGCGCATCGCGTTGGCGCCGTACGGATGCCCCAGTGCCGCGACCAGCACCACGTCCGGATGGGTCGGATCGACCAGGATGCGGCCGATCTGCTGCGAGTCCTCGAGCCCGACCGGCTGCCAGGTGTGGCCCGAGTCGCCCGAGCGGAAGAGGCCCGCACCCTGGGCAATGTCCGAGCGCATGTCGGCCTCGCCGGTGCCGACGTAGATGACGCTCGGATCGGAGGGGGCCACCGCCAGTGCACCGATCGAGCCGACCGGGGCCGCATCGAAGATCGGCGCCCAGGTGCGTCCGGCGTCACGCGTCTCCCACACGCCGCCGTTGACGGCCCCGAAGTAGAAATGGTGCGGCTCGCCCGGCACGCCGCTGACGCTGAGCACACGCCCGCCGCGAAACGGCCCGATAGCGCGCCAGTGCAGCGGCTGCAGCTGCGTCTGAGCCGGATCAGGCCCCGTACCACCGGCGGCAAGTACCAACTCCGTGCCCCCGAGCATTACCGCCGCGAGCACCGCGGCCACCGGCCTGCATGTTCCGAGTTGCACCCTCGCCCTCCTGTAGTGAACGCACCCACACCTGATCGTACCTGCCGGACATGTCGCAGCGCAGCCCGCCTGGTCTCACGATCCGCTACGCTCATCGCGTATCAGGCCGCGCCTGCGCAGCTGAGCTTTCGCAGGCGAAACGCTGCGGCGTGGCGCGGCTCAGTCGGGATCGGATCCCGAACGCACCGCCGGATAGGGTTTATCTCCCATCAGTCCCTGCCAGAGAATGCGGTTGTAGGCCGCAGCATCGGCACTGTCGCGGTGTGTGAAGTCCATGCCGCGCGTGCGCTGCGCCCACCAGCTTGCCGGATGAGACGGATGCGCCACATGCGTACCCGCAGCGGCGGCGGGCAGGGGCAGGCGCGTGGAGCGCAGCACGTCCGGAACCAGCGCGGTGAAACTCCAGCTCTCCTGCCCCAGATCGAACACCCTGGCCATCGGCCCGGTGTGGGCATCGAAGACCCCGAGGTGCTCGAGGCCGAGCAGGTCGGTGATGGTGCGCATCAGGCTCAGCGTCGTGTAGCGCGTGCTGACGATCGCCGCATGTCGCACGTAGGGCCCGACCACGAATGCGATGCTGCGATGAGCGTCGACGTGATCGGGTCCATCCTGCGCATCATCCTCGAGGATAAAGATCAACGTGTCGCGTGCGTAGCGGCTCTTCGCGACCGCTTCGACCAGGCGGCCGACCGCGTAGTCGTTGTCGGCGACCTGTGTCTCCGGGGTATCGACCCCGTCGAGAGCCCCCGGTGCCGCCTCGCCGCTCGTGTGGTCCATCATGAGATACACCAGGCTCAGCGCCGGCAGATCACCACGCCGGACGTAGTCGGCGAACTCACGCTCCCACTCCGCTTCGCGATAGAAATCCGGGTAGTCGGTGTCGAAGCCCCGGAAGTACGGGTCGGTGAGCGATTGCAGCTCCGGGTGTCCGGCGTACGCCTGGCGCACGTGATTGCGTGCGGGCCAACGCTCGAGCGGGACGGTGAGCGCACCCCAGGCCTGGTGATACATGGTGTCGTCGGTATCGAAGCCGTAGTTGCGCACGCTTAAGCGCGCGCGCAGCGCCGCGTTCCACAGGTACCCCTGCTCGATCTCATCCGCCTCCGGCCCGTCCGCGGAGGCGACGTTACGCGTCCCGGGCAGCAGATCCGGATCCGCCGGGGTCGCCGGGTTCGCCTGGCGGCGGGCGTCGCCGCTGAGCCCCATGTTGATGAAGCGGTTCAGGCCCTGCCAGTCGTAGGAGCCCCCACGCCCGAACTCGGAGTAGTTCATCGGGATATTCTTCGATGCAATGTCCGTCTCGCGGGCTGCCATGCTCCATTGCCAGCCGTCGCCGCTCACGTCCCCCGCGACATAGAAGTTGTCGAGGTCCACGAAGTCGCGCGCGAGCTGATGCTGGTTCGGTGTGATCGCGCGCGGAAACTCCGCGAGCCGTGGATCGCCGTTGCCCTTGCCGAGATCGCCCAGCATCTGGTCGTAGGTGCGGTTCTCCTTGACGATATAGATCACATGGCGGATCCGCGCCCGCAGCGTGTCCATGAGGTGCTGATCCGCCGTCGCAGGCGAGGAGTGCCAGGCGTTGTTGCTGGCGACCTGCGCGGTGAGCTTCGCCAAGGTGGCCGGCGGGGGCGGCGGCAGCGACTGCAGGCCGGCCTTTTCCAGGTTCAGCACGTAAGTGTTGGGGGTGATTGGTTTGCCGGCCGCAGCGGCCGCCAGACATGGCGAGATCATGCCATAGCAGTTCCCCGGGTTCGGTCCGGCGGGACTGCGCGCGTTGATGACGTAGAGAGTGGCCCCGCTGCCGCTCAGGGCGACGTCCTGCGGATTCCACCCGGTCGGAATCAGTCCGCGGACGACCCCGCTGTTGGCAGCGGCCGGCACGCCGCGCGCCGGCGCTGCGACGTCGATCACCGCGAGCGCATTGGTCCCGCGGTCGGTCACGTACAAGGTCTGCTCGTCCAGTGACAGCGCCAGTCCATCCGGCGAGGCGCCGTGGTAGTTAGGCGGTCCGAGCACGCCGGGCGGGGCCACGGTCGTGAAGCTTGTCAGCACTATGTCGCGGCGCGTGTCGATGACCGCGACGACATCCTGCAGGTCGCAGGCGATATACAGCAGCGTCTGCGCACGGTTGAGAATCATCTTGTTGGGAGCACCGGGGACTGCGATGCGCTGCCTGATGCGCGGCCGCGTGGCTGCCAGATCGACGACGACGATCTCGCGATCGCGCACGCTCGAGACATAGGCAGTGGCGTTGCCGACGATCTGCACCCAGTACGGATACTCGCCGCCGGGCGCGCCGCTGGTTCCACCGCTCTTTCCGGGACGCAGGTCGAGCTCGGCGGCTACCGTATGCAAGGCCAGGTCGACGAGCGTGATCGAATCGTTGTAATGGTTCGCCACCACCAGCCGCCTGCCGTCCTGCGTGACCGCGAGCCCGGCCGCGAGCGGTGTCTGCACGTAGGCCGTGAGCGCCGCATTGTTCTTGTTCGCCGGCGCGCCGTCGACCTCCAGCACGCCATTGGCGAGTCCGTGGTGACCCAGAGCGATCGGCGAGCCGGCGGCCTCGCGCCATGCGCCGGCGGTGTGCTCGTAGGTGTGCACGTCGTCGTCCACTCCGCCGGAGACGTAGAAGTGCGCCCCATCGGGTGCGAAGGCGATCCCCGAGTACGTGTTGCGGATCTGCAGCACCTGCCGCAGCGCTGGCGCCGCGGCCGCGACGTCGTAGACGAACACGTACTGATTCGAGGCGGCCGGGTTCGGCTTGTAGTAATCCGACCCGTTGGTGTCGTAGCCGCTCGTCAGCGCCAGCATCGTGGCCCGATCGGGGCTGAGTGCCAGGCTCACCGCGCCATCGGCAGTGAAGCCCGGATACCCGCTAAGGCCCGGGTTGAGCGCGATCATCCTCGAGCCCGGAGCCGCCGCCGGGGTCACCCGCTGTCCGGTGGGCAGCTCGGCGCTGTCGGCCGCGTACGCCAGCGCCGTCCCACCGATTGTCGCGGCCGCGACCAGGGCTACCGCCCAGCTGCATCTGCCGTGTTCGTTTTGCATGAGTGTTCCTGGACCTCGTACTGCAGCGGTGGGGCGCATGGCCGGCCGCTGGCGATGCGCCTGCGGCTTCAGCATCGCGAGTTCGCCAGCGGCCGAAAGTCTAAGGTGGGGATAGCGGCAATCCGGCCGCGCGCCATGCGTCGAGCCCGCCGCGATACCAATAGACTTCTCGATACCCCATCCGCAGGGCCCGCAGCGCTGCGTTGTAGGATTCCCAGCATTGCACGCCGCGGCAAAAAAACACCAGCGGCTGCTGCGGATTGTTGTTGGTCCGCATGGCCAGCCCTTCCTGGAAATATGACTGGACCTGATCGTTGAAATTGCCCGGAGCACCCGCCCCCCACATCCGGATCGCTCCCGGAACGGTCGGATGGTACCGATCCTGCCAGGCATCGATAAGGAGCGCGTTGCGGCTGAAGCCGACCAGCGCCTCAGTGGTGATGACATGCCCGCCAGGAATGGAAGTGGGTGTCGCCGAGCCGACGTCGAGCTTCAGTGTCGATTGGGGCTGGACGCCAAAGTCCGCGAGCTCATCGGCGAAGCCGTTCGGCGGATGTGCCGGCAGCGCGCTGCCCCGCGAGTTCATCGCCGCGGTGGGCGACGGCGCCGCGTCGCTCGCCAGCGCGTCACGGCTGGATGCCACCTGGGCGCGCGGCTTGGCCGCGTTGGCCGCCGTCGCCTGCAGCTCGTCGTACCTCACCCTGGCGATGCCGGCGAACGCGCCTTTCGGGTACCTGTCGAGATAGGTCTTTATCTCGGCGGGACTCTTCGCATCCTTGACGGAATTCCAGAACGCCAGTTCGAACGCCCCCGCGTCAGTGGCCACGGCTGCCGGGGGCGCCGGGGCGGCGGCCGGGGCAGCGGCAATGACATTGCTCGTCCCCGCAGGGTGGAAGAAAAAATCACCCTGGAGCGAGGCTTCTGTCCACGGCACCTGTCGGTCGCCGGTCTGGCTGCGAACGCCTGCGGCGGCCTTCTTGAAGACCTGCTCGATCGGCAGGCCCGGCAGCACGATCGCTTTCACCAGCTCGCCAGTAAACACCCCGTTGCCCCCGGCGCTGCCATCCTCGGCCGTCTGCCCGGGACCTGCGGCATAGGCGATGAAGGTACCGCTCGGGGCGTCCATCCGGGCGAGCCCGCGCGAGAGCGAGCGGCCCTTCGGCAGCGGGTTGTTGCGGCACGCATCGAGGATCACGATGTTGAGCCGGTTATGCGCTTCCGCCATGGCGCGCAGCACCTTGCCGGCATCGACGGCCTCCGCTTCGAGGTCCGCCTCGCTCTCGATGTCCGCATCGACGGGAATCAAATAGTTGTTGCCGTTCGCCTGGATGCCGTGCCCGGCGTAGTAGAAGAGCCCGACGGTGTCCGGGGAGCCGGCGATCTGCGCGGCGAACGCGTCGATCACCTGGTAGAGGGTGCGCCGCTTGGCGTCGACCCGTAAGGTGGTCTCGAATCCTGCGGCGCGCAGCGTCTGCTCCATCCTGCGCGCATCATTGCCGGCGTTATGCAGCGCGTTGATCTTGACATAGGCATCATTGCCGATGATCAGCGCGACCCTGCGCTCGGCGCCCTCGGTCGCACCGGGTAAGCTGCCCGAGAGCATCAGCAGCAGGAAGATCCACCAGCGCATGCCGACCCCGTGTCTTAATTTTCGACGAATTCACGCGCTAAGGCGGCACAGAGGGTACCGCCAAGGGGGCTGACAAGGAAGGGGCCGTGGCCCATGCGGCGCGGCGCGCCAGACCGGCCTTTAGAATCCCCGGTTCTGTTTTTTCTCCCGCTTCGCCGCGCGCTTCTCCTCCGCGGTCTTCGCCGGCTTCTTCTTCGCTTCCTTCTTCCGGTCCATGCCCTTGCTCATGGTTCGCTCCTCGTGAGGTACGTTTCCCGCGCCTGGATGTCGGCGCGCGGCGGGCAGCTCACCATAACAACCGGCGCGACTGCAATAGCCGTGTAGAGTCCTCGGCAGGAATTGCGCATCGGGGAGAGTGAAAGGGTTACGCTCGTGTGCCGGTGAGCTGCACGAGGAGCCCGTGTCACCAGAATCCTCACAGGACGCCGCCGCGCGCCCGCTGCTCGTCTACGACGGGGATTGCGGGTTCTGCGGCTACTGGGCGCGCTACTGGCAGAAGCTCACCGGCGCGAGCGTGGATTACCAGCCGTACCAGGAGGTCGCGGCGCGCTATCCGGCCATCCCGCTCGCCTCCTTTCAACGCGCCGTCCAGTACATCACCCCTGATGGACGCCATGCCGGCGGCGCCGAGGCGAGCTTTCGCGTCCTGAGCCACGCACCCGGCAAGGGGATCTGGCTCGGGCTCTATGAATGGTTGCCCGGTTTCGCGAGCGTCGCGGAGCGCGCCTACGCCTTCACCGCCGCGCACCGCCCGGCGTTCTACCGCATCAGCCTGTTGCTGTGGGGCAAAGACTATGCACCGCCGCGCTACGAGCTGGTCGCGTTCGTGTTCCTGCGCCTGTTTGGCCTGATCTACCTGGCGGCGTTCGTCTCGTTCGCGGTGCAGGCGCAGGGACTGATCGGCAGCCATGGCATCCTGCCACTGGCCGAGCTGGTCGATTTGCTGCGCGCCCGTGTCGGCCCGGAGCGCTTCTACCTGATGCCGATGGTGTTCTGGTGGAGCAGCAGCGATTTCGCCATCCAGGCCGTGTGCTGGGCCGGAGCGGCCCTGTCGCTGTTGCTCATCTTCAATGTCCTGCCGCGCCTGTGCCTCGTGCTGCTGTTCGTGCTGTACCTGTCGCTGCTTTACGCCGGGCAGGACTTCATGACCTTCCAGTGGGACACGTACCTGCTGGAAACCGGGTTTCTCGCGCTGCTGCTGAGCTTCGCCACCTCGCCCGGCATCTGGCTGCTGCGCTGGCTGCTGTTTCGCTTCCTGTTCATGTCCGGGGTGGTGAAGCTGCTCAGCGGTGATCCCAACTGGTGGAACCTGTCGGCGCTGTCGTATCACTTCCTCACCCAACCGCTGCCCACCCCTCTCGGCTGGTACGCCGCGCAGCTGTCGCCGGGTGCGCTGCGATTCGCCACCGGCGGCACGTTCCTCATCGAGCTGCTGCTGCCGTTCCTGATCTTCTGTCCGCCCCGGCTGCGCTTCTTCGCGGCCGGCGGCATCCTGCTGCTGCAGAGCTGCATCTCGCTCACCGGCAACTACAACTGGTTTAACCTGCAGACCATGTTGCTGTGCCTGCCGCTGTTCGATGACGCCGCTCTGCGAGAGCTGTTGCCGCAAGGTCTGTTGCGGCGGCTGCCGATTCATGCGCCGCGGCAGGCGCCACGGCCGACGCGCCGGCTCGTCGTCGGCGCCGTGGCGCTGCTGATCGTCCTGTGCAGCCTGGTGCAGATGGATGCACGCTTCGGTGGCAGGCCGCCCGCCTTCGCGCGCTCCGTCGACCGCCTGCTCGAGCCGCTGCACATCGTGAGCGCCTACGGGCTGTTTGCGGTCATGACCACGCAGCGCGACGAGATCGTCATCGAGGGCTCGGAGGACGGCATGGTTTGGCGCGAATACGAGTTTCGCTACAAGCCCGGCGACGTCGCGCGCCGCCCGCCCTGGAACATCCCGCACCAGCCACGGCTCGACTGGCAGATGTGGTTCGCCGCACTCGAGGATCCACGCGCCCTCAGCTGGTTCCCCCGGTTCCTGTCGCGCGTGCTGGAGAACGAGCCGGTGGTGATGGCGCTGCTGGCGAGCAATCCCTTCCCCGACAAGCCGCCTGTGTATGTGCGCGCGCGCTTCTACGACTACACGTATGCCAGCCGTGCGGACAAGGCCAGGGGCCTGTGGTGGCAGCGCCGCTCGCTCGGGCTGTATTTTCCGGTGGTGCGTCTGAAGAGCGACGCCCAGAAGCCCCCGGCGCACTGACTCCGGGTCAACGCGTGCTGTTTCCGCCCATTAGCTTTGCCCAGGCGCTCGGCAGTGAATGGAAGAATACCGTGGTGGTCGTCTTGTCCGAGTTCGGCCGCACCTTTCACGAGGAATGGCGATCACGGCACCGACCATGGCCACGGCACCGTCTATTGGATCCTGGGGGGATCGGTCAACGGCGGACGCATCGCCGGCGAGCAGCAGCGGCTCGAGCGCAATGACCTCTTCCAGGACCGCGACTACCCGGTGCTCAACGACTATCGCGCGCTACTGGGCGGCCTGTTCCGCACGCTGTGGTCGCTGACGCCGGCGCAATGTGCCACGATCTTTCCGCAGATTGCGCCGCGCGACCTGAGTCTCATCTGATTCGACTCGTGGGCAACGCGCTTAATCGTTTGACCCGCAAGGCCGCGACCTGGCTGAGCGGACGTTCGCGGCCCGTGCGGCGCGCGGGATGGATTCGCCGTCCCGCCTTCACGGACGCCTCCGGCCGCCGCTCCTGTAAATACTGCCTGTATGTCCCGGCGGGTTTGAAAGCGACGGACACCGTCCCCCTGCTGGTCATGCTGCACGGCTGCAGCCAGGACGGCGCGACGCTCGCCGCCGGCACGCGCATGAATGCCCTCGCCGATCTGCAGCGGTTTATCGTGCTCTATCCCGAGCAGTCGCTGCGTGCCAATCCGCTGCGCTGCTGGCGTTGGTTCAGCCGCGATACGCTCGACGGTGCCGGTGACGCTGCGCTCATCGCCACCCTGGTCGGGCGAATCGTGAGTCGTTACCCGATCGATGCCTCGCGCGTGTACGTGGCCGGCATCTCCGCCGGTGGGGCGATGGCCGCAGTACTGGCCTGTTGCTACGGCAGGCTGTTCGCCGCCTGCGCGATCGCCTCCGGGATGATGTACCGGGCGGCGGAATCGCTGCGCGATGCGGCAGCAGTGATGCAGCAGGGCTCGCGCGCGGCACCCGACCTGGTGGCGCGCGCGGCCGCGCAGAGTCCTTCCGGCAATGTCGCGTTCGTGCCCGCGCTGGTCATACACGGTGACGAGGACTCCACCGTGCATCCGCGCAACGCCGGGCAGATCATCGAGCAGCTGCGGGCGTTCGCCCGGTACGCCGGCGGCCTTGCCGACCCCCTTACGGAATCTCCGGAGGTGCGGGTCACGGACGCACGTCGCGCCTATCGTCAGCAGGATTACCTGCAGAACAGGCGCATCGTGCTGCGCAAGATCATCGTCGAAGGCATGGGCCACGCCTGGAGCGGTGGCGATGAGCGTCACCGGTTCAACGATGCTGCCGGCCCTGATGCGAGTCGACTGATCTGGGATTTCGTGTCGATGTTCCGCCGCGATTGAGGCCTTGCACCGATCCGGTGCGTGGCGCACCCTTTCAGCCCATAGGCGGACTGCGGCGCGGAACATTCTCCCCACGCCTTAGTGTCGCAATCACATGGATGACGGCGGAGTCGCGGACTTTAGCCGAGGTTGGCACGCCCTATGCAGAGCCAAGCCGGAGGGACTTCGGACATGACACTGGCAATCCCGTTGGTCGCTGCACCTGCAGAGCCGGGCCCCACGCGCACCGTGCTGTGCGACGATGGGCTCGAAGAGCTGATCGCGTTGCGCTACCAGGAATACCTCGCCCGGCGCGCGCTCCAGGAGCTCTTCGAAGCCGGGGCTATGCAGGCTCTCGAGCATTGAATCCTAAATCGCTAAGCCCGCGGCGCAGAAACCGGGTATTTTGCCGCCCATGAGCGGAGGCAGGCCGTGAGCGGGAATGCGAGTCGCTGGCGCCAGCACGGGGTGAGAGTCATCCGCGCCGACGAGCTGGACGATGCCACCGCGCAGACGCTCGGAATGCACCGGCGCGCGGCCGTGACCACGCAGCGAACCGGCGCGACGAAGCTTTGGGCCGGCACCGTGACCATCGACGCCAACGCCAAGACCGGCGCGCATCATCACGGGGATCTGGAAAGCGTCATCTACGTGGTCAGCGGCCTGGCGCGCCTGCGCTGGGGCGATCACCTGGAGTTCGTGGCCGAGGCCGCGCCGGGGGATTTCATCTACGTCCCGCCGTACGTACCGCACCAGGAGATCAACGCCAGCGCTGAGGCGCAGCTGCGCTGCGTGCTGGCACGCAGTGGACAGCAGGGTCTCGTGGTCAACCTCGATATCACGCCCGTCGAGGTCCCGGAGCTGGTGCGCTGGATCGACGATCTGCACAACTAAAGGCCCAGCGCGCGCGACGCCGTGGATCCGGCCATCGCGAGTCGCGTCGCCCGCTTGGCCGCGAGTCGCCCCTTCAGTCCACCGCGATCATGACGCTCGACGCCTTGATCACCGCGTACGCTCGGTCACCCACCTTCAACTTCAGGCTCTTGACCGCATCGAGCGTGATGACCGACACGATGTTGAGCGACGGCGCGACCTCGATGACCACCTCGGCATTGACCGCGCCGGGCTGGACCTTGCGCACGATCCCCGCCAGCGTGTTACGGGCACTCAGCTTCATATGGTTCCTTTCCGCAGCGGCAGCCTGCCGGGCACACTCAGTGTACGTCGGGCGCGCTCACCGCGGTGATCGCCAGCAACAGCGACTCCTCGCCTGAGCCGCTCAACTGCAGCAGCAGCTCCCGCGCTGCGGGTAGCTCGAATTCGACGATCCCGGCGTGTCTGCAGCGAACGTCGCTTGTGACGCGATGGCGGCGGCCGTAACGAGCAGCCAGCCCACCCCGGAAGGTCGCTTACCCATGCGCCTTCATCATGGCTTGGGATCGAGGAACAGCAGCTTCAGCGACCCGGGAACGATGGGCGGCCGGCGCCCCTCGGCAGGGTTGGCAGTCGCTTGTGTGTCAGCCGCCACCAGGTAGAGTCGGCCGGACTCGGGATCCAGGTCCATGGTGCGGGCCGAGATCGCGGTGTTGACAGTCGCCACCACGACGAAGGTGGCTGGGTCCTTTTCCCGTATCACGGACAGCGTGCCGTCGCGGCCGTTGGAGCTGAAGATCAGCTTGCGGCGCGGATCGAAGGCGGCCGCATCGGTGCCGGCGCCGATCGGCAGCGTGGCGAGCAGTGCACCGGAATCGAGATTCACCACGACCAGCACCTTGTTCACGCAGCTGGAGAACAAGCGCCGGCTGCTCGCGTCGATGGCCAGGCCGTGCGGACTCTTGCAACCGGCGACCGGCCAGTGCGCATCGATGCGATTGCTGGCGGCATCCAGTCGCACGATGTCATTGTTGCCGGCGCCGTTGACGTAGATCTTGCCGTCTTTGCCGGCCACCGCAGTTTCAAGTTTCTCCCCGACCGCGACGGTCGCCACCGCGGTCTCCGTCCTGGGATCGATCACCGTGATCGTGCCGCTGTCGCCGTTGACCACGAACACGTGCCCGCTCACCGCGTCGAAAACGATTGAGTCCGCATCGTCGGCCGCGCGGATGCGCTTCACGGTCTTGAGCGTCGCGACGTCGAATTCGCCCGCCTCGCCGGCCTCGCCGTCGTCGGTAAACCCGCGGCCCAGCGCTCCCGCGATGGCGATGCCATGCGTGCCGCCTGGATAGCCGGTGACCTGCCCGATGATCGAGCCGCTCACTCCGTCGACCACCGTCACGCGGTCGCCGTGTGCCACGTAGACGCGCCGCGAGCCCGGGTCGAACACCACGTAGTCCCAGCGGTCCGGAGCCCCGAGCGGCACGGACCTGGTGATGGTGTATGCCGGTGGTTGCTGCGCCTGCGCGCCGCAGGGACCGACCCATGCCAGCAACAGCGTAGTGGCGGCGGCCAGCGCGCCGTATCGATCTGCTCTCATGCGTGCCTCACTCTTTCGGTCTCAAGCCATCAGATAGTAAGAGCCAGTAACAGCGCCTTGAAGTCCTCGGCCATGACCAGCGCCCGACGGTTGAGGACGTTGTTGCCGAGCAAGCCGAGCAGCGCCGTCGCGATGCCGATCGCGGTAGCGACCAGCGCAGTGCCGATGCCGCGACTCACTGCGGCGGGGTCGGACACCCCGCCGGCCGCCAGCGCGTTGAAGGTCTCCATGATACCGAAGATCGTCCCCAGCAGCCCGAGCAGCGGCGCGGCGGTTACGATGGTGTCGAGAATCCACAGGCGCGCACTGAATCGCTTGTCGATGCGGATGAACAGGGCCGACGAGTAGTCCTCCTGCCGCTGCCGCGAAGCGCCGTCGCCGAGCAGCTGGGCGTAGCGCTGTATGGCACGCGTCACCGGATCGCGCCACTTGAGCGCGCGCACCCCCTCCGCGGCCCGCTCCGCGGCGCCGTCGATGGTCTTCGCCAGGCGGTTCATGCGCACACTGAGGTAGGTGAGGTAGATGCCGCGCTCCACCACGACGTAGATGAGGATGATGATGCAGGCGTAGAGGACGTCGAAGGTCACGTCGTGGTACAGGCGATAGTTCATGGAATAAGGCTTTCGCTCTACCGGCCGGCGCGCAGCCCCGACCGAAACTCGATGGTGACCACGAACGCATGCTTCGCCTCGCCGCTGAACACTCCGGCCGGCATCGACGGATAATGCCCGGAAGCCACGATGTTCAGCGCGGCCTCATCGAGCAGCGGCGATCCCGAGGACTGCAGCAGCGCCACGCCCTGGGGCTCCCCGCCGCGCGTGACGATGAAGCGCACGCGCACCTCGCCCGAGGGGTGATGCAGCCGATACTGGGCTGAGTCCGGCGGAACCGTGCGCCGGTCAATGTTCGCGTGCAGTTCCGCGGCATACCGCGCGTCGAGATCCGGGTGCGACGCCGTCGCCGGCGCGCTGGCGGGCGCCGGCTCGCTCATCAGCGCTGCCGCGGGGTCTGCCGGTGCCGGCTCCTCGACCACTGGCAGCGGCTCGGTCGGCGCCTCCAGCATCTGCACGAGGTGGCGCTGCTTGGGCCGCGGCGGGACCGGCGGCGGCGGCACGGGAGGCACCGGCGCGGCGGGTTGTTCCATCTGCATCGACAGCTCGAAGCTCGCGCTGCGTTGCGCGGGCGGCATCACCTGCAGGCGCCCGTGCACGTAGATCAGAAATACAGCGACCGTGGCGGCGGTGAGCACCAGTGCACCGCCATCGCTCGCAAAGCGCGGAGCATTTTCCCCGATCGCCACTATTCACGCCTCGCGATCACGGTGGCGGCGACGATGCCCGCGCGCTTCAGGGCGTCGAGCAGGTTGACCAGCGGCTGCAGTCGCGCATCCCGGTCACCGGAGATGACCACGGTGAGCTTGGAGTCCTGCGCCATCGCCCGCAGCCGTTCGGTGACGCCGTCGAGACTGGTCTTGTCCCCGTCGATGTAAATCTCGCCGTCCGCCGTCAGCGTCAGGGTCACCCGCTTGACGATGTCGAGATGGGTGGGATTGGCCGCCGTCGGCAATACCACCCGCAAGCCGAGCGCCGGCAGGGCGTTCAGGCTGATCAGCACGAAGAACACCAGCAGGAACATCATCACGTCGATCATGGGAATGATCTCGATGCGCGCGGACTTGCGCGTACGCGTGGGCCAGCTGCGCATCAGTGCGTCACCGCAAACAGCGGCGCCATGGTGCTCACACCGCGGCGGGCGTCGGCCGCATGTCCCAGGTATTCGTCGATGCCGAACGCCTGTTCGGTGGTGCGCAGCAGCGAGTAATGATTGTAAGGGGTATCATCGACCACCCCGCGCGGCCCGTGGTTGGTAATCACGACGGTCGGTATGCGTCCGCCACCGGAGTTCGCCGCGCTTCCCGGGTCGTTGCCGCAGCAACCCTGATCCGGGCCGCCGCGTTCGTCCTTGTCGTTCTCGTCGAAGGTTATGACGATCGCCGAGTTTTCGGGCGCGCGCCAGATGGGTGAGGCCATGATGCGCGCGACCAGCGCGCCGATGACGCGATCGCCGCGGGCGATCAGCGCGCGCGGCGCGCTCTTGCGGCAATCTGCGGCAACCTCCGGCGCCGCATCGCGCCCATGCATGTCGTTGCATTGGTTGGGGACGATGTGCGCGTAATTCGGCACCTGCCCGCCGTCGAGATCGCGGTACAGGGCGGCGAAATCCACCAGCTTCTCAGCGCGCTTCGGGTCCTGCTGCACGTGCAGGAAATTCACAAAACCGTTGTGCTTGGCCGCATACAGCTGCATCGGCAGTCCGGCGGCTGGTTGCTCCGCCGTCGGCCAGCGCACCACCAGCGACCCGGCAGCCGGCAGGCTCTCCAGGTACGCCTTCCAGGTCAGGTGGCGCTCCTCGAGCTGGTCCGCGAGGCTGCGGGTGGTCAGAGTGTGATCGACGTAGTCCGCGCGCTGCGACTTGTCGCACCACTTGTCCTTCGTTCCCGGCTTGCAGTAGTACGCGTCGTCATCGTGGATGCCGTGCGTGTCACCGGCGAGCATGGCGACGTAGTTGCCTTCGCTCGGGTGCACCTCGGCGAAGAATCGGGTCGCCAGGCCGTACTGCTGCGCCAGCCGGTTGAGGTTCGGGGCTGCGGTCTGCGCCCCGATGACCAGCTCGTAGCCCTTGTTCTCTGCAACGATCACCAGAATGTGCGCATAGCGCGGCAGGCTGACGGCGGCGTGCGCCGCGCTCGCGGCGGCCGCCGCGCCGGTGGCGTCGCTCGGGCTGCCCGGGGCAGCCGCCGCCAGAGCTGTCCCGCTCAGCACGGCAGCGCACGCCAGCGCACACCCGCGCCGCCGGCGAACGGGCGCGCCGCTGACACGGACGGACGGCATCGGTGGCGCGGCGCTCAATTGAGGTTGACGCGTACGCCCGCCAGTACCGTCATATCGTAGAACTCGCGCTGAATCGGGCGGAAGGAGCTCGGGCCTTCGGTGAACTCCAGCGGCGTGTTGAGCAGGTTCTTGCCCTCGAGGTAAAAGCGCACCGCGTGCGTGATCGCGTAGCTGCCGCCGAAGTCCATGGTGAGCCGTGCGCTCGAGTAGTCGTCGGTGGCGTTCGAGGTGATGCCGCCGAAGGAGAACAGGTTCTGGCCGACATAGTCGGCGGCCAGCCGCAGCTCCCAGGGACCGCGCTCGTAGAACAGCGCGGCGTTCCAGGTGAGCTTCGAGGTCGAGGGCATGAGTCCATAGACACCCGGATGGATCTGCGCCCGTGAGCTGACGATGGTGGTGTTCAGGCTATACCCCAGTCCGTCCCAGGGCTTCGGCAGGAACAGCAGCTGCTGCTGGTACTGCACCTCGAGACCCTCGGCATGTGCGGGCCCGTTGCTGTAGCTGTCCACGGTGGTCCTCACCCCCGTCAGTCCCGGGAAGTTGTAGCCCTGCACGAACTGCTGCGAGAGCAGGATGTAGTTGCTGAACTGCTTCGCGAACAGCCCCACTTCCGCGATCTGACCGTTGCCCGGGTAGTACTCGAGCGTGGCATCGAGATTCTGGCCGATGGTGGGCCGCAGCGCCGGGTTGCCGACCGTGACGCTCGCGTTGACGACGCTGATGGACGCCCCGGGCGTGATCTGCTCGAAGCCCGGGCGCGCGATGCCGGTCGCATAGGTAAGCCGGCCGACGAGCTGCTCGCTGAAGTAATAGCGGCCCTGCACGGTCGGGAAGACATTGGTGTAGGAGTTCGACTCTGTCGCGGGCGTGTTCGTGTCGGTATCGCTGTTGTAGAGATTGCCGCGGTAGGTCGCGTGCGTGGACTCGACGCGCACGCCGGCCAGCACACCCGCGTTGCCGAAGCGGCCCGAGTACTGGCCGTAAGCCGCATACACGTCCTCGTTGTCGTCGCTGTTGGTCGAGGCATCGGCCGCCGCATCGTCGCTGATCGTGCCGAGGTTGGTGCCCACCAGTGCCGCGACCGAATTGAAGTCGATCGCCGGCCCGATGTCGTAGTTGTGGTTGTAGTAGATCTGCGGCGGGCCGAACGTGTACGGCAGCAGCGAGATCGTGCCATTCGGCGTCCACACCGGCGAGCTGGAGACGTAGGTCTTGTGGCGCCAGCGTCCCGACAGCCCGAACTTCCACTCGCCGCTGTTCGTGCCGCTGCCCGTCGGGATAGTGGCGTCGATCGCCGTCGCCCATTCGCCGTCCTTCGCATAGGAAGGGCCGAGATCGATCTCCTGCAGATCGTAGTTGGCAGGGTTTGCCGGGTTGACGCCGTTCAGCGTGTGAAACGTCGGGTAGTCGGCATTGCTGTTGTTGTCGTAGGCAACCGGTACCGGATTCGGATCGGTCCAGACGCTGCCGGGGCTCGGTGAGAAACGGTCGGTGCCCACTGCATAGGAGGTGTGGTAATCGAGGCGGAAGCCCGAGAATACGCTGTTGCCGCCGATGATCGCGATGTCGTTCTCGATGCGCTCCTCCGAGTCGGTCGTCTGCTGCTGCAGCTGGGCCTGCGTGGCAAGGTAGCCGTTCGGATTGCTCGGGTTCTGACTGCAGGCAGGCAGCGGCGTACAGAAGCCCTGGCTCGAGTCGTCGAGGTTGTTGATCACCAGGTAGTGCTTGTGGCCGCCCTCGAGATAACCCGAGGTGAGCAGCCGCACGTACAGCGAGGTCGCCTCATTCGCCTTGGCATCGAAGTTGGCCGCCGCGCCGTAGCGCTTGCGGTGGTAGACGTAGCGGCGAAACTCGAGATCGCTCAGCACCTTGTCGGGCACCCCCGTGCTCTGGTTGTCGGAATAGCTCTCTTCGAGGTCATCGATGCCGCGCTCATCGCCGTGGAACACCGCGGTGACGATGGCGCTGAAGGCATCCTGTCCGGCGAACAGCCCGCCGATGCCGTCGCCACCGGAGAAGCTGCGTCCGGCACTGAACTCGGCGTGTTCCACCGGCGTATCGCGCAGCGGCTCGTAGCCGCCGCCGAGGTCTGCCTCGAGAAACGGCCTGCCGCCGTGCTCGGCGCCGGTGCGCGGTACGAGATTGATCGAGCCGCCGAGTCCTTCCGCATCCATGTCCGGCTCGAGCGTCTTGGTGAGCTCCACACCGCCGACGATGCCGGTGGGGAACGCGTCGAACGCCACGGCGCGACCCCCGCTGAAGGGCGAGGCCGGATTGGAGGCCGGGAGGCGCACGCCGGCGTAGGTGCTCGCGTTGAGGTCGGAATCGAGTCCGCGGATGTTGATGAAGCGCCCCTCGCCCGAGTCGGTCTCGAGCGAAATGCCCGGAATGCGCTGCAGCGCCTCGGCCATGTTGATGTCGGGCAGCTTGACGATCTCGCTGAGCGGCTGCACCTCGATGATGTTCGGCGCCTGCTTCTTTTCCTCGAGCGCCGCGGCACGGCTGGTGGTGGCATTCGGCACTACCCGCTCAGCGTTTGCTTCCTGCTCCGGACCGGTACTCACGCGGCCGATGTCCGTGGCGCTCGAGGACGACGTCGCGCCCGGCGGGGGTGCCTGAGTGGCGGGCTGCTGCACACTCCCGGGTGCGTTCACTGCCTGTGCGTGCGCCGCCGGAGGTGCAAGCACTGCCGTCAAGGCACCTAGTGCGAGGGCAGCGCGACCAATCCTCCCCGCGCCGTGCGGCGTGATTTTCATTCGACGCTCCCGTGCAACGTGAATGGAGCAAGCGCAAAGGAGGCTAGTTGTGCGCGGTTAAGGAATTGTTACAGCGGGCAAGACACGGCTTGAGCGTTGCGGCTGCCTCGACGGCGGCAATCTCTACGGCAAGTTCTGCAAGAGCTGGAGTCGTAAGCGCCGCGCGCCGCCGGCGCGGTGCGTCAGTGGCCGGGGCCGGCAGGTGCGGCAACCTGCAGGCGCGACCCCATCAGCACCACGACGTACGGATTCCACGTCGAGAGGACGTAGTACAGATCGAGCTCACGGGCCTCGCTCGCGCTGCCCCGAACCCGGGTCCATGCCTCGACCTGGTAAGGCGCATAGGCCCCACCGTGCACCGCTGACGCATCCCGCTTGCCTTTGCCGATCACCGGCCCGGCGAGTCCATCGTCCGGCGTGATGGTCGGGTCGTGGATGAATTTGCCCAGCGCGCCATCGCGCTGCGCATTGAAGAGCACCTGCGGGACACTCCATGGGCCCCACGGCGTGGTGGCATACGAGAACAGGATGCCCGCCTGCGCCGGCGGGCGGCTGTCGCAGGTCATCAGCCACAGTCCCAGCTCCGCAACCCAGCTCACCGACACATCGCCGAGCGTGCCGTTGGTGATGACGGGTGTCGCCGCCGACTCGCGCGGCTCCCAGCGCGGCGCGCCATGCTCATCGATGCCGGCGAAATACAGCGTGCCCTGGCCGCTCTCGAACTGCGCCGCCGGCACGATCGACAGATACGCATCGCTGTGCCGGTAGTAGCCCGTGCCCCACGTCAGCACGAACGGCCCGCCATCGGGCAACCCGGCGATCGCGTCAGGCTGGACGTGCAGCGACATCTTGATGAATTTCCCCTGCGGGCGCTGCGAGATCGTGCGCAGCGGCTGGAAGCCGCCGGGCGTCATCGGCAAGCTCACCCGGGTCAGCACCGCGCGGTCCGTGCGCCAGTCCTCCGAATGCCCGGTGTCCACCGCCACGTACATCTGGCCATTGACGCTGATGCCTGCGGTCGGCACCTCGAAGGCTCCCATGCTGATGCCCGGCGGCTGAACGGTGAGGTACAGGCCCGCGGCTTGTGTCAGTAAGTCGAGCCGCACACCGCGCTCCGGATCTGCGCTGCGGTCCGCATCAGTGGCGGCGACGGAATCGAGCGCCGCGTCGCGCGCACCCACAGTATCGCCGAACAGGAAGTAGATCTTGCCGCGGTGCTCGAACGAGTAACCAAGATCGGTACCCTGCAGCCGGTAGCGCGACTCGGTGCGGCTGAGCGTCGGCTGGTGAAGCTGCTTATCGAGCTCTCCGACGAGCTGATTGATCTTGTGGGTCGAGCCGGGCACGTAGCTGAGCGCCGCCCGCATGGTCGCCGTGCTGCTCGCCGGGCCGGAATCGGCCGAGGCCGCCCGACACGCAGCCAACGCCTGCCGATCCACGCGCGGCAGCGGCCGGCTGGCTCCGTCTGGCTGCGCAGTTCCGCGCACCAGCGGCTGAATGCAATCGCGCTGCAAGCCGTTGCCGCGCTGAAGCGCGCCTTGTACGAAGCCGGCGTCCTCGCACAGTCGCCGGACCGTCGCGCACGGGTTCGGCGCTGCGAATCCCGCACCGACGTAGGCCGCGGTGAGCAGCACGATCCCCGCGACACGAGCGGCCCCGCGCATGGCCGCAAGTCTGTGCCATCGCAGTCAGACCCGGCTAGCTGGTCGATCTGCGCTACGCTCGTAGCCGTGGACGCCTACCCGATCGTTCACTGGACCGAGGGCGGTGAGGCGCACGGCGCGCGCTGGCGCTCGGAGAGCGGCGCGCCGCCCCCGCGGCGTGTGGTGATTGCCGATGATCACTTGAACGCCGACGAGGCCTACGGCCTTGCCTGCCAGGGGACGGGGCTGCTGTGGCGTGGTGACTTCCACAATGCACGCCAGATGCTCGTGGCGCTCGCGACGCGCGCCGACCGGCGCCCACGCCAGTCCGCGCAGGTCACTGCATCCCCGACGCCTGCCTCCCCCGCCGCAGCCTTTCACCGCTACCGCCAGGCGCGCTCGCAGCGGGCGCGCACCCTCGCGGCACTGCTGGTGCCGCTCGAGGAGGACTTTCGTATTCCCTTGCGCCGTGCGCCTGACATCCGCCAGGCGTGTGCGGAAGCCTACGGTCCCGGGGAGGCGCCCTCGGTCACCTCGCTGCGCGAGTTGCTGGGACTCATCGGCGCGCACGAATGGCGCACGCGGGGCATCGAGGTTGCGGCGCTCGGCGGTCGCATCCATCCGCACTACGGGGTGTTCGCCCCGATTCGCTCCGAGTACGTCGAGCTGCTCGCCGGCGCACCCCTGCCGGCCGCGCTGACCTCCGCGGGCGTAGCGTTCGACATCGGCACGGGCACGGGAGTGCTGGCCGCGGTGCTCGTGCGGCGCGGCCTCCGGCGGGTGATCGCCACCGACCTGGATCCGCGCGCCCTCGCCTGCGCGCGCGACAACCTCGTGCGCCTCGGCTTGGCCGCGCACGTCGAGCTCGCGGCTGCGGACCTTTTTCCCGCCGGCCGGGCGGCGCTCGTGGTGTGCAACCCGCCGTGGATTCCCGCGCGCCCGAGCTCCCCCATCGAGCGCGCGATCTACGACCCCGCGAGCCGCATGCTGCATGGATTCCTCGCCGCGCTGCCCGCGCACCTCGAGCCCGGCGGCGAGGGCTGGCTGATTCTCTCCGACTTTGCCGAGCACCTCGGCCTGCGCACGCGCGCGCAGCTGCTCGCCGCCTTCGACGCCGCGGGCCTGCAGGTCGTGGGCCGCAGCGATCTGCGGCCGACACATCCGCGCAGCTCCGACGAGAGCGACCCGCTGCACGCGGCGCGAGCCGCCGAGCTCACCTCGCTGTGGCGGCTGGCGCGGCGCTGAAGGACGCGCAGCCGCGCAGCAGGTGCGCCGTGCGCGTCACCGCCGTCAGTCGACCGGGGAGTTACGCCCCCAATCGAAGCGGCGGCCGAGGATGCACTTGACGATGAAGTGGTCGGTCGTGCCGGTGAGTCCGATACCCACGCCGATATTGATCTCCCACAGGGGCGAGACGTTGAGGTCGGTGACGGCAAACAGCTGCTGCTGCTGGTTGTGCGTGGAGACAAAATCGTCGAGCGGACCGTAGTCGGCGTAGTACTCGAGGCCAGCGCTCACCACGCGGGTAAAGTCGTAGCTGATCTTGACGCCGGGCGCGAAAGCCAGTCCCTGATTGACGTCGGGGCCGTGCAGGGTGCGCTCGAGCGCGGGATTGACGGCGAAATACCAGCGCCCGATCGCCTTGTCGATGATCGGACGGATCTCCCAGGTCCAGGTGTCGGGCGAATAGACGGCGCGCTGGTAGCCGATTTCCGTGGAGAGGCTGACGCCGACCGGCCAGTCCCAGGAATCCGGCACGCGGATGCGCGGGCGGATGTGGTCACCGACCCATTGCACGCCGTGGCCGTCCTGTTCGCTGGTGAAGACGTAGAAGCCCACCTCCGACCACTCGTTGATGCCCTGGGTGAGTTCGAGCGTCTCGTGCTCCTGGTGATTGGTCGGATACACCCCGTCGATGGTGTTCTGCTCGCCCTGCACCGTGAAGTTCGAGTGCAGCTCGACCATCAGCGTGTGCGGCGGCACGGTGTCGGCGCCGTACACCTGGATCTCGTAGTTGCCCTGCGCGTGCACCAGCGCCGGCAGCCAGCCGAGCGCCATCAGCATGAGGCAGCCGCTCAGCGCAACGATGCGTCGCTCACGCATAGTGGAACAGCATCATGAAGCCGAGGTCCATGTGGTCCTGCTGGTGGCAGTGAAACAGCGTGTCGCCCGGGTTGTCGGCGGTGAACTCGACCTCCGCTGTCGTGTGCGAATCGACCAGCACGACATCCTTGAGGATGCCGCGCAGGCTGTTCGGCCCGCTGCCGCGGGTGGCTGCCAGCGGTGCACCGAGGCTGCGCAACTCGAAGCTGTGCCGGTGCAGGTGCAGCGGGTGAGCGTCGCCGCTTTTGTTGATGAACTGCAGGCGGTAACGCCCGCCCTGCTCGAGCGGCGCGACGCCGCTGTCCGGATATGACTTACCGTTGATGGTCCAGGCCTCCATCGCGCCGTGACCGCGGAACTTCGACTCGAACACGAGCGGGACGATGGTCGGGGATTGTGTCGGCTCGGGACCGGGCTGGGCGCTGGCGAACTGCGCGTAGCTCCAGATCAGGTCGGCGGGCTGCTGCCAGCGCGGCGTGCCGCCCTGGCCCGCGTACTCGACGACGATTCCCATGCCGGCCGCCTGCACGTGCCGGCGAACCTCGCCGAGCACCCACACGCCGGGATTATTCATTTCCACGAGGGCGCAGACGCGCTCCGCCGGCGCGAGCCGCAGAATGGGAACGACCTGGGGGCTCGGCACCGGATTGCCGTCGAGCGCGAGCACGCGCAGCTCGTGGCCGGCAAGGGCCAGCCAGTGCACCTCGGTGGGGCTCGAGTTGAGCACATGCAGCAGGATGCGCTGGCCCTGGCGGACACGCAGCGGCTCGCCTGCCCCGAGCATCTTGCCGTTCACGGTGGCGATCTCGTAGACGGGGTTCATCGCGCCGTCGTCGCTCGCGAGCAGGTGGCCGCCCCAATCGTGCAGCGCGAGGAAGAATTCCTGGTCGTAGCGGCCGGGCTGCTCGCGCGGCTCGATCATCAGCCAGCCGTGCTGACCACCGTACTGCGAGCGCGTCAGGTCGCCCATCGCCATGGTATGCGTGTGGTACCAGCGAAAGCCGGCAGGCCGTGGCGTGAACGTCAGGCGTGCCGTCGTATTGGCGGCGATGGGCGGCGTGCCCTCTTCCATGCTGCCGTCGACCGCGACTGGCAAGAACAGGCCGTGCCAGTGCACCACTTCCGGGCGATCCGTGTGGTTGGTGACGTCGATGGTGACCGGCCGACCCTCTTTCAGGCGCAGCAGCGGGCCGGGCACCTCGCCGTTGTACGCGACGGTCCTTACCTTGTGGTGCGGCGAAAGATCGACAGTGACCGGCGCGATTTCCAGCCGGTAGTCGGGGGGCACGGAATCCTGCGCGAGCGCCGGCAGCGCAGCGGATACGGCCGCCGCGCCGGAGAGCTTGAGGACGTCGCGCCGCGAAATCACGTACTGCCACCTTGCGTCGCGGCCGCCGGCGGCAGCGGCAGCCCATACGGTACCGCAGCTGTGGCAACCTGTCGCCGTGCGGTGGTGCGCAGCGCGCGACCGGAGCGGGTGCTTCGGCCTGCTGCACCGAAAGGCGCTCCATGAAAGTGACCAGGACCATGACGAACATCAGCCACGGCACACTCGCCGCGCTGTGGGTGTGTGTGAGCTGCCCTGCCGCGACGTTGCCCGATGACGCCACGCCCTGGTTTCAGTCGCGGACCCAGGCGCTCTGGGATGCCGTAGCGGACGGCCGGAAAGAGATCTGGGACCGCACGCTCGATGTCGCCTGCACGATTACGAACGAAGACGGCGATGTCCTCGACAAGGACGAATTTCTACGCGACCTGCAGCCGCTGCCGCCAGGCTCCAGCGGCCGGATCAAGGTGCGCGGCCTGACGGTGCGGATGCTCGGTGCCCAGGCTGCCGTCGTGCACTATTGGCTCGATGAGTCGGAGAATATATTCGAGCAGCAGCTGCAAACCACCTACGTCGAGACGGACGTGTATCGGCGCGCCGGCGACGGCTGGCTGGCGGTGGCGATGCAGGTCACGGTCGTGCCCCGGGACCTCACGCCGATCGAGGTGGATACCAGCGGCTGGCCGGGGCTGACCGGGGAGTATCGCCTGAGCGAGAAGGCGACTTCCGGCTATCACGTGTGGCTGCGCGACGGCGCGCTGTACGGCGGCAAGGACCCCGCGAGGGCGACGCGGCTGATCCCGCTCGCGCCGCTCGTCTTCTTCCAGCAGGGCAGCATCCACCTGATGGTATTCGTGCGGGACCACAGCGGTGTCGTGTCGCAGGTGCGCGAGCTGCACAAGTACAATGAGGTGATCATGAAGCGCGTGAGCGGTGCAGCCGTGCATCCACCACCGTGACGGCAGGCGCGGACACTCGATGCAACCGCCAGTGATGCCCACCCGCAGGATCGTCGCCACCGCCGCGTGCCTGGCGGCCGCGCTCGCCGCAGCCCCGGCCGGCTCACAGACGCCTGCGCCGTTCGATGCCGCGTGTACTGCCACACCGCAACCGGCCTTCTGCGCCGCCGTGAGGGGTGTGCGCGCGCAAGGGTGGCCGGCACAAACCCGCTCCGAGGTGATGGCCACGCACGGCATGGTGGTTACGAGCCAACCGCTGGCCGCGCAAGCCGGCCTGCAGGTGCTCAGACAGGGCGGCAATGCCGTCGACGCCGCCGTGGCGACCGCGGGCGTGCTGAGTCTGGTGGAGCCAATGAGCGTCGGCGTGGCCTCCGACATGTTCGCCCTCATCTATATCGCCAAGAATCACCGCGTCTACGTACTGAACTCGAGCGGCACGGCACCCAGCGGTGCGACGCTCGCGCACCTGAACGAGCTCGGCTACCACGCCGATCCGCACAACTGGGGGCCGAGCTCGGGGATGCCGACCTACGGGATTCTCCCGGTGACGGTGCCCGGCGCGGTGTGGGGCTGGCAGGCCGTGCTCAGCCGCTTCGGCAGGCTCACCTTCCGCGAGGTTCTCGAGCCTGCCACGCGCTACGCCCAGGACGGCTTTCCGGTTTCCGAGCGCATCGCCGCCGAGTGGCAGCTGCCCAAGGCGCTGCCGCTCAAGGGCTGCTGCACGCAACTCGATCCGGAATCAGTGAAGACCTGGTATCCCAACGGGCAGCCGGTCTCGGCCGGGCAGATATTCAGCAACCCCGACCTGGCACGCACTTTGCGGCTGCTGCAGGCGCACGGTGCCGATGTCTTCTACAAGGGCGAGATCGCGCGGGCGATCGTCGCCCGATCGGCCGCGCTCGGCGGCACCATGATGCTCGCGGATCTCGCCGGCTATCACGGCGAATGGGTCGAGCCGGCGCGCATTCGCTATCACGGCTACGAGATCCTCGAGCTGCCGCCGCCCTCACAGGCATGGGCGGCGGACGAAATGCTCAGCATCCTGCAGGTGTGCGTGCCGCTGTGGCTGCCGCACCAGACGCTCGCCGCGCTCGGGCCCGCTGATGCCAGGTACTGGCATCTGCTCATCGAGGCCAAGAAGCTCGCCTACGCCGATCTGTACCGCTACAACGCCGATCCGGACTTCGTCGCCGTTCCGGTGAGCGAGCTGCTGTCGGCGCAGCACGCGGCATCGCTGTGCAGCAAGGTCGATCCGCAGCACGCCTCGACCCCCGGACCGCGCGGCAATGCGGAGCTCTCCGGCGGCACCATCGTGCTTTCGACCGCCGATGCTGAAGGCAACATGGTCTCCTGGGTCAACAGCAACTACGAAGGATTCGGCTCCGGCATCACGATTCCCGGCTACGGCTTCGTGCTGCACAACCGCGGGGCGCTGTTCACGCTCGATCCTTCGAGTCCCAACGTCATCGCGCCTCACAAGCGACCCTTCAACACTCTGTCGGCGGGTTTCGTGCTGCGCGACGGTGCCCCGCTCATGACCGTCACGCTGATGGGCGGGGACATGCAGGCACAGGGTCACGCGCAGCTGCTCATCAACCTGTTCGATCTCGGCGCCAACCTCCAGGCGGCGACCGACATGGCGCGATTCAGGCACAGCCAGGTCCCGAACGTGCTGAATCTCGAGACCCCGCTCTATGATCTCGTCGGCGCAAAGCTCGCCGCCATGGGGCACACGGTGCGGGCCGTCGACGGGGAAGGCATGGGCGGCAGCCAGATCATCATGGTCCGCGGCGATCCCGGGCACGGCTACTTCCGCGCCGGTTCGGATTTCAGGAAGGATGGCGAGGCGGTCGGCTGGTAAGGTAGTGTTCGCCCCAGCTATGCGGCTCGCCATCATCGGACAACAGGCATTCGGCAAGAGCGCGCTCGAGGCGTTCCTCGCCCGCGGCGCCACCGTCGCCGGTGTGTTCTGCGCCCCGGAGAAGCCGGGCGCCAAGCCCGATCCGTTGCGCGCGGCGGCCGAGGAGCGCGGCCTGCGGCTCTTCCAGCTGCCTTCACTGAAAACTCCGGAGGCTGCCGCGGCCATCGGCGCGCTCGGGGTGGATCTTGCGGTGATGGCCTACGTGGTGCAGTTCGTGCCGCACAATTTCATCAGCGTGCCCCGGCACGGCACGATCCAGTACCACCCCTCGCTGCTGCCGCGCTACCGCGGGCCGAGCTCGATCAACTGGCCGATCATCAAGGGAGATGCACAGACCGGGCTCACCATCTTCCGTCCGACCGAGGGACTCGACGAAGGTCCGATCATCCTGCAGCGGACGGTCGACATCGGTCCGGACGACACGCTCGGCAGCGTTTATTTCAATCACCTGTTCCCGCTCGGCGTCGAGGCGCTGCTGGAGGCGGCCGAGCTCGTGGTCGCCGGCCGTCACCAGGAATCACCGCAGCGCGAGGAGCTCGCCACCTACGAGGGCTGGTGTCGTGACGCGGAAGCGCAGATCAACTGGCACGCGCACGCCGATCACGTCTATAACCTGATTCGCGGCTGTGATCCGGCCCCCGGCGCATGGACCACCATCAAGGGCAGCCGGGTGCGCATCTACGAAACGGCGAAACACCGCACGCGAACCTTCGGCGCGGTCATCGGCAAGCCGGGAGAGGTCTGCGCTATCGGCGAGCAGAGCATCGAGGTGGCCGCGCAGGGCGGGCGACTCGAGCTGCGCACCGTGCGCATCGAGGGAGGCGCGAAAATGACCGGCGCAGCGCTCGCGGCGGCGCTCACGCTGAGCGTTGGTGCCCCGTTGGGAAGCTGAGGCGGAGCGCGCGCCTCAGCTGGCGATGCGCGGGATTTGACAGGTGCTGGAGCGGATCATCACGACACGCGAGGGGCCGGCACTCGTGCTGGTGCGGCTGCTGGTGGGACTCGCCGTGTTCTTCCCGGAAGGGCTGCAGAAGCTGCTGTTCCCGGCGCTGCTCGGCGCGGGGCGCTTCGCGGCGATCGGTATCCCCTGGCCGGAAGTCCTGGGGCCGTTCGTGGGCGTCGTCGAAACGGTCTGCGGAGCGCTCATCATCGCCGGACTGCTCACCCGCCTCGCCGCGATCCCGCTCGTCATCGTCATGATCGTCGCGATCATCTCCACCAAGATCCCGATCCTGCTTGGGCGACCCTTCCTGGGCTTCAGCCTGCCGCATCTTGCGCGCTACGGCTTCTGGAGCATGCAGCATGAAGCAAGGGCGGACTTGTGCATGCTGCTCGGCTGCCTGTACCTGCTGATCGTCGGCAGCGGCGCGTGGTCGCTCGATGCGTGGCTCGTCCGGCGGCGCGCCGCCGGATCCGCGAGCTGACCGGCGCTCATGCCGCTGAAGCGCCGCGAGTTCCTCAAGCTTGGGTCGGCGGCGGCGCTGCTCGGGTCCGCCGCCGGACTGCCCGCCACCACCCGCACCGCTGCGCCGGCGCCGGCCGGCGCTGCGGGTGGCGCAGCCGCCGCGCAGGGCCCCGCGGACTACGCGCTGCGCATCGGAACGGGCCTGATAGAGCTGTCGCCGCAGCACATCGTCGCGACCACGCTCTACAACGGGCAGTTTCCGGGACCGCTGCTGCGCCTGCGCGAAGGCCGGCGCACGCTCATCGACATCCATAACGATACCGACACGCCCGAGCTGGTTCACTGGCACGGGCAGCGGGTCCCGAGCGAGGTGGATGGCGCCGCCGAGGAAGGCACCCCGTTCGTGCCGCCGCACGGGATGCGCCGGATCGAGCTGCTACCGAAGCCTGCGGGCTTCCGCTTCTATCACACGCACGTCGTCGCCGGCGCGGACCTCAACAGCGGCACCTACACCGGTCAGTTTGGGCCGCTGTACATCGAGCCCGCGCACGAGCCCGGCGCCTACGATCGCGAGATATTCCTGGTGATGAAGGAATTCTCGCCGACCTTCAGCCGCGGCGGCGATATGGGGCTCGCCGCACTGGCCGGGCGGGCGCTGCCCGAGCTGCGCCGCATGGGCGAGGAAGCCGACGCGCAGGCGGAATCGCAGGTGAAGGGTTATGAGGTCGGTTATGAGCTCTTCGCCATCAACGGGCACATGCTCGGGCACGGGGAACCGATCAGGGTGCGGCGGGGCGAGCGCGTCCTGTTTCACGTGCTCAATGCCAGCGCTACGGAGATCCGCAGCCTCGCCCTGCCCGGTCACGCCTTCCGCGTCATCGCGCTCGATGGCAACCCGGTTCCCACTCCTGCCGAGGTACCGCTGCTTTGGATCGGCACCGCCGAGCGTATCTGCACGATCGTGGAAATGAATCACCCGGGCGTATGGGTGCTCGGGGATCTCGATGACGATGATCGCGGCCACGGCATGGGTGTCGTCGTGGAATACGCCGGCAAGCGCGGCAAGCCGCGCTGGGTGAAGCCGCCGCCGTGGCGCTGGGACTACGCGCGCTTCGGCAGCGCCGATACGGCGGTGGCTGCGCCCGATGAGACCTTCGAGCTCACGATCGTCAAGCACAATGCCGCGCTCAACGGCTTCAACCAGTGGACGCTCAACGGGGTCGCGTTCTCCATGCAGCGCATGCAACCGCTCTACACGCTGCATCCGGGGCGTCGCTATCGGCTCAAGTTCCGCAACGCCAGCGACGACATCCATCCGCTGCACCTGCATCGGCACAGCTTCGAGCTGACGCGCATCGGCGGCAAGGCAGCCGCCGGGGTGGTCAAGGACGTGGTGATGCTCGATGGCTTCCAGGAGCTGGAGTTCGATTTCACGGCCGACAATCCCGGCATGACGCTGTTTCACTGTCACCAGCAGCTGCACATGGACTTCGGATTCATGGCGCTGTTCCGCTACGCCTGACGGCGCTGCGCCATCGCCCGCGCCGCCTCAACCTCGCAGGCGCAGGTTGTCCGGATCGTAGAGCGGCTCGCGCCCGACCAATGCCGTGCGGCGCTCGCCGAGAATCTCGACCTCGAGCGCCGTGCCGGGCGCGCACAGATCGGCTCGCACGTAGGCGAGCGCGATGCTGCGCTTCAGCCGGTAACCGTAGCCTCCGGAGGTCACCAGGCCCACCGCCTCATCGCCGCGGTGTACGACCGATATCGCGGCCGCGTCGGCATCGGCGGCATCGACCAGCAGCGGCACGAAGCGCTCTCTCGAACCCGCGTTCGCTTCGCGCCGCAGCGCCTCGCGTCCGAGGAACGGCACGCGCTTGTCGAGATCGACGAAACGATCAAGAGATGCCGCGAGCGGGCTGTACTCGGTGCTTAGGTCCGCTTTCCAGCTGCGGTAGCACTTTTCCAGGCGCAGGCTCTCCACGGCATAGAGACCGAAATGAACGACACCCAGGTGGCTGCCGGCCGTGAGCAGCGCCTCGTATACCCCGGACAACTCCGCGACGGGCACGTGCAGCTCCCAGCCGAGCTCGCCGACGTAACTCACCCGCAGGGCGAGCACCTTGATGGCGCCGACGATGATCGGGCGCGCCGCGAGCCACGGGAAGGCGGCGTTCGAGAAGTCCGCGCTGCTCACCCGCTCGAGCAGCGCCCGCGAGCGCGGTCCGGCGACGATCAGTGCCCCGTAGCGCGCGGTGAGGTTCGTGAGACTGACGGTGCCGTGGTGCTGCGACAGGTGCCCGGTGAGCCAGTCCTCGTCGTGGCGCTCGGCGGCCGCAGCGCCGATGAGCCAGAATCGCCCGCCCGGCAGGTGTGACACCGTCAGCTCCGCGACGATGCCGCCGCGCGCGGAGCACAGGTAACAGAGCGCCGTGCGACCTGCGCGCGGCAGCCGCCCGGCGATCAGGTGATCGAGCCAGGCGGCGGCCCCCTCGCCCGACACTTCGAACCTGCCGAAGCCCGGCATGTCGAGCACGCCGACGGCGCTGGCGACAGCGGCGCACTCGCGCGCCACCGCGAGGTGCCAGTGCGGGCGGCGGAACGACACTTCCGGTCCTGGCGGGTCGGCGGGACTCGCGTAGTACACCGCGCGCTCCCAGCCGCCACGCGCCCCGAAAACCGCGCCGGCTCGTGCGAGGCGTGCGTAGAGCGGCGAGGTCTTCGCCGGGCGCCCCGCCGGGCGCTCCTCCTGCGGGTAAGCCACGCCGTATTCGTTCTGATAGGTCTCGAGCGCCTTGGCCAGCGTGTAGCGGCGGTCGGCAAACGGCAGGTAGCGCCGGCAGTCGAGCGGCCACACGTCCCAGTCCGGCTCGCCGTTGACCAGCCACTCGGCGATCACCCGCCCCGCCCCGCCGGCCTGCACGATGCCGAAGCTGAACGCGCAGCAGTGAAAGAAATTGGGCGCCCCGGCCGCCGGGCCGATCAACGGATTGCCGTCCGGAGCGTAGGGGATCGGCCCGTTGATGACACGCCTCACGCCGACGGAGCCTAGGATCGGCACACGGGCGCACGCCGCCGCGATGTAGGACTCGAGGCGGCCGAGATCATCCGCAAAGAGCTGCTGCGCGAACTCCTCGGGCAGCCCGTCCAGCCAGTGGGCGCGCGCCTCGCGCTCGTACGGCCCGAGCAGCAGTCCGTGCCGCTCCTGTCGCAGGTAGTAGCTGACGTCCGGGTCGCGCAGCAGCGGCAGGCGCGCTGCCCCGCGTGCGACGAGCTCGGGAATGTCCTCGGTCAGCAGGTACTGGTGCGACAGCGTCACTACCGGCAGGTACTCGCCGATCATCGCGGCCACCTCGCCACCGCGGTAACCCGCCGCGTTGATGACGTACTCGGCTTCGATCGTCCCCGGCGGTGTCTCGAGGCGCCAGCCGCCGCGCGGCAGGCGCTGGATCGCCGTGACGCGCGCCCGCCGGCAGATCGTGGCGCCGAGCTCGCGCGCTCCCCGGGCGAGCGCCTGGGTCAGCTGTGCGGGATCGATGTCGCCGTCGTACGGATCCCACAGACCGAGCCGGATGCCGTCGGTCGCGATGAACGGATGGCGCGCGCGGATCTCCGCCGGCGACAGCAGCTCGAAGCCGATGCCCTGCGCACGCGCCTGGGCGGCGACGTGGCGAAACTCGTCGACCCGCTGCGCGCTGTGCGCAAGGCGGATGCTGCCGGTCACGTGGTAGTCGATCGGGTGACCGGCTTCCTGCGCCAGGCGCGCGTACAGCAGCGTGGAGTAGCGCTGCAGCCGCAGGATGCTCCAGGAGGTGGAGAAGTTCGGGCAGTTGCCGGCCGCGTGCCAGGTGGAGCCTGCCGTCAGCTCGTCGCGCTCGAGCAGCACCGCGTCCGTCCAGCCCAGCAGCGCCAGGTGGTAGAGCGCGCTGCAGCCGACCACACCGCCACCGATGACGACGACGCGCGCCTGCGACTTCACGGCCGACGCGTGGCGCTCAACACTTCACCCGCTCGCCCGCCGGATCGTAGAACGGCCGCAACGACACGCGTGCCGCCAGGCGCTCGCCGGCGACCTCCACCTGGTAGCGGCCGGCCGCAATCCACGCGGCATCCGCCGGCCCGTCGCCCCTGGCGACGTAGCCGAGACCGAGCGCCGTGCCGATCGTGTGCGCGAACATCCCCGAGCACACGCGCCCGACCAGCGCGCCGTCTCGCCAGATCGGCTCGTTGTGGTACAGGAGTCGATCGTCCCGCTCGAGTGCCAGCGCCACCAGGCGGCGGCGCACACCCGCGGCGCGCTGCGCGAGCAGCGCCTCGCGGCCGACGAAGCCGCCCGGCTTGTCCCAGGCGACGGCGAACTGCAGCCCCGCCTCGAGCGGGGTGTCCTCGTCCGAGATGTCGTGGCCCCAGTGGCGGTAGGCCTTTTCGATGCGCAGGCTGTTGAGCGCGTGGTAGCCGGCCAGCTGCAGCCCGAACGCCTGCCCGGCCGCCACGATCACGTCGTAAACCGACTGTGCGAATTCGGTCGGAATGTACAGCTCGTAACCGAGCTCGCCGACATAGGTGATGCGGCTCGCGCGCACTCGCGCGTAGCCGACATCGATGATGCGCGAGGTCGCGAACGGGAACGCGGCGCTGGCGAGGTCCGTGTCGCTGAGCGTCGCGAGCAGCTCGCGGCTGCGCGGTCCCATGAGGCTGAGCACCGCGTACGCCGAGGACACATCGACCGCCACCGCCTGCGCGGCGGGCGCAACGCTGCGGGTGAGCCAGTGAAAGTCGCGCGTCTGCGTGGCGCACGAGCTGACGATGAGGTAGGCGTCCTGCGCCTCGCGCGTCACGGTGACGTCCGCCTCGATGCCGCCGCGCTCGTTCAGCCACTGCGTGTAGACGATGCGGCCGATCGGCACGTCGACGTCGGCGGCGCACATGCGCCCGAGCACGCGCGCCGCATCGCTGCCTTTGAGCACGAACTTGGCGAACGAGGACTGATCGAACAGCCCGACCCGCTCGCGCACCGCACGGTGCTCGGCGGCGGACTGCGCGAACCAGTTCTGGCGCCCGTAGCTGTACTCGTAGCGCGGCGGCGCACCGTCGGTGGCGAACCAGTTGGCGCGCTCGAAGCCTGCGACCTCACCGAAGCACGCACCGGCGGCCGCCAGCCGGTCGTGCAGCACGGACTTGCGCACCCCGCGCGCGCTTTCCGCCTGCCGGAACGGCCAGTGCATGGCGTACAGCAGCCCGAGTGACTCGACGGCGCGGTCGTGCAGGTAGCGCCGGTTGCGCTGGAACGGCATGCAGCGGCGGATATCGACGTCCCACAGGTCGGACGGTGGATGCCCGTCGACGATCCAGTCCGCCAGCACCTTGCCGGCACCGCCGGCCGACTGGATGCCGATGGAATTGAATCCTGCCGCCACGTACATGCCGCGTACCTCGGGCGCCTCGCCGAGCAGGTAGCGATCATCCGGGGTAAAACTCTCCGGGCCGTTGAAGAACACCTGTACGCCGGCGGACTCGAGCGCCGGCACGCGCCGCATGGCGGCGGCGAACAACGGCTCGATGTGCGCCAGGTCCGCCGGCAGCTGGTCGAAGGCGAAGCCCGCCGGTATGCCGTTCGTGCCCCAGGGCTTGGCGCGCGGCTCGAACCATCCGACCAGCAGCTTGCCGGTGTCCTCCTTGAAATAGGAGCACGCATCGGCATCGCGCAGCACCGGCACGCCCGGGGCGAGCCCGGGGATCGGCTGCGTGACGATGTAGAAATGTTCGGCGGCGTGCAGCGGCACGCTAACGTCGGCCCAGCCGCCGACTTCGCGCGCCCACATCCCGGCGCAGTTCACCACGATATCGGCGCGCACCTGCGCGCCCTCCTCGGTCGCCACGCCCACGACGCGCCCGCGCTCGGTGCGGATCGTCGTCACGCGCACGTCCTCGACGATGCGCACGCCCGCCTGGCGCGCCCCGCGCGCGAGCGCCTGGGTGGTGTCGACCGGATTGATCTGGCCGTCCTTCGGCAGGTACAGCGCGCCGACCACCCCGTCGGTCGCCAGCAGCGGCCAGCGCTCCTGCGCCTGCCCGGCGGAGAGCTCCTGCACCTCGAGCCCGAAACAGCGGCCCATCGAGGCCCCGCGCTTGAGCTCCTCGAGCCGCGCCTCGCTCGCCGCCACCGCGATCGAGCCGACCTGCCTGAAGCCGGTCGCCTGGCCGGTCTCGCGCTCGAGCCCGGCGTACAGCCCGGTCGTGTACTGCGCGAGGCGCGTGAGGTTCTGCGTCGCACGCAGCTGCCCGACCAGACCTGCCGCGTGCCAGGTGGTGCCGCAGGTGAGCTTGCGGCGCTCGAGCAGCAGCACGTCGCGGCAGCCGCGTTTCGCGAGGTGGTAGGCGACGCTGCAGCCGACGATGCCGCCGCCGATGATCACGACACCGGCGTGCGCCGGAAGGCTCGCCACGGTGAGCTTCAGAACTCCGCGATGGTGTCGCGCAGCACCGCGCTCATGAGGTCGATGTCGGCGTGCGTGGCGATGAATGCCGGCGCCATGATCGCATTGTCGCCGGTGGTCTTCACGTGCAAGCCGCGGTCGAACAGTTTCGCCTGCAGCTCCGCGCCGCGCGCCCCGGGCGCCTTGCCGGCTTTGAGCTCGATGCCGGCCAGCAGTCCATAGCCGCGCACGTCGTGGACCGCGGACAGATCCTGCAGCGCGAACATCTTGTCGAGGAAGTACCCGGAGAGCTCGCGCGCGCGCGCGAACAGCTGCTCGCGCTGGTAGATCTCGAGCGTGGCGAGCCCCGCGGCGCAGGCCGCCGGGTGCGCCGAGTAAGTGTAGCCGTGGAAGAATTCCGGTGCGCCGTCCGGGGCGGCATCGACGATGGTGCGATAAATGCTGGTGCGCACCGCCACCGCGCCCATCGGCTGCGCGCCGTTGGTGAGCGCCTTCGCCATGGTCATGATGTCGGGCGTGACGTTGAAGGAGGTCGCGGCGAACGCCGCGCCGGTGCGGCCAAAGCCGGTGATCACCTCGTCGAACACCAGCAGGATCCCGTAGCGGTCGCAGATCTCGCGCAACCGCTCGAGATAACCGTGCGGCGGAACGAGCACCCCGGTGGAGCCGGCGATCGGCTCGACGAACACCGCGGCGATGCGCTTCTCGCCCACCAGGTTCACGAAGCGCAGCAGGTCGTCCGCCAGCTCCGCTCCCGCGCGGCCCATGCCGCGCGTCAGGCGATTCTCCGGCAACAGGGTGTGGCGCAGGTGCAGCACGCCCGGCAGCAGCGCGCCGTAGGTATCGCGGTTGCGCACCATGCCGCTCAGCGCGGTGCCGCCGATGTTCACGCCGTGGTAGGCGCGCTCGCGTGCGACGAAATAGCTGCGCTGTCCCTCGTTGCGGGCGAGGTGATAGGCGAGTGCGATCTTCATCGCCGTGTCGACCGCTTCCGAGCCGCTGTTGCAGAAGAACACATGATCGAGGCCGCGCGGGGTGAGCGCGGCGACGGCGTCGGCGAGCGCGAACGCACCCGGATGACCGCGCATGAAACTCGGCGTGTAGTCGAGCGTGTGCAACTGCTCGGCGACGGCCGCGGCGATCTCGGGGCGGCAGTGGCCGGCCGGCGAACAGAACAGTCCCGAGCTGCCGTCGAGAACCTGCCGTCCCGACGGATCGAAGTAGTGCATGCCGCTCGCGCGCACGAACATGCGCGGCTGGCGCTTGAAATCGCGGTTGCTGGTGAACGGCATCCAGTGGCGTTCCAGGTTCTCGAGCGTCATTTCCATGTCGGTCTCCGGGCGCCGCGTAAGCGGGTGCGGCGCACTCGCGCTATAGTGTAAAGATTATTTCTGCCGTTTGCCTGAACCAAAGCGCGCGGAGCCGTACGCATGAAGCCGCTACAGAAGATGGGACCCTCGGAAGCTCTGGTCGAGACGCTCGCCGCCAACGGCGTGACGCACGTGTTCGGCATCGTCGGCTCGGCGTTCATGGACGCGCTCGACATCTTCCCCGCGGCCGGCATTCGTTTCGTGCCGGTGGCCCACGAGCAGGGCGCGATCCACATGGCCGACGGCTATGCACGCGCCAGCGGGCGTCACGGGGTATGCATCGCGCAGAACGGCCCTGGCGTCACCAACTTCGTGACCGGCGTGGCGGCAGCCTACTGGGCGCACTCACCGGTGGTGTTCATCACCCCGGAGACCGGCTCGATGACCCTGGGGCTCGGCGGTTTCCAGGAGACCGAGCAGCTGCCGATCTTCTCGCGCATCACCAAGTACCAGGGCCACGTCAACAATCCGCAGCGCATGGCGGAGATCGCCGCGCGCTGCTTCGATCGCGCCATGCTCGAGTTGGGGCCGGCGCAGCTCAACATCCCGCGCGATTTCTTCTACGGCGAGATCCAGGCCGCGATCGCCGCGCCGCTGCGCATCGTCCAGGGCGCCGGCGATGCGGCGGCGCTCGAGCGCGCGGCCACACTGCTGGCCGGGGCGAGTTTCCCGGTGATCGTCGCGGGCGGCGGGGTGATCAACGCCGCTGCCACGGCCGAAGCGATCGGGCTGGCGGAGCTACTCGGGGCTGCGGTGTGCAACAGCTACCTGCACAACGATTCCTTCCCCGCGTCCCACGCGCTGGCTGTCGGGCCGCTCGGCTACCAGGGCTCGAAGGCCGCCATGAAGCTCCTCGCCCAGGCGGACGTGGTGCTGGCGCTCGGCACGCGGCTCGGGCCCTTCGGCACGCTGCCGCAGCACGGGCTCGACTACTGGCCGAAGCAGGCGCAGGTGATCCAGATCGACAGCGACGCGCGCATGCTCGGGCTGGTGAAGCCGATCTCGGTGGGCATCCACGGCGATGCGCGCGCTGCGGCCGCGGCGCTCAGCAGCCTGCTTGCCGGCCGGCCGCTCACCGGGGCGGCGAGCCGCGCCGCGCGCCTCGCGCGCATTGCCGCGGAAAAGTCCGCCTGGGAAGCCGAGCTGTCCGCCTGGACGCACGAGCGCGACCCCTACTCGCTCGAGGTCGCGGCGGGCTCGAAGCACATGCACCCGCGCGAGATGCTGCGGGCGCTGGAGCAGGCGCTGCCCGGGGAGGCCATGGTGTCCACGGACATCGGCAACATCTGCTCGGTCGCCAATTCATACCTGCGCTTCGACAAGCCGCGCTCGATGTTCGCCGCGATGAGCTTCGGCAACTGCGGCTATGCCTTCCCGGTGATCTGCGGCGCGAAGCTCGCCGCACCGACACGCCCGGCGTTCGCTTACGTCGGCGACGGCGCCTGGGGCATCAGCCTCAACGAGCTGCTCACCTGTGCTCGCGAGCGCATCGGCGTCACCGTGGTGGTGTTCAATAACGAGCAGTGGGGGGCGGAGAAGAAAAATCACGTCGACTTCTATTCGCGTCGCTACCAGGGCGTCAACCTCGTGAACCCCAGCTGGGCGGCGGTGGCGCGCGCCTTCGGCTGCGAGGGCCTCACCGTCGAGCGCCTCGCCGACATCGAGCCGGCGGTGCGCGCCGCGGCGCGGGCGCAGAGCGACGGCAAGACGACGGTGCTCGAGATGATGGTGACGCAGGAGCTCGGCGACCCGTTCCGCCGCGATGCACTGTCGAAGCCGGTCCGCTACCTCGAGAAATACCGCAACTACGTGTAGTGAGCGGGACGCGGACCACCCACCGATGGCCACCGAGCAGGCGGTGACGGCGACGGCGGCCGCAGTGACGGCGGCCGCGGCGCCGACCGGGCTGCGGCGCTCGCTGCGGCGGCGCCACATGGAAATGATCGCGCTCGGCGGCGTCATCGGCGCGGGCCTGTTCGTCGGCAGCGGCGTGGTGATCGCCTCCGCCGGGCCCGCCGCGGTCATCTCCTTCGCGCTCACCGGCACGCTGGTGGTGCTGGTGATGCGCATGCTCGGGGAGATGGCGGTCGCGCATCCGGCGGTCGGCGGCTTCTACGAGTACAACCGCCTGGCGCTCGGGGAGCTGGCGGGCTTTCTCACCGGATGGATGTACTGGTACTTCTGGGTGATCGTCGTCGCCCTGGAGGCGGTCGCGGGCGCGAAGCTGCTCGGCACCTGGTGGCCTGCGGCAGCGCCGTGGCAGTTCACGCTCGGTCTCATGAGCGTGTTCACCATCGTCAACCTGCTGTCGGTGCGCTCGTACGGCGAGACGGAGTTCTGGTTCGCCTCGATCAAGGTCGCGGCGATCATCGCCTTCCTGTGCGCCGGCATCGCGTACGCCCTCGGCGCCTGGCCGGGCAGCGCCGGCGGCCTGCCCCACCTGACCGCCGATGGCGGCTTCATGCCCAACGGGATCGTGCCGGTGCTCACCGGCGCGGTCGCCGCCACCGGCTTTTACTTTGGCGCCGAGATCGTGACGATCGCGGCGGCCGAATCCGCCGAGCCCGAGCGAGCGGTCGCGGCCACGACGCAATCGGTGGTGTGGCGCGTGCTGATCTTCTACATCGGCTCGATCTTCCTGGTGGTTGCCATCGTGCCGTGGAACGATGCGGCGCGCATGGCGCGCCCCTACGTCAGCGTCATGGAGGCGCTGAAGATTCCGGCGGCGGTGACTCTCATGAGCCTGGTGATACTGACCGCGGTGCTGTCGGCGCTGAACTCCGGCCTGTTCGCCTCCTCGCGCATGCTCATGGCACTCGCGCGCCGCGGCGACGCGCCGACAGTGCTCGCACGGCTCGATGCGCGCGGCGTCCCGGTGGCCGCGATCCTCGCCAGCACTGCCTTCGGCTACGCGACGGTGGTGATGAGCTACGTCTCCCCCGAGCGGGTGTTCGCGTTCCTGGTCAATTCCTACGGCACGGTCGCGATCTTCGTCTACGTGCTGATCGCGTGCAGCGAGCTGCGCCTGCGCCGGCGCCTCGAGAAGGAGGCTCCCGAGCGGCTGCGGGTACGGATGTGGGGCTACCCGTGGCTGACGCGCGTCACGATCATCGGCATGGTCGCGATCCTCGCTGCGATGGGGATCATCCCCGAGCAACGCGTGCCGCTGCTGTTCGGTCTGGCGAGCGCCGGTGTCATGCTCGGCGCGTATGGTCTGCGCCGCGCGCTGCGCGGCACGCTCCCGGCGCGCGACTAGCTACCCAGGGCTTGCGACCCGCGGGGGCTGGCGGCGGCGGCCTTGTGCATGCGCGCCCGGCTCGCGGCGGCGTGCTGGCGCAGCAGCCGCCCCGCCCGCGCCGCATCGCGCGCGGCGATGGCGGCGACCACCGCCTTGTGCTCGCGCACCGAGACTGCAAATCCGCCGCCGTCCTGCAGGCCGCGCAGCCGAAACAGCAGCAATTCCTTGGTCAGCAGCCGGTAGATCTCGCACAGCCGCGAATTGCCGGCGAACTCCACCAGCATGTCGTGGAAGCGCAGGTTGACGGCGTGGTAGCGCTTGACGTCGCCGCGGACCGTCGCCGCCTGCATCTCGGCGAGCGCCCCCTGCAGTGCGGCGACCCGCGGCGGGGTTGCCTGTGTGGCCACCCGCTGCCCGATCAGCTCATCGAGCACCTCGCGCACGTCGTAGATCTCGTCCGCCTCGGCCACGGAAATGTCGCGCACGAACACGCCGCGGTTCTTCTCCGCGCGTACCAGGCGACACTCCTCGAGCGCGCGCAGCGCTTCGCGTACCGGCCCGCGGCTCGTGCCGAAGCGCACTGCGAGCTCGCTCTCGTTGAGGCGCTGGCCGACCGCCAGCTCCCCGCGCAGGATCAGCTGCTCGATCTCCGCCTGCACCAGCGCGGGGAGCGAGCTCGAACGCAGCAGCTCGAGTGCGGTACGCGGCGTGGCGACGTTCATGGGGAGCGATCCTGTCATGGAATTGTCAACTGTTGACAGTTTACAGATAGACGCTAGACTTTCAAGCTCTGACTCGTGCTTGAACCTCGTGGAGCCGATACGCCGATGAGCAGCGAACCGTACCTTCTGACCCCCGGACCGCTGACCACGTCGTTGCGCACCAGGCAGGCGATGCTGCGCGACTGGGGCTCGTGGGATGCGGACTTCAACAGCATCACCGGCCGGATCCGCGAGCGGCTGCTGCAGATCGTGCATGGCGGCGACTCGCACGAGTGTGTCCCGCTGCAGGGCAGTGGGACGTTCTCCGTCGAGGCGGCGATCGGTACGCTCACTCCCCGCAGCGCTAATGTGCTGGTGCCGCAGAACGGCGCCTACTGCCAGAGGATCGCGCGCATCTGCCGGGTGCTCGGCCGCCGGCTGACCACCATCGATTACGCGGAGAACGTGCAGGTCAGCCCCGCCGATATCGAGCGCGCGCTCGCTGCGGACCGCTCGATCACGCATGTCGCGCTGGTGCATTGCGAGACCAGCACGGGGATTCTCAACCCGCTGCCAGAGGTCGCCCAGGTGGTCGCCCGCCACGGCCGCGGACTCATCGTGGACGCCATGAGCTCCTTCGGTGCGCTCGAGATCGACGCGCGCACCACGCCGTTCGATGCGGTGGTAGCGGCCTCGGGCAAGTGCCTCGAAGGCCCTCCCGGCATGGGCTTCGTCATCGCGCGCCGCGCCGTGCTCGAGCGCGCGGAAGGCAACAGCCATTCGCTCGCCATGGATCTGTACGATCAGTGGGTCTACATGCAAAAGACCACCCAGTGGCGTTACACGCCGCCGACTCACGTGGTCGCGGCCTTCGACGTGGCGATCGCGCAGTACTTGGAAGACGGCGCCCTGCCCGCGCGCCATGCCCGTTACGCCGCCAACTGCCGCACGCTGATCGATGGTCTGGGGCGCATGGGACTGAAGAGCTTCCTGCCCGCGGCCATCCAGGCACCGATCATCGTGACCTTCTACGCGCCGGACGATCCGCGCTACTCGTTCAAGAGCTTCTACAACGCGGTCAAGGCGCAGGGCTACATCCTCTATCCGGGCAAGCTCACGACGGTCGAGACTTTCCGCGTCGGTTGCATGGGGCAGCTCGGCGAGCGCGGCATCGGCGGCGCGGTCGAGGCAGTCGGCAAGGTGCTCGCGCAGCTGCGGGCTGCGGCATGAGTGCGCTCGAGGTCAACGGGCGGACCTACCGGCTGCCCGAGCGCCCGGTGGTGGTGGTGTGCGTCGACGGCTGCGAGCCGGACTACATCGCCCAGGCAGTGGCCGCCGGGCACATGCCGTGGATGCGGCAAGTGCTCGCGCGCGGCAGCGCGGTGATCGCCGACTGCGTCATGCCGAGCTTCACCAACCCGAACAACCTGTCGATCGTCACTGGCGTGCCGCCGGCGGTTCACGGCATCTGCGGCAATTACCTGTACGACGTCGAGAACGGCGTCGAAGTCATGATGAACGACCCGAAGTGGCTGCGCGCGCCGACGCTGCTCGCAGCGCTCGGCGAGGCGGGCTGCCAGGTGGCGGTGGTGACCGCGAAGGACAAGCTGCGCAAGCTCCTCGGCCACAAGCTGCGCGGCATGTGCTTCTCCGCCGAGAAAGCCGACCAGGCGAGCCTCGCCGAGCACGGTATCGAGGGCGTGCTGGCACTGGTCGGCCTGCCGCTGCCGGATGTCTACAGCGCGGCGTTGTCCGAGTTCGTGTTCGCCGCCGGCGTCAAGCTGATGCAGGCGCGCCGCGCCAACGTCATGTACCTCTCGACTACCGACTACGTGCAGCATAAGCATGCGCCCGGCACGGCCGAAGCCAACGCGTTCTACCGGATGATGGACGGCTACCTCGCGCAGCTCGAGGACGCCGGCTGCAGCATCGCGCTCACCGCCGACCACGGCATGAACGCCAAGACGCGGCTCGACGCCAGTCCCAACGTCATCTACCTGCAGGACCTGCTGGACGGCTGGCTCGGCGCCGGCCGGGCACGCGTGATCCTGCCGATCACCGACCCGTACGTCGTACACCACGGGGCGCTCGGCTCCTACGCCACGGTGTACCTGTCCGGCGGCAGCGATGCGCGCACGCTCGCGCAACGTTTAAGCGCGCTGCGCGGCATCGAGGTGGTGCTGCCGCGTCACGAGGCGGCGGTGCGCTTCGAGCTGCCCGCCGACCGCATCGGCGATCTCGTCGTGGTCTCGGAGCGCTCGGTCGCGCTCGGCAGCGCCGCGGCGAAGCACGATCTGTCGGGACTGGATGCCCCGCTGCGCTCGCACGGCGGTCTCTCCGAGCAGCAGGTGCCGCTGGTGCTCAATCGCCGCATCGCCGCTCTCGACACCAACCGACGCTGGCGCAATTTCGATGCCTTCGACTGGGTGCTGAATCATGCCGGCTAGGGCGCCCGGCAGCGCCGGTGAGGTGGCGCGCCGCGCGCCCGTGCTGCAGGAGGGGCTGCGCATCGGCGGCGCGCGCGTCGCCACCGAGCGCCAGCGCGAGGTGGTCAATCCCTACAGCGGCGCGGTCATCGCCTCGGTGGCCCAGGCATCGGTCGATGAGGTGCGCCGCGCGATCGGCGTGGCGCGCGCTTTTCGCTCGCCGCTGACGCGCTACGAGCGCTACCGTATCTGCTACCAGACGGCGGCGGCGCTGCGCGCGCGCACCGAGGAGCTCGCCGACCTCATCACCGCCGAGAGCGGACTGTGCAAGAAGGACTCCCTCTACGAGGTGGGTCGCGCCTGCGACGTGTTCGTGTTCGCCGGCAACGCCGCACTGCAGGACGATGGCCAGGTGTTCTCCTGCGACCTCACCGCGCACGGCAAGCGGCGCAAGGTCTACACGCTGCGCGAGCCGCTGCTCGGGGCGATCGCCGCCATCACGCCATTCAATCACCCGCTCAATCAGGTGGCGCACAAGGTGGCGCCGAGCATCGCCAGCAACAACCGCATGGTGCTCAAGCCCTCGGAGAAGACCCCGCTCACGGCGCTGCTGCTGGCCGATATCCTCTACGAGGCAGGGCTCCCGCCGCCGATGTTCAGCGTGCTCACCGGGGACCCGAAGACGATCGCGGACGAGCTCCTCACGAACGCGGATGTCGACCTCGTCACCTTCACCGGCGGCGTGGCGATCGGCAAGTACATTGCCGCCAAGGCCGTCTACAAGCGCCAGGTGCTCGAGCTGGGCGGCAACGATCCCATCATCGTCATGGAGGACGCCGACCTCGAGGAGGCGGC
>DATHQM010000057.1:0-58909 GCA_035482695.1 Steroidobacteraceae bacterium | reverse complement strand
GACGTCCCCGGCGCCGACACCAGCCACCCCGGCCGCACCACCCGCGGCCGCACCACCTGCGGCCGTACCCGCCGCGGCCGCAGCACCCGCCGCCGCACCGCCCGCCGCTGCACCCGCCGCGGCCGCAGCACCCGCCGTCGCACCAGCCGCCGCCGCAGCCGCACCAGCCGCCTCCGTACCCGCCGGGGCCGTGGCCGCCTCATACACGTCGGCCGTACGCTGAGATTCTCAGGGCGCTGAGCGCACCTCGACCCGCGCGTCGTTGAAGCAGGCGCCGTCGGCGATGTCGGCCTTGTGCGGCGGCGCGAGCGCCGAGACGGTCTGCCCGTTGCCACTGGTGCGCAGCCACGCGCCCTTGTCCGACGAGACCACGCCCGGGCGTACCAGCGCACTGATGCGCAGCGGCAGGAACACCTCGCCCCACTCGTTCCAGACGCGCACCCGGTCGCCATCCTTCAGGCCGCGCGCTGCCGCATCGTCGGGGTGCATGTCGAGCGGCGGGGTGGCATCGCTCGCCGCGAGCGCGCCGAAAGTGGAGGTGATGCGCTCGTCCGAGGCCGGCGTGATGAGTGCCAGCGGGTATGCCGACTGCAGCGGGACGAAAGCGGGGAGCGCCGCCTGGTAGCGCTCCGCGAGCGCCTGTGACAGCAGCTCGATACGACCGCTGGGGGTGCGCGGCCAGACGTTCTCGCACAGCACCGGCTCGGCACCACCGTACTCCATGCTGAGTGCCTGCTCGAGCGGCAGGCGGCTCGGCTGGCGTCCGTTGAGGCGCGGGTCGCCGGCGTCCAATGCGGCGTCCATCAGCTCGGCATCGTCCGCGCGCAACTCCGGTTCGGTGAAGCCGAACTGCGCCGCCAGGCGCCGGAAGATCTCGGTGTTGGGCAGACTCTCCCCCACCGGCGCAATCACCGCGGCCGCGCGCTGCAGGTACTGCTGCCCGTAGGCGGCATAAAGATCGGCATGCTCGAAGTGCGTGCACGCCGGCAGGATCACGTCCGCGTACGCCATGCTGTCGGTCATCGCCACGTCGATCCCGACCGTGAAGAGGTCCTCGCGGGCGAGCGCCCGGCGCATGCGGTTCTGGTCGGGGTGCACGATGAGCGGGTTGTGGTTGTAGATGAACACGGCCCTGATCGGGGGGGCCAGCGCCTCGTCGAGGATCAGTCGCGACACGTCGAGGATATTGATGGTGCGCGGGCGGTTGGGCAGCAGAGCAGGCAGCGTCAGCCGCTCGGGAGTCTTGGGAAAGGCATGGCCGGCCCCGCCCACCAGCCCGCCGCCCGCGACGCCGAACTTGCCGGCCAGCGCCGGCAGCGCGGCGATGGCACGCAACCCCGAGCCGCCGTTGCGATTGCGCTCGAGGCCGTTGCCCCAGGCGATGACCGCAGGCGTTGCCTCCTGGTACCAGCGTGCCAGCGTGCGTATCTCCTCCACGCCGACCCCGCAGATGTCCGCCGCCCGCTCCGCCGGATAGGCGCGCGCGGCTTGCATGAAGGGCTCGAAGCCGTGCACGTGACGTGCGATGAACTCGTGCGCGAGGGTGCCGTTGCGCTCGAGCTCAACCGCGAGCGCCCACGCCAGCACCACGTCGGTGCCGGGGCGCACGGCCAGATGCAGCTGCGCCTGCTCGGCGACCCGCGTGCGCCGCGGGTCGATCACCACCAGCTTCGCGCCGTGACGCCGGGCGGCGTTGATCTGGCGCATCAGGTGCAGATTGCACACGCTGGCGTTGTTGCCCCACACGATGATGAGGTTCGCCAGCGCCACCTGTTGCAGCGGTGTACCGGGAGTCGCGCCGAAGGTCGCCGCGTAGGCCGTGCTGCGGATGCCGCCGCACAACGGGTTGCGGCTGAGCAGCGATGCGCCCAGCCGGTGAAAGAAGCGCAGCGACATCGAGTCGCCGGCCAGCAGGCCGTGGGGCCCCGCGTAGTTGAGCGGCAGCACCGCCTCGGGTCCGTGCTGTTCGATGACCGCCTGCACACGCTGGTGGATGAGCGCGAGCGCCTCGTCCCAGCCGACCTGGCGGAACTCGCCCGCTCCCTTGGCGCCGGTGCGCACCAGCGGATGACGCAGGCGGTTCGGCCCGTGGACGAAATCCGGATAGAGCTTCGCCACCTTGGCGCACACCGCGCCGTGGGTGATGGGGTTGGCACGGCTGCCGCGCACCGCGAGCACCTGCTCATCGGCCACCGTGACGGTGAGACTGCAGGTGTCAGGACAGTCGAGCGGACACACGCTGGCTTTCTGCGTGGTCATGGCTGTTTTATCCGCACTCATCGCTGTCCCATCCGTTGGCTGTCGCATCGGTAGCCAGGCGCGTCATGACAGAATCTTAATGAACGCCGCCGAGGGGAACACCGGCGCGGCGCGCCCCGGCCATGTCGGCGAACCCAGAGTGTGGATTGTCTGTCAAAATGAGTGAGGCGGCGAATCGCCGCCCCAGCGGGGCGGGTAGAATGGCCGCTCGATGAGGAGGTTGCCATCATGAGCACACGGGGCTTCATGCGGTTTGCGGCGCTGGCGGCAACTGTCCTGCTGTGCGGGGCGGGAGTCGCGAACGCCGGGCCCGGCGGCGGCGGATTTCATGGTGGCGGCGGATTTCATGGTGGCGGCGGCGGATTCCACGGCGGCGCCCGTGGCGGGTTCGCCGGTCACGGTGGCTACGGCTACCACGGCGGCTACGGCTACCACGGCGGCTATGGTTATGGCTGGCACGGCGGCTACGGCTGGCGCGGTGGCTACTATGGCTACGGCTGGTGGGGCTGGGGCCTCGGCATCTACGTGCCGTTCCTGCCGTGGTACTACTCCACGTACTGGTGGGGCGGCCTGCCGTACTACTACGCCGACGGCTCGTACTACCTCTGGGACGGTGGCGCCGGTCAGTACCAGCAGGTCGATCCGCCCGCTAACGCCAATCTCAGCGAGGCGCCGCCCTCAGGTGCGGCGGCAGCCGCGGGCTCTCCGGCGCTCTCCGCGGATCTCTTCGCCTACCCGAAGGGCGGCCAGTCAGACGCGCAGCAGAAGCAGGATAAGGATGAGTGCCGCCGCTGGGCAGCGACTCAGACCGGATTCGACGCGTCACGTACCGCTGGCGCGCAGTCGGGCAACGACGCGGCAAGTCGTGAAGGCTACATGCGCGCGCAGGCCGCCTGTCTCGAGGCGCGCAACTACAGCGTGAAGTGAAGGCCACAACCTTAGCCCCCGCGCCGGGTCCTTAAGCTCCCACACGCGCTCGCACGGCGACACACGCGTGCCGGTGCGCGCCTGTCGCAACCCTCTGACGTACGCGCTCGCGCGCTCGACCGCACGCGCCGCAACCTGCGCGTCGCGCCGGTGGTCGACACCGTGACCGTGCGGGACAACACTGAGGACTTGATGGCGAACCACCAAGGACTCAGCAGCACGGAAGTCAACTTCCGCCGGCAGGCGTACGGCTCCAACACCCTTCCCGAGAGCGAGCCGCCCGCCTGGCGACGCCTGCTCGCGAAACTGTGGGCGCCGGTGCCGTGGATGCTCGAGGCGGCGATCCTGCTGCAGTTCATGCTGCGCGAATACCTCGAGGCCGCGGTGATCGCGCTGCTGCTGCTGTTCAATGCGGCGCTCGGGCTGATGCAGGAGGGTCGCGCGCAGGCAACCCTCAAGGCTCTCAAGTCGCGCCTCGCGTTGCTGGCGGTCGTGCGCCGCGACGGCGCGTGGCAGATCCTGCCGGCGGGCGACATCGTGCCCGACGATGTCGTCAAGCTCACCCTCGGCAGCATCGTGCCCGCGGACGTGGTGCTGCTGGACGGCGAGGTGCTGCTCGATCAGTCGATGCTGACCGGCGAGTCCTTACCCGTAGAGGCCGCGGCCGGCGCGCACACCTACGCCGGAGCGCTGGTGCGCCGCGGCGAGGCGCTCGCGCAGGTCGTCGCCACCGGCGCGCGCACCAAGTTCGGCCGCACCGCCGAGCTCGTCGGCGCTGCGCACGCGGCCAGCTCGCAGCAGCAGGCGGTGCTGCGCGTGGTGCGCAATCTGGCGATTTTCAGCGGCGTGATGGTGACGGTGCAGCTGCTGTACGCCACGTTTACCGGCATGCCCGGCGCGGAAATGATTCCGCTCGGTCTCACCGCGGTGCTGGCCGCAATCCCGGTCGCGCTGCCGGCAACCTTCACGCTCGCCGCCGCCCTCGCCGCGCGCGCGCTGGTGGCGCGCAACGTGCTGCCGACGCGGCTCTCGGCCATCGACGAGGCGGCGACGATCGACGTGTTGTGCGCCGACAAGACCGGCACGCTGACGCAGAACGAGCTCGCGGTAAGCGCCGTGCAGCCGGCCGCGGGCTTCGATGCGGCGCAGGTGCTCTCGCTGGCGGCGCTGGCGAGCGCCGACCACGGCATGGATCCGGTGGACGCCGCGGTGCGCGCCGCCGCCGCGCGCGCCGGCGGACCCCCTCTTCAGAAGCGCGTCTCGTTCGTGCCCTTTGATCCGTCCCGGCGCACCGCCGAAGCGCAGCTGATCGATGCCGCAGGTCGAGCCACACGCGTTCTCAAGGGTGCCTTCGCCAGCATCGCGCAGCTCACCCCGCCGGACGCCACGCTCGCGGCGGCGGCCGCGGCTTACGCGGCGCAGGGTTACCGCGTGCTGGCGGTGGCCACCGGCGCGGCGGATGCGCTGCAGTGCGCAGGCGTGCTGGCGCTCAGTGATCCGCCGCGACCGGATGCGCGCGAGCTGATCGCCGAGCTGCGCACACTAGGCGTACAGACCGTGATGGTCAGCGGCGATGCGGCCGCCACCGCCAGCGTGGTGGCGCGCGCCATCGGGCTCGAGGGCGCCATCTGCCCGGCGGGCAAGCCACCGGCAGGCGTGCAGCCGGGCGACTTCGCGGTGTTCGCCGGCGTCTTTCCCGAGGACAAGTTCGACATCGTGCGTGCCTACCAGGCCGGCGGCCACGCGGTCGGCATGTGCGGGGACGGCGCCAACGATGCCCCGGCGCTGCGCCAGGCGCAGATGGGCATCGCCGTCTCGACGGCGACCGATGTCGCCAAATCCGCCGCCGGCATTGTGCTCACCGAGCCCGGCCTCGGCGGCATCGTGGCGGCGGTGCGCTGCGGCCGCGTCGCCTATCAGCGCATCCTCACCTACACGCTGCGCTCTCTGACCGCCAAGATCAACCAGATGGTGTTCCTGACGGTGGGACTGATCATCACCGGGCACGCGATACTCACCCCGATGCTGATCGTACTGCTGCTGATCAGCGGTGATTTCCTGGCGATGTCGGCCACCACCGACCACGTGCGTCCCTCGCCCACGCCGAACGCCTGGCGCATCGGGCAGGTGACGGCGGCAGCGGTCGGGCTCGGGCTGTGCAACGCGGCGTTCTGCACCGCGGTGCTCATCGTCGCGCACTTCCATTTCGGCATCCTCGACAATCACGGCCTGCGCACGCTCGCAGCGTTGACGCTGGTGTTCAGTACCCAGGCCGCGTTCTACGTGGTGCGCGAGCGCCGTCACCTGTGGAGCTCGCGGCCGAGCGGCTGGATCGTGCTGTCGTCACTGCTCGACGTGGCGATCATCGCCGTGCTCGCCGGGCGCGGGATCCTGATGCACGCGCTGCCCTGGTCCTTCATCGGCGCGATTCTGCTGGCCGCGACGCTGTTTGCCCTGATCCTCGATCTGGTGAAGTCGGTGTTGTTCGCACGGCTGCGCCTCGCGTAACGGCAAACGGACCGCTAGACTGCGGCGGGCGTGCCGGCGGGGATGTGTATGGACGATCGCTTTGCAGAGATCATGGCGCAGCAGCGTGCCGGTTACGCGCTCAGCCAGCCCTTCTACTGCGAGGAGGCGCTGTTCGCACGCGAGCTGGAGCGGGTGCTGCTGCGTCACTGGCACTGCGCCGGCCACCACAGCCAGGTACCGGAGCCGGGCGATTTCTTCACCGTCGACCTGTGCGGCGAATCACTCATCATCGTGCGCGGCCAGGACCGCGAGGTACGCGCGCTGCTCAACGTCTGCCGCCACCGCGGCTCGCGCGTATGCACCGAGCGCGCCGGCCACGCCCGCGGCGGGGTGTTCGTTTGCCCGTACCACGCCTGGACGTACGCGCTCGACGGTTCGCTGCGCGCGGCGCGCCAGATGCCGCCGGACTTCGAGCGCGCCGACCACGGGCTGCGCGCGCTGCACGCGCGGGTACTCGAGGGCCTGATCTTCGTGTCGCTGGCAGAAACGCCGCTCGGTCTTGAGCACGTCGAGGCGATGCTCGCCGGCAGCGCGCGGGTCTACGGCTGGGCGGATGCCAGGGTCGCGCATCGCGAGACCTACCCGGTGAATGCCAACTGGAAGCTCGCGGTGGAGAACTACATGGAGTGCTACCACTGCGGGCCGGCGCACCACGAATACTCGCGCTTTCACCTGTATGCACGCCCCGAGGCGCTCAATCGCGAGGCGGACGAGCGCGTGCGCGCCCGCGCCCGCGCGCTCGGGGTCACGATCCGCGAGCTCGACCACTGGGGCCTCACCGCCCGCCCCGGTCAGGAAGCCGCCGACAGTGCCCGCTCGGCGCTGGCGGAGGGCGCGGTGAGCGGCAGCGAGGACGGCCGGCCGCTCGCCCCGCTCATGGGGGAATTCACTGACTACGACGGCGGGGTGACGTTCTTCGACGTCGGCCTGACCAGCAACTTCCTCGCCTATCCCGATCACGGCCTCATCTACCGCTTCGTGCCGCGCAGCGTGGGGCGCACCGACATGGAGGTCATGTGGCTGGTGCGCGCGGAGGCGCGCGCCGACGCCGACTACGACCTCGAGCGGCTCACCTGGCTGTGGAAAGTCACCAGCCTCGCCGACAAGCGCATCATCGAGCTGAACCAGCAGGGCATCACCTCGCGCTACTACCAGCCGGGGCCGTACTCGCAGATGGAGCAGCACACCCGCCGCCTGGTGGAGTGGATACTCGCGGAGCTGCGCTAAAGCGCGGCGCGCACGCCCGTGATCGTCCATCTCGTCGACGGCACGTACGAGCTGTTCCGCCATTTCTATGGCCTGCGCCGCTACAGCGGCGGCGCCGAGCGTCCCTACGGCGCCGTGGCCGGTGTGCTGGGTACGGTCCTCGAGATGCTCGAGCAGGGCGCGACGCACCTCGGGGTTGCCACCGACCACGTCATCGAATCCTTCCGCAATCGCCTGTGGCCCGACTACAAGACCGGCGAAGGCGTCGAGCCGGCGCTGCTCGCACAGTTTCAGCCACTGGAAGATGCGCTGGCGGCACTCGGGGTCGTGGTGTGGCCGATGGTCGAGCTGGAAGCCGACGATGCGCTCGCCTCCGCCGCACACCTCGCCGCCGCGGATTCACAGGCGCAGAAGGTGTGCATCTGGACCCCGGACAAGGATCTGGCGCAGTGCGTGCGCGGTGAGCGCGTGGTGCAGGTGGAACGCAAGAGCCGGCAGATACGCGATGCCGCGGCGGTGCGCGCCAAGTTCGGCGTCGAGCCGCAGCTGATCCCCGACTTTCTGGCACTGGTCGGCGACAGTGCCGACGGCTACCCCGGGCTCGCCGGCATCGGCCGCGTGACCGCCGCGCGCCTCATCGGTCGCTACGGGGCGCTGGAGAGCTTTCCGCCGGCGGTGCTCGCTGAGCGCCGCGAGCTCGCGCTGCTCTTCAAGCAGCTCGCCACGCTGCGCACCGATGCCGAATTGTTCCTGAATGTTACCGAGCTGACGTGGCGCGGGCCGACGGCGGCTTTCCGCGCGTGGAGCGAGCGGCTCGAGGCCCCGCGGCTGCTCGCGCGCAGCGAACGTATCGCCCTACAATAGCCGCCATGCCGAACGAATTGAGGATCGCCCTGCTCGCGGCCGGGATCATCGCCATCGTGGCAGCGCTGCTGCTCGGGCGCTTCAGGACGCCCGCCGTGGTGCGCGTCGTGGTGGCGCTCGCCGGAGTGGGACTGCTGCTGTGGGCGGCGACGCCCTGGCTCATCCGACCGGAACCCCCGCCCGTGCCGCCAGCTGCGCCAGCTGCGTCGCCCGTCGCCTCCACCGCCGCCGCGCCGCCGGCGACCGTCGACCTGGCGCAAAGCATCAACGCCGCGATCCTCGCCTGTCCGGCCACGACCGAGCCGCCCATGCCCGACGGTGCCCGCGCCTCGCGCGAGCAGATGGTCGAGGCGACCAGTGCTTTCAAGGCCTACGATACCGCCACGGTGGCCTATACCCACTGCGTCGACGGGGCCGTCGAGCGGCTCGCCGGACAATACGCCGGCGTTGCCTCCGCCGCCGACATCCAGCAACTCAAGGCGTTCGGCATCAGCGCCCACAACACCGCGGTGGACCAGGAGCAGGCGCTCGCCGACAGACTCAACGAGCAGGTGCGTATCTTCAAGGGCAAGCATCGCGGCTGACGCCGCGCTCACGCAGGGGAAAACAACATGAAAACGGGTCTCGCTGTAGCACTCGCCGCCGGGTGCCTGATTTTGGGTGTCGCCGCCGGTGTCGCGGCGAAGCAGAGGGGGGAGAAGGCGCCGGGCATCGAGGTGATGCGCGGCAAGACCCCCAAGGAAGCCGCACAGGCCGCGCTCGATGAAGCGCAGAAGCTCGCCGGCAGCGGTTCCTGGGAGCTGCTGGGCGTCGCGCGCGTCTATTACCTCTCGGGCGACAAGGCCCGGGGCCAGGCGCTGATCGACCAGGTGGTCAACGGCAAGCCCGAGGCGAGCGACTGGCAGCGCGTCGGCCAGATCTATGTCGAAGCGAAGGAAAACCAGCGCGCCGAGGAGGCGTTCCAGAAGGTGCTGGCGGCCGATCCCAAGGGCAGCGACGACACCGGCCGTGCCGAGATCGGCGCCTGGTACATAACCATCGGTCAGCGCGACAAGGGCGAGGAGCTCTTCGCGCAGGCGTTTGCCAGGAATCCGGACGAGACGTGGCACTACCTGCGGGTTGCCGAGGCCTTTCTCGGAGTGACGCCTCGCTAGGGGGCCGCGCGCGCGCCGCCGGCCGGCACCGCGGCTGCGGCCTTGTGCGCCGGGACGAAGTCCTCGAGCACCGCCCGGCGCATCAGGTCGGGCGGCAGTAAGCCCTGGGCGAGGATGAAGTCGTGGAAGGCCTTCGGGGTGAAGGCGCTGCCCAGCGCCTGCTCGGTTTCCTTGCGCAGCGCGAGCAGCCGCGTGTAGCCGTAGAAGTAGCTGTTGGCCTGCCCGGGCGAGCGGAAGGTGAAACGCTCGACCTCCTCCTTGGCGAACGCGTGGCTCAGCACCACGTCCTGCTCCAGCACCTGGTAGGCGTGCTCGGGCGTGGCCGCGCCGCTCTGCAGCTCCGGATCAAGAAAGGCGCGCGCGGCGCGCAGCAGCCGCAGCTGCAGCGTGAGCAGCTGTCCGGCGGGCGGCTCGTACGGCTGCATGAGGTACTCGGAGTACAGTCCCCAGCCCTCGGCGTTGGTGGAATTGAACGCGTAGTGGGCGCGCGCCAGGCTCACGCCCTGCTCGACCATGGAATCGAACTGCAGCTCGTGACCGGGGCGCGCCTCGTGCGCGGTGAGCGTCCAGGCGACCGCATCGAAAGTGAAGTCATCGTAGCGGTCCGCCGCACCGCCATTCGCCGCCGGGATATTGAGCGGCAGCACGAACTCGCCGCGCTGCCCGGTGTTGTGCACCAGCGGCGGCGGCGACATGTGCGGGGCGGGCTCGCGGGCCGTCTCCGCCGCGGTCGCCAGGCGGATGATCGCCGGCCGGTCGGGCAGCGTCACCAGGTCGTGTGCCACGATGAGCTGCTCGATCTGGTGCAGGCGGTTGTTGAAGAACGGCAGGATCGCATCGCCGGTGATCTGCTGCTTCTTCAGCTCACGGATCACGGCGCGGTAGTCCTTCGAGGGGTAGTGATTGGCGCTCGCCACCTGCGCGGCGAGCGGCGCCATCTGCCCCTGGTACTCGGTAAATGCCGCGTGCGCCATGGCGGCGATCTGCTGCGGCGGGATGTCGACCCCATATTGCTCGAAATCGAGCGCGTACTTTTCCGGCGGCAGACGAAAATCCGTGCGCGCCTTGGGCAGAACGTTCTGGCGCACCCAGCCGTCGTAGTCCGTCAACTGCGTCTTGAGTTTCTCGAAGGCGGGCTCCCAGCCCTGCAGGCCGTACTTTTTGAACAGCTGCGCCATGCCGTCGAGATAATTCGGGTTGCGTCCGAGCTCGGTCTCGATCTGGCTTTGCGCCGGATAGAGAACTCCCGGCTTCGCCATCTGCTCCTGCACACGCTGCTGCAGGATCTCGGTGAAGGGGCGGTAGCCGCTCTCCAGGCCCGCGTAGCGGCGCAAGCGCGCCAGTGCCGCCGGGCGCCGCTCGGCGGTCACCTGGTCATCGAGCAGCGAGCGCACGCCCTCGAATACCGTGGCGCTCGCATTGAGGAACGGCACCTCGTGCCTGAGCTCGTAGTCCTCGCGGCGAAAGCGCAGATCGAACGCCTGGTGGAGGATGTCGAGGTCCTCCTGCACGCGCTTATCGGCCTCGGTCCCGCGTGCGGCATTCACCTCCCTCATCAGCGTCTCGAGCTCGTGGCGCGCGGCGAACTGATCGGCGAGCGTCGGGTTGGCGATGCGCTCGTCGTACTTCGCCAGTCCCTGGCGCGAGCCCTGCTCCGGCGCGTGCTCGAGCTGCACGTCGAGGAGCTTGCGGGTGTAGGCGTTGCTGCGCTCGATCCAGGCGCGCTCGGTGTGGGTGGCGCTCGCGTCCCCGGCGGCCTGCGCCGCGTACGGCACGAGGCTCACGAGGAGCGCACAGGTCAGTTTGTGCATGCAACACTTCCGGCAGATGCCGCGCCGTATCGGGGCGCGACATTATAGGTGTGAAGGGTCCCCGGACTGGGCGGCAGGCATCCCCGCTCCCGCGGGCGCGCGCAGCGGCAATCGGCCCAGCAGCTCATTGAGCCTGGCCAGATCGAGCGGCTTCACCAGGTGCTGATCGAAGCCGGCGTTCTGCGAGCGGCGGCGGTCCGGCTCCTGCCCCCACCCCGTCAGCGCCAGCAGCGTGACCTGCGTACCCCATTGCTGGGCGCGGATGCGGCGCGCCACCTCGTAACCATCGAGCAGCGGCATGCCGATATCGAGCAGCGCGACCTCCGGCCGGTAGCGGTCGGCGCACTCGAGCGCCTGCGTGCCGTTCGCGGCGCTGAACACCTCGTGACCCTGCAGCTGCAGCACCGCGGCGAGGCTCGCGAGCGCATCCGGGTTGTCGTCCGCCACCAGAATGCGGCGGCGGATCACGGGCGCCAGCTCACCGCGCGCAGCGCTCGCGGTGGCGCGCGCCGGCACGGCTGCCGCACGCAGCAGCGGCAGGCGGATGGTGAATTCGCTGCCGCGCCCGCTGCCCTCGCTCGCCGCCGTGACGGTGCCGCCGTGCATCTCCATCAGGCGCCGCACCAGGGCGAGCCCGATGCCCAGTCCGCTCTGCGCGTAGTCGCTGCGGCTGTCGAGCTGCGTGAACAGGTCGAAAATCAGCGGCAGCCGCTCCGCGGGGATGCCGACGCCGTCGTCGCTCACCCGGAACTCGACCTCATCCCCGGCGTGCTGGACGCGCAGCAGAATGTGGCCGCCGCGGTTGGTGTACTTGGCCGCGTTGCCGAGCACGTTGCTGAGCGCCTGCGTGAGGCGCAGCAGGTCACCGTACAGCAGCAGCGGCTCGGCGGGGGCCTGCACCGCCAGCTGGTGCCCGCGTTCGTCGATCAGCGGCGCGACGGTCTCGACGGCGCGCGCGATGAGGGTCGCGACCTCGACCGGCTCGCGCGCGAGTGAGATCTTGCCGCGCGTGATGCGCGAAACGTCGAGCAGGTCATCCACCAGACGGGTGAGGTACGACAGTTGCCGCTCGATGACCTCGCGCGACCAGCTCAGCTGCTTCATCGACAGGTCCATGCGCATCAGCTGCACGGCGTTGAGGATGGGCGCGAGCGGGTTGCGCAGCTCGTGGGCGAGCATGGCGAGAAACTCGTCCTTGCGCCGATCGGCCTCCTTGAGCGCATCCTCCGCCCGGGCACGCTCGCTGACTTCCTTCTGCAGGCTGCGATTGGCGCGCGCCAGCTGTTCGTTGGCGCGCTGCAGCGTGGCGTTGAACTGCTCGAGCTCGCGCGTGCGCTCCTCGCGCAGCGCGAGGTTCGCCTGCGCCAGGCGCTCGTTGGCGAGCGCCAGGTTGCGGTTGAGCTCGCGCAGCTCGCGCCGCTTGCAGAACAGCTCGACCAGCACCGCCACCTTGCTGCGCAGGATCTCGGGCACCACCGGGATGGAGACGTAATCGACCGCGCCGAGCTTGTAGCCCTTGAGGCGATCGAGCTCGCTGATGTGCACGCCGGTGACGAAGATGATCGGCGTGCGCTCGAAGCGCGGGTGGTCGTGGATCAGACGCGCGGCCTCGAAGCCATCCATGTCGGGCATGCTCACGTCGAGCAGCACCACCGCGAACTCCTCGCGCATGAGCTTTTCCAGCGCCTCCAACCCGGAGCGCGCCGTCACCAGGTTCTGCCCGAGCTCGGCGAGCACCGCCTCGTAGGTGAGCAGCCGTGCCGGCTGGTCATCCACCAGCAGGATGTTCACCTTGCCGGAAACGTCCATGTCCCCGTCGCGGCCGCCGTTCGCGCCGCGCGGTACTAGCGATGCAGCCACATGCGCACCAGCGACAGCAGCTGATCGGTGTTGACGGGCTTGGCCACGTAGTCGGACGCGCCCGCTTCCAGGCACTTCTCGCGGTCGCCCTTCATGGCCTTGGCGGTGAGGGCGATGATCGGCAGCATGCGGAATCTCTGGTTGCTGCGGATGCGGCGCATGGTCTCGTAGCCGTCCATCTCCGGCATCATCACGTCCATCAGCACCAGCGACAGCTCATCGGTGCTCTCCACCAGCTTGATCGCCTCGTGCCCGTTGGTGGCGGTGATCACCTGCATGTGGTGGCGCTCGAGCAGGCTGTTGAGCGCGAAGATGTTGCGGATGTCATCGTCCACCACCAGCACCTTGCGGCCGCTCAGGGGCTCGTCGCTCTCGTGCAGCGCCTCGATCATCTGCTGCTTGGCGGGCGGCAGGTCGGCGATCACGCGGTGCAGGAACAGCGCCGTCTCATCCAGCAGTCGCTCGGGCGAGCGCACACCCTTGAGCACGATGCTCTTGGCGTTCTTGCGCAGCTCGATCTCCTCCTCGTCGGAGAGCTCGCGCCCGGTGAACGCGATGATCGGCGTGGGGCGCAGCTGCGCATCCTGCTGCACCTGTGCGAGCAGCTCGAAGCCGGACATGTCCGGCAGCCGCAGGTCGAGCACCACGCAGTCGAAGCCGCCGCTGCGCATGGCCGCGAGCGCCGCCGCGCCGGTGTCGGCGGTGGTGATCTCGACGTCGTGGTGACCGAGCAGCTCGCTCACCGAAAGCTGCTCGGCCGGATCGTCCTCGACCACCAGCAACCGCCGCACGCGCTCGGCGGTGAAGCTCTTGAGGCGCTGGAACGCCTCCTCCAGGCCCTCGGTGGTGACGCTCTTGGTGATGAAGGAGAACGCACCGCGCTCGAGGCCGTACTGGCGCTCGTCCTCGACGGTGAGGATCTGCACCGGGATGTGGCGCGTCTCGGGGTTGCGCTTGAGCTGGTTCAGCACCGTCCAGCCGAGCATATCCGGCAGGAACACGTCGAGCGACACCGCGGTCGGCGGGTACTTGCGCGCCAGGCTGAGCGCGTCCGCGCCGGTGCGCGCCAGCACCACCTTGAAGGCGTGCCGGCGCGCCAGCTCGAGCAGCACGCGCGCGTAGTGCGGATCGTCCTCCACCACCAGCAGCACGGCATCCGCGGGCGCAAGGTTCTCGCGGTCGTCGGCGATCTCCTCCGGGCGCACCGCCGGCAGCGCCACCGGCTGGAAGCTCGCCTGCGCGGTGCTCGCCGCGGTCGCGCCGCCCTGCCCCGCCCCGCGGTTGTAGGCCGAGCCGATGAAGGACACCGGCAGGTAGAGCGTGAAGGTGCTGCCGCTGCCGTGGACGCTGCTCAGGCGGATCTCGCCGCCGAGCAGGTGCGCCAGCTCGCGACTGATCGCCAAACCTAAGCCCGTGCCGCCGTACTTGCGCGCCGTGCCGGCGTCGGCCTGCTGGAAGGCCTCGAAGATGATCTTCTGCTTCTCGGGCGGGATGCCGATGCCGGTATCGCTGACGGAGAACTCCACCACCGAGGGCGCCTGGCTCAAGGTCGGGTGCTCGGCGCCCCAGCCGCCGGTGGCAAGCCCGACGTGCAGCCGCACGCCGCCGCGCTCGGTGAACTTGAAGGCGTTCGACAGCAGGTTCTTCAGCACCTGCAGCAGGCGCTTGGAGTCGGTGGTGATGGCGCGGCCGAGCCGCGCGTCGAAGTCGGCGGTGAAGGACAGCTTGCGGGCGTCCGCCTCGTGGCGGAAATTGCGCTCGATGGTCTCGCGCAGGTGCGTGAAGGGGAGCTCCTCGCACTCCACCGTGACCGTGCCCGACTCGATCTTCGACAGATCGAGGATGTCGCTGATCAGGTTCAGCAGGTCGGTGCCGGCGCCGTGGATGGTGTTGGCAAACTCCACCTGGCGCCCGGAGAGGTTGCCGTCCGCGTTCTCGGCGAGCTGCTGGCCGAGGATCAGGATGCTGTTGAGCGGCGTGCGCAGCTCGTGCGACATGTTGGCGAGGAACTCCGACTTGTAGCGCGAGGTGAGCGCGAGTTCCGCGGCCTTCTCCTCGAGCGCGCGCCGCGCCAGCTCGATCTCCTGGTTCTTGCGCTCCACCTCGACGTTCTGCTCGGCGAGCAGCTTCGCCTTGTTGGCGAGCTCCTCGTTGGTCTGCTGCAATTCGGCCTGCTGCGTCTGCAGCTCGCCGGCGAGCTGCTGCGACTGCTTGAGTAGACCCTCGGTGCGCATGGTCGCCTCGATGGTGTTGAGCACCACGCCGATGATGCTGCCGGTGAGCTGCTCGAGGAACGCGAGGTGCGAGGCGGTGAACTCCCCGAGGGAAGCGAGCTCCACCACCGCCTTGACGTGCCCCTCGTACAGCACCGGCAGCACGATGACGCTGCGCGGGCGCACGTTGAACAGCCCGCCGCGCACCTGGATGGAGTCCTCGGGGATGTCGGTGACGATCAGGCGCTGGCGGTCCGCGGCCGCCTGCCCCACCAGCCCCTGGCCCAGGCCGTAGCGGCGCGGCTCGCGCGGCTCGAACGCCTCGTCGGCGTAGCTGGCGAGCTCCTTGAGCGAGGGCACCTCGTGGGTGCTGTCCATCACGTAGACGATGCCCTGCTGCGCGTTCACCAGCGGCGCGAGCTCCGACAGCAGCAGCTTCCCCACCGTCACCAGGTCGCGCTGGCCTTGCATCATGCGGCTGAACTTGGCGAGGTTGGTCTTCAGCCAGTCCTGCTCGGTGTTGCGCTCGGTGGTGGCGCGCAGGTTGCCGATCATGGCGTTGATGTTGTCCTTGAGCTCGGACACCTCGCCGCGCGCTTCCACCTGGATCGAGCGGGTCAGGTCGCCCTTGGTGACCGCGGTGGCCACTTCCGCGATGGCGCGCACCTGGTTGGTGAGGTTGGCGGCCAGCAGGTTGACGTTGGCGGTCAGGTCCTTCCAGGTGCCGGCAGCGCCCGGCACGTGCGCCTGGCCGCCCAGGCGCCCCTCGACGCCCACCTCGCGCGCCACGCTGGTGACCTGGTCGGCGAAGATGGCGAGCGTGTCGGTCATGCTGTTGATGGTGTCGGCGAGCGCGTTGACCTCGCCCTTGGACTCCACCGTGAGGCGCTGGCGCAGGTCGCCGTTGGCGACCGCGGTCACGACCTTGACGATGCCGCGCACCTGGTTGGTGAGGTTGTTGGCCATCACGTTGACGTTGTCGGTGAGGTCCTTCCAGGTGCCGGCGACGCCCGGCACCAGCGCCTGACCGCCGAGCTTGCCCTCGGTGCCGACCTCGCGGGCGAGGCGCGTCACCTCGGCGGCGAAGCCGTTCAGCTGATCGACCATGGTGTTGATGGTCTCCTTCAGCTGCAGGATCTCGCCCTTGACATCCACGGTGATCTTGCGCGACAGGTCACCGCGCGCAATGGCGGTGGACACTTCCGCGATGTTGCGCACCTGGCCGGTGAGGTTGCGCGCCATGGAGTTGACGTTGTCGGTGAGGTCCTTCCAGGTGCCGGCAACGCCGGGCACGATCGCCTGGCCGCCGAGCTTGCCCTCGGTGCCGACCTCGCGCGCCACGCGGGTCACCTCGGCGGCGAAGCTGTTGAGCTGGTCGACCATGGTGTTGACGGTTTCCTTCAGCTGCAGGATCTCGCCGCGCACGTCGACGGTGATCTTGCGCGACAGGTCGCCGCGCGCAATGGCGGTGGCGACCTCGGCGATGTTGCGCACCTGGCCGGTGAGGTTGCTCGCCATGGAATTGACCTTGTCGGTGAGGTCCTTCCACACGCCGCTCACGTCCTTGACGTCCGCCTGGCCGCCGAGCCGGCCCTCGGAGCCGACCTCGCGCGCCACGCGGGTCACCTCGGCGGCAAAGGCGTTCAACTGGTCCACCATGGTGTTGATGGTTTGCTTCAGCTGCAGGATCTCCCCGCGCACGTCGACGGTGATCTTGCGCGACAGGTCACCGCGCGCGATCGCGGTGGCGACCTCGGCGATGTTGCGCACCTGGTCGGTGAGGTTGCTGGCCATGGAATTGACGTTGTCGGTGAGGTCCTTCCACACGCCGCTGACGCCCTTGACCTCGGCCTGGCCGCCGAGGTTGCCCTCGGTACCCACCTCGCGCGCCACGCGGGTCACCTCGGCGGCAAACGCGTTCAACTGGTCCACCATGGTGTTGATGGACTCCTTCAGCTGCAGGATCTCGCCCTTGACGTCGGCGGTGATCTTGCGCGACAGGTCACCGTTGGCGATGGCGGTGGCCACTTCGGCGATGTTGCGCACCTGGCCGGTGAGGTTGCCGGCCATGGAGTTGACCGAGTCGGTGAGATCCTTCCAGGTGCCGGCGATGCCTTGCACCACCGCCTGGCCGCCGAGCTTGCCCTCGGTGCCGACCTCGCGCGCCACGCGCGTCACCTCGGAGGCGAACGAGCGCAGCTGATCGACCATGGTGTTGATGGTCTCCTTGAGCTGCAGGATCTCGCCGCGCACATCCACGGTGATCTTGCGCGACAGGTCGCCGCTGGCGATGGCGGTCGAGACCTCCGCGATGTTGCGCACCTGGCCGGTAAGGTTGCCGGCCATGGAGTTGACCGAGTCGGTGAGATCCTTCCAGGTGCCGGCGACGCCGGGGACGGCGGCCTGGCCGCCGAGCTTGCCCTCGGTGCCGACCTCGCGCGCCACGCGCGTCACCTCGGCGGCGAAGCTGTTCAACTGGTCCACCATGGTGTTGATGGTGTTCTTCAGCTCGAGGATCTCGCCCTTGACGTCGACGGTGATCTTGCGCGACAGGTCGCCGCGCGCCACGGCGGTAGTCACCTCGGCGATGTTGCGCACCTGGCCGGTGAGGTTGGTGGCCATGGCGTTGACCGAGTCGGTGAGGTCCTTCCAGGTACCGGCGACGCCCGAGACGATCGCCTGGCCGCCGAGCTTGCCCTCGGTGCCGACCTCGCGCGCCACGCGCGTCACCTCGGAGGCGAACGAGCGCAGCTGATCGACCATGGTGTTGATGGCCTCCTTCAGCTGCAGGATCTCGCCGCGCACGTCGACGGTGATCTTGCGCGACAGGTCGCCGTTCGCTACCGCGATCGTCACCTCGGAGATGTTGCGCACCTGGCCGGTGAGGTTGCTCGCCATGGAATTGACGCTGTCGGTGAGATCCTTCCAGGTGCCGGCGACGCCGGGGACGGCGGCCTGGCCGCCGAGCTTGCCCTCGGTGCCGACCTCGCGCGCCACGCGCGTCACCTCGGAGGTGAAGGCGCTCATCTGCTCGATCATGGTGTTGACGATGGTCGCCGAGCGCAGGAACTCGCCCTTGAGCGGCCGGCCGTTCACCTCCAGGCTCATGGTCTGCTGCAGGTCGCCCTTGGCGACCGCGGAAATGGTGCGCGTCACCTCGGTGATCGGCCACAGCAGGTCGTCGATCAGCGTGTTCACCGAGTCTTCCATTGCGCCCCAGGCGCCCGAGCGGCGGTCGCTCGACATGCGGTGGCGCGTCTTGCCGTCCTTGCCGACGATCTGCCCGGCGCGCTCCAGCTCCCCGGCGAGGCGCTCGTTGGAGGTCACGATCTCGTTGAATGTGTCGGCGATCTTGCCGGGAAGTCCCGTCTGGTCGCCGGCGAGCCGCACCGAGAAATCGCCGTCGCGCACCGCCTGCAGCGCGCGCAGCAACCGCCGCAGGTCGAGCTGGCTGTCTTCGGGGTGCTGGCTGCCGTTGCCGCGACGCGGGCGCGGGGCACGTTCCTGGGTTTGCATCAGCGAGCTCCCAAAGGCGAATGCGGCGAAACAACAACGTGTGCAGATGCGCACTGCCGTGCTTCGCACGCCCCACGGGGAGACCCACCCAAGCAACACGCTCGATGAGCGTGCTGCGCGCCGCCGCTGCTGCTTCGCCTCCCCGTGCGGCAACCGTAATCGCGGCAATGAGCCGGACAGATCTTAGCCTTCGACCGCCTCTGTCAATGTAGGGCGGTCATACCGGCCACTGTAGGATTCGGACTACAGACGAGTGAGCCTGCGCTACAATGCGCGGGCGGCGCGACGCGTTGCCACGCCGCGACAAGCGCCCCCGTACGGGAGAGCCTCGTGAGTACCCACATTTCCCCGGTCCGGCGTGATCCGGGTTACAGCGGCCTGACGACCAAGGTCGCGACGCTGCCGTCGCCGTGGTACTTCGATGCGGCCCATTACCACGGCGAGCTGAGCCGCATCTGGTACCGCAACTGGATCTACGCCTGTCGCGCGAGCGATGTGCCCGCGGCGCGCAGCTTTCGCACCCTCACCGTGGGCGAGCAGGCCGTGCTCATCGTGCGCGACGAGGCGGGGAGCTTGCGCGCCTTTCACAACACCTGCCGCCACCGCGGCTCGACGCTGTGCCGCGCTGCCGAGGGGCGCCTGCCGGCGGCCGGTATCGTGTGCCCCTACCACAGCTGGCGTTACAGCCTGCAGGGCGAGCTGCTGCAGACCTCCTCGCAGCAGCACGGCGACGGCTTCGACAAGCGCGATTTCCCGCTCTACGGCCTGCCGCTCACCGAGTGGAACGGCTTCGTCTTCATCGCGCTTAGCCCCGACCCGCCGCCGTTCGCGGCGAGCTTCGACCTGCCGCTGAACCGCCTCGACGACTGGCAGCTCGCCGAGCTCGCCGTCGGGCACCGCCTGCAAAAGACCATCCGCTGCAACTGGAAGGTGTTCTGGGAGAACTACAACGAATGCCTGCACTGCCCGGGGGTGCATCCGCGCCTGGCGCAGCTGGTGCCGATCTTCGGACGGGCGCTGCTCGAGCGGCGCGACGATCCGCGCTGGCAGGACCATGCGGGGGATGACGACCCGAAGTACGGCGGCGGCCTGCGCCGCGGCGCGCAGAGCTGGACCATGGACGGCCGACCCGCGGGGGTACCGTTCCCGCAGGTGAGCGCGGCAGACCGCGCGGCCGGGCACATCTACATGACCGGCCTGCCGTCGGTGTTCATCGTCGCGCACCTCGATTACGTGCGCGTGGTGCGGCTGCTGCCACTCGCGCCCGAGCTCACCGACATGAGCATCGAGTTCCTGTTCCTGCCCCAGACGCTCGCGGATCGCAGCCGCGACATCATGCAGGCGGTCGACTTCACCAACATCGTCATGAGCGAGGATGCCGCGATCTGCGAGGTCAATCAGAGCGGGCTGCACGCCCTGCCGCATGCGGCCGGTGTGCTGATGCCCGAAGAGTGGGCGCTGCGCGAGTTCCACGACTGGGTGCGCGCGCAACTGGCACCGCCCTGAGAGCGGCACTGCCGGGCGCGCCGCTGCTGCTGGCGGTGCTGCTGTCGCTGTGCGCCTGCCAGCGCGCACCGCCCGCCGGCGCCGGGGCAGAAGAGCCGGTGCTGCACGTCTACAACTGGGCTGACTACATCGGCTTCGACACCGTCGCGCGCTTCGAGCGCACCACCGGCATCAGGGTCGTCTACGACCTGTTCGACTCGAACGAGACGCTCGAGGGGAAGCTGCTGATCGGCGATTCCGGTTACGACATCGTCAGCACCAGCATGGAGCACTACGCCCGCCAGATCCGCTCGGGGCTGTACGAGCCGCTCGACAAGTCACTGCTGCCGAACTGGAAGAACCTCGACCCGGCGGTGCTCGCCATCCAGGCGCGCGCCGATCCCGGCAACCGCTATGCCGCGCCCTACCTGCACGCCATGAACGGCTTCGCCTACAACACCGTGCTGGTGCGCGCGCGGCTGCCGCAGGCGCCGCTCGACAGCCTCGACATGCTGTTCAAGCCGCAAGTGGTCGCGCGCCTTGCCGACTGCGGTGTGAGCTTCCTCGATTCGCCCGACGATGTGCTGCAGCTGGCGCTCGCCTACCTCAAGCGCGACCCCAACTCGCGCAGCGTCGCGGATCTGCACGCCGCGGAGCAGCTGATCATGTCGGTGCGCCGTTACATCCGCACATTCGATTCGAGCGATTACGTCGACCAGCTCGCCTCCGGGGAGCTGTGCGTGGCGATGGCCTGGTCGAGCGACTACCAGCTCGCCATCACGCGCTCGCGCAAAGCCGGTATCGACCTGCACCTCGCCTTTACGCTGCCGCGCGAGGGCTCCAACATCACCTACAACGCGCTGCTGATCCCGGTCAATGCGCCGCACCGACTGGCGGCGCACCGCTTCATCAACTTCATCCTCGATGCGCACGTCATCGCCGACATCAGCAACGACACCTATTACGGCAACGACAACCTCGCAGCGCGCCCGTTCGTGCAGCCGGCGATCAGCAACGACCCGGCCATCTACCCGCCGCCCGCGGTGCGCGCGCGCCTTTACCTGCCGACCGAATACGACCCCGCCTACCAGCGCCTGCTGACGCGCAGCTGGACGCGGATCAAGAGCGGGCTGTAGCGCGGAAGGGGCTGGCGCGCGGCGCGGGCGGGCGCGGGTGTTCGCGGGTCGTCTCGAGAGGCCGCGGGCGGCAGCGCAGCGCCGCGTTTCAGGCGGGCGGCACGCCCTGGTAGCGCGGATCGTGCGGCGCTCGGGCGAAGATCTGCCGCACCATCGGCTCGAAGAACTCGAGGGGCTCGCTGCGGTAGTCCGGATCGAACGAGCACTGGTCCCAGGCGGCGCAGAAGTGCACGGTGGCCGCGTACCAGGGGTGATCGCGCAGGCGCTCGCGTGCGTGGCGATCCCCGCCGAAGTGGTGCACGTAGTAATAGTTCTGGAACAGGCCGTGCTGCGCCACGATCCAGGCGACCTCCGGCCGCACGTACGGCCGCAGGATCGCCGCGGCGAGCTCCGCGTGGTTGTAGGGCGCGAGCTCATCGCCGACATCGTGCAGCAGTGCACCGACGATCAGCTCCTCGTCGGCGCCGTCGCGCTGCGCGCGCGTGGCGGCCTGCAGCGAGTGCTGCAGGCGGCTCACCGGGTAGCCCTCGAGCGAGTGATCGAGGTGGCGCAGCGCATCCAGCACCCGCTCGGCGAGCCCTCCCGCGTAGGCGCGCTCGGACTCATCCAGCAGCAGGTAGTCCTCGCGCGTGCCGTGCTGCATCTGGCGGAAGCTGACGATGCGGCTCATGCGCTGCGCCTCGCCGCGGCCAGAGCGCCGAGCCGGCGGCGCAGCACGCGCCACACACTGCGCGGTCCGTCGATATCGATGTACGCCCCCTGCAGGTGCCGCAGCCCCTCCGCCGGATCGAAGCCGCTGCGCCCGTGCAGCAGGCGGCAATTGTCGAACATCACCAGGTCGCCGGTCTTGAGCAGGAAGCGGATCTCGAAATCCGGCGCCCGCAGGCTGTGATCGAACAGCCGCCGCGCCCCGTAGTAGGCCTCGAGGGCCTCGCGCTCGAAGAGCGGCACGTAGTCGAGCCGCGGACTGAAATGGATGCCCTTCAAGGCACCGGTCACGTCGAGCTCGATCAGCGGTGCGCTGGCGGTGAGCTCGGTGCCGACATCGATGAACTTGAAGCGCACCGGCGTGCGGCTGAGAAGGTCGAACGCGTGCGGGTGCTGGCGGCGCAGCGCCTGCGCCACGGCGAAGCCGTCCACCAGCGTCGACAGGCCGCCGCTCGTCTCGTTCACCAGGCAGTGCAGCAGCTGGATCCCGGGCACCGGAGAGCGGTAGGGATTGTCGGTGTGCGGATCGAGCGCGATCGAGGTGTAGGCCAGATCGTTCGCCTCGGGCGTCGAGCGCACGTCGAACAGCGCGCCGAAGTTCGTCTCGCGCGTGAAGCCGAAGGTGGTGCCGACCTTCAGCACCGTGCCCGGAGCGGTCGGCACGCCCTCGAAGATCACGAACCCGAAGCTGAGGAAGGACTCGAGCCACGCCAGCAGCTCGGCATCGGTCGGGTCGGCGCGCCAGCGCACCCGCGGCAGCTCGCGCAAGCCGCCGTCCCACAGCCGCGCGGCCGGGCAATCAGGGCTGTTGGGGGCAAGCTCGGCCTCTTCGAGAATGTCCTCGCCGCGAAACGTCGCCTCGTGAGCGTCGCTGAACCTGACGCGAAACACGCCCGCGGCCGGCTGCGTCACGGCGGTGATCTGCAGATCGGGATCGAAATCCGAAGGATCCTGCAGGCGCTGCTGCGTGCGCAGGTCGATGCTCTGCGCGTCGCGGCAGCGCTCGCGCAGCCACAGCGGGTGAACGGGGAGCTCGCGGCCGTCGCCGCGCACCAGCGTAAGCCCCGGGGGCGAGGCGATTTTCAGGTGCGCTTGTTGCATTGCAGCCACGCCCTGAAGTCTAGCTTCGCGTGCCGATCGCTGTCCACGGCGCCTTGAGCGGCCGTCAGGAAAAGCTCGGCCGCCTGGCGCCCTCCCCGTCGAGACCCCGTTCCGCGAACTGCCGGGCGAGCGCGGCGATCAGCTGCGAGCGCAGCGTATCGCGGTCGGCCCCCGCCGGCGGCCGCACGCGCAGCTCGAGTGTGGTTCCGTCAGCATCCATACGCGTCAGGAAACAGCCGAGCACGCAGTTAGGATCGAGCGCCTCGCGGGCGGTGGCGAGCGCCGCCGCGCGCGCGGACTCGAGGTCGGCCTCGCGGCTCACGCGGATCATGAGCGCGAGCGGGGTGGCGGTGAGCCCGCCGTGCAGGTTGAGCGCCACCTGGCTGGCGGCCAGGCTGTTGGGCAGCACCACCAGGCGACCGTCGGGGGTGCGCAGCGTGGTGTAGCCGAGCGAGATCATCTCGACCGTGCCGACCTCGGTGCCGGTGGGCGCGCTCACCTGCAGCGTGTCGCCGAGGCGAAACGGCCGGTAGAGCGTTATGGCAACCCCGGCGACCAGGTTGCCGAGCGTGCTCTGCGCCGCGAGGCCTATGACCACCGAGGCGATGCTCGCACCGGCGAGCAGCGCGGTGCCCATGGCGCGCAGCAGCGGGATCAGGTGCGCGTAAAGGATGAGCATGACCACCCAGATGGCCGCCGAGCCCACCTGCTGCAGGAAGCTCAAGGTGGTGCGGTCGACGTGCCCCTGGCGCGTCATCGCGGTGTGCAGGCCAGCGCGCAGCAGCCGCGTCAACAGCAGCGCCGCGACCACGAACACCAGCAGGTACGCGCTCGCGCCGATGACCGTGTCGGGCTTGAGGATGGCCAGCAGTTTCTCGGCGCCGAGCTCCAGGTCATTCATGATCGTGCCGTTCGCATTCGTCCGGTGCGCGCGCAATTTCCGCGCGTTGCGGCAGCGAACACTAGCACAGCACTTCGCGCCACCGACGGCCGCCAGGCGCGCTGCGCGTGGCCGCGCCCACGGCCGCGGTGTATCGTTAGCGCCATGACGCTCAGCCGCCGTGACCTGCTCGCCGCGTCCACGCTGCTGCTGGCAGGCCCGGGCATGGCGCTGCGTGCCGCCGCGGCCGGCGCGGACGCCAGTTCGCCGGCTCGGCCGATCGTTTTGTGTTGGAACGAGAATCCCTACGGGCCATCGCCCGCGGCGCGCCTCGCGGTGAGTCACGCCATCGCCTCGGGGTGCCGCTATCCGTCCGACGAGGAGAACGAGGCGCTCATCGCCGCCATCGCGGCGCTGGAAGGCGTCAGCCCCGACCACGTCGTCGTTGCGACCGGCTCCGGGGAGCTGCTGCGCGCGCTCGGACTCCTGTACGGCCAGAACGGCGGTGAGATCATCGCCGCCGCGCCCACCTACCTCGAGCTGCCCGACTATGCGCAGCTGCGCGGCGCGCGGCTGAAGTTCGTGCCGGTCGACGCCGAGCTGCGGCACGACCTGCCCGCTATGCGCGCGGCGGTCTCGCCCGCGACGCGCGCGGTGTACCTGTGCAATCCCAACAATCCCACCGGCACGGCCGTGCCCGCCGCGGACATCCGCGCCTTCGTCGCCTCGCTCCCCGACGGAGTGCTCACCATCGTCGACGAGGCGTACATGGATTTCGTCACCGCGAGCGGCGTCGGCACGGTCTCGGACCTGGTGAAGACCGGGCGCCCGGTGGTGGTGCTGCACACCTTCTCCAAGATCCACGGCATGGCGGGCCTGCGCTGCGGTTATGGCATCGCGCGCCCCGACCTCACCGCCGCGCTCGCCGGCGCGCGCATGACGACCGCCAACATCTTCGCGGTACGCGGCGCAAACGCGAGCCTCGGCGACCACCAGTTCCGCGCCGACTGCCGCCGTCGCATCCTCGCGAGCCGCACGCGCATCACTACCGAGCTGACCGCCCTCAAGCTGCGCTACGCCGAGCCGCAGGGGAACTTCGTGTTCTTCGACACCGGCATGCCGCTCGCTGCGTTCACCGCGCGCATGCGCGAGCACGACATTCTGGTGGGCCGGCTGTTTCCGCCCTTCGACAGCTGGTGCCGCATCACCATCGGCACCGAGCCCGAGGTGAGCGCCTTCCTCAAGGCGCTGCGTGCCGTCACGGCGCCGGCCTGAAGTCCGCGTGCCGCGCGCTTCAGGCCGCCAGCAGGCTCATGCAGGTGAGCGCCGCTTCCGCCTTGTGCAGCTCGCTGACATCGAGGCTCTGCGTGCGCACGCCGGCAGCGGCCAGGCGCCGCACCGTGTCCGGATAGGCAGCGCTCACCAGCGTGGTGCCTGCCACCGTGAGCGTGTTGGCCGCATAGGGCTCATTCTCGGCCACCGCCATGACCGTGGCCACGCCGAACACCGCCGGGTCGACCCACGCCGGATTCACCAGCAGGGTGTGCGGCGCAATGAACGTGACGGCGCTCTTCAGGTGCAGGCAGCCGCTGAGCGCGACGCTTTGCACGCGGTAGCCGCACGGCTCGAGCGCCGCGGCAAGCTGCGCGATGCCGTCCGCATCGCTGCGCGCCGATGCCCCCACGTAGAGGGTGCGCCCGATGTGCAGCACGTCACCGCCCTCAAGGCAGCCGGGCGCGCGGATGTGCTGCAGCGGCCGCTGCGCGGCGAGCGCCGCGGCGACGCCCGCCGTCTCGCCACGCCGTGACGGCACACCGGGCCGGGTGATGACCGCGATCTCGGGCAGCAGCACCGCCGTGTCCTCGACGAACACGCCGTCGGCCTGCGCGGGCAGCGGCGGCAGCCACTCGAGACGGCAGCCGAGCGCGCTGAGCGCGCGGGTGTACTCGCGGTGCTGACTCACGGCGCGCCCCGCATCGATGGGCGCGCGCGCCAGGTGCGTGAGCTCGCACTGCGCAAGGCGCGGGCTGACTTCGCGGACGAAGGCGAGCATGGTGGGCGCTAAGCGAACCAGTTCTGGACGCGCAGTCTCCTGAACGCCCGGAAATCGGCGACGTTGCGCGTAACCACGACGAGTTTGCGGGTGGCCGCTACCGCCGCGATCTGGGCGTCACGATACGCCGGCGCTACGCCGGCCTTCAGCAGCCGCGCGCGCTCGACCCCCATCCATTCGGCCGCGGCGCGATCAAACGGCAGCACGTCGAGGCCGCCGACAATCAGGCCGTCCCGAAAGGCTTCCAGCTTTCTGCGTCGCTCCGAAGGTTGTAGCGAGCGGATGCCCACGGTGAACTCCTCCCATGCGGTCGCGCTCGTGACCCAGTCGAACTGACGCGCGACGAGGCGCGAGAGTACGCGCCGGTTCGGTTCCGGCCTAACCGCCTCGCAAAAGGTGTTCGTGTCGACCAAGAAGATCACTCACGTCCCCAGATCTGGGACCACCCCAGCACGGCGATCGCGCCAGGAATCCAACTGCGCAATCGTCAGCTCGACCCCGCCGTAGCGGGCCCGCCAGGCGAGGATAGCCTCCCCGAGGCCGTGACCCGGACCGCGACGGGAGCGCCGAAACTCGCTCTCGGAGATAAGCACCGCCGCGGGCTTGCCGCGGCGCGTGATGCGCACCGCCCGGCCGCGTTCGGCCGCATGCACCAATGCCGCCAGCATGTCGCGCGCCTGGGCGACCGAATATTCGCGTTCCTTCATCACGTCCTCCCCGCGGACTACATGGCTATCTAGGTAGCCATCTTAGCCCGAAGGCGGCTTAGGTCACAAGGCGTCGCTACAGGCGCGGCGCCGGCACGCTGCGCGCGGCGAGGCGCAGGCACTCGAGCAGCGCCGTAGCCGCCGGCGGCAGCGCGCCCGGCGCGCGCAGGATCGCCCCCACGGGACTGTCCATCGACTTGAGTTTCACCGGCAGGATCGCCAGCAGCTTCTGCTGCACGTCGTCGCGCGCGACGTGGTAGGGCATCACGCCGATGCAGTCGGACTTGCGCAGCAGCACGCGGTTGGTGAGGATCGAGACGGACTCGATGATGTTGCGCGGCAGCGGTGCGGCGGCATCGAGGAAGGCGCGCTCGATCTGGCGGCGCAGCGCGGTCTCGGGTAGCGGCAGCAGCCAGGCGGCGCTGGTGAGCTCACGCAGCCCGAGCCGCCGCTGGCGCAGCAGCGGATGCCCGCGGCGCACCACCAGGCAGATCGGCTCGGCGTAAAACTCCTCGTACACCAGCGCGGCGCTGCGGCCCTCATCGGGCAGCCGGCCGAGCACCATGTCCAGATCCCCGACCAGGAGCGAGGGCACCAGGATGTCGTAGGTGCCGACCGCCACGCTGATGGCGACCCCGGGGCGCTCCTTCTTCAGCAGCACGATGGCATCGGGCAGGATGCTCGCGGAAGCCGCCAGCAGCGTGCCGACCGTCACCTTGCCGCTGTAGCCGACGCGCAGGTCCTCGAGCTCCTCGGCCGCGTGGCGCAGCTGTGCCAGCACGATCTTGGCGTGGCGCGCGAAGATCTCCCCGTAGGCGGTGGGCGCGAGCCCGCGGTTGCTGCGCTCGAACAGCGGCACGCCGAGCGTCGCCTCGACGTCACGCAGCGCCTTGGTGACGGTGGGCTGGGTGAGGTTGAGGCGCTTGGCGGCCTTGAGCATGCTGCGCGCCTCGTAGAGGGTCGCGACCAGCTCGACATGGCGCAGGCGGAACTTGCGCGCGATCCAGCGCTCGAGGCGGGCCGATGTCATGGGGCGCGATCATAGCCGGTCAGGCGCGACGTGCGGCGCACGGCGCACCCCGCGCAGGTCGCACGCAAGCGCACCCCGCTGCGCGTCCGTCAGCCGGAAGGGGCGCGCGATGCTTCAGGCCGGCAGCAGCGCCGCCGCGGGACCGGTGCGGCGCGCGCGCGCCGGTGGCAGACCGAAGAAGCGCCGCGCGTTGCCGTGCAGCAGCTGCTCGCGCACTGCCGCCGGGAGCTCGCGATGTGAGCGGATGAGGTTCCCGACCCGCTGCTCGCCGAGCGGGAACGGGTAGTCGGAGCCGAGCATCACGCGCTCCGCGCCCATGATGCGCACCAGGAAGGCGAGCGCGTCTTCGCTGAAGACCGCGGCGTCGACATGGAAGCGGTCGAGGTAGGACGACGGCAGGTGCGGGCAGTCCGCGCGCACGACGTCGCGGTTGCGCCAGGCGTTGTCGACGCGCCCGAGCAGATACGGGAAGCTGCCGCCGCCGTGCGCGAAGCACAGCTTGAGCGAGCGCGGCAGGCGCTCGAAGGCACCGGAAAGGATCAGCCACAGGATCGACAGCTGCGTCTCCGCCGGCATCGCCACCAGCCACGGCAGCATGTACTTCGGCATGCGCTCCGGCGCCATCATGTCCCAGGGATGCACGAACACCACCGCGCCCTCCGCGGCGCAGTGCTGCAGGAAGGTGATGATGCCCGCATCGCTCAACTCGCGCGCGCCGACGTGGTTGCCGATCTGCACGCCGAGGTGCCCGTCAGCCATGGCGCGGCTCAACTCGCGGCAGGCGAGCTCGGCGTCCTGCAGCGGCACCTGGCACAGCGACTTCAGCCGCTGCGGGGCCGCGGCGCAGATCTCGCGCGCCGCATCGTTGAAGATGCGCGCGCACTCGAGCGCCTCGGCCGCCGGGCGCTCGTAAGCAAACAGCACCGGGGTCGTGCACATGACCTGCACCTCGACGCCGTCGCGGTCCATGTGCTCGAGCCGCAGCTGCGCATCCCAGCACGCCGATGTCACCGGGCGGAACTCGCGCTCGCCGAGCATCAGCATCGCCTCACCGCCCGGCGCGTGCCGCATCCACGGCCAGCCGGGCGTGCCGAAGCGCGCGGCGAGATCCGGCCAGGTGCGCGGCAGGAAGTGCGAATGAATGTCGATGAGCTTCATCGTCGTCTCCGTACGCTCGCGCGAGGGCGTTGCGCGGCGCGCGCCCGCGTCCCGCGCCAGGCGATGGCCTTGATCTCGATCAGCAGCTGCGGGTGCGGCAGCGCCGCGACCGCCACGGTGGTGCGCGCCGGCCCGTCGTAGCCGAAGAATTCGCTGTACACCTCGTTGTAGGCGGCGAAGTCGTCCATGCTCCTTAAGTACGTGCAGATCTCCACCACCTCCGCCAGCGTCGTCCCGGCGGTGGCGAGGATGTCGCGGATGTTCGCGAGCACCGCGCGCGTCTGCACGCGGATATCGAGCAGCCAGCGCCCGTCGGCCGTGCGCGCAGCTCCCGCGATCGAGTCATCCGCGCAGCGCGCGCTGGTGCCCGAGACGAAGATGAAATCCCCGGCGCGGCGATAGTGCGGGAAGGTGCCGCGCGGGCGTGCCTTGCCCGGCACCACGGCACTGGCCACGGCTGCGGCGGGCGCCGTGCGCGCGGCGCGCGCCGCACTGCCCCGCACCCGCGGGCGGCGGTTGCGTGATCCGGCAGGTGTGGCGGTGAGCGTCACGGGGCGCCTCCTCACAGCTTCACGCAGATGTTCATGGCTTCCGAGAAGAAGGCGAGCGAGTGCATGCCGCCCTCGCGGCCGACACCCGACAGCTTCACCCCGCCAAAGGGGGTACGCAGATCGCGCAGGAACCAGTCGTTCACCCACACGATGCCGACCTCCATGGCACGCGCCACGCGATGCGCGCGCTGCAGGTTCGAGGTCCACACCGCGGCCGCCAGGCCGTAGCGGGTATCGTTGGCGAGCTGCACCGCCTCGTCCTCGGAGTCGAACGGCGCCACGTGGCACACGGGTCCGAAGATCTCCTCGCGCACGCAGCGTGCATCCTCGCGCAGGCCGCGCACGATCGTCGGTTCGATGAACGCCCCGCGGTCGCGCTCATCGCCGAACTGCGGCACGCCGCCGCCGCAGAGGATCTCGCCCTCCTCGGCGCGCGCCAGGCGATAGTAAGAGAGCACCTTGTCGCGATGCGCGCGCGAGATCAGGGGACCTAAGTCCGCGCCGTCGTAGGGGCCACCGATCTTCAACGCCCGGGCGCGAGTGGTGAGGGCGGCGACGAAGCGCTCGAACAGGGGCCGCTCGATGTACACGCGCTCGGAGCACAGGCACACCTGGCCGCAGTTGGAGAACACCGAGCGCAAGGTGCCGGCGAGCGCCGCCTCGAAATCCGCATCGGCGAACACCAGCGAGGCGTTCTTGCCGCCGAGCTCGAAGGACAACGCCTTCACCGAGTCCGCGGCGCTCTTCATGATGGCGGAGCCGGTGGCGGACTCGCCGGTGAAGGCGATCGCGCCGACGTCCGGGTGGCTCACCAGCGCTTCGCCCGCGGAGCCGGGGCCGAAGCCGTGCACCAGGTTGAAGACCCCGGGCGGCACGCCCACCTCCTGCATCACCTCGGCGAGCAGCGCCGCGCTGGACGGAGTCTCCTCGGAGGGCTTGACGACCACCACGTTGCCGCAGGCGAGCGCGGGCGCCACCTTCCAGGTGAGCAGCAGAAACGGCAGGTTCCAGGGGACGATCACCGCCACCACGCCCACCGGCTTGTGCAGCGAATAGTTGAGCGCGCCGCGCCCGTCGGCCGTGGCCATCTCGTAGCACTCAGAGGCGCGCGCCAGCGCCAGATCCGCGTAGGCGCGGAAGTTGGCCGCGCCGCGCGGAATATCGAGCGTGCTCGCCTGCCCGAGGGTCTTGCCGGTATCGGCGATCTCGGCGGCGACGAACGCGCCGAAGCGCCGCTCGATGCCGTCGGCCACCTTGCGCAGCAGCGCACAGCGCTCGGCGGTGGAGGTGCGGCCCCACGGGCCGCGCAGGGCCGCGCGCGCCGCCTGCACGGCGCGATCCACGAGCGCGGCGTCGGCCTCGGCGACGCTGCACAGCACACGCCCGTCGACCGGGCTTACGTTGTCGAAGCTGGCGGCGCCCGGGACGAACTGCCCGCCCACCAGGCACGGCAGCCGCGCCCCTTGCAGAGGATAGGAGTCGGACGGGGTCGGCAGCCGCATGAGGCGCCGATTCTAGGGACAGACGCCTCCAAAGGAATAATCGTATTTCGCCGTTCTGCTATGCATTTCCTCTATACCGGTCTTTACCCCGGCCGGCGCGTTGCGCGGGCGGCTATCATGGCGCAACGCGTCGTAGCTGTGCGAGAGCCGATCGACGCCACGTCGATGTCGTCACATCGCACGTCGGGAGAGGCCACGATACCCCAGCGAGCTTTGCTCTGGTCGGCTACCGCCTCGTCACCGGCATCGCGCGCGAGTTGGCGTGCCTATTGATTGTCGGAGCGTTTCATGACAAGGCCGCTATGAACTGTTCCGCAGCCCGTTGCCAGACGAAACGCGCGGCCTGAGCACGCAAGCTTGAGGCGAGCGAGCGAGCCAATTCGGCGCTCTCGAGGACTTTGGCCATGGCGTCGGCCAGCGCACCGGGATTATCAGGCTCAACAAGAAGGCCGGTTGCGCCGTGCGTGATGATCTCCGGAATACCGCCGACGTTGGTGGCTACCACCGGCAGTCCCGCGGCTCCTGCTTCAATCAGAGCAATTCCGAACGGCTCGGCGCGCGACGGCAGAACAAAAAGATCGGCATCGGCCATATATTCCGGTATGCAATCGTGAGGAACGTCTGCCAGCACGCGCACGCGGTCTCCAAAGACCAGCGCTGCTTGTCTCACCTCTTCGAGCGTGGGCCCACGTGCACCGATCATCGTGAGCATGCAGTCAAGGCGTCGATCAAGCAGCAATCGAAAGGCAGCCAGGAGCACGTCCTGCGATTTTTTTCGCTCGAATTTTCCGATGTGCAGGATGCGTTTCCTGCCTGGGCCCCGAAGCTTTGGGACTCGGCTGAATAGATCTATGTCTGCGCCGTTATGAATCACCCGCGCATGCGTCTGGGGAGATATTCTCTGAACTTCATTGGCGAGCGCCTGCGAGCAGACTAGAACCGCGTCGGCGCCGCTAATGTAATTCCTCCACGCCAAACGGACTATCGAACCCGAGCCAGCGGCACGCCTGATATCTGAGCCGTGAAACGTCAGTGCAATCTTGCCCTTATACAGGCCCATACGACGCAGGAGTAGGAACGCAGCTCCTCCGAGACTGGGGAAGTTCAGGTTCACCATCTGCACATCATGGATCTTGAGCGCTCTGGCGATTGCAGCGAGATCCGACGGTAGCCTTACCGTGCTCTTTACCGCCGCCCAAGGCCCCGCTTCGTATCCATCGTGGAGCTGGAGCCCAATAACCGCGATGCCCCGAACTTCTGCCGGGAGCCCGATAGGGGCCCACGACGGCACGGCAATTAACGGGCGGAACCCTGACCCGATCTTGAGCGCGTGTGCAAGACCCAGCACAGCCTCATTAACTCCCCCGGCGCTGGTGGGGGACCACGGCAAGACAAACATGCAGGATCTCATGTCCGTCCATCACCCCTTCGGGCAAGCCGCAAGCCGCGTACCTCAACCCAGCAGCGCCTTGCGGCGCGCGAGGCTCTCTGCACTCCACACCTCGGCGCTCTTGTAGTACTGGGCGAAGACGCGCGCGGCGGCTGGCAGCACGACCCAGGGCTGGCGGGATTCGGTGTAGATGTGCACGTCCGGCGGAAAGCGATCCGGCTCATCGAGCGCGCCGACGCGCACGAAACTCAGGACCTCGAGGCCGCCGTAGTGGCTCCACAGCGCGATGCGACACAGCGGGCAGCGCGCGATCTGCTGCCCCTTGCCGCTCGCGCTCGGCGTCGGCACCAGCTCGGTGCGGCCGCTCTCGAGCTCGAGTGCGTCCGACTCGATGAGCGCGTTCAGCACGAACGCGCTGCCGGTCTCGCGCTGGCACCAGCGGCAATGGCAACAGTGCACGATGAGCGGCGCGCGCGTCAGCCGATAGCGCACGCTGCGGCAGGTGCACCCGCCCGCGGCGGTGAACGGCGCGGCCGCGCTCATATGCTCCCGGCGTGCGCCGCTATCCCCGCGGGCCCGAGGATCATCGACCGCGCTAGCCGGAACCCGACCCGCTGAGGCACGTCTTCATGAACGACTTGCGGTCGTCGCCTGACAGTCCCTTGGTCTTGGCGTCCGCATTGCAGCTCTTCATTTTTTCCTGCTGGCTGTTGCCGCTCGCCGTCGGTTTGGTCGCGGACAGGCAGCTCTTCATGAAAGCCTTGCGGTCATCGCCCGTCAGGCCCTTCGTCTTGGCATCCGCATTGCAGCTGGTCATCTTGTCCTGCTGGCTGTTGTCGGCCAATGCCGCCTGACCCGCGAGCACCGCGAGCGCAGCGCCGATCCCCACCAGCCACGTCGTGCGTTTCATGGTCGTTCTCCTTGCCCAGCGCATTACCGGGTCGGTATGGTAACTCCAACCGCCGCGGCTACTCCATGTCGGGGTAGGGGCCGCGGCCTCCCTCTGTAATGAAGCGCTGCACCCGCGCCGTCAACACCGGCAGCGGCACGGAGCCCAGCTCGAGCACGGTGTCGTGGAAGGCGCGGATGTTGAAGCGCTCCCCGAGCGAGCGTTCCGCCTGCGTCCGCGCCTCAAGAATCGCGCGCTCGCCGAGGTAGTAGGACAGCGCCTGCGCCGGCCAGGCGATGTAGCGGTCCACCTCGGTGCCAATCTCGCGCTCCGGGAGCGCGGTGTTCGCGCGGAAGTACTCGATCGCCTGCTCGCGCGTCCAGCCCTGCGAATGGATGCCGGTGTCGACCACCAGGCGCGCCGCGCGCCAGATCTGGTAGCCGAGCATGCCGAAGCGGTCGTAGGGCGTGTCGTACATCCCCATCTCAAGACCCAGCCGCTCGCAGTAGAGCGCCCAGCCCTCCCCGTACGCGGAGATGTAGGTGAGCTGGCGAAAGCTCGGCTGGTCCTTGTGCTCCCTGGCGATCGGAATCTGGAAGGCATGCCCGGGGGCGGACTCGTGCAGCGTGAGCGCCGTGAGGCTATAGAGCGGCCGACTCGGCAGGTCGTAGGTGTTGACGAGGTACACACCGAAGCCGCCGCGGCCGGCGGTGTAGAACGGCGCCAGGTCGTCGGGCACCGGCTTGATCGCAAAGCGCGCGCGCGGCAGGTAGCCGAAGTACTGCGAGGCCTTGCCGTCGAAGCGCTTGGCGATCCAGGCCGCACGCATCAACAGCTCCTCGGGCGTCTTCGCGTAAAAGCGCGGGTCGGTGCGCAGGAACTTGAGGAAGGCCGGGAAGTCGCCCGTAAAGCCGGCCTCGTGCATGGCGCTCACCATCTCCCCGTGCAGGCGCTGCACCTCGGCGACGCCCAGCTCGTGGATCGCCTGTGGCTCCATGTCGAGGGTGGTGAATTCGCGGATCTTGGCGCGGTAGAAGTCATGCCCGTCGGGCAGCTGCTCCGCCGCGAGCGTGGTGCGCATGCCCGGGACGTACTCGGTGCGCATGAACTTCAGCAGCTCGGCGTACGCCGGCTGCACCACCTCGCGGATGACGCTGACGGCCTGCGCACGCAGCTGCGCCTGGCGCGCGGCAGGAACGAACGGCATGTCGCGGAACGGGGTATAGAACAGGCTCGCTTCCGGGGTCGCCTCGGTGACCGCGGTGATGGAGGCGTCGCGCCCCTCCATGGTGACCCGCGGCGGGGTGAAACCGCGGCGCATGCCGGCGCGCATCTCGTCGATCTGTTCGCGGAAGTAACGCGGGATGTCGCGCATCTGCCCGATCCAGTGCTCGTAGTCGGTCAGGGTGCGAAACGGGCGGCGCGCGGTGTAGCCGAGATCGGTCCAGAAGGTGGTGTCGGAGTTGGCAGGCATCTCGAAATCGCGAAAGCGCTGGCTGGCGATCAGCACCTCGACCTGCGCACGGTAGACGTCGTAGTTCACCTGCTCGGGGGCGGACAGGCTGGTGCGCGCAATGGCGTCCACACGGCGCAGCACGTCCTGCCAGTACTTCAGGCGCATCTCCTGGCTCGCCGGGTCCACCTTCGGCAGGTGATCGGCCAGCGGGAGGTTGCCGTCCTCGTTATCCGCCAGCTGTTCCATTCGCCACTTCCACTCGCTGCTGTAGATCGCGCGCAGCTGCTCGTCGGGTGTGGGTGAGCGCGCGTGCGGCGAGCAGCCGCCAAGGGCCAGGAGGACAGCGAGCGCCGGCAACGCGGCGGAAAAGCTGCGCATGGCGGATCCTTTTAAGGTGCAGCGCGGGTGCGCCAGACTTAAACGCCAAGAATACCCGAACCGTTGCGTCCCGCTCGCGCAGTACGGTACAAGCATCCTCCATGTGGAGAGCCGTGGTCGCGATCAGCGTCGGCAGCAGTCTCGGCGCGCTGCTGCGCTGGTGGCTCGGGACGGTGCTGAATGCATCCTTTCCCGCCGTCCCGCCCGGGACGCTGGCGGCGAACCTCATCGGGGCCTACGTCGTCGGCGCCGCGGTGGCGTTCTTCGCCAGCTATTCCGCGCTCGCACCGGAGTGGCGGTTGATGGTCATCACCGGCTTCTGCGGCGGGCTCACCACCTTCTCGACATTTTCCGCGGAAGTCGTGACGCTGCTGCAGCAGGGGCGCGCCAGCTGGGCGCTCGCCGAGGCCGGTACGCACGTCGTGGGGTCGATCCTCATGACCTTCGCCGGCATCGGCACGGTCGCGTGGCTGCGCGGCTGACGGAGGTCTCACCATGCACGGATCCTTTCTCAGGTTCTACGTGCACGAGGGGCAGCGCCATAAGCGGCGGCCGCTGTGGGAGTGGCTGCTCGAGGAGGCCAACGGCCTAGGCATACGCGGCGGCTCGGCGTTTCGCGCCATGGCCGGTTTCGGCCGCCATCACGTGCTGCACGAGGCCACGTTCTTCGAGCTCGCCGGGAGCCTTGCCGTGGAGGTGGAGTTCATCGTGACCGACGAGGAGGCGAAGCAGCTGCTGGCGCGCCTGCACGATGAGGGGGTGCGCCTGTTCTACGCCTGCATCCCGGCGCTGTTCGGCGTGATCAACCCCGACGCGGCCGACCCCGAAGACAAGGACTGACGGCGCGCCTCCGGGGCGCGAGCCGACCGTTAGCGCCTAGCTGCGCTCGATGGTGTGCAGCGGCACCGCGTCCGAGCTGCCGAAGCTCGGCCGGTCGGCCTCGGCCGCGGCGAGCGGCGGGCACTCGCGGAAATCCTTCAGGCAGCGCGCGGCGAGCTGCTGGTACTCGCGCGTGCCGGTCTCCTTCCAGGCGAGCTCCTCGGCCTTAAGCGTACGCACCACGCGCGCCGGTATCCCGGTCACGAGCGTGCGGCGCGGCACCACGAAGCCGGCCCGCACGAAGCTGCCCGCCCCGACGAACGCCTCCTCCTCGACCACCACATCGTCCATGACGATCGCCCCGATGCCGATCAGCGCGCCGCGCCCGATGAGGCAGCCATGCAGCACCGCCCCATGGCCGACGTGCGCGTCCTCCTCGAGGCGCGTTTCCTTCCCGGGGAAGCAGTGCAGCACGCAGCCGTCCTGCACGTTGCAGCCGGCGGCGAGCACGATGCGACCGAAGTCCCCGCGCAGCGAAGCGTGAGGTCCGACGTAGCAACGCGGACCGACGATCACATCGCCGATGAGGGAGGCCTGCGGGTGTACGAACGAGGACGGATCGACGACCGGGGTGAGTCCATCGAGCGAGTAGGTCGTCATGCGTCGTGGCCTCGTGGTACGGGCGGCCTTTAGCCCGCGCGCCCGCGAGCGAGAAAGGCGCGGATGCCGGTCTGGAATTCCGCCGAGCGCAGCTGCGCGCCGAACAGGCGCGCCTCCTCCTCGATGCGCGCGAGCACCTCGGCCGGATCGCCGCGCAGCAGCCGCCGTGTGGCCGCGAGCGCCGCGCGCGGCTGCGCGGCGACCTCGCGGGCGAGGCTGCGGCCTGCCTCGAGCAGAGCGCTCTCCTCCACCACGCGCGTCACGAGCCCGAGCCGCTCGGCGGCGGCGGCATCGAGCCGCTTGCCGAGGAACAAGAGCTCCGCCGCGCGCTGGCGGCCGACGAGGCGCGGCAGCAGCAGCGAGCTGCCCGCCTCCGGGACCAGCCCGAGCGCGACGAAGGGCAGCGAGAACTGCGCGCTCGTGGCGGCCACCACCAGGTCACAGTGCAGCAACATCGTCACGCCGATGCCGACCGCCTGGCCGTGCACCGCCGCGAGCAGCGGCTTGTCGAAGGTGGCGAGCGTGCGCAGCACCTCCATCACCGGGTGTTGCGGGGTGAACTCAGGTCCGGAGAGGAAATCCTGCAGGTCGTTGCCGGCGCAGAACCCGGCGCCCTCCCCGCGCAGCAGCACCGCGCGCACGGCCTCGTCGCTGACTGCGTCGTGTAGCGCCCGCGCGAGCGCCTCGTACATCGCAAAGGTGATGGCGTTGCGCTTCTCCGGTCGGTCGAAGCACACCTCGCACACGCCGCCCTCGACCGACACGCGTAGCTGTCCGCTCATGGTGAAGAGCTTGCGGCAGCGGGGACCAAGAGCGCAACCGGCGGCGCCCTAAAGCGAAGCGCGCCTCAGCGGTACGCTTCGGCGTCAGTGCGCGCCGGGCGGCGCGGCGTGGGCGCGGAAATCGACGTCGCTGTCGGCCGCCAGCCACACGAGCGCCGCCCAGGCGGCGACGTTCTGCTCGAGCTGCTCGCGATCGACCTTGTCGAGCGTGTCGTCGGCGGTATGGTGAATGTCGAAGTAGCGCGTGCCGTCCTGGCGCAGCAGAAACGCGGGTACGCCCGCCTCCACCGCAGGTCCGACGTCCGTGCCGGCATCCTCCGCCGGCTGCCTCGCGGACAGCACGCCGAGCGGTTGCAGCACGCGCAGCGCGCTCTTGGCGAACGCCCCGTCAGCGACCGCAGCCGGGAGGGCGAGCTCGTAGACCCGATCGGTGCCGAAATCACTTTCGCCGGTCAGCACGTGGCTCGGAAGCTCGGACTGATGCCGGTCCGCATACGCGTGCCCGCCGAAGGCCGAGCCCGGGGGCAGCGGCTGCGCCACTTCTTCCGAGCCGAACAGCACCACGCGCACCGTGCGCTCAGGTTTCTGCGGCAGATCACGGATGAGCTTGGCTGCGGCGACGATGATCGCCGTTCCGGTGCCATCATCGATCGCACCGGTCCCCTGGTCCCAGCTGTCCAGGTGCGCCCCGAGCAGCACCACTTCCTGCGCGCGCTCACGCCCGCGTACGTCCGCGATCACGTTCTGCGACTGGGCGCCCTCAACGTAGGAAGCGCCGGAGGTCAGGCGCACGCGCACCGTCTCCCCGAGCGCATGCAGCCGTTCGATCTGGTCGGCGTCGGGGTTGCTGAGCGCGAAACACGGTATGGGTACGCGCCCGTCGACGTAGCGCGTGGTGCCGGTGTGCGCGAGGCGATGGCTGTCGGTCCCCATCGAGCGCAGCAGGTAGGCGAGCGCGCCGCGCTGCGCGGCTTCCTGCGGCCCATCGACCCGCCCGGCGAACGCGGCACCGTAGCCCGCGCCGTCCTGCGCACGCACCATGCGCAGCGCCACCATCGCGATCTTGCCCGTCAGCGAGCCGGGCGCCGCGGCCTTGAGCTCCTCGAACGTCGGGAAGATGACCACCTCGCCCTCGAGGCCACCGGCAGGCGTCGGCGGGGACTCACCGAGCGCGGCGAGAGTGAGCGGCTGCCTGCCCGGGGCGGTGATCTGTCCACTCTCGCTGCCGCGCACCCACGCGGTGATGGGAAAGCTCTCGATGTGTACGTTGTCGAACCCGAGCGCCTTCAGCCGTGCCACGGCCCACTGCGCCGCCTGGTGCTCGTTGTCGGAGCCTGCGGGACGCGGTCCGAAGCGGGTCGACAGCTCGCTCACCCAGGGGTAGGCGACGGTGTGACCGGCTAACGCGCGATCGCGCAGTTGCACCGCGATCGCCTCGGAGGTGGCGGGCGCGGCGGCGTGCGCCGTGCCGAACAGGCCCGCGGCGAGCGCGAGGCATAAGGAGGGAGATCGCACGGTGCGTGACCTTCGGTGGCGGCTGTCGGGGAGCGCGCATTCTACGCAAGCGCCGCGCCGAGGCACCATGCGCCTTGCGCCGGACGGAGGCTCCCGTGCGCCGTTTCTAAGGCGGTAGCTGCGAGAGCGGCAGCGGACGGGCGATGTGAAAGCCCTGCGCGTAGTCGACGCCGATGCGCCTGAGCTCATCGAGCACCGCCTCGCTCTCGACCCACTCGGCGACGGTGGCGATGCCGAGCGCGCGGCCCACTTTGCCGATCGCCTCCACCATGCTGCGGTTGACCGGGTCGGTGGCAACGTCGTGGATGAACTGCCCGTCGATCTTCAGGAAGTCGACCGGCAGCGTCTTCAGATAGACGAACGACGACACCCCGGTGCCGAAGTCATCGAGCGCGAAGCGGCAGCCGCGCGCTTTGAGCTCGCTCATGAGGTAGCGGGCGTTCGCGAGACTGGTGACCGCGGCAGTCTCGGTGATCTCGAAGCACAGCGCCGCGGCGATCGCTGGCTCCGACACGCTCTGCAGCACGAAGTCGACGAACGACTGCTCGTTGAGCGAGGTGCCCGACAGATTCACCGCCAGCAGCGGCAGCGCGGCGCCGCGGCCCTGCCGCGCGCGCAGCAGCTCAATCGCCTGGGCGAGCACCCAGCGGTCGATCACCGACATGACGTTGTAGCGCTCGGCCGCCGGAATGAACTCCCCCGGCGGCACCAGCGTCCCGCCGTCATCGCGCAGCCGCACCAGCAGCTCGTAGAAGTCCCGTGGCGCAGCCCCGGTGAGCGCCACGATCGGCTGGTAATATAGCTCGAAGCGCTGGTCCTCGGCGGCGCGCGTCACGCGCGCCACCCAGTACATCTCGCGGTGCCGCGGGGAGACCCCGCCCGCCTCGTAAACGTGGATGCGGTTGCGGCCGGCGTCCTTGGCCGCATAGCAGGCGATGTCCGCCGCGCTCATGATGCTCGCCACGTTCTCGGTATCGGCGCGGATCTCGACGATGCCGATGCTCGCCCCCACCGACAGCGTGGTGGCGCCCCAGACGAAACGAAAATCGCGGATCGCCTGGCGCACGTTCTCCGCGATGCGCTTCGCCTGATCGAGCGAGCACGCCTCGAGCAGCACGCCGAACTCATCGCCGCCGAGACGCGCCATGGTGTCGGTGGTGCGCACGCGCGTCTGCAGCACGCCGGTGATCTCGCGCAGCAGCCGATCGCCCGCCTGGTGGCCGCAGGTGTCGTTCACCACCTTGAACTGGTCGAGGTCGATGTACAGCAGCGCGTACGCGCCCTCGCCGCGCTGGGCGCTGAGCAGCGCCCCGTGCAGACGGTTGTCGAACTCGCGCCGGTTGATGAGGCCGGTGAGCGCGTCGTGGCTCGCCTGCCAGGCGAGCGCACGCTTCAGCCGCCGCTCGCTGGTGACGTCGTGGAACACGATCACCGCACCAATCACCTGGCCGCCGCGATCGCAGATCGGAGCGGCCGATTCCTGGATGGCCACCTCGGCGCCGGCGCGCGTGATGAGCACGGCGTGGTCGGCAGGCGCGGTGCCAGAGGCGCGCCCGAGCGCGCCGTTCAACGAGGTCTCGATCGGCTCGTGGGTGAGCTCGTTCACCAGCTTCAGCACCGCGCCGACCGGCTGGCCGCGCGCCTGCGCCAGCAGCCAGCCGGTGAGCGTCTCCGCCACCGGGTTCAGGTACTCGATGCAGCCGGCGGCATCGGTCGTGATCACCGCATCCCCGATCGACTGCAGCGTGACCTGCGCGCGCTCCTTCTCGGCGAAGGTCGCCTGCTCGGCGCGCTTGCGCCCGGTGATGTCGGTGATGGTGCCCTCGTAGCCGGTGATGCGGCCGCTGGCATCGCGCATCGGGCGGGCGTTCTCGAGGATCACGAGCTGCTGTCCGTCGCGCGTGCGCATCAGGAACTCCGCATCGCGGATACCGTCCTCGCTCTCCACGCGGCGCATGAACTCGGAACGGTCGGCCGGATTCCAGTAGAGCGCGGCGGCCGAGGGCAGCGCGTACACCTCCGCGGCGCTGCCGTAGCCGAGCATGGCGACGAAGGCCGGGTTCACCGACAGCAGCCGCCCGTCGCGCCCGCTCTGGTAGACCCCTTCGGCGATGCTCTCGAACAGGCCGCGGAACTTCGCCTCGCTGCTGCGCAGCGCCTCCTCCGTCAGGTGCCGCTCGATCGCGATACCGGCCAGCTGCGCGGCGCGCGCCATGATCTGCGACTCGCCGCTGGCGGGGAGTCCGGCTTCCGCGCGGTACACCCCGAGCGCACCGAGCAGCTTGCCGCCGGCCGCCTTGATGGGATCAGACCAGGCCGCACGCAGCTGCGCGCCGAGCGCCACCGTGCGCTGCCCGGCCCACACCGGGTCGCTCGCCACGTCGGCCGAGAGCACCGGCCGATCGAGGTGCACGGCGGCGGCGCACGAGCCATTGCTGCCGGCGATGCTGACGCGCTCGAGCGCAATGCGCAGCGTGTCCGGCAAGCGCGGCGCCACCATGTGCGCGAACGCCTGGCGGTCGGCGGCAAGCACGCTGACGCTCGCCAGCGTGCCGGGCAGCGCCGACTCGACGAAGCGGGTGATGGAAGCGAGCACCTCGGGAAGGGGTGCGTTGCGCGTCACCTGCTCGAACACCTTGCGCTCGGCGGCGCTCACGCGCTCGCTGCGCTTGCGCTCGGAGATGTCGGCGATCGAGCCGCGCACCAGGCGGCGGTTGCCGCTCGGCAGCCGCACCAGGCGCACCTCGCACATGATCTCGTGCCCGGAGGCATCGTAGTGCGCCCACTCGAACACCGGCACGTCGCCGCCGAGCGCGCGCTCGATGTAGGCCTGGGCGCGCTCCACCGAGGGCGCGCCGTCGGGCTGCTGCGGCGGGCTCAGGGTCACCGGCCCCACCTCGAGCAGGCGCGTGCGGTCGAGGCCGTAGAACTTCTGCGCGTGGTCGTTGGCATCGACGAACAGCCCGGTGTCGACGTCGAGCACCACGATGGCCTCGGGCGCGTGATCGACCAGCAGCCGATAGCGCGCGGCGCTCTCGCGCATCGCCTGCTCGGATTCGCGCCGCTCGGTGACATCGCGCAGGCACAGCACGAACATCTCGCGCGCCGACAGCGGCGCCTTGCTGACCGCGATCTCCGCGGGGAAGGAATCGCCGTTCTTGCGTCGCGCCCACAGCTCGCGCGTCGCCAGGTCGAGCGCGGTGTCCCCGGAGCTCGCCGCGAGGCGCTGCAGCGCCTCGGAGACGCTCTCCTGCATGGCCTGCTCAGCGATGGCCGGCAGCAGAACGTCGATGCGCTGGCCGACGACCTCGGCCTCGTCGTAACCGAACACGCGCTCGCCGGTCGGATTGAAGGTGCGGATCAGGCCGCCCTCGTTGACCGTGAGCACGACGTCCTTGATGTGATCGAGAATGACCTGCAGGTGCTCGGAGCTCTGCTCGCGCGCCTCCAGCGCGAGCGCGCGCGCCTCATCGGCCATCAGGCGCATCGATTCGACGGTGCCGCGGCGCTCCTTGTCGATCGCGGCGTAGTGCTCACTCACCAGGCGCAGCAGCATCGGCAGGTCGGGCTCGGTGCTACCGCTGCGCAGGTGCACCTCGTGCAGCTGCGCGCGCAAGTGGGAATGCAGCTCCGCGTGCGCCTCGCTGAGCGGACCCGCATCCGCCCGCACCAGCGTGGTGGTGGCGCCTGCGGGCGGTTCCGGCGGGGGGGTCCGAAGGGTCTGCGGCTTTGACATAACGGCGAGGGTGCGGCCCGATCACGATCATACGGAGCCGCACCCGGTGCGGCCCGTGAACCCCCTCCCGCTTTGCGTGATGCGGGAACGCCTTTCGGCGGCTGGCGGCCAGAAGGCCGTCGGCGCTATTGCAGGGCAGCAGTCTTGGACGGAGTGGCGCGAGACTTGCCGGCGGGTGCCGCAGCCGGCTTCGGCGGCGCGGTGATGCCAGCGCCGGCGATCAACGGCATCGAGAACGTATCGCTGCTGGTCTGCCCGGCCGAATCCACGGTGATGGTGACGCGAAAGGTGAAGATGCCATCGCGCGTGGGCAGCACCTTCAGGTTGTGCTCGATCGGGACACCCTCGACGGGGCGGTCGGTGGCGGGGATGCTCGCCCCGTCGACGAGGTCGAGCCCCTCGTCGGCCTCGATGGACCCGGAGACGCTGTCCACGGCGGCCGACAGCGGCACGATCACGAGCTCGATGTCGAGCGGCTGGGCCACCTGCGGGCGATCACGCAGGTCGAATTTCACCTGTACCGGGAGCGTCGTGGGCTTATGGCCCGGCACGGCGTTCACCATCGTGCGCAGCCGCGCCTCGGCGGGATTGGGGGGCTTGGCCGCCGCGGCGCGCGCCGCCGCGGTGGTGGTGGGCGGGGTAGTCCCTGAGCCGCAGCCCGCCAGCGCCAGGGCCGCGAGCCATACCGGCAGATGGCGGGCGAGCCGCCACCGCGGCCCCATCCCGGGGCCTCGGCGCGTCTTTGTTAAGTCACAGGCCATGCGAGGGCCGCACAATAACCCGTCCGCCAGCCGCGGGGTATGTGCCTGATCGGCATTTTTACCCGCCCCACGCTTCTTCGCCCCAAGCCGCCCACGTTCACCCCTGAAGCAAGGGCGGGGAGTCGATGGTCGCGACCTGCTCGAGCAGATCCTGCAGATACCCCTCCCAGTAGCGCGGCTCGGCAAACCAGGGGAAGGCGCGCGGAAAAGCAGGGTCGCCCCAGCGATGCACCACCCAGGCGGCGTGATGCAGCATGCGCAGCGCACGCAGCGGCTCAATCAGCGTCACCTCGAGAAAGTCGAAGTCGCGGAACTGGCTGTAGCCCTCCAGCAGCTGCTCCCATTGCCCGCGCTGCTCGGCGGGTGAGCCGGAGAGCATCATCCACAGGTCCTGCACGGGCGGTCCGGTGGCGCAGTCATCGAGGTCGACGAATACCGGACCGTGCTCGTCCCACAGCAGATTGCCGAGGTGGCAGTCACCGTGGATGCGGATCTCGCGCACGCCCCCGGCAGCGCCGAATGCGCCGCTCGCCCGCTCGAGCAGCGCCGCACTGACCGAGGCGTAGCTCGCGTGCAGCGCCTGCGGCAACAGCTCGCTGGCGAGCACCTGCTGGCGCGCCTGCCACCCGAGACGCTCGACACCGATCTGCGGGCGCAGGCGAAACGGGCGCGTCGCGCCGACCTGGTGCACCCTGGCGAGGCTCCTGCCGAGGAGCTGCCGCGCCTCGGGCGCATCGAGCTCGGGGGCGCGGCCGCGCAGGAAGGGGAAGGCGGCAAAGCGAAACTCGCCAAAGCGCAGCAGCGTCGCCCCGCCGATGGTGAGCGGGGCGGCCACCGGCAGCTCCGCCGCCGCGAGCTCGGCGGTGAGCTCGTGCTCCTCACCGATCTGCGCATCGCTCCAGCGAGCGGGGCGGTAGAACTTCAGCACCAACTGCCGCTCCCCGGCGCCGAGCTGGTACACGCGGTTCTCGTAGCTGTTGAGCGCGAACAGCCGCCCGTCGGGCTCGAGCCCGCAGGCGGCGGCCGCATCGAGCACCACCTCGGGCGTGAGCCCCGCAAAAGGCTGCAGATCAACGCTGCGGGATTTGTTTATCATCGCTGCCCCATGAAGCACGGCACCATCTTAATCACCGGCGGGGCTGGCTACATCGGCAGTCACGTGGTGCTGCAGCTGCGCGCGCGCGGCGAGCGCGTGGTGGTGCTCGATGACCTGTCGCGCGGCTTTCGCCAGGCGGTACGCGATGCGCCGCTGGTGGTCGGCAAGGTCGGCGAGCGCGCCACGGTGCTGCCGCTCCTTGCCGAGCACGGCGTGGACACGGTGATGCATTTCGCCGCCTACACCATCGTGCCCGAGTCGGTGCGCGAGCCGCTCAGGTACTACGGCAACAACACCTGCTCGACGCGCACGCTGCTCGAGTGCTGCGTCGAGGCAGGGGTGCGGCACTTCGTGTTCTCCTCCACGGCCGCCGTGTACGGCATCCCCGCCTCCGGCGTCGCCGCCGAAGATACCCCGACCGCGCCCATCAATCCCTACGGCACCTCCAAGCTCATGTCGGAGTGGATGCTCGCGAGCGTGGCGCAGGCCACGCCGCTGACCTACGCGGCGCTGCGGTATTTCAACGTCGCCGGCTCCGATACCGCCGGCCGCATCGGGCAGGCTACCGCGAACGCGACGCTCCTCATCAAGGTGGCCTGCGAGGCCGCCGTCGGCAAGCGGGGTGAAGTGGCGATCTTCGGCACCGACTACCCGACACCCGACGGTACCGGGGTGCGCGACTACATTCACGTGGAGGACCTGGCGTCCGCCCACCTCCATGCGCTCACCTACCTGCGCAGCGGCGGCGAATCCGCCACGCTCAACGTCGGCTACGGTCACGGCTACAGCGTGCGCGAAGTGCTCGCGAGCGTCGAGCGCGTGTCGGGAGTGAAGCTGCGCGTGCGCGAGGAGCCGCGCCGCGCCGGGGATCCCCCGGGGCTCGTGGCACGCGCCGAGCGCATTCGCACGCTGCTCGGCTGGCAACCGCGCCTTGACGATCTGGATACCATCGTGCGCAGCGCCTACCGCTGGGAGCAGCAGCTGCTGCGCGAGCCCTGGTGAGGGGCGCACGCCACAGCGCGTGACCTGTAACCCACACGAGCGAGCGGTGTGTTGGGTAGAATGCGCGCATGGTCTGGTGGCGTCCTAAGTCATTGAGCGGGTTGATGCTGGTGGGTCTGGCGCTGATCGCAGTGCCGCTGCTGATCGCCATCCTCACCGCCGTGCTGCAGATCCGCGACCTCGCCGAGACCGGCCAGAAGATCGTCGTCCAGGGCGTCACCGGGGCGCGCGCCAGCCAGTCGCTGTTCGAGCAGATCGCATCCCTCGAGCGCACCGCGCGCCTCTACGGGGTGCTGAACGACCCCAAGCTCCTCGACCTTTACCGCACCCAGGACGAGGGCCTGAGCGACACGCGCGAGCAGCTGCACCGCTTCGCGAGCGGCGCGACGCGCGCGACGCTCGAGGAGCTCGGCGAGCTGCAGGGCAGCATCCGCGCCACCGTCATGAGCACGCCGGGCCCGAGCGGGGCGGAGGCCGAATCCGACCTCTCGGGGCGCTTCACGCAGCTGTCGGCGCTCGTCGAGCGCGTGGCGCAGCAAAGCAATGCCCAGGTCGACGCGGAGGTCGCGGCGCTCCAGGAGCGCACCATGGACGCACGCAAGCGCCTGCTGTGGCAGGCGGCACTGCTGCTGCCGCTCGCGGTCGTCGCCGTGTTCGTGCTGACCCTCGGCGTCGGGCGCCCGCTGCGCAAGCTCGACCGCGCCATCAGCGAGCTGGGCAAGGGCGACTTCACCCATGCGATCGCGGTCAACGGTCCCCACGACCTCGAGCGCCTCGGCGGCCAGCTCGAGTGGTTGCGCCAGCGGCTGCTCGAGCTCGCCCACGAACGCAATCGCTTCCTGCGGCACATGTCGCACGAGCTGAAGACGCCGCTCGCGAATATCCGGGAGGGGACGGAACTGCTGATGGATGGCGCGGTGGGCGAGCTCGACTCCAACCAGCGCGAGGTCGCCGCGATCCTGCGCGAGAACGGCATCAAGCTGCAGCGCATGATCGAGAACCTGCTGTCCTTCAGCGCCTGGCAGACCTCCAGCGTCGGGCTGGAGGCGACCGAGTTCCGGCTGCGGCCGCTGGTGAAGCAGGTACTGGAGAACCAGCAGCTGACGCTGCTCTCGCAGCGCGTACGACTCGATGTGCGCATCGAGGACGTCACGCTGGTCGCCGACCGCGGCAAGATCCGCCTGATCCTCGAGAACCTGGTATCGAACGCGGCGAAGTATTCGCCCAAGGGCGGCACGATCTACCTGCGGGCGCACGCCGCCGACGCGCAGCTGCTGCTCGACGTCGCCGACAGCGGCCCGGGGATCCCGCCGGAGGACCGTGGCCACGTGTTCGAGGCTTTCTACACCGGCCGTGCCGCGAAGAGCACGCCGGTCAAGGGCACCGGCATCGGCCTGTCGGTGGTGCTGGAGTTCGTGGCGGCGCACGGCGGCAACGTGCAGATCCTCGACGGGCAGTTCCCCGGCGCGCACTTCCGCATCACCATGCCGATCCGCGCCACGAGCGGCGATCGCCCCCCCGTGAGCCGCGTACCCAAGGCGCAGGCGCATGCAGCCTGAGGCACGCGCGCGAGCGCGCAACCTGCCCCGCGGCGCGCTCGCCGTGCTGGCGCTGCTGACCGCCGACGGCTGTACGAGCCTCACCGCGCCGCCCGTGCCGCCTCCGCCGCCGGTGAACCCCGCCGCCACCGCCGCGGCGGTGGCCGGCGACTACCTGACGCTGCTGCAGCACCTGCTGCAGAGTCCCCCGGCCGAGCAGGCGGAGATCGTCTCTGCCGCGCAGCACGAGTACGACACCGCCCCGACCCCGAGCCACCAGCTGAAACTCGCCATCATTCTCGGCACCCGGGGTCACCCGGCCGCGAATCTGCCCAAGGCACAGGGGCTGCTGCGCGAGCTGCTGGCGAACCCGGAGATGCTGCTGCCGGTGGAGCGGGCGCTCGCGGCGGTGGAGCTTTCGCAAATTGACGACCATTTGACGCTCGAGACGGAAAACCGCACGCTGCAGGCGGAAGCTGCGCGCCTCGATCGTGAGCGCATGGTGAGCGCCAACCACCGTCTGCAGACCGAACTGGAGGAAAACGCGCGCTTGCGGCGCGAGCTGGAAGAGGCGCGCGCCAAGCTCGACGCCATCGCCAACATCGAGCGCTCGGTGAACGAGCGCAAACCCGACAGCACGGGGCGCTAACCGTGAGCAACAAGGACACGATCTTGAACCAGACCGGCAAACGCAAGGCGCGGATCCTGGTGGTCGACGACGACCCGGGACTGCTGCGACTCCTCACCATCCGCCTGCGCGCGGAGAGCTACGACGTCGAGGCGGTCGAGAGCGCCGCGCAGGCGCTCGCCGCTTCGAGCCGCTTCCGGCCCGATCTGGTCATCACCGACCTGCGCATGGACCAGATGGACGGCATCGGGCTGCTCAAGGAGCTGCAGAACCGGTGGCCGGGACTGAAGGTCATCATCCTCACCGCCCACGGCACGATCCCGGACGCCGTGAACGCCACGCAGATGGGCGCCTTCGGCTTCCTCACCAAACCGGTCGACAAGCAGGAGCTGCTGGATCAGGTGCAGAAGGCGCTGCGCATCTCCGGCTTCGGTGCATCGGATGAGGACTGGCGCGCGGAGATCGTGACCCGCAGCGCCGCCATGGAGGAGAAGCTCGCCCAGGCCCACATGGTCGCCGGTACCGATGCGCGGGTCCTCATCACCGGGGAAAGCGGCACCGGCAAGGAGCTGCTGGCGCGCGCCATCCACAAGGGCAGCCCGCGCCGCAACAAGCCGTTCGTCGCCATCAACTGCAGCGCCATGGCGGAAAACCTGCTGGAGTCGGAGCTGTTCGGGCACGAGAAGGGCTCGTTTACCGGCGCGACGCGCGCGCATCGTGGCCTCTTCATGGCTGCCGACGGCGGCACACTCATGCTGGATGAGATCGGCGACATGCCGATGCGCCTGCAGGTGAAGCTGCTGCGCGTACTGCAGGAGAACGTCATCCGCCCGGTCGGCAGCACCGATCCCATCCCGGTGAACGTGCGGGTCATCTCCGCGACCCACCGCGACCTGCAGCAGCTCATGGGCGCGGGTCAGTTCCGCGAGGATCTCTACTACCGCCTCAACGTGGTGCACATCGAGATGCCCTCGCTCAATCGCCGCCGCGAGGACATCCCGCTGCTGGTGGCGCACTTCCTGGCACAGATCGCCAAGGAAAGCGGCGTGCGCAAGATCTACGCGCCGGAAGCGGTGGAGCTCCTCGCCACCGCCGACTGGCCGGGCAACATCCGCCAGCTGCAGAACGTGGTGCGCCAGAACGTGGCGCTATCACAGACGCCCATCATGCCGGTGGAGCTGGTGCAGCAGTCCCTCGGCGGCACGCCCGGGCGGCTGCCCTCCTTCGACGAAGCGCGCGATGAGTTCACCCGCAGCTACCTGTCACAGATCCTGCAGATCACCGGCGGCAACGTCAGCCAGGCGGCGCGACTCGCGCGGCGCAACCGCACCGACTTCTACAAGCTCCTCGCACGGCATCAGCTGACACCGGAGGAGTTCAAGCAGCGGTAGGGTGACAAGCATCAGAGAAGGCGCGATCAATCCTCATGGTCGAGCCTGACCGTCTTCGTTCGTCAGACCATGGTGTATAGTCTCTAGACTGCGCGTTCGCGCCCGAAGAGCTTCAATGAAGGCGGCCCTAAAAAGAATTGTCAGTTCGTTTCTGTTATCCAACGATATAGCCATCAGCAGGGCGCTGGATACCAGACCCTTGCTCGACTTCCTGGCATCACTTCGGCCCGTAACCACCAATCACGAGCTAATTCGCATTGGCGGGGATTCGGACGGCGGATATCTAATTCCAGACGATCTTGAGAACGTTGAATTCTGCTTTTCCCCGGGAGTGGACGTAACGGCCGATTTCGAGAGTGACTTGACGAAGCGAGGAATCAAGTGCTTCCTTGCGGACTACTCAGTCGACTGTCCTCCGATCCGAAACGACTTGTTCGATTTCGAAAAGAAATATCTGGGGCAATCTGACGACGACGTCTTCATGACTCTCGAGAATTGGGTTAAGAAAAAGGCGCCCGAGAAGAGCGACTTCATCTTGCAGATGGATATTGAAGGGGCCGAATATGATGTCATCTGTGACACAAGCCATGAGACTTTCAGAAAGTTTAGAATCCTCGTCATCGAATTTCATGAGCTTCATAGGCTCTATCAAAGGGATTTTTTTAGGCTCGTAACCATAGCTTTCAGAAAACTACTGAAGAATTTTCATATAGTTCACATCCATCCGAACAATTACGCTCCTCCAGTGAAATTCAGGTCGTTGGAAATCCCGCCGGTTATGGAGTTTACTTTTCACAGAAGAGACCGAGTCGCATGGAGTACCCGGACGCTATCGTTCCCGCACAAGCTTGATAGAAAGAACGATACAACAAGTCCAGATTACGCTCTTCCTAGATGCTGGTATTCCTGAGCCCCAACGTGCCACGCAAGGCCGGACGGGCTCAGCTCGATGCCGCGACTCGCTTCATTTCCAGCTGATTGGCGATCCGCGCCCTCCTCCAGGTAGTGCAAAGGCGCTACACACTTCCACACCTCGTGAGGTCGCGGCAAAGTATCTCTTCCACTATCATGGATTGGGATGCGCTTGATCTTCGCAAGAACTTCAAGTCTCGGGAGAGGCGATGTTCGTTTCCGGCTTCCGTCGGCCCGCGGTAAAGCAGTCTTGCAGCAACGACAGGCCGGGGCGGCTTCTCGCCACGGATCGACGTGGTGATGAGGTTTGTTAAATCTCTGGCGCGCAAGGTTTTGCCGACCAGCGCCGTGGCCGCCTACCGAGATCACAAGTTGCGCATCCTTAATGAACGCAACCAGCGCAAGAAGACATGTGAGGCGATTTTTACTGATATCTATGCGAGGAATCTCTGGGGTGGCCAGCACGGAACGTTCTGGTCGGGATCGGGTTCCCATAACGAACGCGTTACAAAGCCTTACGTGCAACGCATCGTCAGCGAACTCGAACGCTTGGGTGCGCAGTCAATGACCGCAATAGATTTGGGCTGCGGGGATTATTCCATTGGGCAACAACTAGCCCCTAGCTGCGGTCAGTATATTGGGGTGGACATTGTACAGTCGCTAATCGCACACAATCAGGCGACGTTCGGTAGCCCAAGAGTGCACTTTCTTCATGCAAACATTGTTGAAGACCCACTTCCCGTGGGGGACATTTGTTTTCTAAGGCAGGTGCTGCAACATTTGTCCAATGAGCAAATCGCGGCAGTGCTGCCGAAGCTCGAGAAGTTTCGCGTATGCTTTATAACCGAACATCATCCCTCTCCGAGCAAGCTCCAAGTCCCGAACAAAGACAAGCCGCACGGGAGCGACGTTCGCGTCTACCGTGGCTCAGGGGTCTTTCTCGACAAACCGCCATTCAATGTCGATTCGTCAAGAGTTACGTTGCTACTGGAAGTAGCCGGCACAGAGCCGATGAACGGCGATCCCGGAGTCATTCGAACCTATTTGTTGGCAAACGACTAAGCCGCGAAAACGAGAGTCTTCCCCTCGCGTTTACAGAGTAGATTGAGCGCGTCTGATAACGACCGATGCGCAGTGACAAATCCTTCCAAATCCAGCGTTCCTGCTGTGTATCCAGCCTCCATCAACATCTGCAAGCTGGCCAGTGTTTCCTTCCACGTTGAGGGGAAACGCTCGATTGAAGCTTCAAGCAATATGAAATCGAAGGCCCGGCTAGCAATCAGACGCTTGCCTCCTTGAAGGACCTTGGGTTCGTATCCCTCGGCATCGATTTTCATGATCTTGATTGGCAGATCAACCGGAATCACACCGTCTAGAGTCTGCATAGTGACTTGCAGTTCTTTCGGCTCGAGAAGTTGTGCTGTTGCATGAAACGGCTGCGCGCGGCCTGCGCCGGCGTCAATCTGGCCATCGCCGAGACGCTGTGGGAAGAAAGTCAGGACGCCGCTTCCCTCCACCTCACCCAAGGCGGTTTCATGAATCGAGATCCTATCTTGGAACCAGTTGATCGCCGCAGACTTGCTTAGCAACTGATGGGCGCACGGATTTGGTTCGAATGCCAGCACTCGCCCAAACGGGCCGCACCTGCTCGCCGCCAAAATCGAGAATACGCCGACGCTTGCTCCCACATCGACAAACCAGTCGCCACCTCGCAGAGTACGACGAACAAAAGCCTCCTCTGCCCATTCGTGGTATCCATGAAGCGCCAATCCCGGAGTAATGCTAAGGTCGCGTCCATCCAGCGCGATTTTTTGCCCATGGACGGTACTCGCAACGATTTCACGGCTGCACGGATAATTTCCCGTAGGATGCCGCTCGAGACAACCTTCAGGTCTCCGCTCCACGGCTTGCTGCGCCCGGCGCAGCGCGGAGACGCCAGTGCGAAGCAGCGGACGGATCATGCCTTTGAAAAGTTCTTTGGATGCGGTCGAAAGCCGACGTGGCGCGACCACTCTCTCGGGTTCGACTACCCACGAGCCCGCCCACATGTGTTGTGAATAAGAAAGTCTGTGTGGCGGCCGCTCGGTTTCATTCCAGTTGTGTGGGTAGAAGGTCTCGCGAGGCAGAACGTTCACATCAGATCGCCACCGGAGCAGCCTTGAGAACAGCCACGGCCCTGTTGTCTGATCTGGTGGCAGTGACCAGTCCGGCTCGTTATCCTCAAGAAAACTGATTATGACTTCAATGGCAGGATGGCGGGGCACCGCACCGATAACAGCATTTGTCAACTTACGGCCGTCCTCGGAAGCGATAAAAAAATCAAAAGCTTTTGCTAAATGATCGAAAGATTGAAGGACCCTGACGTCGCTGTCGAGATACACGCCGCCATAGGTGTAGAGGGCATCAAGCCTGATCAGATCGGCGCGTTGTGCACCGGAGCGGGCATCGCTCAGGTACTTGACGAGTCTGCCGTTAGGAACCGGTGTATCGTCGGTCCAAGTTGTAATCTGCCAATCGGTATGCAATCGACGCGTGGTTTCGATGTTTGCTCGCATTTGATCCGATACTGAACCTGGCAGGCTGAAGTGAAAAATCCTGGGAATCCTGTCCGGGGGCAAGTAAATCTCCCGCTCGTGCTGCGCTTTGGGTTGCATCCGTATTACGCCTTATACAAAACAGGCGTTATTGCAAGCTGCGGTTCAAGTTGCGATAACCGTGCCCCGAGGGATCGAAGAGTCGCCAAACGTGTTGGTGTTTAGGGCGCCCGAGCGCACGCAATAGCGCACATCGCGCTTGCGAACACTGTCCTCGATGGGCATGAAGCACCGGAGCGTTATACTGCATGATACCCGCCGCATCCAGCACACGGCCACGCCGGGCTATCGGCGACGCAGCACCCGGTCGTGCCACAAGTAGATCAGAGCGCCCTGCACCTCGCGCGCGAGTTTGGCGGCGCCGCGCAACTTCAGAGCCCTTACTTCCCAGTACCAGTTCTTCACAACCAGCGCACGCGTCGGCTTCCTGAGGACGTGCTTGATGTAAAAGGCACCGCGACCAAGCTCGTAGTCGCGCTTCAGACGCGCGACTTGGACCTGCGTGGTTCTTCGATGGTGGTGCATGATCGTGGGCGCCGGCGCGTAGATACCAGTATAGCCGCACCAGGAGGCGCGAAAGATCAGATCGAGGTCTTCGGCTGACCTGGTGACTGAGCCGGCGCCCATCAACACATCGAAGGGTCCGGTTGTCTCGAGCACCCGCCGTCTGAATGCCATATTCGCGCCGTGAATGGCGCCTGCCGAAATGAAAGTCTTAGGTGGGAAGACCAGCGGGATGACTGATGTCTGGATCGTGACGGGTAAGTCTCTGGAGTCATAAAGCAACACGCGACCGCCGCAGTAGTCAAACTCCCGCGAAACGAACACGTCGAGGAGGTCGTTAAGGTAGGACGCGGTCGGATAGCAGTCATCATCCGTGAAGGCGACGATCTCACCCCGAGCGGCCCGCACCCCGGCATTGCGAGCGCGTGACAGACCGGGGGTCGGCTCCCGCAGCGCCTCGAAGGACGCGCCGCTCGGAGGACCGATGGTGCGCAACCAAGGCCAGGTTTCGTCCGTGGAACCATTGTCGACGACGATGAGCTGCCACGGCGCCCGGCAGCGGAGCTCGAGGATGCTGTCGAGCGATGCCTTGAGCGCCGGCAGTCGATTCCTCGTACAGACAATGAGCGACAGTTGCTCCGAGTTAAGTGGCGTCAGGAGTGGCTCCCTTCCCTGCACTCAATCGCGGCCAAGGACTCGTCTCACCAGACCTCCGAACCTCCGCCGGCCACTGGCAGCAAGCTCATCCCGAACAGCCCTGACAAAGCTTTCCGCGCTGCGCGTCCAGGAGAATTGCCGGGCCCGAGCCAGGATCCTGCCCGGCTCGAAATGGCGTCGTTTCACCGTCTGCATGGCCTCGACCAAGCCGCCGGCGTCTTGCGGGTCGTATAGCACCCCACAATCTTCCGTGACCAACTCCTCAAGCGCCCCCATGCGCGGCCCGACCACCGGCCGCCCAAAGCTGAGCGCTAGCATGGCTGCGCCTGAGGTCAGAATTTCACGGTACGGCAGCACCACTGCATCGCAGGCGTTGAGATAAAGCTGGAGGTCCGCGGACGCTACGAAAGCGTCGAGAACGGTAACCCGGGCGGTGTCTGCCAGAGCCACGGCTTGCTGCACCTGCTCGCGATAGTCATCGGACTGGAAACTGCCAACAATCCACAGCAGTGACGCGTCCGCCAAGGCAGCATGGCTGCGCACGAGCAGCTCCAGGTTCTTGTACGGCTTGCACAGACCCACGAAGAGATAAACAAACCCGTCGCGCGGCAGATCGAGCCGCTTCCGCGCGAGCTCCCGGGTAACGGTGTTGGAATAATAGTCGATCCAGTTGCCATGCTCGAGGAGCACCAGCGCAGCAGAGGGAATGCCGAACTCCGCCTGCACACACTCCATCGCCTTGGGGCCGTGGACGCACACCCACGAGGAAAGTCGCACTACGATTCGCCGACCAATCCGGTTTGCCAGCGACCGGCCGTCATCGTGCGGATACAGATTGTGTGCGGTCCACACGATGTGCGCGCCGCGGGCACGCAGCAGCGAGAGTAATGCGGCGAACCGCAACAAGCGCCACGCGACCCTAATCCGCGATCCGCTGGGCTCGTACATGAAAGAGGGCCAGTGAAGATGAAGTAGGTCGCCGCGTCGTACCTTCCCGAGCAACCAGCGTCCGGACCAGTCCGCCTCGACGACATCCACTCCGATTGCGCGCAGCGCTGCGTTGAAGCAACTGGTGTAGGGATCTCCGGCCGTGAACGCGAACACCCGCGCCCGCCGCGGTCGCGGTGTCAGGCTCGCACGCATGTCGCCGTCCGCGCGCGACGGCGGCGTTCCAACGCTACTCGGCATCCGGGGGCTGCGATGTCTCGCCCATCTGCTCGGCGGGCGGGGCCGGTTTCCCAGGTGCGCCGTTGCCTGCCGCCGGCACCTGGCGCCCAAACTGGGCGGCGTCGATGCCGTACTTGCCGAGCAGGTCATAGAGCGTCGGTCGGCTGACGCCGAGCAGCTCCGCCGCTCGCGACAGGTTCCCCTGCGCCACAGCGAGCGACTGCCTGACGGCCTGCACTTCCGCGCGTTGGCGCGCGACGCGCAGATTGAGGTATTCCGGATCATCGCCCGGATCCTCGAGTCCCAGGTCGCTGGCGGTGACGACCGTGCCCTCGCACATGATCACCGCCCCCTTGATGCGGTTCTCGAGCTCGCGCACATTGCCGGGCCAGCGATGTGCCTGAATGGCGCGGATCGCATCCGGCGCGAGTCCGCGAGTGGGTTTGCCGAAGCGCTCGGAGATCTGCTGCAGCAGACACTGGGCGAGCAGCAGACTATCGCCCTGGCGGTCGCGCAACGGCGGCACCCGGATGGTCACCTCGCTGATGCGGTAGAACAGATCATCGCGGAAGCCGCCGTTGCCGATCAGGGTCTCGAGATTGCGGTTGGTGGCGCAGACAATCCGCAGGTCGAGCACCAGCGGCACGCGTCCGCCGATGCGCTCCACAGTGCGCTCCTGGACCACGCGCAACAGCTTGGCTTGCAGCGACGGTGGCATCTCGCCGATCTCATCGAGAAACACCGTGCCGCCATCGGCCGATTCCAGCTTACCGGCGGTTCGCTTCACCGCTCCCGTGAAAGCGCCTTTCTCATAGCCAAACAACTCGCTCTCCAGCAGCGTCTCGGGAATGGCCGCACAGTTGATAGCGACGAACGGTTTGTGGGCACGGCCGGACAGACGGTGCACGGCGCGCGCCAGCAGCTCCTTGCCGGTACCGCTGTCGCCCAACAGCAGTACCGTGGCGTTCGTCGGCGCGACCTTCTCGATCGCCCGGCAGAGGCTGCGCATGGCGTCACTCACGCCCATGATGCCCTCCAGCGCCATCGAGCCGGTCCGCTCACGCAGCCGCCAGTTTTCCTCCTCGAGCTCGCGAATACGCAACGCCCGCCGCACGACGATGGACAGAACGCCCGCATCGAGCGGCTTGTGGTAAAAATCTGTGGCCCCGAGCCCGACCGCGGCGACTGCGAGTTCGCGCGCGTCATGCTCGGTCATGGCGATGATCTTGGTGTCAGGCGAGATATTAAGAATCTGCCGCAGCAGCTCGAGACTTTGTTCGGCCACAGCAGGCTTGTGCGCCGTGCCGAGATCGAACAGTACGACGTCGGGGTCGGTGCGGCGCACGATCGCGAGTGTCTGGTCGGACGCTTCGCACGCGGTGACGTCGAGATCGGAGAATATTGTCTCAAGCTCTCGCAGCAAGGCGCGATCATTCTCCAGAATCAGCAGGCTGCGGCGTTGCGGCGGGGCTGCCATCAGCGCGCCCCCTTGCCGAACAGAACTATTTCGGCGGTCTGAATCAGGATCGCGAGATCGAACATCAGACTATTGTTCTTAATGTAGTAAAGGTCGTACTGCAGCTTTTCGAGCGCATCGGATTCGGATGAGCCATACGGATAACACAATTGCGCCCAGCCGGTGATGCCGGGCTTCACGCAGTGGCGCTGCGCGTAGTACGGGATCTTCTCCGCGAGGTCCGCGACGAATTCCGGTCGCTCGGGCCTGGGCCCGACGAAACTCATGTGTCCGCGCAACACGTTGAAGACCTGCGGCAGCTCGTCGATGCGCAGCTTCCTGATGATTGCTCCGACACGCGTAACGCGCGGATCGCCGTGCTGTGCCCACTGCGCGCCGTTCAGCTCGGCGTCCTGGCGCATGCTGCGGAATTTGACGACGTTGAAAACCGTGCCTCCCAGGCCAACGCGCGCCTGCGTGTACAGCGCCGGCGCCCGCCAGCCGTCCTCGAATTTGATGGCAAGGAAGGTGAGCAGCATCGCCGGCGCTGCCGCCACGAGGACGCCGAAGCTGGCCAGTAAATCCAGCGCGCGGGAGGAAAAAAGCCGCATCGGGTCGCGCCGAAACCCCTGCCCGAATATCAGCCAGCTGGGATTCAGCAAATCGACACGCACGCGCCCGGTTTCGCGTTCGAGAAAAGTGAGGACCTCCGTGACCTCGACACCCGCCAGCCGGCTGTCGAGCAGCTCCGGGAGCGGAAAGCCGCGGCGCCGGTCGTCCATGGCCACCACGATCTCCGTGACGCCGAGGCGGCCGCACAGATTAGACAGCCCCGCCGCGGCGTCGAGCACCCGTTCAGGGGCAACGGCACATCGCTCGCCCGGCGGCTGCACGAAGCCTGCCAGCGCGAAGCCCGCCCGGTCGGTCGAGCGGCGCAACCGGGAAACGGCGGTCGCAGTGGACCCGGCACCGTAGACGAGCACGCGCCGCTTGAAGATCTCCTCGTCGGCGACGCGGGCAAACGCCAGGCGCGAGACGATCACGCCGCACAACACCAGCAGCACGGCGAGGCCCGCGACACCGCGCCCCAGGCGCAGGCTCGGCACGACATAGAAGAGCGCCGCAGTCGCGCATGACGACACGACCAGCGCCACCACCAGACGCGCCAGAATGGCGCTGAGCTGCACGCGCTGGCGCGAGTTATACAGGCCGAACGCGAGCAGACAGCCGACGACGATGGCGCTGAAGGCTACGCCGCGCGGCCAGAGGGGGCCGAACTCCGCGAGCGCCGGTAGCTCGCCCCTGCCGACGTCGAAGCGGATGGACGCTGCGGCGTACATCGCAAGGAAGGCCAGCACCGCCTCGATGAGCGCGAGCAGCGCGACCGATGCCGGCACGGATTGTCCCAGAACCCGGACGCGCATGAAGGACGCAAGACCTCGCCAGCAACGAATACCAGGAACTTTACACGATCGTGTAAAGCGCAACTGAAAGCGGCGGTGTGATCCTCATGCCACTTGCCCGGCGTTGCAAGAGCCGATTTGTCTTATTCCGACGACACCGGGCATGAGCGCGGCGACGGGGGCGGCATCGCCCGGCTCACGAGCGCACGCGATCGTGCCAGCGATACAACTGCGGCAGCAGATGCCCCCGCAGCACCTGCACGCAGCTCAGCTCGCGGACTCTCTGACTCATATGGCGCTTGTAGTCGCAGTGTTGCCCGCGCCCGGCGAGGAGGTCGTAAGTGGCCACCTGGCACTCCGCCGCTGCCTCCATCGCATAACCGAGATGCAGCAGGCCGAGCGACACTTTGCGGTTGAAGGCGGGATTGAAGCCGAGGCTGATGTTGTACTGGGATGCGCCCTTGCGGATATCGTAGAGCACCGATACGACTTGCCCGCCGACGCGCAGACGCGATGCGAGCAGCTCACCGCGGCTCGCCAGGCGCCTGGCTACGTTGCGGTGGAAAACGAGCCGGGACCCGACAAACGCCGGGGTTTTCCAGCGCTGCTTGTGCAAGCGATTGAGGTCGCTGAAGCCAGCATCGATCTCCTCCGCGGTAAGCACCTCGAACCTGACCTCGGCCTGCGCACCCAGGCGGCGGCGCAGCCCCCAGAGACTGCGGCGCGTCGACTGTCCGAGTGAGCGCAGGTACGCGGCGAACCCCTGACTGAGATCAGCCTGATAGCTTGCCGAACGGTCGAGATCGCGGACGTACTGCCGCTTGGGGTCGAGCCGGGCGAACGCCTCGCGCCAGTGCCGGCCGGCCGCGGTGAAACCGATCACCCACTCGGTCCAGGTCGCCTCCTCGAGCAGCTCGCGCGCGCAAGCGCACCGCACCGCCTGCGCGTCGCCCTCGGCGGCGACGACGTCGAGGTATTCGGACATCGCCGGCCCGGGATCGCGCCACGACACACCCATCAGCTGCACCGAGCTTGCCGGGAGCATGCCGCTGCGCATGACGCGGCGGCGATAGAGCGGTGCGACCCCGACGAGGTCACCGCCCCGGTAGAAAGCCAGGATCTGCGGTATGGCCGCGAGCTCGCCGGCAAAGCACTGCCACCACTGCGTCAGCCATTCCCACGACAGGAACAGCGGATCGGCGCGCGAGCGCGCGAGCAGCGCGCTCCACGCGGCCTCGTTGCTCAGCCACTCGTCCACGCTCCACCGGCGCAGCGTCAGCGCTTCGTCATCAGTCAGCGCCAACGTTCCGGGCATCTCAGCGCGGCGGAGACAGTGTGCTCATCGGCGCGATCGGCTGCAGGCCGTAAGGCGACGGCGCGAGCGTCGGATTCGGTTCCGCGGGTGTGGCCCCACCGCCGGCTCCGATCAGCACGTAGGAAACGAGGACCCCCGCCTGGTTATCGCTTACCCCGAAAAGCGTCGTGTGCGAGTAGAGAAAGCGCAAAGCCACCCGCCCCCCGATCC
>DATHQM010000056.1:0-3118 GCA_035482695.1 Steroidobacteraceae bacterium | reverse complement strand
CGCCTCCGAACCCGCCGCCGAAGCCGCCGCCGAAACCCCCGGTGCGCGGATAGCTCGACCAGCCGCTGCCGCCCGCCACCCCGAGGAGCAGCGCGAGCAGGAAGGCGCCGACCGCGGCCAGGCCGGCGAGCGCCAGCGCATAGCCGCCGAGCCACACCAGGGCGCCGGCGCCGACGCCGGTGAAGAGCGAGCCGAGCGTACGCCCGAAGATCGCCCGCAGCGCCACCGAGCCGATGAGAATCGCGAACAGCAGCTCCGGCAGCAGGCCCGGCGCGCCGCGGTGACGGCCGCCCTGCCAGCTCTGCTCCGGTGGCGGCAGCGGCTCGCCTTCGATGAGCTTCATCATCTGATCGACGCCGGCGTCAATGCCGGCGTAGAAGTTGCCCGCGCGGAAGGCCGGTGTAATCGTCTCGTCAACGATGCGCTTGCACATGGCATCGGTGAGGACTCCTTCGAGACCGTAGCCGACCTGGATCCACAGGTGCCGGTCGCTCTTGGCGATGACGAGCAATGCGCCGTCATCCACCTTCTGCGCACCGGCGGCCTTGCGGCCGAGCTTCCAGCTGTCCGCGACCCGAAACGAGTACTGGAAGATGTCCTCGGGCTGTGTCGTGGCAACGATCAGCACCGCGATCTGCGAGCCTTTGGCGGCCTCGAACGCGGCCAGCTTCTGCTCGAGCGCCGTCTGCTGCGCGGCGGTGAGCGTGCCGGTCAGGTCGGTGACCCGCGCCGCGAGCCTGGGGATGGGTTGCAGTCCCTGCGCCGCGGGCGTTGCCGCCTGCGCGAGCGCTGCCAGGCTCGCGGCCAGCATTAGCGGCAGCGCAAACCCCGCCAGGCGGCGGCCGCAGCTCGGCCTGCGCGTCATTGCGTCTTGGGTTGATCGGCAGGCGGTGGCGGCGGGGCGGTGGCCGGCGCCCCCGTGCTGGTGTCGAAGCTGACCGTCGGCGCGGTGGCGATCTGCTGCTCGTTGGCCACGGTGAAGTTCGGCTTCACCTGGAAGCCGAACATCTTGGCCGTCAGGTTCACCGGGAAGGAGCGGACCGTGACGTTGTAGCTCTGCACCGCCTCGATATAGCGGCCGCGTGCCACGGTGATGCGATTCTCCGTGCCTTCGATCTGCGACTGCAGGTCGCGGAAGTTCTGATCTGACTTCAGCTGCGGGTAGTTCTCGGTGACCGCAAACAGGCTCTTGAGGGCGCTGCTGAGCTGGTCCTGTGCCGCCTGGAACTTGCGGAACAGCTCCGGGTTGTTGAGCACCTCGGGCGTCACCTGGATCGAACCGACCTTGGCGCGGGCCTCGGTCACGCCGACCAGCACCCGCTGCTCCTGCGCGGCGTAGCCCTTCACCGTGTTCACGAGGTTGGGGATCAGATCAGCCCGGCGCTGATACTGGTTCACCACCTCCGACCAGGCCGCCTTCACCGCCTCATCCTGCTGCTGCAGATTGTTGTAACCGCAGCCCGGGAGGCACAGCACGACGGTCGCCAGCAAGGCACACACCCACGCACGCATCGGAGTTCTCCTTGTGTTTCGTTGCCATCCCGGCCGACTTCCCGGGGGGTGCGGATTCTCACACGGCAGGTAAAGCTGCGTCGACCCGTGATCGGCGTCCCCGCTGCAGGTGCGCGGGCGCCTGCAGATCCCCAGGGGCGCAGCCGCCGGCAAAAAAAAACCCCAGGTTTTTAGGCCTGGGGTTGTAAGGGCGGACCTTCGATGAAGGGAAGGAAGTCCGCCAGGGGATACGTCAGTGCAATCGTGCCCAGTGCAGGATCCGGATATCGTCCGAGTCCAGGTCGAAACTCTGTGCAATCAGGGCGCGCAACTCGCGGTTGGCGCGCGTCTGGGTCAGCGGCTCGCGCAGCTCCACCACTCCGCTCCACTCGCTGCCCATACCGGGGCTGCGCGGCTTGTCCGTGTGGGTCACGAAGTGCGTGTAGTACTTGGTAGTCACGTGCAAAAGGTTAGTAGCGCCGCACCGGCGCCGTCCGTGAGATGTTCCACAGAAAGGCGGATAGCTGTAAAAGTGAGTGCGACATAATCCACAGGATCGAAGCGCAGATGGGCCGCTTCCGCAGCCCGCCGCCGGCGGGCTCGAAGTACATCACCCCGGCAGGAGCACGCCGCCTGCGTAGCGAGCTCGAGCAGCTGTGGAGCGAGGAGCGCCCGCGGGTCACCCGCGCAGTCGCCGCCGCTGCCGCCCAGGGAGATCGCTCGGAGAACGCCGAATACACCTACGGCAAGCGGCGGCTGCGCGAGATCGATCGCCGTGTTCGCTTCCTGCGCCGCCGGCTGGCAGGCATGGTGATCGTGGATCGCCCGCCTGAGGATCGCGGGCGGGTGTTCTTCGGCGCCTGGGTGCAGCTCGAGGCCGGGGACGGGGTGCGCAGCCGCTACCGCATCGTCGGGCCGGACGAGTTCGACATGGCCGAGGGCTACATCAGCATGGACGCACCACTCGGCCGTGCGCTCATGCGCCGCGCGCTCGACGAGGAGGTGACGGTGGAGGCGCCGGGCGGCAGCCGCGTCTACGTCATCGTGTCGATCGAGTACGAGGGCGGGTGAGGCCCCCGGGGCGCCGCAGCGAGCGCTACCAGATCACCCGCACGTTCTTGAACTGCCACGGATCGCTCTTGTCGACGTCCTCGGGGAACAGCCGCTCGCGCTCGTGCAGCGGCGTCCAGTCGGTGAACTCCCCGACGACCGGACCCAAATACGGCATGCAGATCTCGAGGTTGCGGCGGAAATCCATCTCGTCGGGCTCGACGACCCCCAGATTGGGGTTCTCCATTGCCCACACCACCCCGGACAGCACCGCCACGCACACCTGCAGGCTAGTGGCGTTGTTGTAGGGGGCGAGCTTGCGCGCTTCATCGATCGACAGCTGCGAGCCGTACCAATAGGCGTTCTTCTTGTGCCCGGCGAGCAGCACGCCGAGCTCGTCGATACCGGCGGTGATCTCGGCCATGAGGATGCGCTGGCGCTCCTGCTGCACGTAGTTGCGCCCGGCGAGCTCGTGCACCGAGACGAGCGCCGAATCGCACGGGTGGTAGGCGTAGTGCACGGTCGGCCGATAGGCCACCTGCGCGCCCTCGCGGACCGTGAAGTAGTCGGCGATCGA
>DATHQM010000055.1:0-8132 GCA_035482695.1 Steroidobacteraceae bacterium | reverse complement strand
CCTTCGGCGGCGACACGATCAGGCCACGCTGGCCCTTGCCGAGTGGCGCGCACAGATCGATGACCCGCGCGGTCATGTCCTCGGTGCTGCCGTTGCCGCGCTCGAGCTTGAGGCGCTTGGTCGGATGAAACGGCGTGAGGTTCTCGAACAGCACCTTGTTGCGCGAGCTGTCGGGAGAGTCGAAGTTGATCTCGCCGACCTTGAGCAGCGCGAAGTAGCGCTCGCCGTCCTTGGGCGGTCGGATCAGCCCGGAAATGGTGTCGCCGGTACGCAGGTTGAAGCGGCGGATCTGGCTCGGGCTCACGTAGATGTCGTCGGGACCGGCAAGGTAGGAGCCGTCCGCCGAGCGCAGGAAGCCGAAGCCGTCCTGCAGGATCTCGAGCACGCCGTCGCCGTAGATGTTCTCGCCGTTGCGCGCGTGCGCCTTCAGGATCGAGAAGATGATGTCCTGCTTGCGCGAGCGGGCCAGGTTCTCCAGCCCCATGGAGTCGGCGAGCTTCACCAGCTCGTGGATGGGCTTGGACTTGAGCTCGGTGAGATTCATCGAGCTGCGCGACTGCGTCAGCTCGGCGGGACTGATGATTTCCGAGTCGTCGGCGTCGAACACCTCCGGCTCGTGCATCATGTCGTCGGGGCGGCCGCCGCCGTTACCGCGCACATCGCGGTTGCCGTCACGGTTGCCGTGGCGCGGGCCCTTGTTGGGCCGGTTGCGACCCTGGTTGCCGAGATAGCCTCTCACCGTTGCTGCTCCCCGGACGCTCTGACCGGCAGGTCGAGGTTGCTGTCCAGAAATGCCGAAAGTTGTGACTTGGAGACGGCGCCGACCTTCTGCGCCTCGACCGTGCCGTTCTTGAACAGGATCAGCGTCGGGATGCCGCGGATGCCGAATTTGGGCGGTGTCTGCGGATTCTCGTCGATGTTGATCTTGGCGACCTTGACGCGGTCATGGTATTCGCTCGCGATCTCGTCGAGGATCGGGGCGATCATCTTGCAGGGGCCGCACCACTCGGCCCAGAAGTCGAGCAGCACAGGCTTGTCCGATTTCAGCACGTCCTGTGCGAACGTGGCGTCCGTGGTATGTACTATGTGGGCGCTACTCACGCGGTTCAACCTCCGTCAGGCGAAAGCGTAGATTGCTTGGAATTTTCGGGGATTCCCCGGGGCGGGCCGGCAGGTAGGCGAAAAGCGCTGCCAGAATACCGCGCTAAACGGTTACACTTAACTCGTGATTGAGTATGCGTTTAAAAGGAATTCGCAGGTGAGATGCCGCGACCCTGCAAGGGCCGCTACTTGAGCCTCTTTGTAGCGCTTCCGGGCCGTTTTTGCAAGCCTCGCGGCGATCTTTCCAATCCAACCGCCAACGATTGATGACTGATTCACACTCAGACGCCGTCAGCTTCGCCTCGCTCGGCCTCGAGCCGCGGATCATGCAGGGCATAACGGCCGCAGGGTTCGTCAACTGCACTCCCATCCAGGCGCAGACACTGCCGAACGCACTGACCGGCCACGATGTCGCCGGTCAGGCACAGACCGGCACCGGCAAGACTGCAGCCTTCCTGGTAGCGCTCTACCAGACGCTGCTGACACGACCCGCTGCCGCCGCGCGCAGCACCACCTCGGTACGCGCGCTGATCGTCGCGCCGACGCGCGAGCTGGCGGTGCAGATCCATCACGATGCGCTGCTGCTCGGCGCGCACACCGGGTTACGCCAGCTGGTGGTGTTCGGCGGCATCGACTACGAAAAGCAGCGCCAGCAGCTCGCCGCCGGCTGCGACGTGCTGATCGGCACGCCCGGCCGGCTGATCGACTACTTCAAGCAGCACGTGTTCGACCTGCGCGCGACGCAGGTGCTGGTGCTCGATGAGGCGGACCGCATGTTCGACCTCGGCTTCATCGCCGACATCCGCTACATCATGCGCCGGCTGCCGCCGCCGCAGCGGCGCCAGTCGATGCTGTTCTCGGCGACCCTCTCGCAGCGGGTGCTGGAGCTCGCCTACGAGCATATGAACGACCCGGAAACGGTGCGCATCGAGCCGGACAAGATGACCGTCGACCTGGTGCGCCAGATCATCTACTACCCCTCGACGGAGGAAAAGGTGCCGCTGCTCATCGGGCTGCTGCGCCATACCGAGGCCCACCGCACGCTGGTATTCGTCAACACCCGGCGCAGCGCCGAGCGACTCGAGACCGTGCTGCACGCCAACGGTTTCCACGCCCAGGCGCTCTCCGGCGACGTGCCGCAGAACAAGCGCCTGCGCTTCCTGCGTGCTTTCCACGAAGGCAAGCTCGCGGTGCTCATCGCCACCGACGTGGCTTCGCGCGGCCTGCACATCCCCGACGTCAGCCACGTGTTCAACTTCGACCTGCCGCAGGATCCGGCCGACTACGTGCATCGCATCGGCCGTACCGCGCGCGCCGGCGCGGCGGGTGATGCCATCAGCTTCGCCTGCGAGGAATACGCGGTGGCGCTGCCGGACATCGAGACCTATCTGGGCCACAAGATCCCGTTCGCGGCGATCGCCCCGGAGCTGCTGGCGACCGGCGTGATCGCGCCGCCGCGGGAGCATCGCCCGCACACGCAGCGTCCGCATGGCGGGCGGCGCCCGGGTGGCGGTGGCAGTGGCGGCGGCCGCGAGCGGCGCGGGTCGCGACCGGGCCACGCGCAGCGCGGGCGGGGCCGCTGAGGGGGCAGCACCGCAACGCGCGGAAAGCAACTGGCAGCCGCAGCGGACCTCGGCTAAGCTCTTGACTGCGGTGGGGCCGCCGCCGACAGCTCCAGGCTCACCGTACGCTCCAGGTCCCGTATCATGGGCCGCTCCCGCATGGCGGAAATCGAAGACAACGTCGACCGCGAGCTTTTCCGCAACGTGGAGAAGCTGCGTCAGCTGCGCATCGAGCATCGTGACCTCGACGAGGTCATCTCGCGCCTGTCGCTCGATCTGCACGTCGACCAGTTGCAGCTGAAACGGCTTAAGAAGCGCAAGCTGCTGCTCAAGGACCAGATTGCGCGCCTCGAGAGCCAGCTGATCCCGGATCTGAATGCCTGATGGATAGCGCCGGTAGCGCCCTGCGGGGCGTCCTCGTGCAGCTCACCTCCGCGTCGGTACTGGCCGCGGGATTAGCGCTCCTGGTCGCCTGCCTGGCGGCACTGGCCGTGGCGCTCGTGCTGCGCGCGCGCCGCGGCGGCGGGCTCGCCACGCTGCGGCCGTCGCGCGCCGCGCACGGGCTCGATCACGCGCTCGAGGGTGTGGTGATCATCGCCCCGATCCTTGCGGCGCTGGCGACGCTGCTCGCCGGCGACGTACTGCTCATCGCCTTAGGCGTCCCCACCGAGCCGATCCAGGCAGCCACGCGCGTGGTCGCGGCGCTGGCAGTGGTGCGCCTCGGGGTGTTCGTGCTCGGCTTGCTGCTCGGGCCGCACTCGTGGGTGCGCAGCCGCCAGCAGGGCATCACCCTCGTGCTGTGGGCAATCGTCGCTTCGGCCATCCTCGGCTGGCTCGATCTGATCGAGGCGAGCCTCAACCGCGTCAGCCTGGTGCCGGGCAGGGCGCAGTTCAGCCTGTGGGCGCTGCTCAAGGGACTGGTGGTGGTGAGCGCCTTCGTCATCGTCGCCAGCCTGATCGCGCGCGCCTTCGAGCGCCACGTGATGCGGCTCGATCAGCTGGCGGTCTCGACGCGCGTCGGGGTGTCGAAATTCGCCTCGTTCCTGCTGGTGGGCCTGGGGCTGCTGCTGGGCATCAACGCCGCCGGCGTCGACATCACGACGCTCAACGTGCTGACCGGCGCGATCGGACTCGGGCTGGGATTCGGCCTGCAGTCGGTCGCCAGCAACTTCGTCAGCGGCTTCGTGCTGCTGATGGACAAGTCGATCAAGCCCGGCGACGTCATCAGCTTCAGCGGCTACGACGGCGCCAGCACCGGTAACTTCGGCTGGGTGCAGGAGCTGCGCGGACGCTACGTGGTGGTGCGCGACCGCGACGGCGTCGACACCCTGGTGCCCAACCAGAACCTCATCACCACCGCGTTCATCAACTGGAGCTACTCGGACCAGCGCGTGCGGTTGAAGCTGCCGGTGACGGTGAGCTACGACGATGACCCGGAGATCGCCCTGCAGCTGCTGCTGCAGGCGACGGAGAATCATCCGCGCATCCTGCGCGATCCACCGCCGGTGTCGCGTCTCATCAGCTTCGGCGACTTCGGCATGCGGCTCGAGATCCGCTTCTGGATCGCCGACCCGGTGAACGGCGTCAACAACGTGCGCTCGGACGTCAACCGCGCGATCTGGCGCATCTTCCGCACGCACGGCATCACCATCCCGGTGCCGCAGCAGGAGACGCGCCTGCTGCCGCGGCGCGCGCCGCACGCGCCTGCGCCCAGCCCACTGCCACAGGCGCCGCCGGCCGGCTCGGACCGGGCCGCCGACTGAAGACGCCGCCGTCGTGCCGCTGCCCGTAGCCGCCGGGGTGGTGATCCCCGACCGCGAGCTGTCGCTCACGTTCGTGCGTGCCTCGGGCCCTGGCGGGCAGAACGTCAACAAGGTGGCGACCGCGGCGCAGCTGCGCTTCGAGCTCGAGCGCAGTACGGTGCTGACTGCCGCTGTCAAGGCGCGCCTGCGCGCGCTGAGCGGGCGGCGCTTCACCGCCGAGGGTGCGATCCTCATCATCGCGCGCAATCACCGCACCCAGGAGCACAACCGCCGCGAGGCCGAAGAGCGCCTCACCGATCTGGTGCGCCGGGCCCTGGTGGCGCCGAAACCGCGCAAGGCCACGCAGCCCACGCGCGGCTCGCGCGAGCGTCGGCTCGAGCAAAAGGCGCACGCGCAGCGCGCCAAGCGCCTGCGCGCCAAGCCGCAGTGGCACGAGTAGGGATCAGCCGCCCCGCTCAGGCCGGGTGCGCCGCGCGCGGCAGCAGCCAGGCCGCCAGCGCCGGCAGCAGCACGATCGCCGCCAGCATGTTCACCAGGAACATGAAGGTGAGCATGATGCCGATGTCGGCCTGGAACTTGAGCGGCGAGAACACCCAGGTGGCGACGCCGATCGCGAGCGTGATGCCGGTGAAGATGATGCTCGCCCCGGTGACCCGCAGCGTGCGCTCGTAGGACTCGCGCACCGGCAGGCCCTGGTGCAGGAACTCCTGCATGCGGCTGAAGAGGTAGATGCCGTAATCGACACCGATGCCGGCGCCGAGCGCCACCATCGGCAGCGTCGAGACCTTCAGCCCGATGCCGACGAGTGCCATTACTGCGTACACCAGCATCGACACCAGCGCCAGCGGCAGCACCACCAGGATCGTACCGACGAGCGAGCGGAAGGTCAGCAGGCACATGACGATGACTGCCGCGAACACCCCGACGAGTATCAGCAGCTGCTTGGCCTCGACGGTCTCGTTGGTGGCGGCCATTACGCCGACGTTGCCGGTGGCCAGGCGTAGCTGCGCGCCGGCGATCGGATTGGCGCTGCGCCAGTGCTTCACCTCGCTCACGACGCGCTCGATGGTGCCGGCGCGGTGATCGGTGAGGAACATCATCACCGGCACGACGTCGCAGTTCGCGTTGAGCAGCCCGGTGCTGGTCTCGATATAGCGCGTCGACTGCGTGAGCTGGGTCTGCTCGCGCGGAATACTGCGCCACTTGAGGCTGCCCTCGTTCCAGCCGGCGATGGCAATCCTGGCGATGAACGGCAGCGTGATGACGTCCTGCACGCCCTCGACGTTGCGCAGGTGCCAGCCAAAGCGGTCCAGCCAGGTCATCAGGGTATGACTGACGCACAGCGGCTCGGCCGACTCGCTGATCGCCGTGAGCACGTCGACGCCGATGTTGAACTTCGAGGTGATGACGTCGTTGTCGCGGTTGTAGCGCGAACCGGGACGCAGCTCCGGCACACCCGTCTGGGTATCCCCGATCGGGGTCTCGCGCCCCTTCCACCAGCCGAGCACCCCCAGCACCATGGCGAGCGCGATGACCGCGAGTGCTGGCCCGCGCCTGGTGACGGCCGAGGCGTGCCGCCACAGCGGCGTGAGCCGCTGCTGGCGTCGCGCCACCCGCTCATGAAAACCGGCATCGAAGTGCACATAAGAGACCAGCACCGGCAGCAGCACCAGATCGGTGAGGATGACGATGGCGACGCCGATGCTCGCGGTGATCGCCATCTCGCGGATCACCTGCACGGGGATCAGCAGAATGGTGACGAAGCCCACCAGGTCCGCGAGCAGCGCCACGATCGCCGGCGCGAGCAGCTGACGGAAGGTGCGGCGCGCCGCCTGCATGCTGTCGAGACCGGTGAACGCCATGTCGCTCACCGCGCTGATCTTCTGCACTCCGTGACTGACGCCGATGGCGAAGATCAGGAACGGCACCAGCAGTCCGATCGGGTCGATGCCGTAATGCAGCAGCACCAGCGCCCCGAGCTGCCAGATCACCGCGACACACGAGCACAGCACCGGTACGAAGGCGACGCGCCACGACTGGCAGTAGATGCGCACCGCCAGCAGCGTCAGCACCAGGGTGATGACGGCGAACAGCAGCACCGCGCCCGCGCCATCCGCGATATCACCCATCACCATGGCGAAGCCGATGATGCGCACGTCGATGCCGTGCCCCGCGAGCGGCTGGCGCACCCGCCGCTCGAGCTCGTGGGCCACGCGGATCGGATCGACCGGCCGGCCCTGTGCGTCCTCATCGAGCACGATGGCGCTCACCAGCGCCCCGGAGAAGTCGTTCGCCACCAGCCGGCCGATGATGCCCGCCTTGCGGATGTTGTCCCGCACGCGCGCCATGTTGTCAGCTGTCGGCGTGAAGTCCGCCGGGATCACGTTGCCCGCCTCGATGCCGTCCTCGACCACCTCGAGGTAGCGCACGTTCGGGGTGAAGATCGACTGCACCCGGGTACGGTCGATGCCGTCCATGACGATGACTTCGTCGGTGGCCCTGCGCAGCGCAGCGAAGAACTGCGGCGTGAACATGTTGCCGTCGCGCGCCATGAGCGCGATCAGCACGCGGTTGGCGCCGCGAAACTCCGCCACCCGCGGATCGAGATAGGTCCGCATGTACTCGTGCTGGACCGGCAGCGTCTTGTTGAAGGAGGTGTCGATGCGCAGCCCGCTCACCGCGAGCGTAGCGAGCAGCACCGTGCCGAGCGCGAACATCACCAGGATGAGCGTGCGGTGCCCGAAGATCAGCCGCTCGAGGCGGGCCGTCACCGCCGCTGCACCAGGCGCCGCGCCCGCCATCAGCGTGCGCCGCCGGAGCCGGCCGGCGCGCCCGTCACAGCGATGACCCTGGCGCCACCCTCACCCACTGCCGCGAGCTTCTCATCAGCCGCCGTCACGGCGGCGGCCAGCCCGGCGCGATCGGCTTGCTGCAGCAGCATGAAGGTGCGCCCGGCGTCGCGGCTGACGAGCACCACGCCCGAGAGGCCCACGATCGCCACCGTGCCGTCATCCAGACGCGTTGCGCCATCGAGCATTTCCGCCGTACCGGTCTCGATCCTCCGCCAGCTCGAGCCCGCATCCTCCGAGCGGTAGAGATTGCCGCGCAGGCCAAAGGCGAGCACTGCTTCACCGGCCAATGGCAGCACGCCAAAGAACGAGCCCTCGTAGGGCGAGGGGAGCGTCAGCCAGCTGCTGCCGCTATCGTCCGATCGATACAGGTGACCGGCTTCGCCGGCGATGTAGAGCCGTGCCCCGCTGCCGGCCACGATGCGATTCAGATGGTACCCGCCGCCCCCCGCGCCTTCGTCCGCCGCCGCCACCACCGCGCGGCCCGCGGCTGCGGGCGGGGCGCGGGCGGAGGGCGCCGGGGTCGCAGGCTTTGGCCACGGCGCGGGCGTGAAGCCGACCTCCCGCCAGCTGGCACCCGCGTCCTCGCTGGTGAGGTAGGTGCTGTAGGCGCCGATGGCGATCACGTGCCGGTCGGCGCCGCACCATACGTCCAGCAGCGGATGCTGCGCCTCGGGGGCGTAGTGCGTGCGCTGCCAGGTACGGCCGGCATCCGCGGTGACGAGGATCACCTCGTCGTGGCCTACGGCCACGCCGTGCTGCGCATCGAGGAAGCACACCCCGGTGAGCAGCGCCTGGGTCGGCACCTGCGCGGCCTGGACCCAGCTGCCTCCCTGGTCATCGGACAGGACGATGAT
>DATHQM010000054.1:0-93523 GCA_035482695.1 Steroidobacteraceae bacterium | reverse complement strand
ATCATCCCGGTGCCGCAGCGCGAGGTGCGGCTCGTCGGCGGGCGCCCACCATCCTCCTGAAGGGCCCCGCAGCCTCAGCCGTGTTATCCATGGGCCCGATGCGCAGCGCCGCGCGATGACGAACACCGAGGTGTTCCTGCTGGCGATGGGCATCATCTACACGGTGCCCTATCTCATCTGGCGGCTGCTGCGCACCGATTACTACGCGCCGCTGGTGGTGGTGCAGATCATCGCCGGCATCCTGCTCGGCCCCGGCGCGCTCGGCAGGATCCTGCCCGACTACTACGCCTTCGTGTTTCGTCCGCCGGTGATCGGCTCGCTCAACGGCATCGCCTGGTGGGCGGTGATGGTGTACGTGTGCCTCGCCGGACTCGAGCTCGATCTGAAGACGACCTGGCGGCACCGCGCGGAGTCGCTGACCACCGCAACGCTGGCGCTCGGCGTACCGTTGCTGCTGGGCGCGGCCGCGGCGGCCGTGCTGCTGCGCTACCCGGGATGGGCCGGTACGCTCGCCCTGGGCTGGCAGTTCGTGCTCGGGGTCGGCATGGCGTGCGCGGTGACCGCACTGCCGGTGCTGATACTCTTGATGGAGAGGCTCGAGATCCTGCGCCAGCCGATGGGCCAGCGCATGCTGCGCTACGCGAGCCTCGATGACGTGGCCATCTGGGCGGTGCTGGCGGTCATCCTCATGGACTGGGCGCGCATCGGCCGCCAGACGGGCTTTCTGCTGATGTTTGCCGCGGCCAGCTGGCTGTTCCGCAGGCTGATGCGCGCTTTGCCCCCGCACGATCGCTGGTATGTCGCGCTCATCTGGCTGGTGCTGTGCGCCTGGGGAGCGGACTGGGCGGGACTGCATTTCATTGTGGGAGCGTTCCTGTCCGGAGCGGTCATGGATGCCGAGTGGTTCGACCGGCGCGAAATCGATCGCTTTCGCCACTACCTGCTGCTCGCCTTCATGCCGGTGTTCTTTCTCTCCACCGGCCTGCGCACCGGCTGGAATCTCGGCGGCGGCGCGGTACTGCTCGCCGCCGCGGGGCTGCTGATCGCTGCGGTCGGCGGCAAGCTGTTCGGCATGCAGCTGGCAGGGCGGATCCTCGGCTGGCCGCGCGGCGAAGCGGCCATCATCGGCTGGCTGCTGCAGACCAAGGGGCTGGTCATGATCGTCTTCGTCAACGTGCTGCTCGACAAGCACCTGATCACCGACGACACGTTCACCGCGCTGCTGCTGATGGCGCTCGCCAGCACCATGCTGACCGTGCCGGTCGTGGCGCCCTGGTTAGCGCGCGCGCGAGCGATGATCGCGAGGATTGCCTGAGGGTCAGGCGGGCGGCGGCCGGCGGCCGGCGGCTAGCCTTGCGCCGCGCGCTCGAGCAGCGGCACCACCGCGGCGAGGTTCTGGCCGAACGTGGCCGCCAGCCCGTGGCGGCGCACGATGTACAGCGGGTCGTTGTAGGCGATCCAGCACTCGCCGGCGTCATCCTCGAAGACCAGCGCCTTCAGCGGCAGATCGAGTCCCACCGTCGGCGCGGCCAGCATCAGCGGCGTGCCGGCCCTGGGGTTGCCGAAGATGAGCAGCTGCTCGGCGGGCATGGCAAGTCCGGCGCGCGCGGCATCGGCGCTGAAGTCGATGCGCGCAAATACCCGGATGCCCCGCTCGGTGAGCAGCGCCTCGAGCCAGTCGGCGGTGGCGGCCGCCGTGCGCTGTGCGCGCAGCCTGATCCAGCCGTGCTCGTCGTGATGCGTGTCGGGGGTAGAGCTCATGGCTTTTGCAAGTCTCGTGCGCTAGGGCGGGGCGCTCAATTGCGCGCCGCGGCGGCCGCTTTGTCCAGTGGGCTATGATTCCTCAAAGGCCTCAGGCGGGGCGGGGAGCTTAAGGAGCGCTGCGATGATTGGTGGTTTCAGCGATCACGCGGCCAATGAGCGCACCTTTCTCGCATGGGTGCGCACCGGCATCGCCGTGATCGCCTTCGGCTTCGTCATCGAGAAATTCAACCTCTTCATGCTCACCATCGCGAGCGTAGCCGCGGAGCCGGTGCAACATTCCCGCCTGGCGCTCATGTCCGGACGCATGGGCCGCTACGACGGCCTGGTGCTGATATTCGGCGGGGTGGGACTGGTGGTGCTCGCCACCGCGCGCTTCGTGCGCATCACGCGTCTGCTCGACGATGCGCAGGTGCACCCCGCCGGCAGCGTGCGCACCGAGCTGATTCTGTGCGCGGCGCTGGTGCTGCTGGTGACGAGCTACAGCATCTACCTGGCCTTCGGGTAAGCCGTGCGGCGGCAGATGCAGGTGCAGATGCAGCGGCGATGCCTCGAGCGGACGCGATGGTGGCGCGCGGGGCCGCTGCTCGGCGTCGCGCTGCTGCTCGGCAGCGTGGCCGTGCTCGGCGGTCTCGCGGGCTGCTCGCTGCTGTCGCTCAAGAGCCCGGAGCGGCCGCTGTCGGCGCGCGATCTGAACGCGCGCATCCTGACGCGCGAGCTGGCCGGACAGTTCATCGCGGCGGTCGGGCGCAGCGCCTCTGACATCGCCGGCACGGAATCCGATCCGGCCATCCTCGACAACTCGCTGCGCTGGGAAATTGCCGCCGTGGCCGAGACGCGCCGCGCCGAGACTCAGATCGCGCCGCTGATGAGCCTGCTCGATACCTGGGCGCTGGCGGCGCAGCTGCAGGCGTTCCTTGGCGAGGGCGGTGCGGGCGCGGCGCTCTTCGGTACGCACCAGGGGGCCGTGCGTGGCGTGGCGGACGAGTTCGCCGCCGGCGCCGAGGCGCTCGCCCGGCAGCTGCTGGCGCCCGGCGAGTTGAGCGCGTACCAGAACTTCGTCGCGGGCTTCGTGCGCGAGTATCCGCTGCACGACCTTAGCTTCGCGCGTCCCTCGGTGGTCGAGCTGTGGAGCCACGCGCAGGGTGCCACCACCCCGCTGGTCGATTCACTCGGCACGATCCCGGAAGCGATGAGCGACATGGCGCAGCGCCTGCAGATCTACGGCGAAACCACCCCCGGGCAGATCATCGGGCGTACGCAGCTCGCGCTGCGCGAGAGCGGCTATGCGCAAGGCGACGTGAAGGCACAGTTGCGGCGCCTCGATGAGCAGCTGGAGCGCCTCAGCGTGGTGGCGGAGTCGACGCCGGGGATGATGCAGGGCGCGGTGACGGAGCTGCGGCGCAGCGTGCGCGACGTCCTCGACCGGCTCGATGCGTCCGAGCGCGCGACGGCCCAGACGTTGCGCACCGAGCGCACCGCGCTGTTCGCCGACATCCAGGCCGAGCGTCAGGCGATCGTCGCGGCGCTCGACGTGCAGCGCCAGGCGCTCGCCGCCGACGCCGCCCGCATCGCCTCGCAGGGAGTGAAATCCGCCGGTGAGCAGCTGCGCTACCTGGCGGGCGAGGTGCTGGGCTTGTTGATCGTGCTCGCCGTGCTGATGCTCGGACTACCGTTTGCCGCTGGCTACCTGCTCGGTCGGGCGCGGCACAGGCCGGGCGTGTCCTGACCGGCTACCTCGAGCGGGCCGGAGGCTCTTTCGTTCCCGCCGCGTCGCTCTGCCGCTCACCCGAGTGCGTTGCGTCGGTGAGGCCGGCGTCCTGCAGGGCCGAGAGCACTTGTGCCGCATCGGTCGGCTTCTGCAGCAGCGAGGCGTGCGGATCGTGCCGATCCCGCACCATCGGCAGGTCCTGTCGGAGCTCCTCGATCAGATGGATCAGCTTGGTGACCTTCTGCTCGGTGATCAGGTTGATCTGCAGATCCAGATGGGCGCGCTGCTCGGTGATCCGCGTCTGTCGCCTCTGGCCGATGAGCACGACCGTGGCCGTCAACAACGCGATCAGGGTCAGCACACCCTGCAGCTCCTGAAAGGGCGGCGGATCGAAGGGTCTGAGGCCGAGCTGTGCGCGCAGCAGATTGAGGCCGATCCATACCGCGACCGCGATCAGCAACCCCACCACGTAGCCGGGCCGGCCGACCCTGCGGCTCAGGCCCTCGAGGCGCCGCTGGGCGGCGCTCATGGCGGCGAGCTCCTTCTCCTGCAGCTCGACGATATCGGAGATGTTCTGGGTAATCGGCCCGGACAGCTGCGCGGCTGCGTCTGACGCGGCGCGCGCCTGCGTTTCGCCCGGTTTTTCCATGAGCCATCGTAGCCGCAGCGCAGCGCGCAACCCACCGTTGGCTTGATCTTGTGCGCGCCGGGCGCGCTCGCGAAGCTCTCGCGCCCGTGCACGGTGGCCGGCGGACGCGCCATGCTAGCCTTGCGTGACATGAGATCGATGGGACGCAAACCCGCCGGGGCACGCCTCGCGCGCATGCAGGCCTCGCCGCGCTGGCGCGACGGCCGGTTCCACAACCTGCACCCCATCCTGCCCGGTCTGCGGGATCCCAGCGTTGCGATGCCGAGGCTGCGCGACCTGCTGTGCGGCGGGGAGGGGCGCGTACCGCCCGCGCCGCTCCCGGCGCTCGATCCTCTGCCGCGTTGGCTTGAGCCGCCCGGCAGCGGCCTGCGCGCCACCTGGCTCGGACACTCGACGCTCGTTCTCGAGATGGACGGCTTGCGCGTGCTGACCGATCCGGTCTGGGGCGTGCGCGCCTCCCCGACGCGGCTCGCAGGTCCGAAACGCTTCCAGCCCGTTCCGGTGCCGCTGCGTGCGTTGCCGCCGCTCGATCTGGTGCTGATCTCGCACGATCACTACGACCACCTCGACTACCCAACCTTGCGGGCGCTGCGCACGCTCGCGGTGCCGTTCGTGACCTCGCTCGGCGTCGGCGCGCACCTGGAGGCCTGGGGCGTGCCACCCGCCAACATCGTCGAGCTCGACTGGTGGGAACGGTACACGCTGCCGGCTGCGGATCTCACCGTGACCGCGGTGCCCTCGCAGCACTTCTCCGGTCGCACGCTCAAGAGCCGCAACTCGACGCTGTGGTCGTCATGGGTGTTGCAGTCGGCGCGGCAGCGCCTGTTCTTCAGCGGCGACACCGGGCTCACGACGGAGTACCGCGATATCGGCGCGCGCCTCGGGCCGTTCGACCTGGCGATGCTCGAGGTGGGCGGGTTCCATCCGGCGTGGGGCGACATGCACCTCGGGCCCGAAAATGCGCTCAAGGCGCTCGCGCTGCTGGGCAATCCGCCTTTTCTGCCGATCCACTGGGGGACTTTTGCGCTGGCGATGCACGCCTGGGACCAGCCGGCCGAAGTGCTGCTCGAGCTCGCCCCGCGCTCGAGCGCGCCACTGATGATGCCGAGACTGGGCGAGCCGATCGAGCCGGCGCACGCCCCGAAGCCGCAAGGGTGGTGGCGAGCGCCCGGGTCGACCGGCCGTGTTGGCGGGCGGCAGGCCTCGGCAGGCGCGCTGCCGCGCTCGATGCCCTGGCCGATCGACTGAGCCGGACGGCTTTAGTTAACAAAAAATCAATAACTTAGACATCTGCTGGGCGCGACCCGGTCTGGCCGGCTGGGCGCTGCCTGCCGTCGATGATGCTCATCGATGATGCGCACGACGTCGGCCGCTCTTGAAGTTGCAACGCGCGCTCCTATCTTGCGGCGAATCCGCTCATCACACGAAGAGGAGGAGTCTATGTACGAGCAACTCTGGGGTTACCAGCACCCTGTTTCGGGCCAGATCCGCCGCCTCGAGCAGGAGCTCGACGAGCTTTTCGGAAGGAATACCAGCCTGACCGGAACTCGTGACATCCGCTCCCTGCCGACCGGCACATTTCCCGCCCTGAACGTGGCATCGACCGCGGAGGCCATCACGGTCTACCTGTTCGCGCCCGGTGTGGATCCGAAGCAGCTCGATCTCGCGCTGCAGCAGAACGTGTTGTCGATTTCGGGCGAGCGGGAGATTCCCCCGGACGAACACGCGACCTACTACCGCCGTGAACGCTTCAGCGGCCCGTTCCGGCGCGCCGTGAGTCTGCCCGAGGAGGTCGACGCGGAGCGCGTGGACGCGAAGTACCACAACGGCATCCTGACCATCAAGGTCGACCGGCGGCAGGCGGCCAGGCCACGCCAGATCGAAGTGCGCTGAACGAGCGCCGTGCAGGAGGAAACATGGCTACGCAGCAAAACATCACCCAGGAGAATGGCACCCAGGCGGCTGCGCAGGCAGGCGCGCTGCGCGAGTCCGCGATGCGCCCGCCGGTGGACATCTTCGAGACTGCCGAGGGCATCACGCTGATCGCGGACATGCCTGGGGTATCCAGAGAGCACCTCAATCTTCAGGTCGAGGGCAACACGCTCGTTCTCGAAGGGACACTGCAGTTCGACATGGCGCAGCACATGGAGGCGCTATACGCCGATGTCAGGTCGACGCTCTACCGCTGCAGCTTCGTGCTCAGTCCCGAGCTCGACACGGGCCGCATCGAGGCGTTGCTCAAGGACGGCGTGCTGGCGGTGCGCATCCCGAAGCGGCCGGAAGCGCGTCCACGCCGCATCGAGGTGCGCGGCTGAGGGGTGTGGGGCGGCGGGCACCGGCGCCTTGCGGGTACAATAACCGCGCCTGATCCGCCCAACCCTCATCACCCGCGACCGCCGACTGTTGCCAACGCTGCCGTGGGCCGTTGCGGCCGTTGCAGCTGTCGTCGCTGTCGCGGCTGTCGTGGCTATCGTAGCCGTCGTGGCCGTCGCGGCGCCGGTCGCCACGGCCACGACGCCCGCGGCCAGCTCCGCCATCGCGCCGGCGCCGCTCAGTGTCGGGCGGATCACATTGCAGTGGTGTCCGGCGAGCGGCTCGTGGTGTGCCACGCTGCCGCGGCCGCTCGATCCCACCGGCGCCGTTGCCGGTACCGTGCCGATCTACTTCGAGTTCTACCCGCATTCCTCAGGGGCTCCCTCGGCCGGCACGCTGGTTGCGGCCGAGGGTGGGCCGGGCTATCCGACCACGGATTCGCGCGACAGCTACCTGGCACTGTTCGCGCCGCTGCGCACCACGCGTGACGTGCTGCTCATGGATTACCGCGGCACCGGGCGCTCCGGCGCCGTGGAGTGCCGCGAGCTGCAGAACGCCCCCGCGCTCACCGAGGCCAACATCGGCGCCTGCGGAGCCTCCCTCGGCGCGCGCGCGCCGCTCTACAGCAGCACGCTCGCGAGCGACGATCTCGCCGCGCTGCTCGAGGCGCTCGGCATCTCCCGCATCGACTTGTACGGGGATTCGTACGGCAGCTACTTCGCGCAGGTGTTCTCGCTGCGTCACGGCGAGCGCGTGCGCTCGCTGGTGCTCGACGGTGCGGATGCGCTCGACGGCCCGGACTATCCCTGGTTCCCGCACTATGCGCCGGCGATGCGCGACAAGTTCAACATCGCCTGCCGGCGTGCGCCCGAGTGCGCCCGTCTCGGCGGTGACTCGCTGCAGCACATCGCGCCGGCGCTCGCCAGGCTGCGGGCGCATCCGTTCGCGGCGCAGGTGCCCGCTGCCGGCGGCCAGCTGCTCGACTTCAGCGCCGATGCCGCGCAGCTCGCCATCGTGATGTTCGGCGGCTCACCCGCCTACGCCACGGTGCGCGAGGTGGACGCCGCCGCGCGCGCCTTCACCGCCGGGGACTCCGTGCCGCTGCTGCGGCTGATGGCGGAGACCCTCGGCAGCGTCGATTCACGCGACCCGAGCCGCTCGCCGCAGAAGTTCAGCGCCGGGCTGGCCGCGGCCGTCACCTGCCTCGACCCGCCGCAGCTCTTCGACATGACGCTGCCGCCGCAGCAGCGCGTGGCGCAGCGCGATGCGCTCATCGCGCAGCGCCGGCACACCGCGCCGGCAACCTACGCACCGTTCAGCATCGACGAGTACCGCCGCATGCCGCTCGACTACGCGTTCATCGACGAGTGCGTGCGCTGGCCGACCGCGCGAGCCGCGCCGCTGGTGGCGGGCGCGCTGCACTACCCGGACGTGCCGGTGCTGGTGCTGTCCGGGGAGCTCGACGACATGACGAGCGTCGCCGATGGCGCGGTGGTGGCGGGACACTTCCGCCGCGCGCACCACGTGATCATCGCCAACGGCTTCCACGTCAACGCGCTGCCGCACTCGCGTAGCGAGTGCGGTGCGCTCGTGGTGCGCCGCTTCATCGAGCAGCTGTCCCCGGGGGATGCCGGCTGTGCGGCCGACGTGCCGCCGGTGCGCCTCGTGGCACGCTTCGCGCGCCGCGCGGACGAGCTGCCGGCGGCGCAGGCCGCGGCGGGCAACGATGCCACCGCGGACGAGCTGCGGGTGGTCAGCGCCGTGCTGCAGACCTGCGAGGATGCGATCGTGCGCGCCGCGGAGAACGGCGCGGGGGCGGGCCTCGGTCTGCGCGGCGGCACGTTCGCGGCCGAGGCGGCTGCCGGTGGTGGCTATCGGCTGATGCTGCACGATGTGCGCTGGACGCAGGACGTCGGCGTCTCCGGCCGCATCGAGTGGCCCGGCCGCAGCGGCGCGGTGCACGCCAGCGTGCAGCTGGCCGGGGCCGACGGCGGGACACTCGAGCTCGAGTGGGCGGAAGGGGTGGCGGGCGCACGCGCGACGGCACGCGGGCGGCTCAACGATCACGCCGTCGTGGCCTCCGCCCCGGCGCCCTGAGAAGCGGCTCGCGCGGCGCGCTGGTCGCGGCGTGTCGGATCCACCAGCAGCCACGCCGCCCCGCTCGCCACGGCCAGCGCAGTGCCGAGCAGGAAGGCGCTCGTCCAGGCGTGGTGCGCGGCGAGATAGCCGACGATCGGTATCCCGATCACCCCGCCTAAGTTGCCGCCGGTGTTGAGCACGCCCGAGGCCGCCATGGCGTCCGCGCGCCCGATGTGCATGATCGCCGCCCAGTAGGGGCCCTCGTTCAGTTCCACGCAGGCGTAGCACAGCGCGAGCGCGGCGACGGCGAAGTAGGCATTCGCCGCATCCACCGCCAGGTACTGCAGCACGCCGGCGGCCGGCAGCGACAACAGCGGGATCATCCGCAGTCCGCGCCGCACGCCCAGGCGGCGGCCGAGCACACCGGCACCGTAGCCGCCGACGCCCGCGCCCACGGCGGCCGCGAGCGGCGGCGCCGCCGCCAGCCAGCCGCTCTCGAGCAGCGTGAAATGCCGCTCCTGCACCAGGTACAGGAACACGAAGGTCGACAGCAGATAAAAGACGTAGTTCATGCACAGGTACGACAGCGTCAGCACCAGTACGTCGCGGTCCTTCAGCAGCGTCCACATTCGCGACCAGCTCATCGCCTGCACCGTCGCCGCCGTCGCGGTGGGGCCGATCTCGGTGAGCTCCTGCGTGCTGATGCGCGGGTGCTCGGCGGGGGTATTGCGCGCATACCAGGCCCACCCGGCGATGACGGCGAGCGCCGGCAGGGTGGTCCAGATGAGCGCGCGCTGCCAGTCGAAGGCTGACATGAGCTGGCTGATCACCGGCGGCGCCAGAGCGGCGCCGACCTGGTAGCCGAGCGACGACACGCCCTGCACCAGCGGCCAGCGATAGGGCGGAAACCACGCCTCGAATACCCCGGTGGAAATGGGGAAGATCGGTCCCTGCGCGAAGCCGAGCAGCAGTTGCGCGCCGAACAGCAGCGCGAACAGCGCCGCTCCGCTGAGCAGTACCGGGGCGAGTGGCATCACCAGCATCGCAACGACCGCGACCACCCCGATCGCGGTCAATACCCGGCGCGCGCCGAAGCGTTGCCCGAGCAGCCCGCCGGGGAACTGCATGAGCGTGTAACCCACCACGAACGCGTCGAGGATCCAGGCGAGCTGCGTCTCGCTCAAGGCTAGTTGCGTCATCATCGGCACGCCGGCGACGGCAATGCTGGTGTGCTGCAGGTAGGCAATGAGCGCGAAGGCGAACAGGAAGAGGAAGATCTTCCAGCGCACGCGCAGGCGCGCCGGTCGGCTGGACCCGAGCGTGCGCGGCTCGCTCGCCGTCACGAAGCCTCGACGGCGTCGCCGATACGCTCCAGCACGTAGCGGCGGATGTCGAGGCTGAAATCCTCCATGGGTGCGTAATATCCGTGTTGGTGGACGCGGGCGCTCAGGCCCTGCTGCACCGCCTCGCAGATGGCCCAGTCCTGGCGGTTGATCAGGTCCCAGAACGTGCTGGTGTCAGCGTGCTCGAAGTCGGCCTTCGCCAGCTCGCAGGGCTCGAAGAGAAAATGGCACACGATGCTGGTGTGGGTGGCGCTGCGCGGCTGCAGGATGAAAACGGCGGCGTGATCGCAGGCGAGACTCAGGAACAGGTTCGGGTAGATGAGCTCGCCCTTGTGCCGTACGCGCTCGTCGGCATCGAGCATCGGGAACGCCCGGCGGCGCGTGGTGCCTGATGCGGTGAACGTATAGGCGCCGGCGCGGTGCGCAATGCCGCGCGCCCAGTCGAGGTCGGCGCCGCCGCGCTCGCGAAACGCCGGCACCAGCTCGCACAGCTCCGGGTGGACGCCGGCGCAGTGATAGCACTCGTTGTAGTTCTCGCAGATGACCTTCCAGTTGGCCGCGACCTCGTAGCGGATCGTGTGGCCGATGCGCAGCTCCGCGAGCGGATAGCGCGCGACGCGCGCCGGTATGGCACCGAGCTGTGTGGTGAGCGGCGCGGCCTGCGCCGCGGTGAGGTTGAGGAACACGAAGCCGCCCCAGCACGCGACCCCCACCGGGTAGAGACTGAACTGTCCCATGTCGAAGTGCGGCTCACCGGCAAGATACGGCGCCGCCACCAGCCGGCCTTCGAAATCGTAGGTCCACTGATGATAGGGGCAGGTGATGCGCCCGCCCGCGATCCCGCCAGGCAGGCGCGGCCCACCCGAGCCGCCAGACGCACCGGCCCCCGCAGCCGCGGCCTCGCGGCACAGCCGCGTGCCGCGGTGCCGGCAGACGTTGTAGAAGGCGCGCAGCTCGCCCGCGCGGTTGCGCAGCAGCAGCACGCTCTCGCCGAGCACGTCGAGCACCCGGTAGGCGCCCGCTGCGGCGAGCTCCTCGGCGCGCGCTACGCACAGCCACTCGCGGCAGAAGATGCGCTCCTTCTCCAGCGCGAACACCTCGGCCGAGCGGTACCAGCTCGAGGGCAGCGTCGGCTCGAGGCCAGCGACGCGCGGCGGCTGCTGCGCGGCGCTCATGCGAGCCTCGGCAGCGGCGCATCGCGCCGCGCACCGCAGCTGTCCGGGTCGGCGTCCAGCTCGCGCGCGTAGCGGTGGCCGCTGTACACCGCGTGCACGATCGCACCGGGCGCGAGCGCATCGCCAATCGCGGTCACCGAGCGGACTGCGGCGGCGGTGAGCTCGTCGGCGCGCGCCGCGAGCGCGCGCTGCAGCGTGTCCTCGGCGAGGCGCGCTCCGACGATGATGAGCGAGGCGCACGGCAGCATCAGCGGCACGCTGGTGAACTGGCGCTCGAGGTGCAGCTCGCCGCGCGCCAGGCCCACCACGCGCGCGAGCGTGTGCAGCGCGATCCCGGAAGCGAACAGCGCACGGTGAACCTGCGGCTGCTCGTTGCTCATGATGCTCCACGCGGAGGCATGGCCGGCCGGCGTCACGTAGCTCACCGAGTGTCCCTCGCGGGCGAGGTGCTCGGCAAGCACGCTGCCCATGTAGTAGTTGTCGTAGTCGTACACCACCACCGGACTTTCCAGGCGTGCGCCGGCGGCCACGTCGTCGGGGGTGAACACGTCCGGGCCTGCGAGCTCGCCGGCGGGCACCTCCAGCGGCGAATACAACAGCCGCGTCCAGCGCGCCCCGGTGGCGAGCACTACGTGCGTCGGTGCGAGCTCGAGGATGTCCGTGGCGCTCAAGCGGTTGCCACGGTAGACGTTCACGTTCGCGAGGCGCTCGAGCTGGCCGCGCCGCCAGTCGAGCACGCGTCCCCAGGCGGCCAGTCCCGGCAGCCGCGTCTCGAAGCGCAGCCGCCCGCCGAGCTCGTCGGTGGCTTCCGCGAGGGTGACCTCGTAGCCGCGGCGGCCGAGTGACAGCGCGCACTCCAGACCCGCGGGGCCGGCGCCCACCACCAGCACCGCAGCATTGCTGTCCGCCGGCGCGATGCGCTCGGGGTGCCAGCCGCGCCGCCACTCCTCGCCGATCGTCGGGTTCTGCGTGCAGCGCACCGGCACGCCGTCGTGCCAGCTGGAGATGCAGATGTTGCAGCCGATGCACTCGCGGATGTCCTGCTCGCGCCCCTCGTCGATCTTGCGCGGCAGGAACGGGTCGGCGATCGAGGGGCGGGCGGCGCCGATCAGGTCGAGCACCCCGCGCCTGATCTGGCTCACCATGGTGTCGGGCGAGGTGAAGCGCCCGACACCGACCACCGGACGGTCGGTCACCTTCTTCACGAAGTCGATGATGCCCTCGTGGCTGCCCTCGGCGGCAAAGCGTGACGGCGCGCAGTCGGTGGGCGAGGAGTCGAGCTTCACGTCCCACAGGTCCGGCAGGTCCTTGAGCAGTGCCACGACCTCGTGCGCCTCGGAGGCTTCGGTCTCGCTCGGCCGTGCGCGCAGCTCCTCGAGGCTGATGCGCAGCGCCACCGCGCACTTGCCGCCGACTGCCTCGTGCGTCGCCTCCAGCAGCTCGCGCACGATGCGCACGCGGTTGCGCACGCTGCCGCCGTAGGCGTCGGTGCGGCGGTTCCACTCCGGCAGCAGGAACTCGTACGGCAGGTAGCCCATGCCGGCATAGACGTACACGATGTCGAAGCCCGCGCTCACGGCGCGGCGCGCCGCTGCCGCCTGGCTGGCGATGAGCGCGCGGACGTCCGCGGCATCCATGACCTTCGGGCGCTGGTTGCCCATGAAGTTGACGTGCGTCGCCATCCACGCGGTGCCCGACGGCGACAGCGGCGGCAGGCGCGTGCTGCGGTTCATGACCGAGCCGCCGCCGTGCCACAGCTCGACGCCGGCGAGTGCGCCGTGCGCGTGCACCGCCTCCGTCATGAGCGCGTGCGAGCGCACGTCGTCCTCGTCCCACAGCGTCGCGTAGGGCAGCGGCGCATCGTCGGAGGCCGGGTCGATGGACACGTAGCCGCTGCAGACCACGCCCCAGCCCCCTTGCGCCTTGGTGCCGCGGAACGCGGCGCGCATGTGCGGCATCGCGTTGGTCATGCCGGCGGCGTGCGGCACCGCGTAGAAGCGATTGCGCGCCGTGACCGGGCCGATACGCACCGGCTCGAACAGGATGTCGTATCGCGGGTTGCGGGCCATGAGCGCGGCAGTCTGCCCGCAGTTGAGCGTGCGTTCAATAGCGGCAGTGGCGGCGACCGGCTATGCTTGCCGGGCAAAATCTCCGCCACCGCTTTAAGGAAGCGCGCATGCGCACCCCCGCCCGCCTCATGCTGCTCGCCGCCGTGCTGCCGCGCCTGCTGTGGGCGCAGGTCGAGGCCCCCGATCGTGCCGAGCCCGGTTCGGTGCAGGAGATCGCGCAGGCCACCACCGAGGCGCGCTTCCTGTCGCCCTGGGTCGCCTACCTGCCCGCATCCGCCAGCGTCGTCTCGCCGCGCGCCTTCCTGCACCGGATCCCCGGCGCGCCCGGCGAGCTGGTGAACTCCGCCACCGCGTATGCCTACTGCCGCGCGCTCGCCGCCTCCTCGCCGCGGGTGCGGCTGTTCAGCATCGGCCGCTCGGAGGAGGGGCGCGACATCGTGCTGCTCGCGATCAGCGACGAGGACGGCATCGCGCAGCTCGAGCGCCTCAAGGCCGCGACCGCCGCGCTCGCCGATCCGCGCCGCACCGATGCCGCCGCGGCCGCCGCGCTCGTCGCCGCGGCGCGCCCGATCTACTACATCAACGCCGGCCTGCACTCGGACGAGACCGGCTCGACCGAGTCGGTGCTGGAGCTCGCCTATCGCCTCGCGGTGTCCGAGCAGCCGATGATCCACCGCATCCGCGCCAACGTCGTGGTGCTGATCAACCCGATCGCCAATCCCGACGGGCGCGACAAGCAGGTCGAGTGGTTCTACCGATATCTCAAGGGCAGGACCGACGCGGCGACGCTGCCGCGCCAGGCGCCGCCGTACTGGTCACGCTACGCCTTCGTCGACATCAACCGCGACGCGCACCAGCAGGTGCATCAGACCACCCGCGCGGTGTTCCGCATGTTCTTCGACTGGCACCCGCAGGTGATCCACGACCTGCACGAGAGCGTGGCGCTGCTGATGACCTGGAACGGCACCAACCCGCTCAACCGCCACGTCGATGCGCTCACCTACGCCGAGCGGCTCGAGCTGTCCTTCCACGAGGTGCAGACGCTCACCGGCCTCGGCATGCCCGGGGTGTGGACCTGGAACTTCGGCGACGACTGGGCGCATCTGTACCTCGACTCGATCGCCACCAATCACAACTCCGACGGCCGTGGCTACGAGACCTTCGGCAACGGCAGTGCCGAGACGATGCGCACCGAGCAACCCGATGACGCCACCAGCCTCGAGTGGTACCGGCCCTCGCCGGCACCGGCGCAGTCGTTCCTTTGGTCCGCGCGCGACAACGTCAACTACAACGAGACCGCCCTGCTGGCAGCCCTCGATGACACCGCACAGCAGGCGAAGGCGCTGCTGAACAACTTCTACCTGAAGGGACTGCATTCCTACAGCCGCGGGCTCGAGCAGGCGCCGTATGGGTTCGTGATTCCGGACGGGCAGGGCGATCCGCTGCGCGTCGCGCAGCTCGTCGCACGGCTGCTGTCGCTCGGCGTCGAGGTGCAGCGCGCGAGCTCCACGCTCACGCTGCAGGAGGGCTCCTGGCCGGCGGGCACCTACGTGGTGCGGCTCGATCAGCCCTACCGCGACTACGCGGTCGATCTGCTGACGGATCAGTTCTATCCGAAGGACGCTCCGGAAGCCTACGACGACGTCTCCTGGTCGTTTCCGGCCCACTACCACCTCAGCGTGATCGCCACGGCGGATCCGAAGGTGCGCGCCGCCGCGCTCGCGCCGCTCAGCGAGGCGCCGCACGTGGCCGGCGCGGTTGCCGGCGCAGGCCCGGTGTATTTGCTGAAGGACACCGGCCAGGAGGGACTTCTCGAGGCGCGCTACGCGCTCGGGAAATTTCGCGTGAGCATCGCCGAGCGTGCTTTCCACGCCGGCGGCGCCGACTACCCGGCGGGCTCGTGGATCCTCGCCCCGCAGGGCGGTCTCGGCGCGGCACTGCGCGAGGTCGCTGCGCAGCTCGGACTTGATTTTGTCAGTGCCGGCACGGTGCCCGAGGTGGCACGGCACGAAACACCGCTGCCGCGCCTGGGTCTGTGGGTGCCGTGGGCCGACACCGACACCGCCGGCTGGGCGCGCTACACGCTCGATCAGCGCCACATTCCCTACCACTACGTGCGCGATGAGGACATCCGCGCCGGCAAGCTCAAGGACCACTACGACGTGCTGCTCTACCCGCACGTGGACCTCGAGCTCGCCGAGCAGATCGAGGGGCTCAACAGGGCCTGGGGCCCGATGCCCTTCAGCAAGACCAGCGCCACGCCGAGCCTCGGCACGCCGGCTTCCTCCGACGACATCACCGGCGGCATCGGCTACGGTGGGCTCGCCGAGCTGCAGAAGTTTCTCGACGCGGGCGGGCTGCTGATTACGCTCGGCAACGGCTCGATGCTGCCGCTCGAGGCCGGGCTGGTGCGCGGAGTGCGCCGCGAGGCCGGCGGGACGCCGCGCAGTACGCAAGGCGGCGGCGCGGCATCCGCCGCGGCATCGCAGGGCGCGCCGACCCGCACGCCCGGAGCGCACCTGCGCGTCTCCTTCGCGCGGCCCGATCATCCGATCGCCTACGGCTATGCGCCGCGCACCTGGGTGTTCCGGCAGAACTTTGCGCTCTACTCGATCCCGCGCCGCTGGCTGCGCATGGCCTACTGCACGGTATGCCTCGACGGCCCGATCGACCGCAGCGGCATTGTGCTCGAGTGGGGCGACCGCGACGGCGCGCCGTTGGTCGTCAGCGGCCAGGCGTGGGGCGAGGAGGGTCTCATCGGCCGGGCCGCGATCCTCGACGTGCCGGCGGGCAAGGGTCACGTCATTGCGTTCAACTTCAACCCGCTGCACCGCGATCTGAATCGCGGCGACCAGCGCCTGCTGTGGAACGCGATCATCAACTGGCGGGCGATACTCGCTCCCTGACAGGGCCGCGCCGCGGCCGACGCACGGCTCTGACTTTCCCGCTCCGTCCTCCTCCGCAGAAGAACCGATCGGCGCCATCGGACTCGAGCCCCGACACGCCCACGCCGGGCGGCATCTCGAGCCGCTCCAGCACCTCTCCGGTGCGCGGATCGATCCGCCGCACCTCGCTCTCGTCTCCTTCCCAGGTGGCGTGCCACAGCTCACCCTCGACCCAGGTGACGCCGGTGACGAAGCGGTTGGACTCGATGGTGCTCAAGACTGCCCCGGTCTGCGGATCGATTCGATGGATCTTGCGGTCCCGATACTGTCCGACCCACAACGACCCTTCGGCCCACGCGAGCCCCGAGTCAGCGCCGCCGCCCGGCGCCGGGATCGTGGCGAGCACGCGGCCGCTTTGCGGGTCGATTTTCTGGATGCGATCCTCGGCGAGCTGAAACAGGTACTGGCCGTCGAAGGCGGTGCCGGCATGCGCGGCGACCTCGATCGAGCGCAGCGTCTGCCCGCTGGCAGGATCCAGGGCGTTCAGCTTGTCCCCGGACGCAAACCACACCTGCTGGCCGTCATAGGTCACCCCATGCACGGCGTCGACACCGGCAAAGGGTCCGTACTCGCGAACGATTTCGGCCGCTGATCGTTTCATGCGTCCATCCTAGCCGCCCGGCAGCGGGGCGGGGAGTAACAAAGTCGTCGTGAATCCGGGCACCGGCGGCGTCATCCAGCGGCGCGCGCGCCCGCGACCAAACGACTGCACTTTGGCTGCGGCGCGCAGCGAATCGAGTGCCCGCTGCACGGTGCGCTGACTGGCAGCGAGCGCCAGTGCCAGGGCCGAGCTCGACCACGACTCACCGTCGGCGAGGAAGGCGAGCACCGCCGCATGCTGCTCTTCGACCGGCCGCGCCAGCACCACGACCTCGCGCGCGCGGCGCGGCACCAGCTTGAACCCTCGCGGCGTCGCGCTCACGCCGGCCAGCGTCCGCAGCATGCGCCGCAGCCGCCCGATTTCGACCCGCAAGCGCGCACGGTGCGATTCATCGGCGCGCTTCGCCCGAAATGCCCGCGCGATGAGCGTGCCCCGCGGCAGGTCTGCGGGCCACGCTTCGGCGAGTGCGCGTGCCAGCGCGAACAGCACCGGACGCCTGGCGAGCGACACCACCGTGCGCGCATCGCGCACCACGTGACGGCACGCGTCCACGACCAGCGCTCGTGATGCCAGCAGCGCCTCGACCTCCCCGAGTCCCAGCACTCGCTCCTCGCCACGCGCCAGCAGGCGCGCCGCCGGCGCATTCAGCGCCAGGGAGGCGCTGGCGACCTCGGCCACCAGCGCCGGGATATGCGCATCGCGCGCGGCGCGGGCGGCGCGGGTGAGCGCGGCGTGTGCCGGTTTCGTCCGCAGCCGTCGCATCGCGATCCCGGCAACGACCAGTTCGTGGGCGGCCCGCAGGGCGGGCGGAAAAGGCGCAGGGTCGAGCGCGGCGAGCTTGCGCTCGGCCTCGTCGAGGCGCCCGATCAGCAGCAGTCGCCGCACCTCGAGGTAGCGCGCATGCGCGGCGTTCACCCGGTCGCCGTGCTCTTCCAGCGTCGCCCGTGCTGCCTCGAGCGCCTTCGCCGGCCAGGTGAGCTCGCGCGCGGCGAGCGCCATCTCGGCCTCGGCCACCACGCAGCGCGCGCGCGCCACCGCCTCGTGCGCACCGAAGGCGCGTGCCGCACTGCGCACCAGCGCCTTCGCCCGCACCAGATCGCCGAGCTGCGCCATCGCGATGCCGCGCAGCGCGAGTGCCGGCGCATCGTTGCGCAGCGCGATCCGCTTCAGTGCACCGAGGGGATCACCGGCGGCGAGCGCGCGTGCCGCGGCCGTGATCAGCGAGTCCATGCGAATCCCGCCACACTTGTCACTCCCACCCTGACGATGCCCGCTCCTATCTTACGGCCATCAGGTAAGCACGTCTCAGCGCGAACGGCGCACAACCCAACACCGCCAGGAGCATCACACATGGTCGACATCTTGCACAAAGTCGGAATCAAGTCGGCGTCCCGGGACGAGGTCTACCGTGCATTGACCACGGTCCAGGGGCTGTGCGGCTGGTGGACGGTCGACACACAAGGGCAAAGCAAGGTCGGCGAAGTGCTGCGCTTCCGCTTTCACGACGGTGGCTTCGACATGAAGGTGCTCGAGCTTCATCCGGGCGAGCACGTGCTGTGGCAGGTGGTCGAGGGGCCCGCCGAATGGATCGGCACGAAGGTCAGTTTCGACCTCAAGCAGCAGGGTGACTGGAGCATCGTGCTGTTCAAACACCAGGGCTGGAAGGAGCCGGTGGAGTTCATGCACCACTGCAGCACCAAGTGGGGTGTCTTCCTGTTGAGCCTGAAGTCGCTGCTCGAGACCGGCAAAGGTGCTCCCTATCCCAACGACATCAAGCTCGACAGCTGGGAGTGAAGCCGCGCCGTGGCGTGCGGCGCGGCGCGCGCAGCGGCAGCGGTGACGGTCAGCCGTCATGACCACCACAACATTCGCCTCCGACCACGCGGCGCGCGCCTCCCGGCAAGCCTTCCTCGGCATCTGCGCGCTGCTGTTCGCCGCCAGCGCGGCGCTGACGATCCTCTGGTGCGGGTCCATGTCAGCGATGGGCGGGATGGCGATGCCCGGCGGCTGGACCCTGTCGATGGCGTGGATGCGGATGCCGGGACAGACCTGGGCCGGCGCCGCTGCCTCGTTCCTCGGCATGTGGGTCGTGATGATGGTGGCGATGATGCTGCCGTCGCTGATGCCGATGCTGTGGCGCTACCGCCAGGCCGCCGGCAGGACGGGCGAGCCGCACCCTGCTCGGCTGACGGTGCTCGTGAGCCTCGGCTACTTCAGCGTCTGGACCGTGCTCGGAATGGCCGCCTTTGCGCTCGGCGTCGCGCTGGCGGCGCTCGAGATGCAGCAGTCAACGCTGGCGCGCGCGGCGCCGGTCGCGGTCGGGGTGGTCGTCCTGATCGCCGGCGCGCTGCAGTTCAGCCCCTGGAAGGCACGGCAATTGGCCTGCTGCCGGGCGGCACCGGATCTCCGCCGCCGCGTGCCGGCCGACGCCGCCACGGCGTGGCGAGACGGCCTGCGACTCGGTGTGCACTGCAGTTACTGCTGTGCCGGGCCGACGGCGATCCTGCTGGTCGTCGGGGTCATGGACCTGCGCGCCATGGCGGTCGTGACGGCTGCCATCACCGTCGAGCGTCTGGCACCGGCGGGTACGCGCGTCGCGCGCGCCATCGGCGCCGTCGTGGTCGCGACGGGGTTGTGGCTGATCGTGCGGGCCGCTCAGGCTTAGTGCGTGAGGCGGTTGTACTTCGCGAGCACCGCGCGCAGCTGATCGTGCGGCAGTGCGCGCACGTGATGGCCGTCGATCCCGGTCATGTCGGTCGCGGCGACCATGGCGTTGACGATCGCCTCTTCGGTGCTCTGCACCGTGGCGGCGAACAGCGGGTCGAGCGAATCGTTGGGCACCATCTGCAGCGCGACCGGGTGGCCGAGCGCACTCGCGCCGGCGTTGGCCGTCGAGAAGGCGATGAAGATGTCGCCCGAGCCGTTGCCGGCGATGCTGCCGTTGCGGCCGATGCCGAGCGTGACGCGCCGCGCGATGCGCTTCAGCTGGTGCGGCAGCAGTGGTGCATTGGTGGCCACCACGACGATGATCGAGCCGCGCTCGGCAACGTCCGCGGGCATCCAGGCGTACGGGTCGTCGCCCTCGATCTCGCGGCCGACCGGGATGCCGGCGATGCGCAGGTTCTGACGCGTACCGTAGTTGCACTGCACCAGCACACCGAGCAGGTACCCGCCGTCCTTGTCGGCGAGCTTGCGCGAGGCGGTGCCGATCCCGCCCTTGTAGCCGTTGCACACCATGCCGGTGCCGCCGCCGACCGCGCCCTCCGCGACCGGCCCTGAGCGGGCGCTGTCGAGCGCGTGAAAGACGTGCTCGGGCTTCACATGGAAGCCGTTGATGTCGTTCAGCCATCCGTCCCAGGTTTCGGCCACCACCGGCAGCGACCACCACGAGTCGGTGGCGTCCGCCGGCCCGTGCGCCACGCGCCAGGCGATCACCGCATCGCGCACCACCCCGACGCTGTGCGTGTTGGTGATCAGCACCGGCCCTTCGAGGAAACCTGACTCCTCCACCCAGGTGGTGCCGGTCATCTCGCCGTTGCCGTTCTCACTGAACCAGCCGGCGAAGGAGAACTGCTGCATCGAGGCGGCGCCGCGCGGCAGCACGGCGGTGACCCCGGTGCGCACCGGGCCCTTGCCGACGATGAGCTTGCCGCTGCCCTCGATGAGCGTCGTGTGGCCGACCAGCACGCCGTCCACGTCGGTGATGGCATTCAGCGGCCCGGGCGTGCCGTCGAACGGCACGCCCAGGTCGCGGGCGCGGGCAGGCGAGGGCGTGGTGTCCGCACTCTCGGCGGTGGCGCTCGCGAGCCAGGCAAGCGGCATGAGTGCGAGGACGGCGATCAGGGCGCGCGACATGAGAGCTCTCCGGCAGGCTAAGGTCGAGCCGCCTCAGGCGCCGGTGCAATGGCGTCGCGGCGCGCGTAGGCATACCACCAATACACCGGTACCCCCACCGCACACAGCGACAGCGCCCACAGCAGCGATTTGCCGCCGATGCCGATGGAGACCCACACGCAGTAGATCGTCGCCAGCAGCGCTGCCGCGATCCAGCGCCACTCGCGCGCACCGGGCGGCGGGATCTTCCCCCGCCGCCACAACACCAGCACCGCCAGCGCGCAGCCGTAGTACAGCGGCAGGTTGGCGGCGGTGACGACGACAGTGAGGAAGGTGAATGCGCCGGCGATGGTGTCGTTGTAGTTGGTGACCATCATGACGCTCGCCAGGATGCCCGTAAACACGAAGCCCCGCGTGGGTGCCCCGTATGAATTCACCTTGCCCAACGCGGGCGGGAAGCCGCCGTGCCGGGCGAAAGTCACCGTCAGCTCCCCGAGTATCAGCGTCCAGCCGTTGAGGCAGCCGAGCGCGCTGACGATCACGAACGCCGCCAGCAGCTTGCCGGAAGCGGAGCCGAGAAAGCGGGCGAACAGGTCTGCAAAGGGCGCATTGGAGGCTGCGAGCTCCGCCTGCGGGATCAGCAGCATGGGTACCAGCGACACGCACACGTAGATGAGCGCGACCAGCAAGGTGCCGATGAACGTCGCGCGGGGAATCGTTCGGCCGGGGTCGCGCACCCTTCCTGCGGGCAGCGCCGCACTTTCCACGCCGAGCATCGCGTACAGCGCCAGCGTCGATGCGGCGCTCACACCCGCGAAGGAAACGGGTGTCGAGGGTATATGGATCAGGGATTGTGTATGGGGCGCAAACAACGCCCAGACGCCGAGGGCGACGATTCCGACCTGCGGCACGAGCTTCAGCACGCTGCTGAGCACCTGTACCCAGCCGGCGGCGCGCACGCCACGCAGGTTGATCAGCACGAACAGCCATTGCAGCGAAACAGCTGTCACGGCGGCGAGCCAGCGATCCACGCCCAGCACCGGGAAGAACATCGTCAGATAGCCGACCGCCCCGGTCGCGAGCACGGCATTGGTGACCCAGGTGCTGACCCAGTAACACCACATGAGGGTGAACGCGACGCCACCGCCGAACGCACGGCTCGCGTACGCATACGGTCCGTCATCATCCGGAAAGGTGCGTGCCAGTCCGGCAAACACCCAGGCGATGAAGACGCAGCCGACGGTGGTGATCAGCCAGCCGGGGACGGCGTTCAGTCCGTAGGGAGCGAGCGAGGCCGGCAACATGAAGATGCCCATACCAATGGTGTTGCCGACCACCAGCGCGGTACACATCACAAGACCCAGAGCGCGTGTTTGATCGGCGCGGGTACGCACGCTCAGCGCTCCGGTGCCTGTGCCGCCAGCGCTTCGGTGAGCGCAGTGGTCAATAGTCCCATCGCCTCGTCGACGTGGCCGCGATTGATTATGAGGGGTGGAATGAACCGCACGGTGCTCATGCCGCACGATAGCAGCAGCAGCCCGTTGTGGAAGGCGCGCGTCAGCACCGCATCGCACAGGGCGCGCGCCGTCGCGCGCGTGCTGCGATCGGTGATGAGCTCCATGCCGATCATCAGGCCCTTGCCGCGCACATCACCGATGCAGGGGAAGCGCGTCTGCAGCTCGCGCAGCCTGCCGAGGAAGTATTCACCCACCGCGGCCGCATTGGCGGCGTACTCCTTGTCGATGAGCTCGAGCGTGGCGAGCGCCGCCGCGCAGCACAGCGGGTTGCCGCCGAAGGTGCTGCCGTGCGCACCGCGTTTCCATTTCTCCATGAGCGTGCGGCGCGCCACCATCAGCCCCATCGGCACCCCCGAGGCGAGTCCCTTGGCGAGCGTCATGATGTCCGGCGCGACGCCCCAGTGCTGACTGGCGAACATGCGGCCGGTGCGGCCGATGCCCGACTGCACCTCATCAAAGATCAGCAGAATGCCGTGCCGGTCGCACAGCGCCCGCAGACCGGGCAGGAAACTGTCCGGGGGAACCAGATAGCCGCCCTCGCCCTGGATCGGCTCGACCAGGACCGCGGCGACCTCCGCGGGTGGCACGTTGCTCTGGAACAGCATCTTCTCGATGTAGTCGAGGACCGCCTGGCCCTGGTCGGCGCCGGCGAACAGCGGCCGATAGACGTTGGGGTAGGGGACGTGCGTCACTCCCGGCATGGTCGGGAAGAAGCCCGATTGCTGCGTGTACTTGCTGGAGGTGAACGCGAGCGAGCCCATCGAGCGGCCGTGAAAGCCGCCGAGGAAGCCGATGAAGCGCGGGCGACCGGTGACGTAGCGGGCGAGCTTCAGTGCTGCCTCGACCGACTCGGTGCCGCTCTGACAGGGGACCACCTGCACCGGCTCGCGCAGCGGGTCGAGCGCATTGATGCGCTCGCCGAGCTGCGTCATGCGCTCGTGCCAGTAGTCGGCCGAGATATGCAGGAAATCATCCGCCGCATCCTTGATCGCCTGCACTACCTTGGGGTGGGCATGGCCGGTGCTGCACACGCCGATGCCGCTCATGAAGTCGAGGAAGCGGTTGCCGTCGACGTCCCAGACTTCCGCGCCGCGCCCCCTGGCCATGACGAACGGGTAGTCGCGCGGGAAGGAAGGCGTGATGACGGCGCGATCGCGCTCGAGCAGCGCGCGGGCTTTGGGACCCGGCAGCGGGGTAACAAGGTGACTCGGAGGCATGACGGATTCTCCAGCAGCGCTCATCGGTCTAGGACACTCGAATGCGAACGGGGTGGGCGTGGGCTGCGCGGGTGCGCGCCTCGAGCTCGCGCAGGCAGTTGAGCTCCGCCGGCTGCGGTGGCGGCACGCGCTCCAGGGTGTCCGCCACCTGCAGCGGCCAGCCGGTCGCCGCCTGCACGCCCACCACGCTGACCCCGGGATACAGCGCGGTGAGCTGCAGCTCGCAGCTGTCCGGATGCGGACGCAATATGCCGTAGTCGGTGATCACCGCCTGCGGGCCCGCGCCGGGGCAGCCGCTGGCGCGGCGCGCGCTGCCACCCTCGAGAAAGCCGCAGGAAGTGCGAAAGTCCAGCCGCGCCACGAAGCTGCGTGGCGACTGCGGCATCACGATCAGCACCTCGCGCGCGTGCGTGAGGATGTCCGGCGCGCCGCCGGCTCCCGGCAGGCGCACCAGCGGGTGCGCATACTCGCCGATGACGGTGGTGTTGAGATTGCCGAAGCGATCGATCTGCGCAGCGCCGAGGAAGCCGACGTCGATGCGGCCGCGCTGCAGGTAGTGGGCGAAAACTTCCGGCAGCGGCACGATGCAGGTGGCGCTGGTGGCGAGCTCGCCGTCGCCGATCGACAGCGGCAGCACCGCCGGCCGTGTGCCGACCGTGCCCGACTCGTAGATCAGCACCAGGTCCGGGGCGTGCGTCAGGCGGGCGAGATTGCAGGCCGCGCTGGGGAGTCCGATGCCCACGAAGCAAACGCTGCCGTTGGAGAGCTGCCGCGCGGCGGTCACGGTCATCATCTCGTCGCTGGTGTAGTCGGTCACGCCGCCACCCCCAGCTCGCGCAACAGCGCGGCATGGTCGCGTACGCCGAGCACATGACGCTCGATCCAGGCCGTGAACGTGGCGCGGTCGCGGGCGATCGCGTCCCAGGAGCGGTAGAAGGCGTTGTCGCGCGGGTAGTAGCCCTGGGCGTAGGAGGGGTACGCGCCGCCCGGCACGATGCTCGCCGCCGTCACCACCCACGCCGGCAACACGATCGCATTCATGTCCGCCGCGAAGGACTCAACCTGCTCTTCGACCGTCACCAGCACGCGCTTCGCCGCGAACGCCGCCTCCTTCGCCGCGCCCACGATGCCCACAAGCCGCACGTTGCCGCGCGCATCGAGCTGCTGCGCATGCAGGATCGTAACGTCGGGATTGACGGCCTGCACCGCGCTGAGCGGCGCGCCGGTGAACGGGCAGGACACGGTGCGGATGCCGGCCGCCCCGGGAACTCGCTCCAGGTCGGTCGCGACGTACCCGCGCAGCAGCCCGCAGGGCAGGCCGCTCGCGCCCGCCTCGAGCGCCACCGCCATCTGCGCGTGCGTGAACTCCGACAGCGCCAGCGGGCGCGGCCACTGATGCTCGACCGCATCGCGCAGGCGATGCAGCGAACCGACCCCGGGGTTGCCGCCCCAGGAGAAAGTGAGGCGCGCGGCGCAGCCGGCACCGATCAGCTGATCGTAGATCAGATCAGGCGTCATGCGGATCAGGTGCAGGTCGCGCCGGCCCTGGCGGATGATCTCGTGGCCGGCGGCGAAGGGAATGAGGTGGGTGAAGCCCTCGAGCGCCACGCTCGCGCCGTCCTGCACGCAGGTCGCGACGGCCTCGGCGAGCGGCACGACACGCGTGCTCATTCGACCACGGTCTGCGACTGCTCGCGCAGGTACTGCGGCAGGTAGTAGAAGGACGCAATCGCCTTACCGGTGGTGCCCGAGCCTTTCCAGCCGCCAAACGGCTGATAGCCCGGCCACGCGCCGGTGGTGGCGCCCTGCGGACGGTTGGCGTAGGTCACCCCCGCTTCGATGTTCTCCTGGAACCACGGGATCTCGTCGGCGCCGCCGTAGAAGCCGGCGGTGAGCCCGAGCGCGGAGGCGTTGGCGAGCTGCATCGCCTCCTCGTTGCTGGCCACGCGGTGAATCATGAGGATCGGCAGGAACATCTCCTGCTGCCACAGCGGGTGATCCGGGCCGGCCTCCGCCAGTGTCGGCTGCACGAAGAAGCCGCGGGCCAGTGCGCCGTCCTGCAGCTGCACCCCGCCGCTAAGCAGCCGCGCACCGGCGCTCCTGAGCTGTCCGGTGTAGCGCGCGTAGTCGACGTAGCCCGCCTTGGTGGCGAGCGGTCCCAGCCAGTTCTCGCGGCGCGCCGGGTCGCCGATCTTGAGCGCGGCGCACTGCACCAGCAGGTTGTCGACCAGCTGATCGGCGACCTCGCCTCGCACGTAGAGGCGCGACAGCGCCGAGCACTTCTGCCCGCCCATGCCGAACGCCGAGCGCACGATGCCGGCCGCGGCGCGCTCGAGATCCGCCGCGGCGGTCACGATGCAGGCGTTCTTGCCGCCCATCTCGGCGATGCAGGGGCGCGGATAGCGTCCGCCCTGCAACTTCAGCGCGATCTGCCGTCCCACCTCGTAAGAGCCGGTGAAGGTGACTCCGGCGGTGAGCGGGTGATCGATGAGCGCGCTGCCGATCGCGTCGCTCGGGCCGCTCAGGTAGTTGAACACGCCGCGCGGCAAGCCCGCATCGCGGATGCAGTCGGCGAGCAGCCGTCCGGCCCAGGGCGTCGCGCTCGCACCCTTGAGCACCACCGTGTTGCCGGTGATGAGCGCCGCCGCCACCGGTCCGGCTGCGAGCGCGATCGGAAAATTGAACGGGGTGATGACCACCCACGCACCGTAGGGTTTCAGCACACTGCGGTTGCGCGACACATGCCCGCTGAGCGGATCGTTCGGCAGGGCGTGCTCGAAGCCCTGGGCGCGCTCGAAGTCATCGCAGTAGGTATAAAAGAAGTCGGCCGCCTCCTGCGCCTCGCCGAGCGCTTCCATGCGGTTCTTACCGACCTCGAGCGTCAGTGCCGCGGCGATGTCGTAGACGCGCTCCTCGATGAGTCGGCCGACGCTGCGCAGCAGCTGCGCGCGCCGCGCAGCGCCGGTATGTCGCCAGCCGGGCCAGGCGGCGTGCGCGGCGGCGAGCGCCGCCTCGGCATCGGCACTGTCCGCGGCGGCGAACTCCCCGAGCACCTGGCTGCTGTCGGCGGGGTTGTGCCGGGTGAGCGTGTGGCGCGCGCGGCGCTCGACGCCGCCGATGAGCAGCGGGTGATAGCGGCCGAGGTGCCCCTGCACGCGCGCCATGGCGGCGTCGAAGCGCGTGTGCAGCTCCTCGGGGGGATCGAACATGGTGGCGTAGGTGAGCTTGAAACTCATTTGGCTAGTCCCAGGGCAGTCTCGAGTTCGCCGAGCAGCTCCTCGAGCAGCGCCAGCGCATCGGCCAGGTCGTGCTCCGCGATCACCAGCGGCGGGGCGAGGAGGATCAGGTTGCCGCGCGCGGCGAATGAGACGCCGCGCGCGAGCGCCCGCGCCAGCAGCGCCCGCAACGCGGTGTGCAGCTGCGGCCAGGGAGCGAGCGGCTCGCGGCTGGCGCGATCGCTCACCAGCTCGAGGACCGCGAACAAGCCGTGGCCGCCGCGCACCTCGCCGATCACGCGGTGGCGCGTCTGCATGCGTTGCAGCTCGGCGAACAGCGTCGCGCCCAGCCGCCGCGAGCGCTCGATCAGGTCCTCCGCCGCATAACTCTCGAGCGCCGCCACCCCGGCCGCACACGAGAGCGGATGTCCGCAATAGGTGAGCCCGGTCAGGAGCATCTGCGGCTCGAGTGCGCGCGCTACCGGCGCCGACAGCAGCACCGCGCCGAGCGGCAGGTGCGCGCCCGTCAGGCCCTTGGCGAGCGTCATGAGGTCGGGGCGTGCGGCGGCGCCGTAGCGTTGCCAGGCGAACCACTCGCCGCAGCGTCCGAAGGCGCTCATCACCTCATCGGCGATCAGGTACACGCCCGCCGCCTGCGTTGCCTCGCGCAACGCCGGCCAGAAGCTGTCGGGTGCGACGATGCCGTTGGTGCCGGCGTTCGGCTCCACCAACACCGCCGCCACCTGCGCCGCGCCGCGCGCGGCGATCAGCCCGGCGATGTGCGCGGCGGCGGCCGTGCCGCAGGCCGCGGCGTCGGGGCTGCCGAAGGGACAGCGGTAGGAGTAGGGCGGCGGAGCGTGCTGAACATGGAACACCGCCGGATCGATCTGCCGGGTGCGCGTGTCACCCGAGAGCGCCATCGCCGCATAGCTCGCGCCGTGGTAGGAGCGCTCGCGGGTGATGATCCAGCCGTCGGGCTTGCCGGCCGCCTGGCGGGCGAACTTCACGGCGTGCTCGTTGGCATCCGCGCCGCCGAGGGTGAAGAACACCCGCCCGCCGCCGAAAGCGGCGCGCTCCAGCAGCAGCGCGGCGAGCTGCGCACGCGGCTCCGCGCCCCAGGCGCTGGTGACGAAGCACAGCCGCTCGGCCTGCGCGCGGATCGCCGCCACCACGTGCGGGTGTTGGTGACCGAGATTGCTGCACTCGGCGAGGCTGCTCATGTCGAGGATGACGCGCCCATCGGCGCTGAACAGCCGCGCGCCCTGTCCGCCGGTCACCGTGGGCGCATCCCACTGTGTCTGCACGCACCAACTGTGCAGCACGGTGCTCTTTTCCGCCGGTGAGCCTGCCGCGAGTCGCGCGAGCATTGTGCTATTATCGAACAGCAATTCGCATTGCGAATCACATTAGACGCACGTGGTCCGCCCGTCAAACGCCGGCAGAAACGCCGCGAGCAGCGCCGCGCCGGCGGCGAACATCGCGCCGGCGGCTAACGTCACACCAACCGCGAAGATCGCACGCGCCGCGAACATCGCACCGGCCGCGAACATCGCACCGGCCGCAAACATCGCGGCGGTGGCGAGCGGCGCCTTCACTGCCGGTCCCGACTACGTGCAGTCGCTGCACCGCGGACTTGTGGTGATCCGCTGCTTCGACTCCGCGCACGCCGCCATGACGCTGTCGGAGATTGCGGTGCGCGCCGGGCTGGCACGCGCCGTGGCACGGCGGCTGCTGCTGACGCTCGAGCACCTCGGCTACGCGCGGCGCCAGGGGCGGCAGTTCTCGCTGACGCCGCGCATCCTCGAGCTCGGCTTCAGCTACCTGTCCTCACTCGACGTGGCGCTGCTGGCGCAGCCCTTCATGGAGCAGGTGGCGCACGCCATCGACGAGTCGTGCTCGCTGGCGGTACTCGATGCTCATGACATCGTGTACGTGCAGCGCGTCGCGGTGCGCAAGGTGATGACCGTCACGCTCGGCATCGGCGCGCGCCTGCCGGCGTTCTGCACCTCCATGGGCCGCGTGCTGCTTGCCGGGCTTGGCGACGAGGAGCTCGAGCGCTGGTTGCGTGCGCTCAAGGCGCAGCCGCGCACGGCGTTTACCCTCACCGAGCGCCACGCGTTGCGCGCCGCCGTGCAGCGCGCCCGCTCGCAGGGCTATGCCTACGTCGAGCAGGAGCTGCAGGAGGGGCTGTGCTCGCTCGCCGTGCCGGTGCGCGATGCGCGCGGCCGGGTGATCGCCGCGCTCAATACCGGGATGGCGCTGCGCGTCGGCGCCCGCACCCACGCGCTCAAGAACGTTCTGCCGGTGCTGCGCGCCGCGGCGCGCGACATCGAGCGCAGCCTGCCGGCGAGTCCTGCCGGCGTGAGCGCGCTGTTATGAGCTGACCTTTGGAGTTCAGGGGGTTGATGTGACCAAGCCACGGGGGTCGATGACCTGCCGCTCGCCCTGCCTGGCACTGCTGCTCGCCGCGTCCGCCGCGGCTGCCGCGCCGCCGCCGCCCACGCCGCCGGCGATCGACCAGCCGCACGCCTACTACTACAGCGAGCTGTACCTGCCGCAGCTCACCGCCGGACCTTCGAGCCTCGCCTGGTCGCCCGACTCGCGCGAGCTGGTGTACTCGATGGCCGGGTCACTGTGGCGTCAGAGGATCGACGCGACGCTCGCCGTGCAGCTCACCGATGGCCCGGGCTACGACTACCAGCCGGACTGGTCGCCGGACGGGCGCTTCATCGTCTACACGTCCGCGGCGGCCGGCGGCTCGAGCGAGCTGTGGTTGCTCGATGTGCCAAGCGGGCGCACCTCGCAGCTCACCCACGACGGCGCGGTCGATCTGGAGCCGCGCTGGTCGCCCGATGGTCAGCAGCTGGTGTACGTCTCGACCGTCTATCACCGCCATTTCCACGTGTTCGTCGCGGATTTCCGCGACGGGCGCCTGAGCGGGGCGCGGCGGCTCACCGGCGAGACCACCAGTGCCGTGCCGCGCTACTACTACGGCCCTACGGACGTGGAGATCAATCCGAGCTGGACACGCGACGGGCGCGCGGTGCTCTACGTGTCGAACCATGGTCACCTGCACGGTACCGGCGGCTTCTGGCGCCTGCCGCTCGAGCCTAACGCTCCGGCGGTGGAGCTGCACTATGAGGAGACCAACTGGCAAGCGCGCCCGGAAATTTCACCCGACGGGCGGCGCATGGTTTACAGCTCCTATCTCGGGCGTCAATGGCTGCAACTGTGGCTGCTGCCGGCCGAAGGCGGCGACCCGTTCCAGCTCAGTTTCGGCGACTGGGACGACACCGGCCCGCGCTGGTCGCCGGATGGACGGCAGCTGGCCTTCATCTCCAATCGCGGCGGCGGCACCGGCATCGAGCTGCTGTCCGTGCCGGGCGGGCCGGCGCGCGCGCTCGAGCTCGGGCAGCGCCAGCGGCTGCGTCCTGCCGGCAAGCTGCACCTGGTGGTGCGCGATGAGCGCGGCCTGCCGACGCCGGCGCGCGCGGTGGTGACGGACGCCGCCGGCCGCGCCCAGGCGCCCCCGGGCGCGTGGCTGCACTACGCGCTGTTCGATCGCGACGAGCATCCGTTCGACGCACGCTACTTCCACACCAGCGGCGATGAGACGATCGAGGTACCGGCCGGCAGGGTGAGCGTCGAGGTGATGAAGGGACCCGAGCGCACACCGCAGCGGCGCAGCATCGAGGTCGCCGCCGGGGCGACGACCGAGGTGGCGTTCGGCGTCCCCGCCAATCCCTGGCTCACGACCCCGGGCGAGCGCTGGGTGAGCGCCGACGTGCACGTGCACATGAATTACGGCGGCCACTACCGCAACACGCCCGCGCACCTCGTGTTCCAGGCGCAGGCGGAGGACGTCAACATCATCGAGAGCCTGATCGTCAACAAGGATCAGCGCTTCCCGGACATCGTCTACAGCGGCCGCGGCGTCGACCCCGCCTCGCTGCCGGATACGCTGGTAGTGCACGGCCAGGAATTCCACACCAGCTACTGGGGTCACCTCGGCGTGCTCGCGATCCGCGGCGGCGTGCTGCTGCCCGGCTACGCCGGCTACCTCAACACTGCGGCGGCCAGCCTGTTTCCTACCAACGCCGACGTCGCCGACCTGGGACACGCGCAGGGAGCGGTGGTCGGCTACGTGCATCCGTTCGAGGAGGAGCCGCAGCCCTTCACCCACCCCGCCCACACCGACGCGGACGAGCTGCCGGTGGATGTCGCGCTGGGGAAGGTCGACTACATGGAGATCGTCTCGTTCGCCGATCACCAGGCGACGGCCGGGGTGTGGTATCGGCTCCTCAACCTCGGGTTCAGGATCCCGGCGGCCGCAGGCACCGACGCCATGGCCAACTATGCGATCCTGCGCGGGCCGGTGGGTCTCAACCGCGTGTATGCGGCCGTGAGCGATGGCCCGATCGATCACGACGAATGGCTGAAGGCACTGCGCGCCGGGCGCACCTTCGCCACCAACGGACCGCTGCTGAATTTCTCGCTCGGCGGGCAGAGGATCGGGGCCACCGTGCAGCTCGAGCAGGCGCGCAAGGTCGCCTTCAGCGCGCAGCTGCGCTCCATCGTGCCGCTCGATCACGCGCAGGTGGTGTGCGACGGGCACATCGCCGCGGAGCTTCCCCTGCGTGGCGGGCGCACCGCGCTCACCGCGAGCGGCAGCGTGCCGCTCGATCACAGCGGCTGGTGTGTGCTGCGGGCCTTCACGGCGCACGCCGAGTACCCGATTCTGGATAACTTCATCTACGCGACGACCAGCCCGATCTACGTGTCGCTGCGCGGCGCGGCGCCGCGCTCACCCGAGGACGCGCGGTATTTCGTGGCGTGGATCGACCGGCTGCTGTCGACCACCGATGCCTGGCCGGAGTGGAACTCGGCGGCGGAGAAGGGCGCAGTGCTGCAGCAGCTCAAGGATGCGCGCGCGGTCTACGAGCGATTGGAGTGAGTGCCGCGGCGCGCGCGCCAGTGCCTCACCGCTCAGGCGTCGAGGCGGGCGCTGCCGCCGCCTCGCTGCGCAGGTACTTATCCATCCACTCGAGGTAGCGCCGCGAGCGATCCACCAGGAAGCTCGGGCGGGTGAGCACGTGGTACTCGCCCGGATAAACGATCAGCTGCGCCGGCACACCGAGGGTGCGCAGCGCCTGGTACATCTGCTCGCCCCCGCCGATCGGCACGTTGAAGTCGCGGTCGCCGCCTAAGAACAGCGTGGGCGTGCGGATGCGATCCGCGTGGATGAACGGGTAGGACACCTTCAGCCACAACGCGGTGGTGCGCCAGGGCGGCCCGAGCTCCGCGTTGTACTGCAGCAGGTACTCATCGCTGCCGTAGGTCGAGAGCTGGTTGCCGCTGCCGGCGCCGGCGATGGCGGCCTTGAAGCGCCGGTCACTCGCGATCGTGTAGTCGGTGAGCAGCCCGCCGTAGCTCCAGCCGCCGACTCCGAGCCGCGCCGGATCGGCAATACCGGCCGCGATCGCGTAGTCCACGCCCGCCAGCAGGTCCTCGACCTCCTTGTGCCCCCAGTCGCCGGCGATGCTGCGGGCAAACTGCGCGCCGCGGCCGGTGCCGCCGCGATAATTGATCGCCAGCACCACGTAGCCATGCGTGGCGAACAGCTGCCGCTCGAGCGGTGGCCCGTAGCCTGCGAGCTCGAGCGAGTGGTCGTCCTGGCCGTTCGGTCCGCCGTGGATCCATACGATCGTCGGATAGCGCCTGCCGCGCACGAAATCCGGCGGCACGATCTGCTGTCCGTGGATCGGCGTGCCGTCGCGGGTCTTGAACGTGATGTCCTCGACGGTGCCGAGCGCGAGCTCGGCGAATAGCGCCTGGTTGTGGGCGCTCAGCGGCCGCAGTCTGCCTTCCTCGAGCGCATACACCTCCACCGGGGCGCGGTCGGAGGAGGACAGCACCGCGGTGTGTCCGGCCGCCGCGGCGAGCTCCTCCACCACGATCGGGCCGGCGAGACGCTTGAGCGCGCCGCCCGCGAGCGCGATCTGCGCCGGGTACTGGTAGCCGTCGTCCTCGACCGCAAACTCGATCGCCTGCCCGTCCGCGCTGAAGACCGGCGACAGCACCGCGCGGTCGAGGCTGCCGGTCAGCTGCCGCACGCCGCCCGAGCTCACCTCGATGAGCGCGAGGCGATCCATCATGTACGCGTTGTAGCGCGGCTCGTCGCCCTCAAGGAACGCGACGAGCGTGCCGTCGGGACTCCACTCGAGGTGCTGGTGGTTGGGCGACCAGGTGGTGAGCAGCCGGCGCGGCTGCGCGCCGGGTTCCGCGGCCACCAGCAGGATCTCATCCCGGCCCAGCTGGCGCGCACTGTCGTCACGGTTGCCGACGAAGGCGATCTGCTTGCCGTCGGGAGAGAATGCCGGCGCGGAATCCGCGCGCAGCGCATCAGCTGCCAGAGCCCGGCAGGGGCCGCCGGCGACTTCGAGCAGGCACAGGTGCGTGCGCGACTCCGCCGTGAGATAGCCGTCCTTGTCCTGCTTGAAATGGAACGCGTCGATCACCAGCGGCCGCGGCGCATCGCCGCCGCCGCGGGCCTCAGCGCCGCTGCGCGCCTCCGGCGCATCGGCGTCGCTGCCGTGCATGACCAGCACGAGCCGCCGGCCGTCCGGTGCCCACTGGTAGCTCGTGATCACGCCGTTCACGTGCGTGAGCTGCTGCGGCTCGCCGCCACGCCGGTCGAGGAGGTATAGCTGCGTCGCGGCGTCCGCCGGCCGCGCTGCCAGGAAGCTGATGTAGCGGCCGTCGGGGCTGAAGCGTGGCTCGCTGACGCTCTCACCGCGGGTGAGCTCGACGCTGCCGTTGCCCGCCCAGTCCGCCAGCCACAGCGCGCTGCGGCTCTGGTCGGATGCCTGGTCGTAAGTCGTCACCAGGTACGCGACCGCCTTCCCGTCGGGCGCCATGGTGAGATCGGAGACATCCTTGAAGCGATACCAGTCCTCGGGCGTGAGGGCACGTCCGGCCCAGGCAGCAGGTGCAAGGCACACGAGGAGGGCAAGAGCGTAGGGCGGGAAGTGGGCGTAACGCACGGGATCTCGCGGCGGTGTTGCCGTACCGGCACGGCAGCGCGCGAGTGTAGCCTGAGGTCCTGGGGCGCGGCAGACTAGCTGCATGAACACGCCGCAGCCGCGCAGTTTCGAGGAGGGCCGCCGCCGCGCGCACGCCGCGCTGCTTGCCGGCCGGGCGGCGACCGCGGAACGGCTGCTGCGTGCGCTCGAGGCACAGTTCCCCGGGGAGGTGAACTGCCAGTGGCTCCTCGGCGTGGCGCTCCTCGATCAGGACAAGGTGGCCGAGAGCGTCGCTCTTCTCGAGAGCGTGGTCGCACGCGCCCCCGGGTTCGCCGACGCGCGGGTGGACCTGGCGCGTGCCTGCCGCCGCGCCGGCCGCGCCGCGCAGGCTCGCGAAGAAGTGCGGCGCGTCCTCGCGACGATGCCGCATCACCACCGCGCCTGGCTGGCGTACGGCGACGTGCTGGTCGATCTCGATCAGTACCGTGAGGCAGCCGTGGCGTTCGAGCGGGCGCGGCTCACGGATCCGTACCGACCGCAGATCGAAGCCGCCACCGCGGCGCTGGTCGCCGACGAGCGCAGGAAGGCGGAGGAATTGTTTCGCGGGATTCTGCAGGAGGATCCGAGTCACGTCGCAGCGCTCTGTGGGCTGGCCGCGCTGTCTCTCGCCGCCGACCGCGCCCTCGATACCGAGCGGTTACTGCGTCATGCGCTCAAGCAGTCCGCCTATGTCCCGCTCGCGTACCGCGGACTCGGCACCGCACTCATCCGGCTCGGGCGCCTGAAGGAGGCGGAAGCTGCCGCGCATCATCTGGAGAGGATCGAGCCGGGCAGCCCGCAGACCTGGGTCACGATCGCCGCCGTAGCGACGCGGCTCATGCGCCAGGAGGAGGCGCTGCGAGCCTATGAGCGGGCGGCGGATCTGAAGCCCGATGAGGTGGGGTTGCGCGTCTCGGCCGGACACGTGCAAAAAACGCTCGGCAAGCGCCGCGAGAGCGAGGCCTCCTACAAGGCGGCGCTGCAGATGGATCCGGGCATTGCCGAGGCCTATTGGAGTCTCGCTGATCTGAAGAACTACACCTTCAGCGACGAGGAGATCGCGGCCATGCAGCAGCTGCTCGAGCGCGACAAGCGCGGGCGCTCGAATGAGGCGCAACTGCATTTTGCGCTCGGCAGGGCTTTCGAGCAGCGGCAGGAATACGCGCGGGCATTCGCCCACTACGCCAGGGGCAACGCGCTGCGCCGCCTCGATGCGCCGTTCGATATCGCGCAGTTCGAGCGCCGCAGCGAGCGCATCCGTGCAGTCTTCGCTGCGGCATTCTTCGCCGGGCGCGCGGGCAGCGGGAACCCAAGTCCCGCCCCGATCTTCATCGTCGGGCTGCCGCGCTCGGGCTCGACGCTCATCGAGCAGATCCTCGCCAGCCACTCGCGGGTCGAAGGCACCATGGAGCTGCCGAATATCCTCAATATCGTCGCGCAGTTCGACGAGATGGCTGCGACACGCGACGGCTATCCCGAGACCGTGAGAGTGGCCACGCCGGCGCAGCTCACCGCGCTCGGAGCGCGATACCTCGAGGAGACCGCGCCGCTGCTGCGCTCGGGGCGTGACCATTTCAGCGACAAGATGCCCAATAATTTCAGTCATATCGGACTGATTCACGCCATCCTGCCAGGGGCGATCCTCATCGACGCGCGCCGCCATCCGCTGGATGCGTGCTTCAGCACCTTCAAGCAGCACTTTGCCGAGGGGCAAGGCTTCAGCTACGCCCTCGAGGACCTCGGCCGGTATTACCGCTGCTACCTGTCGTTGATGGACCACTGGGACGCGGTGCTCCCTGGCCGGGTGCTGCACGTGCAGTACGAGGAACTGGTGCGCGAGCCGCAACTGCACATCCGCCGCCTGCTCGAGCACTGCGGGCTCGAATTCGAACCCGCGTGCCTGAAATTCCACGAGACGCGCCGTTCGGTGCGCACCGCGAGCGCCGAACAGGTGCGCCAGCCCCTTTACACCTCCGGGGTAGACTACTGGCGGCATTTCGCAGCCGAGCTTGAACCGCTGCGACGTGCGCTCGGCGACTGCCTGGAACGCTTCGAGTGAGACTGCCGCCTCTGCATCAGCCTCACTCCTTGTTGAACGATCGTTGACTAAGAGCCCCGGCTCAAAGGATGATCGGGCTGGCGTCTTTGGCTCGATTCGGGCCAAGGATGCGCGAGGTGCCAGATAATGTATGCGGGGGGTTGCTCTGATGCATTCACGTAGCCGTAAGTCTGCGGCGCATTGCGTTCCCAGGGTGTCCGCGAGACTGCCACGTGGCTCGAGGATTGGTCTTGCAGTCGCCACCGCGCTGGCCGGCATCGCGCTGCGGCCTGCGCCCGCACTCGCGGACGCAGCGGCGGCAGAACCTTCCGGCGCTTCCGGGGCTGGCCTGCAGGAGGTGGTGGTCACGGCGCGCAAGGTCGAAGAGAACCTGCAGATCGTTCCCATCAGCATCAACGTCTTCACCCAGAAGGACCTGTCCAACCTCGCGATCACCAACATGGACGACTACCTGCAGAAGGTGCCGTCCATCTCGTATATCAGCACCGGCCCCGGAACCCAGCTGTTCGTCATGCGCGGCGTGTCCGACGGCAGCAACCCCAACTACGCGAACACCTCTTCCACCGGCTTCTTCGTTGATGACCTGTCGATGAGCTACGGTGGGGCCCAGCCGGACCTGCACCTCTACGACATCGAGCGCATCGAGGTGCTGAACGGCCCGCAGGGCACGACCTACGGTGCCGGTGCCATGTCGGGCGCGATCCGTTACATCACCAACAAGCCCGACGTGCATGCCTTCAGTGCCGGCGTCGACCTCGACGGCGGCAAGATCCAGGGCGGTCAGAACAACCAGACCTACGAGGGGTTCGTGAACATCCCCGTCATCGACGGGGTTCTCGGCTTTCGCGCGTCCGCCTTCAGCGTCGATAACGGCGGATTCATCAACAACGAGCTGGTGACCCGCACCTGGGTCAACGGTGCCGTCTCGAACAACGCCGCGTGGGCGGGCAACGACTACAACCGCGAGAACATGGAAGGCGGCCGCGCGGCGCTCAAGGCGGTGTTCAGCGAGGGCTGGAGTGCGCTGCTCACCTACGCCTTCCAGCGCCAGCACACCAATGGCGCCTGGGACGAGGATCCGACGTTGCAGCCGCGCACGGTCGCGCGCTTTGGTCCCGAGCAAAATCTGTTCGAGACGAACATGGTCGATTTTCACGTGGACGGGGACGTGGGCATCGGCGATCTGGTGTTCGCCAGCACTTACTGGAACCAGGAGCGACGGCAGTGGGACGAATACTCGCAATACGAGCAGAACTTCAACGCCGGTGCCCCCGGTGGGGGCTTCCCCGGCACCCAGGAGGGCTACACCTGCCTGAATGATCCCTACTACGGCACTGGCCCCTACACGGGATGTAAGCCGGCGACGCAGTACTACTCCTACAACGTCGACCCGCAGCGCTGGTCGAACGAGCTGCGGCTCTCTTCAAAGGCCGGAGGTCGCTTGCACTGGCTGGCGGGGCTCTACTGGGAGCGGACCAATGACCAGAACTACAACAACACCTATTACATGCCGGGACTTCAGTACCAGGGTGCGGCGTTTCAGGCGGCGCTAGCGTCTTACAACCTGACCCACAGCACGCTCGCGCCTGGTGTCTGGTACACGTACACCGAGACCTCCCACATCGTGCAGAGCACGGAGTTCGCGAACATCAATTTCGATGTCACCGACAAGCTCAACGTGGAGGCGGGCGTGGTGCATTTCCACGACAACGAAGAGTACGACACGCCGATTCTGGGCTTCGCTTATGCCCCCAACACTCCGAGCGACTTCACCAGCACTTCGCACAAGGTGGATGGCAAGGCAGGTGTCAGCTACCGCTTCACCGATCACGTCATGATGTACGCCGACTGGGCCCAGGGCTTCCGCCCCGGGGGCTCGAACGCCGGGCTGCCCGCCGGACCCCAGGGCTGCTACGCCTCCGGGGTGCCGCTGGGCTACAACCCGGACACACTCAACAACTACGAGATTGGCTGGAAGTCGACCAGCCTGGAAAATCGGCTGCTGTGGAACGGCGCGGCTTATTACATGGACTGGAAGGACCTCCAGGCGCTGATCTATAACGCGCTGGTTTGTCCCACCTCGAGCTACAACATCAACGTCGGCGAGGCGCGCATCTACGGGGCGGAATCGAACACCGACTACCGCCTCACCGACGACCTGACACTCCAGGCCTCCGTCAACTACACGCAGGCGAGCGTGACCTCCACGATCACCCCGGCCTACCAGGCGTACGTCGGCGAGCGTCTGCCGTTCGCGCCGTACTTCAGCTGGAGCTGGAATGCGCGCTACGAGCACCCGGTGCAGGCGAACCTGCGCGGCTACCTGCAGTTCGACATGGCCCACAAGGGCGACATGTACAACGGCCTGAATCCCAATGATCCGAACACCGGGTTGCCGCGCATCCTGCAGCCGTCTTACACCATCATGAATCTGCGCTTCGGGCTCACGCCGCCGGATTCCAGATGGCTGGCTGAGCTCTATGTCGACAATCTCACCGACAAGAACGCGATCATCTACAGCAACACCGGTAACTTCGATCTGCGCCTGACCACCAACGAGCCGCGCGTGTTCGGCATCCGCCTGAACTACCGCTTCGGCAAGGTATCGCAGTCGGCCGAGTGAGGGCGGCACCGGCGGTGCGCGCGCTGCCCAGCGCGCGCACTTGCCGGGGCACGGCCGCCAGGGGGATGGCGGCCGTGCCCGGCCATCGTCGTCGCACGCACCGACTAACGGCGTGCCGCCATGCGCGACAGCGGTGCGCCGCAGTCGGTGCGCAAAAAATATACCCCGCGGACCGGCACGCTGTCACAGGCGCGCAGCGCGGTGTGTCCAATGTGGCACGCCTGAGCCAGCCGTGACATGACCTGCGGCGTGCGCGGCGCAAGCGAGCGCAAGACCGCGGCGCCCGTTCAGATTCATAATGCGTGCCGCAGGTGCGAGGGAGCCGACGGGGATTGAGATGACACTCGAAACGATCAGCGAGCATAAGAGCTTCGACGGCCTGCAGGGCTTCTACCGCCACGACTCGCAGGTGACGGGTACGCCGATGCGCTTTGCCGTCTACCAGCCGCCGCAGGCGCAGCAGCGCGCGGTGCCGGTGCTGTTCTACCTCGCCGGGCTGACCTGTACCGAGGAGACCTTCGCCATCAAGGCGGGCGCGCAGCGCGTCGCTGCGCAGCTCGGCCTGATGCTGGTCACCTGCGACACCAGCCCGCGCAACACCGGCATTCCCGGCGAGGCGGATGACTGGGAGTTCGGCGCCGGCGCGGGCTTCTACCTGAATGCGACCCAGCCGCCCTGGTCGCGCAACTTCCGCATGTACGACTACGTGCTCAAGGAGCTGCGCGAGACGGTGCTCGGCCGCTTCCCGGGCAATCCCCGCCAGCTGGGAATCTTCGGCCACTCGATGGGCGGGCACGGCGCGCTGGTGCTGGCGTTCAGAAACCCGGATGTCTACCGCTCGGTCTCCGCCTTCGCGCCGATCTGCTCGCCGACCCGCTGCCCGTGGGGCCGCAAGGCGCTGCCGCGCTATCTCGGCGAGGACACGGCCGCCTGGGCGAGCTACGACGCGGTGGAGCTGATCAGCGCGCGCCGCGCGCCGCTGTTTCCGCGGCTGCTGGTCGACCAGGGGCTGGCCGACAAGTTCCTGCCACAGGGTCAGCTGTTGCCGGAGCTGCTGGAGCAGGCCTGCGCCAGCGCCGCCCAACCGCTGCTATTGCGCCGCCACGAGGGCTACGGTCACGACTATTACTTCATCGCCAGCTTCGTCGAGGATCACCTGCGCTTCCATGCCGACGCGCTCACAGCCGCGCCGCGCAGCTAGGGCGCCCGCGCCGGCGCGCGTGGCGGCACGGGCGCTGCGGCTTGCGATGCCGCTGCTCACGGCGCTGCTGTGTGCCTGTGCCTCCGCACCGCCGCCGGCGCCGCTCGCACCGGCCGCCACGCTGGCGGAGTTCAGCGCGCGCCGCCTCGAGGCCGCTGTCCCCGGGCCGGCCGCGGCAGCGAGCGACTGGGACCTCGCGCAATGGCTCGCCGCCGCGTTGCAGCTCAATCCACGACTCGCCGAAGAGCGTGCCAAGGTGCTGGCGGCGGCGGCCGCCGAGCGCACCGCCGCGCAGCTGCCGAATCCCACCATGGAGCTGTTCGCCGACTACCTGAAGAGCGCGGCGACCAGCGGCGCGTGGCTGTACGGCGTGTCGCTCGATTTCCTGCTGGGCCAGCCCGGCGAGCGCTCGCGCGCGCGGCGGCGCGCGGCGCTCGAGAGCGCGCTGGCAGAATCCGATCTCAGCGAGACGCTCTGGCAGGTGCGCGCGACGCTGCGCCTGGCGCTGCTCGATGCGGCCGCCGCGCACGACGAGCAGGCGCTGCTCGCCACGCTGGTCGGCGAGCGCGCGTCGCTGCTCGAGGGCGACCGGCGTCGCCTCACCCTCGGGGACATCGCGCGCCCGCAGCTGCTCGGCGACGAACTCGAGCTGCAGCAGGCGCGGCAGCGCCTGCAGCAATCGCAGGCGCGCAGCGCCGACGCGCGCGTGCGCCTCGCCGCCGCGGTCGGCGTCCCTGCGGCGGCACTCGGCGAGGCGCCGCTGCGCTGGGACGAGTGGGCGGCCATCGCCGCCTTGAGCGCCACCACCCCCGAGCGCTGGCGCACCGCGGCACTCATCGGCCGGCCGCAGATCGTGCAGGCGCTGCGCGCCTACGATCTCGCCGAGCTCGCCCTGCGCAGCGAGGCCGCGCGGCGCTGGCCGCAGTTGCACGTCACGCCCGCCTACGCCTGGGGCGGCGACGGGCTGCGCGAGCCGGCGCTCACCAGCATCTCGCAAGAGAGCGCGGTCGGGGTGTCCTTCGAGCTGCCGCTCTTCAATCAGCACCAGGGCGAGATCGGCGAGGCGCTCGCACGGCGCGCCGTGGCCGGGGAGCACCTGAAGGCGGTGCAGGCCGGGATCTTCGCCGAGATCGAGAGCGCGGAGAGTGCCTGGCCGGCAGCCCGGCAGGCCTGGGCCGACAGCGCAAGCCTCGCCGCGCTTGCCGCGCGGCAGCAGCAATCGCAGCAGCGCGCGCTCGCGGCGGGCGCCGGCGATCGCAGCGAGGCGCTGGCCGCGCAGATCGCGCTCACCGAGGCGCAGCTCGCGGTGCTGCAGGCAGCCTACAACGCGCAGCTGGCGTTCGGCTCGCTGGAGGACGCCTACCGGCGGCCGTTGCAGGGCGAAGAGGGTGTATGGCCGACGCCATCCGCGCCGTCATCGTGATCGTTCTCAGCCGGTCGCTGTGCGTAGTGCTCGCGCTGGCAGCCGCAGCGGCGTTCGCCGACACCGACGACGCGCCGCCGCCGGCCGCCACACCGGCGGGGCCGCTGTCACTGACGCTCGCGCAGCAGGACGCCGTCGGCATTCGCATCGAGCGTCCGCTGCCGCTGCGCGCGCCGGTTGAGATCGAGGCGTTCGGCACGGTCCTCGATCCGGTGACACTGGTGAGTGACCTCGGCCGCATGGAGAGTACCCGCGCGGCCGCCGCGGCCGCGGGCGCCGACGCGGCGCGCCTCGAGCATCTATACCGCGAGGATCAGCAGGCATCGCTCAAGACGTGGCAGGCGGCGCAGGCCCAGTCCGCCGAGAGCGGCGCGCAGGCGCGGGCCGCGGAGCTCACATTCCGGCTGCAGTGGGGCCCGCTCGCCGCCTGGAGCCCCGCGGCGCGCGCCACGCTGCTCAGCGCCCTGACCGACGCCCGGCAGCTCCTGCTGCGTGCCGACGCGCCCGGGCATGCGTTCGGCAGTGCGATCGGTCAGCGCGCGCTGCTGGAGGTCGACGGCACGCAGCTCGCCGCGCGCGTGCTCGGCGCACTGCCGCGCATCGACGCGCAGACGCAGAGCGCCGGCTGGCTGCTGCAGCTCGAGCGTGCGCCGCCGGGCTTAGGTCCCGGCGCGCGCGTGCGCGTGCGGCTGCAGGGCGCCGCCGCCACCGGGCTGCTGGTGCCGGCCGCGTCGCTGCTCTACGCCGCCGAGGGCGCCTACGTCTATCGGCGGGTGAACGCGGCCGCGGCGGGCAGCTTCAGTTACGCCGCGGCGGCGGTGCGACCGGTCGCGCGCGTGGGCGGCGCGTGGCTGGTCGAGGGCCTGGCGGGCGATGACCAGGTCGTCGTTCAGGGCGCGGGCGTGTTGTGGTCGCTGCAGGGGATCAACAGCTTCTCGGCCGCCGAAGAGGAACACGACTAGCGCCCATGCTCGCCACCATCGTTCGCGGCTCGCTCGCCAATCCTCGCATCGTGACCGCACTCTCGCTGCTCATCGCGCTGCTCGGCGTCGGCGCACTGCTCACCGCGCGGCTCGACGTGTTTCCCGATTTCGCCCCGCCGCACGTGCTGGTGCAGGCCGAGGCGCCGGGACTGGATGCGACCCAGGTCGAGTCGCTGGTGACGCGGCCGCTCGAGGACCTGCTCTCCGGCGCGGAGAACGTCGAGGCGGTGCGCTCGACGTCGAGCCAGGGCCTGGCGGCCATCCAGGTGGTGTTCGGCCGCGACAGCGACCCTTACCTGCAGCGCCAGGTGATCACCGAGCGCCTCGCCGGTGCGGCCGCACTGCTGCCCGCCGGCGTCGGTGCGCCACTGCTCTCGCCGCTGAGCTCCTCGATGGAGTATCTGCTGCATTTCGGTTTCACCAGCGAGCGGCTCTCGCCGCTCGAGCTGCGCGACCTGGTCCGCTGGACCCTGAAGCCGCAGATTCTCGGCGTGCCCGGGGTCGCGCAGGTGCAGATCTTCGGCGGCGACTCGCGCGAGCGGCAGCTGCTGGTGGACCCGGTGAAGCTCGCCGCGCTCGGTGTCGGCCTCGAGGATGTGTTCGAGGCGGCGCGCCGCGGCACACAGATGACCGGCGGCGGCTACCTCGAGTCCGCCACGCAGCGCATCGTCGTGCAGGCGCAGCCGCCGGGTACCTCGCCGGACGAGCTCGGGCAGACGGTGATCGCGAGCCGTGGCGGCGTGCCCATCCGCCTCGCCGACGTGGCGCAGGTGCGCGACGGCGCCGCACCTCGCTTCGGCGACGCGATCATCGGCGCACACCCCGGCATCCTGGTGGAGACATCCACGCAGTACGGCGCCAACACGCTCGACGTCACGCGTGAGCTGGAGCAGCGGCTGCAGGCGCTGGTGCCGGCGCTGGCGCAGCGCGGCGTGCAGTACCATCCGGCGCTGCTGCGCCCGGCGAGCTTCATCGAGAGCGCGATCGGCAAGCTGCGCAACTCCCTGGCCGTCGGCGCGTTGCTGGTGGTGGTGCTGCTGCTGCTCACGCTGCGCGACTGGCGCGGCGCGCTCATCTCCTTCGGCGCCATCCCGGTGTCGCTGCTCGCCACGGTGTGGATCCTGAGCCTCGGCGGGTGGTCGCTGAACACCATGAGCCTCGGCGGCCTGGTGGTGGCGCTCGGGGTGGTGGTCGACGATGCGGTCATCGACGTCGAGAACATCACCCGGCGGCGGCGCGCGGCCGGCGCCGGGGTGCCGCTGGGAGCGCTGCTCCTGGATGCCTCGCTCGAGGTGCGCCGCCCGGTGTTCTTCGCCACCGCGGCGGTGGCGGTCGCGTTCCTGCCGATCCTCATGCTGTCGGGGCTGCAGGGGGCCTTCTTCCGGCCGCTGGCGACCGCCTTCCTGCTGGCGGTCGGCCTGTCGCTGCTGGTGGCGATGAGTGCCACCCCGGCGCTGTGCGCGCTGCTCATGCACGGCTACGTGCCGCGGGAGGAGCCGGCGTGGCTGCGGCAGGCGAAGCGCTGGCAGCAGCGGGCCATCGCGCGTCTGGCACCGCGCGCCCCGCTGGTGCTCGGCGCGATCCTGCTGAGCGGTGCGGCCGGGCTCGCGCTGCTGCCGCTGCTCGGGGCACGGCTGCTGCCGGATTTCCGCGAGAATTACCTGATCGCGCACGCCGCGTTGCGCCCCGGCATCTCGCTCACCGAGACCTCGCGCGTCGGGGAGCGCATCGCCGCGCGGCTGGTGGCGATTCCCGGGGTGAAGAGTGTCGCCGAGCAGATCGGCCGCGCGGAAAACGGCCAGGATCCGGATGCGCCGAACAAGAGCGAGTTCGAGATCCAGCTGGATCCTGCACGCGGCGTCACGATCGAGCAGCTCGAATCACGGGTGCGCGCGGTGTTTGATCAGTTCCCGAACCAGCTGGTCGAGATCTACTCGGTGCTCGCCGAGCGAATCGGCGAAACCCTCTCGGGCGAAGTGGCGCCGTTCTTCGTCAGCGTCTTCGGCCCGGACCTGGACCGCGACGATGAGGTGGCGGGCGAGATCGCGACGCTGCTGCGCCAGTGGCGAGAGAGCGGCACCGTGCGCCTCGAGGTGCCGCCGCGCCAGCCCGAGCTGCAGGTGCAGTTGCGGCCCGGGCAGCTCAGCCTCTACGGACTGCAGGCTGCCGACGTGCTCGGCGTGCTGAACGCCGCCTATCACGGCACCGAGGTGGCGCAGCTCAATGAGTCCGACCGCAGCGTGCCGGTCGTGGTGCGCATCGCCGCTGCCGGTGCGAGCCCGGAGGATGTGCGCGAGCTGCGCGTGCGCGGCCGCGACGGCGTCATGGTGCCGCTCGCAGACGTGGCGACGCTCACCATGGTGTCGGCACGCAGTCTCATCGAGCACCAGGACGGGCTGCGCCGCCAGGTGGTGATCGCCAGTCCCACAACTTCCGACCAGGCCGGCTTTGCCCGTGCCGCGCACCAGGCCATCGCCGCGCGCGTGAAGCTCCCGCCGAACGTGTACCTGCGTTACGGCGGCACCGCACCGGCGCAGGCGGCGGCGGCACGCGAGCTGTTGTGGCATTCAGCCGCCGCGCTCGTGCTGATCGTGCTGCTGCTCGCGCTCGCCTTCGGTCACAGCCGCCACGTGCTGCTGGTGCTCGCGGCGCTGCCGAGCACGCTGATCGGCGGTGTCGCCGCCGTGGCGCTCGCGGGAGGCACGCTCTCGCTCGGGGCGATGGTCGGCTTCGTGGCGCTGTTCGGCATGGCCGCGCGCAACACGATCCTTTTGATCTCGCACTACGAGCACCTGGTGAGCGTCGAGGGCGCGCCCTGGGGAGTGGCGACGGCGCTGCGCGGCGCAGAAGAGCGGCTCACCCCCGTGCTGCTCACCGCTTTGCTCACCGCGTTCGCGCTGTTGCCGGTGGCGCTGCAAAGCCGCGCGCCCGGCCACGAGATCGAAGGCCCGATGGCGGTCGTGATCCTCGGCGGCCTGGTCTCCTCGACCTTCGTGAGCCTGGTGCTGGTGCCGCCGCTCGCGGCGCGATGGCTGCGACGCTAGCTCGCACGGCGTGCGCCGCCTCGAGGCATCGCCGTGGCGCGCGAGCGTAGCCGTGGCCACGCACAGTGGGACATTTTCGCAACACTAAGCGCGTCACACTGTAGCCTTTCTGACAATTGCAGCCTTTCGCCCGCAGAAGTCTGGGCATAAGTCGTTGTTCCTCATGTACACTAGATGTTGCGCTATTACAACGTACGGTGGCATGTGCCTTGCTACCGCAGTCTTCAGTGGCTGCGCTGCCGCGCACTGCCGTATCACGAGGGACAACCTGTGGGGAGTAATGCAATGAAGAGCACTTTCTTGACTCGACGGATCCTGCGCACCACGGTGGCCGGGGCATGTCTTGCGGCCCTGGCGCTCCCGGCCGGAGCGGTGGACCTGAAGACCGCAGACGGATCGTGGACTTTTTCCGTCGACGGCGAAGTGAACGTCGATTACATCTGGTCGAGCTGCCAGAGCGCGACGAGCGCGGTCGCGGTCGCCGGCGGCCTGACGTGCGTGGGCTCTGCCTCGAGCAGCAACGTTTCGAACGTCGGCAACGGCCTGTTGCCCGCGGCCTTCACGTTCGGTGTTTCCACGACGCAGGACGGCATCGACCTGGCGGCACACCTTGGCCTCTACCCGGGCATCGCCACCAACGACGGCGGCAGCCCTAATCTGCAGGCCGGCACTACCAACGGCTCGTCGAACACGGCGCTCGGTTCCACCGGCCTCGATATCCGCCAGGTCTACATGACCTTCGGCAACAAGGACATGGGCACCTTCACCCTCGGCCGCCAGATCGGGCTGTTCGGTGCGGACGTCATTCTCAATGACATGACGCTGGTGGGTGTGGGCGCACCCGGCTCGGCCGCCTCGGCGGCGCCTGCCAACACCACCCTTGGTGGCATCGGCTTCGGCTACATCTACACCGACTGGCTGGCGCAGATCGACTACACGACGCCTGACCTTTCGGGCTTCGCGCTGACCGTGGGTATCTTCGACCCGCTCAATTCGCTCAGCGACGCTGGTGCCGTGGAGCCGAAGAAGGCCCCCGGCTTTCACGCCAAGCTCGCCTACACGCTGCCGATCGCCGAGGGCACGAAGTTCTACCTCTCCGTGGCGGCCATCACGCAGCAACAGGACTACGAGGTGCCGAACCTGACGCCCCCGCCCGCCACGACCACCAACCAGTACACCGGCACCGGCGAGGACATCTTCGCCAAGTTCGACATGCAGGACCTGGAAGTCATCGGCTACTACTACCATGCCACCGGGCTGGGCACGACGGCACTGTTCAACCTCGGTGACTTCGACAACTCAACGCGAACCTCGAACGGTTACCTGGCACAGGTCACGTACAAGTTCGGCGCGGTGAAACTGGGTGCGAACTACGGCGCGAGCAATCTCGACTACGCCAATTCGCTCGACCAGGCGGCGAATCCCGATATGGTGCGCAGCAACCGCAAGGGCACGATCGGGGTGTATTACTCGCTCACCAAGAATCTCATGCTGCTGGCGGAAGGCAGCCGCACGAAGAGCGAGAGCAGCGCCGGGAGCAACGATGCGACGACGATCAACATCGGGGCGTTTCTCGGCTTTTAGAAGGTCATCAGGAGCGACGCAGTGCCGCCGCCGGTCGACAACGCCCGGCCGGCGGCACCAGCGTGTGGCCGCGAGGGTACGAGCGTGACGGATCGGCAACTGTGTCATTTGTGACACAGGTTTGTGGCGGACTCGGCGCCTGCACCGTCCGGCTGCATGACCGGGGGAATGGGACTAGGATATTGCGCCTAAATTATTAACTTCAAAGGGGAAGACGGGGTCTGTGGGGAGGACGAAGGTTGCGGCCGACCAACGCGCAGCTGCGAACTGGCGCTCGCCGGCAATGCTGGACATACCGAACGATATAACTCGAGTCTAGGAGAACTGCGTATGCGATCCGAACGCGATACAAGCCTGCGCATCCTGTGTGCCGCGCTGGCACTGGGAGCGTCCTGCGCGGCGGCAATTGGGGACGAAGTGAACGACCGCTCGAAGGACCCCAATCTGTGGGCAGCCCCGGGCGGCGATCATGCCCTGACCCGCCACAGCGCGCTCAAGTCCATCAACGCCTCCAACGTGTCGCACCTGCAGATGGTGTGGTCGCAGTCGAGCGGCACGCTGCGCGGTCACGAGGGTCAGCCTCTGGTGGTGGTCGTCAACGGCAAGCCCATGATGTACATGGAGAGCGGCTGGCCGAACATCATCCAGGCGCTCGATCTGAGCGATGCCGACCATCCGAAAGAGATCTGGAACTACAAGAAGACCAGCAATCGCGATGATTCGGCGGTGCCGCGGGCCTGCTGCGACACGGTGAACCGCGGCATGTCCTTTGCCGACGGCAAGCTGGTGTTCGGCACACTCGACGGCTTCGTGATCGCGCTCAACGCGGCGACCGGCAAGGAAGTGTGGGTCGTCAAGAGTGCCTTCCCGGACAAGGGCGAGACCATCACGCCGGCGCCGATCATTGCCGAGGGCAAGGTGCTCATCGGCTTCGGCGGTGACGAGTTCGCGGCGCGTGGCGCTTTCTTTGCTTACGACCTGCAGACGGGCAAGCTGATCTGGCATTGCTACAACACCGGCAGCGACAAGGACGTGTGTCTGACGAAAGACACCAACAAGAAGCATCCCGAGTACGGTACTGCCGGCAAAGACGTCGGCATTTCCACCTACCCGGGTGATGAGTGGAAGCGTGGTGGCGGCGCGATGTGGGGTTGGTACAGCTACGATCCGGAGCTGAAGCTGGTGTATGCCTCGAGCGGCAACCCCGGTCTGTGGAGCCCCTCGTACCGCTGCGGTGCCAATCCTGTCACCCAGAAGGACTGCAACGACGGCAAGTGGGACAACAAGTGGTCGATGTCGATCTTCGCCCGCAAGGTCGATACCGGTGAAGTCGTATGGGTCTACCAGATGACGCCGTTCGATCAGTGGGACTATGACGGCATCAACGAGAACATGCTCGAAGACCTCACCGTCGACGGCAAGGCTCGCAAGGTGCTGATCCACTTCGACCGCAACGGCTTTGCCTATGTGGTCGATCGTACCGACGGCACGCTGCTGCGCGCTCACAAGTACGTGACCACCAACTGGGCGGAAAAGGTCGATCTGAAGACCGGTCGCCCCGTGCGGGTGTTCGAGCACTCGCCGCTGAAGCCGCACGACAACACCCAGGCGTGCCCCTCGGCGATGGGCGGCAAGGACCAGCAGCCGTGCGCGATCGATCCGAGCGAGCCCGGCATGGCCTATTGCCCGACCAACAACTGGTGCATGGAGGATGAGCCGCAGGAACGCTCGCACACGCAGCAGGGCATCGTGTACGTGTTCGCGAACGTCTACATGTACCCGGAGAAGCCCGGCATCACCGGCAAGTTCAAGAAGTTCAACGTGCTGACCGGTGAGACCGTGTGGGAGATCCCCGACCCGTATCCGAACTGGGGCGGCGCCCTGGTGACCGACGGCGGGCTGGCGTTCTACGGCAGCCTGAACGGCGACTTCCGCGCGGTCGATCGCAGCAGCGGCAAGGTGCTGTGGCAGCGGCGTCTGGGCTCGGGAATCATCGGCAACCCGATCACCTACAGCGTCAACGGCAAGCAGTACGTTTCCGTGTGGAGCGGCATCGGCGGCTGGATCGGCCTGCCGGTAACGGCGGGACTGGACCTGAACGATAAGTTCGGAGCCATCGGCGCCACGGCCATGACCAAGGCTGCGAACCTCAGCATGATCCCGATGGGCGGTACGCTTTATACCTTCGCAGTAGAATAAGAGGATGCTCCTCAGCAAGGACCTGGTGAGATAGTCGCCAGCTGGACGCGCCCGGCACCGTGCCGGGCGCGTCCTCTTCTTCAGGGGAAGAGCACCGCAAGGAGCTAAGGCACCGCATGGAGCGAGGAGCTGCAGGCAGAAAATGACGAGGTGGATGCGAGCCCGGCCGGCACTGAACGTGTTGCTGGCCACAGGATTGGTCACGCTGCTGGCCGCACCGGCCGAGGCGGCGCTGCGCGTATGCGCGGATCCGGGCAACATGCCGCTGTCCAACAACAAGGGCGAAGGCATCGAGAACAAGATGGCGGAGGTGCTGGCGCGCGCGCTCAACACCACCGTCGAGTATTACTACCGGCCCGGGGTTGAGCGCGGACTGATACGCAATACGCTCGATGCCGAGCAGTGCGACGTGATGCTCGACATGCCGCTGGGCGCCGAGGACGTGCTCACGACCAGCGCGCTGTACCGCACGACCTACGTGCTGGTAACGCGCAGCGATCGCAACCTGAACATCAGGACCCTGGACGATCCGCGCCTGCGCACGCTCAAGGTCGGCGTCTACGAGACTTCCGCGATCCGTGAGGCGCTCGTCGAGCACGGTATCGGCAAGGTGGAGATTCATTATCTGAGTCACGACGCCGACCTGGTGCCGGCGGACCAGCCGAGCTACCAGGTGCAGCAGGTGGCCGACGGCAATCTGGACGTCGCCGCCGTGTGGGGACCGCTCGCCGGCTACTACAAAACGATGAAGCGCGAGCCGCTCAACCTGCAGGCGGCCAACCTCATGGACGATACCGTGCCGCTGCAGTACGACATGGCGATCGCCGTGCGGCGCAGCGATCACGAGCTGCGGCAGCGCCTCGAGCAGGCGATGCAGCAGTCGCGCGACGCGCTGCACGCGATCCTGAACGACTACGGCGTGCCGCTCGTGCAGTGCGACACCTGCCTGATCAGCGGCGAGCTGCCCGCGCACGCAGCGTACGTTGAGCGAGCGCCGCAGGCGCCGGTGAAGGCGCGCGCCGCGCCGGTGAGCATCGCGCAACTGCAGGGCTGGCTGAAGCACGGCGCGGACCCGAAGATTGAGCTCAACAATGCGGTGGTGGCCGACGACCAGGTGCGCGTCGCGTACCTGCTCGACAAGGTGCACGTGCCGGTGACGGCACAGGACCTGCAGGGCGAGACGCCGCTGCATCACGCGCTCATTCAGCGCTCACCCGAGATGGTCGCGTTCCTGCTGGCGCACGGCGCCGACGTCAATCAGCGCGACAGCGACGGCTGGACGCCGCTCATGACCGCGGCCTATTGCAATGATGCGCCGGACATCAAGACGCTCGCGGCGAAGGGCGGGGACCCGAATGCAGTGAGCCGGCAGAATTTCACGCCCCTCGGCATCGCCACGCAGTACGGCAAGGACGAGGCAGCGCTGGCGCTGGTCGCGGTCGGGGCTGATCCCAACCGTGCGATCGGTGAGGCGGGCTACACCCCGCTGATGCTGGCGAGCGCCAACGACGCGCAGGGCCTCGCCCGGGCGCTGCTGGGCAAGGGCGCGGACGTCAACGCGCACAACAGCGGCGGAGTCACCGCGCTGATGATCGCCGCCGCCAACGGCCGCGCGGAGATGGTGGAGCTGCTGATGCATGCCGGCGCCAACGTCAACGCGCAGACCGAGCGCGGCGACACCGCGCTGTCCATCGCGCGCGCCAAGGGCGATCAGAAGGTGATCAAGCTGCTGGATGAATCTGGCGCACATCCCGGAGCGTAGAACGCCAGTCCCGTTCCTCGAGGCAACGAAAGGCGCGCAAGTGCGGAAGAGTGCAGTCACGGTGTTGGTTACATTGGCGCTGGCGGCGTTGCTGATCTACGCCCGCCAGCCGCCGGCCGCTGCCGCACAGGCTGCAGCGCCGGCTGCAGCGCCCGCAGCGGCGCCCGCCAAGGCCGCCAGCCAGACTCCCATCCAGGTGGCTGATGCCGCGCCCAAGGGCACGCTCAAGAACCCGTACGCGGACACTGACCAGGCGGTCGTGACGGCCGGCGGCAAGCTGTACTTCAGCTACGGCTGCAACGGTTGCCACGGCGGCACCGGCGGCGGCGGGATGTGCCCGCCGCTCACTAACGACGTCTGGGTCTACGGCGGCGATGACGACACGCTGTTCCGGCTGGTGACCTACGGGAGCCAGACTCTGCAGAGCAAGGGCTACAGCCGCATTGCCCAGGAGAACGTCGTCGGACCGATGCCGCAGATGGGGCAGGTGGTGCAGACGGCCGACGATTTGTGGCGCATCCTTGCCTGGGTACGGTCGAACTACCATGGCTCGCCCGACTGTAAATTCGGCTGTAAGCCTGAGGGTTAGTCCGTCCGCCTGACGGGTGTGGAGGGGGAGCTATTTATGATGCGTGCGCGACCCGCTGCTCATACTCACCAGGACCTCATCGGCAGTCTGGTACGCCGACACGGTGCCGAGCAGCCCATCCCCGAGGTCGTCCGTACATCCTGGAGCCGCTGCCTCAACAACTTTGCGCTCGATCCGCAGGAGACGCGCCGTCCGAACAGCGTCGAGCGCGCGGACCTGCAGGAGCGGCGCGAACGGCTGCGGGTGCTGCTGGCCGTCGCGCGCATCGAGATGGAGCAGCTCGGCAAGCTCATCAAGCACTCCGAATACAGCATCATGCTGACCGACCGCGACGGGGTCATCCTCAGCTATCTCGGCGACACCGGCTTCTCCGCCACCGCCAGGCGCTGCGGCTTTCGCGAAGGGGTGATGTGGAGCGAGCGCGAGATGGGCACCAATGGCATGGGCACCTGCCTCACGGCGCGCCGCCCGGTGGTGATCCACCGTACCGACCACTTCCTGGCGCAGAACACCGCGCTCACCTGTTCGGCAGCGCCCATCTTCGACATGCGCGGCGAGCTGCTCGCGGCGCTCGATATCTCCGGGGCCTCCTCGAATCCGCAGAGTCACACGCTGGCGCTGGTCGACATGGCGGCGCAGAACGTCGAGAACCGCACGCTGCTCAGTGGCTGCAAGGACCTGCACCTGGCGCGCTTTCACCGCTGCGCGGAGTTCGTCAGCACGCCCGGCGAAGGCCTGCTGGCGTTCGACGACGAGGGCGTGGTGCGCGGCGTCAACCGTGCGGCGCTCAAGCTCCTCGGGCAGCGCGACCATGATGCGGTGTGCGGCCAGCGCGCCGACCGTATCCTCGATACCAGCCTCGCCACGCTCATGCAGCTCGCCGCGCAGCGCGGCTTCCGCGCCGAGCCGCTCAACTCCCGGCCCGCGGCACGGCGCTGGTTCGCGACCGTGCAGGCGCCGCTGGAAGCCCCGCCACGCACCCAGGTGGCGGTCGACGCCGAGGTGCGCATGGCCAACGCGGCGGGCGCGCGCGGGTCGCTCGACTGCCTGCACTCGGCCGATCCAGTCATGACGCAGAACGTCGAGACGCTGCGGCGCGTGATCGATCGGGATATCTCGGTGCTGCTGCTCGGGGAGACCGGCACCGGCAAGGGTTACTGCGCGCGCGCCATCCATTACGCGAGCAACCGCGCCGACAAGCCCTTCGTCACGGTCAACTGCGCGGCGATCCCCGAAACGCTCATCGAGAGCGAGCTGTTCGGCCACAAGCCGGGCGCCTTCACCGGCGCGGCGCGCGAAGGCGGTATGGGCCGCATCCTGCAGGCCAACGGCGGCACGCTGTTTCTCGACGAGATCGGCGACATGCCGGTGGCCCTGCAGGCGCGGTTGCTGAACGTGATCGAGGACCGCGAAGTGACGCCGCTGGGCGGCAACAAGGTGGTCAACGTCGACGTGCGCATCGTCAGCGCCACGCAACACGATCCGCTCGACATGATCGCCAAGGGGCAGTTCCGCGAAGACCTGTATTACCGGCTGAACGGCATCACCGTGCGGCTGCCGCCGCTGCGCCAGCGCACCGACAAGGCCGGCCTGATCCGCAAGCTGCTCGCGAGCGAGTGCGTTGCCACGATCGAGATCGAGCCCCAGCTGCTCGAGCGGCTGGTGCGCCACTCCTGGCCGGGCAACGTGCGCCAGCTGCGCAACGTGCTGCGCACCATGCTGGCGCTGCGCAGCGGCGAGCGGCTGACGCTCGCGGACTTCAGGGAGCAGTGGCTGGCGGGCGGCGTCGAGGACGCAGCGCACGGCGACGGCGCGGCGGTGGACGCGGCCGCCGACGGCGAGAGCGCGCTCAGCGGCGCCGAGCGCGATGCGCTCAGGCGCACGCTCGAGACCTGTCAGTGGAACGTCAGCGCTGCCGCCGCGCGGCTGCACATCAGCCGCCGCACCATTTACCGCAAGATTCACCGACACGGACTTCTGCGACACACCCAGCACCTCGGGGTGAGTCCGCAGTCGCCCGAATGAGTCAATCGATCCACCCCAGAGGCGAGGCAGGACTAAGATGGCAATCAAGATTCACCCGATGGTCGACAACGGAGTCAAGAAGGGCACGCCGGGGTTCGCCGGCGGCACGCTCACCTGCAAGTGCACCAGCAACCCGGTGACCGTGCGCATCGGCACGAACGTCGCCTTCAATCACGCCTGCGGCTGCACCAAGTGCTGGAAGCCGGAGGGAGCGGTGTTCTCCATCGTCGGCGTGGGCGGGCGCGACAAGCTGTCCGTGACCGCGAACGGCAACAAGCTGAAGATCGTCGATGAGAAGGCGGCGATCCAGCGCCATGCCTGCACCGGCTGCGGCGTGCACATGTACGGGCGCATCGAGAACAAGCAGCACCCGTTCTACGGCTTCGACTTCTTCCATACCGAGCTGTCGAAGGAGCAGGGTTGGGAGGAGCCGCGCTTCGCGGCGTTCGTATCCTCGATCATCGAGTCGGGCACCAAGCCCGACCAGATGGGCGCGGTGCGCGCCAGGTTGAAAGAGCTCGGCCTCGAGCCCTATGACTGCCTGTCGCCGGCGCTGATGGATCTGATCGCCACGCACACGGCGAAAGCCAAGGGCGTGCTGGCCGCGTAAGTTCAGCGTGCATTGAAGGCCCCGCGCGCCCGCTCGCGCGGGGCCCTCAGCTTCGGACTCGTAACCGCTTCCGAATCAGGAACCTGTCAGCCATGAAAACACGCGCTGCGATTGCCTATGCCGCCGGCAAGCCCCTCGAGATCGCGACGGTCGATCTGGAAGGCCCCAAGGCCGGCGAGGTGCTGGTGGAGCTCAAGGCCACCGGCGTCTGCCACACGGACGAGTTCACCCGTTCGGGCGGTGACCCGGAAGGCCTGTTCCCGTCGATTCTCGGACACGAGGGGGCGGGCATCGTCGTCGACGTAGGACCTGGCGTCACTTCCGTGAAGAAGGGCGACCACGTGATCCCGCTCTACACGCCGGAGTGCCGGCAGTGCAAGAGCTGCCTGTCGCGCAAGACCAACCTGTGCACCGCGATCCGCGCCACCCAGGGCAAAGGCGTGATGCCCGATGGCACCAGCCGCTTCTCGATCGGCAAGGACAAGATCTACCACTACATGGGTTGTTCGACCTTCTCCAACTTCACGGTGCTGCCGGAGATCGCGGTGGCGAAGATCCGCGAGGACGCGCCGTTCGACAAGGTCTGCTACATCGGCTGCGGCGTGACCACCGGGATCGGCGCGGTGATCAACACCGCGAAGGTCGAGCCGGGCGCCAACGTGGTGGTGTTTGGTCTCGGCGGCATCGGGCTGAACGTGATCCAGGGCGCCCGCATGGCCGGCGCCTACAAGATCGTCGGCGTCGATCTCAATCCGAATCGCAAGGCGCTCGCCGAGAAATTCGGCATGACGCACTTCGTCAACCCCAAGGAGGTTGAGGGCGACCTGGTGGCGCACCTCGTCGCCGTCACCGACGGCGGCGCCGACTACAGCTTCGAATGTGTGGGCAACGTCAACCTCATGCGCCAGGCACTCGAGTGCTGCCATCGCGGCTGGGGCGTATCGGTGATCATCGGCGTGGCCGGCGCGGGCCAGGAAATCAAGACCCGGCCGTTCCAGCTGGTGACGGGCAGGGTATGGAAGGGCACCGCTTTCGGCGGCGCGCGTGGCCGCACCGACGTACCGAAGATCGTCGACTGGTACATGGACAAGAAGATCGCGATCGATCCGCTGATCACGCACACCATGCCGCTGGATAAGATCAACGACGCGTTCGACCTGATGCATGCCGGCACCTCGATCCGAAGCGTGGTGCTGTACTGATGGTGCGCTACTGAAGACTCACGCATCGCGCCGGCGTTCCGGTGCCGCGGCCGCGGTGCTGGCGCTGCTGCTGCTCGCACCGCTCAGCGCGGCCGTCGCGGCGGGCGGCGGCGAGCGGCTGTACGTCTCGGACGAGACCGGCGGCAACGTCGTGATCGTCGATCCGCAGCAGGCGGCGGTGGTGGCGCGCATCGCGGTCGGCAAGCGGCCGCGCGGCATCGTCATCTCCCCGGATCGCAAGCGGCTGTATGTGGCGCTGACCGGCTCGCCGGCGGCGGGACCGGGGGTCGACGAGTCGAAGCTCCCGCCGCCCGATCACCGTTACGACGGCATCGGGGTGATCGACCTCGCCGCGCAGCGACTCATCGGCACCTACCCGAGCGGCATCGACCCGGAGACCTTCGCGCTGTCGCACGACGGCAAGGTGCTGTATGTCTCCAACGAGGACAGCGGGCAGCTCTCGGCCATCGACCTTGCCAAGGGGAGCCTGCGCGTCACTGTGCCGGTCGGTACCGAGCCGGAGGGCGTTGCCATTAGTGCGGACGACCGCATCGTGTACGTCGCCTGCGAGACCTCCAACGCGGTTTACGTGGTCGAGGCCGGCGCCATGAAGGTGCTGGCGCAGATCCCTACCGGGAAGCGCCCGCGCGCGATCTACCTGTCCCGCGACACGCATCGCGGCTACGTGAGCGATGAGTTCGGCGCGGCGCTGACGGAGTTCAGCAGCGACGACTATAAGGTCGTGAAGACCATCGATCTCGGGGACCCGAAAGTCGTGCGCCCCATGGGCCTCGATTCGCCGGACGGCGGCCGGCACCTCTATGTCACGACCGGCAGGTTCGGCAAGCTCCTCGAGGTCGACACGCAATCCGGCCGGATCGTCCGCACCATCGACAATGTCGGCGTGCGTCCCTGGGGCGTGGCGCTGAGCTCCGACGGCGAGACGGCCTACACGGCCAACGGGCCCTCGGGCGATGTGTCGATCATCGATCTCAAGACCGGGGAGGTGAAAGCCCGGGTGAAGGTCGGCGGCAGTCCCTGGGGCGTCGTGCGCGCCGTGCCGGCGGGCTAGCGGCCGCGGCTCAGCGCAGTGTCGCGCCGGCGCGCGCCTGCCGCCGGCCTCACGGCACGACGTGCGAGCTGCCGACGTCCTTCCACTCGTAGCGCGGCACCTGCACCCACTGGCCGTCCTTGAGCTCGGGCACCTTGTGCACTTTGGTCTGCTCGACCGTCATGGTGCCGTCCTTGTCGGTGACCCAGAAGTCGATATCGTAGATCTGGTCCTTGGTGCCGACGACGCGAAAGTCCGTGCAGGCGAAGTAGTGCCCGTTCTCGTCGAGTTGCCGGATGGGCTGATGCGTGTCGACGAACTCGAGCTTCAGCACCTTGCCGGTCTTGTCGTCCTTGAGCTCGAACACGCCGTTGTTCGTTGCCTGGGCGCGCAGGGCTCCGCCTTCGACCGCCGACATCACTTCCCAGCTGCGTTTGGCCGCCATCTTGCCCGGATGCTCGGAAGCCGGGATCCACCACCACGGTATCGGCGAGCGCGCGGTCAGCACCCAGGTGCCCTCGCTCTTCACCGACTCCTTGTAGATGCGGATCTCCTGCACCTTCAGCTTCGCGTCGGCGCCGGGCGCCACCCAGAAATCGATCAGGTAGCGCTTCTGCGCATCGGCGGCGTCGTGGAATTTCACGTCGGGGAAGAACCCGTAGCCGTCGATGGTGCGCGTGAAATCGATGCCGTCGAAGCTGAGTTTCAGCTGCTCTCCGCTGAGCGGATCCTCGTACGGAAAGACGCCACCGTTGGCCTTGGTTTTCTCCTCGATGAGGCCCTTGACGAGTGCCTCGGCGTCGTTGCTGTCGAAGGACTGCATAGCCTGCTCGGTCGACTCGACGTTGCTCGCGGCGCTGAAGTCGCGCGCCTTCTGCAGATTCGTCTGCGCATCCTCGAGGAAGGACTTCTTCGCCGCCGCACTGCTGAAGCAGTAGAGCTTGCCGTCCTTGTCGGTCCAGGTGATGGCGCAGTTGGTCGCGACGTGCTGGCCCTGCGCGAGTGCCTCGGCGCACTGGCCGCCGAACTGTGGCGCGGGCGTCTGCGCCGGGGAGGCGGCGGGCGGAGCGGCCGCGGCCGCCCGCGCAAGCGGCAGTGCGAGCAGCAGCGCGACGATCGGCAGCGCCGCGGCGCACCAGGCCACGGTCTTGTAGTAGAGGCTGCGGGTCGCGTGTTTCATGGCTGATCCTTAGCTCGGCCGCGCCACCAGGCGCGGCGGTAGTGCGCAAATGGTACTCCGCTGCGCGTGCCTGCTGCACAATTCGCCGATGAGCCGACCACACAGGCCATGAGGGGGCCGCGGACGTGAATGCCGGCCCCACGGCGCCGGCGCGGCGGGCGGGCGCGCCCGCGGTGCGCGCGGTGCTGTTCGACCTGGACGGCACGCTGCTCGATACCGCCGCCGACATCGCCGCCGCGCTGAACGCGGCGCTCGCCGAGCAGCGGCTGGGCCCGCTCGCCCCGGCCGAGGTGCGCGGGCTGATCGGGCGCGGCGTGCCCACCCTGATCGAGCGCGCCCTGGCGCGCTGCGGCGCCGCCGGCGCGCGCGCCGACCGTGCCCGGCTGCAGCAGCGCTACGACGCACACTACGAGCGGCTGCACGAAGACAACGCCTTCGCGGCACGACCCTTTCCCGGCGTGGTGCAGGGCCTGTCAGGCCTGTGCGCGCTCGGCCTGCGCCTCGGGGTGGTAACCAACAAGACGCAGCAGCTGGCGGTCGAGCTGCTCGCGAGGCTCGAGCTCACCCGGTGGATTCAGCTGGTCGTCGGCGCGCAGGACGGCCGCGAGCGTAAGCCGCACCCGCAGCCGCTGTGGCTGGCGTGCGAGCGCCTGCAGGTGCTGCCGGCGCAGACGTTGATGGTCGGAGACTCGCAGGTCGACGTGCTGGCGGCGCGCGCCGCAGGGATCGCGGTGGTGTGCGTCCCGTACGGCTACAACGAGGGCGCCGATCCGCGCACGCTCGCCTGCGACGCCTTCGTGGACAGCATCGCCGCGCTGCCGGCACTTGTCGCCGGCAGCTCGCGGCCCGGCGCGGCGTGAGCGCGAGTTCCGCGCAGGCTGACCCGCGACCCCGCCCACACGGCGCACGCCTCCTAGGGCTGCGCCTCCAGGTACGCCGCCACCGCCTGCATGTCGTCCAGATGCAGATTCTGCGCCACGCCGTGCATGACCGCGACGTTGCGCATGCTGCTCTGGAAGGAGGCGAGCTGCTTCAGCGCGTACTGCGCGTGCTGGCCGGCGAGGCGCGGGAAATCCTGCTGCCCATGGGCATCCGCTCCATGACAGGTGCTGCAGGCCGGCACGCCCTGTGCCGCCACGCCATGCTCGTAGATCTCGCGTCCGCGCGCGACGAGCGCCGCGTCGCCGCCCGGGCTGACCTGCGCTGTCTGCGTGGCGTAATAGGCGGCGAGCGTCTCCATGGTCGTATCGTCCAGCTGGCTCGCCATGCCCCACATGTAGCTGATCGCATCCGGATCACCGCGGGTCTGGGCGCGAAATCCCTTGAGCTGCGTAACGAGGTAGGTGGGTCGCTGGCCGGCGAGGCGCGGAAACTTCGGCTGCGTGCTGTTGCCGTCCCGCCCGTGGCAGGTGCCGCAGGTGCCGATGGCAATTTTTGCGACGTACGCCTTTGCGGCAGGATCGGGCTCATCGGCGCGCACCACGCACACCGCGGTCGCGAGCAGGGCGGTGCCGGCAAGCGACAGCCACAGGCGCGGCCAGGCGCTGCCGGGTTGCCAGCGGGCATCACGATTCATGTTGATATGGCTCATGACGCAACCTCAGTACGCGAACCAGAGGAGCAGATACAACGTATCGTTGTCGGAAGCGTTGCGTCCCACGCCGTCGTAGTTACTGCTGCCGCCGTTGAATTTGTTGTACCAGATGTACTGCATCGATACCTTGACGTTGAGCCACGGCAGGTAGTTGAGCTCCGCGATGTAGCCGCGCGTGTCGGGCGAGCCGTTGGCGCTGGTGACCACGCCCGGCTGGCCTGGTGCCGTGCCCGGATACAGGCCGGTGTCGGTGCTGCCGGTGGTCGAGAAGTACTGCAGCGAACCACCGATGCGGCGGCGATAGTAGTAGGTGGCCGCTACCTCGGTGGTGGTGAGTGTATTGGAGGGATTCGCCGACGCCCCGCTGGCAAAAGCCGCATTGAGCGTCATCGACTCGTGGATGTGGGTTGCCATCACGCTGAACAGATTCTGCTCGCCTATGAACTGATACTGCAGATCCTCGGCGACGTCATTGAACTGGTTGTAAGGACCATGCAGATTCGTGGGCGCGCCGGATGCCGCCCCCGGCAGCACCTTGAAGTCCATTCCGTAGCCGCCGACCTCGATGGAATTGCGGTCCCAGTTGTACTCGTAGGCGAGGCGCCAGTAAGGCGAGAGCCCCTGGATGACGTTCGAGGCGGTGCCGTCGAGCGGCCCGGCGCCGCCGGTCAGCTGGTTGGTCACTCCCTGCTGCGCCGAGCGGTAACCGCCGACCTCGGCGTACAGTGATTCGTTCCAGTACAGATAACCGGTGAGACCGGCGACGTTCTGCGCGAACGCGCCGTTGATCGCAGTGCCGGCGAGTGGCGACACCGCCGCGTTACTCGCTTCGTAGGGAAGGCCCCATGCCGGCGTCGAGTTCCACAGATCCTGCACCGTCGGGTTGTTGTTGAGCGACAGGCCGTAGGTCAGGGTGCCGTTGTCGGGCAGCAGTGCCATATCGGCGAAGCGCAGATCGCTGTTGTCGATGCCGATCGTGCCGCCGGCGTTATCGTAAGTGAGCTGGAACATCGCGCCGAAGTTCGGTGCAATCTTGCCCGCGTAGAACAGGCTGAACTGCTGCGGAAAGCCGGCAGTGCCGTTTTGCGCGACTCCGGGAGCGCCAGCACCTGCAAGGTTGGGGACGGGGGTCTTCAGCTCCGTGTAGGAGATCTGCGCCATGATGGACAGCGGCGGCATCTGCGACAGCTCGAGCAGCTGCTGTTTGGTGGCGCTGACGTCGCGCACCTGCTTGAGGTTCGTGAGCGTATAGCCGTTAGCCTTGAAGACGCGGCCGAAGTGCGTGAGCTCGGGAAAGACCGTGTGGCAGGCCTCGCAGGCCATGCCCGTCTGCCGTGCAAAGCTCGGTACCGCCAGCGCCGCTGGCGCCGCGAGCAGCCCCGACGCCAGGATCGCCGCGATAGTTAAGTGACGCGAGGCCTGGGTGTTGGCGCTATCTGCCATTTTTCGCTCCCTCAAAGGCTACCCGAGCGCTGCTGACGGCGCGGCAGCTTAGCATCCTTTCGGGTATGTGCGCTTGCGCACGCACCGTTCGCGCCGCCGCCGCAGCGCCGCATCGAACAGCGCTTGCATCGCAGCGTGCGGGTGTGGGATGCCCGCGGCTCGCCTGGCCTAGGTGTCGTTCCCGGCGGCAACACCCGCGGAGCGGATCGACAGCTCGTTGCATCCCGATGCCACGCACGGTGCGAGCGCAATGGCGTTGATCACGCCGCGAACACCCGGCAGTCGCAGCACGACTGCCTCGGCTTCCTCACGCTGGTGCAGCCACTCGACTTTGCCTTCAAGAGTGACGCAGCCCTGGTGAACGAGCAGGCGTATCTGTTCACAGCACAGTGGCAGCTGCCGCTGGATCGCTGTAACTGCGGCGCCCGCGATCTGCGGATCGCAGATGCTGTCGCGGCCGTCGGGTGTCTGCACGACCAGCTCGTTGGCCACCGCGCCGACCCCGCGAACGCGCCTGATCGCGTCCTCCGCGCCGTACTTGTCGAAGAGACTGCGCACGAAGCCGCTCAGCGTGACGGTACCGTTGCGTACCTTGACCGCGATGTCGGTCTCGTCCACGTCCGGGCAGCAGTGCAGTTCCGCCTCGACGTTGGCGCATATATCCGCGTCAGATCTGGTGTTCATGCCACATGATTATGGCAATGACGCTGCCGGGGAAATACGCAGATGCCGCAGCGAAGCGGCGGCGTGTCCGCCGCAGCAACGCGCTTTAGGGCACGGTGTCCTGCGACTCGAGATCGAGCACCATCCGCACCAGCTGGGCGAGTGACGCGGCGCCGGTTTTCTCCATCACGCGGGCACGGTGTATCTCGACGGTGCGCTGACTGACGCCGAGCTCCGCGGCCATCACCTTGTTGGGTTTTCCACGCGTCATCAGCGTCAGCACCTCGCGCTCGCGTGGCGTGAGGGATTCGAAGCGCCCGCGGATTCGGTCGTGCTGCGCGAGCGCGGCGCGATTTTTGGCATCGCGATCGAGTGCCCGCTGGATGCGGTCGATCAGGTCCTGGTCGCGGAACGGCTTCTGCAGAAAATCGAACGCACCATGTTGCATGGCGTCCACCGCCATGGGGATATCGCCGTGCCCGGTGATGAAGATCACAGGAATCACCGCGCCGCGCAGGTTGAGCTGCTCCTGCAATTCCAGCCCGCTCATTCCGGGCATGCGCACGTCGAGCACCACGCAACCGGGCTGCCTGGGCTGGTAGCCGTCGAGGAACTCGCGCGCGGAGGCAAAGGTGCGTGCGGTCAGTCCGACGGACTTGAGCAGGAAGCGTACGGAGTTGCGCACCCCCTCATCGTCGTCGACTACGTAGATGGTTGTCGCCGGGTCCTGCATATCACGTGGCGGGCGGCGCCGGCAGGAGAATGTAAAAGCATGCCCCCGACGGCTGATTGGGCCGATAGCCTACCGAACCGCCGTGGGTGCGTGCGATCGTGTGGCTGATCGCCAGGCCCATCCCCGTACCCCTCGCCTTGGTGGAGAAGAAGGGGTCGAAGAGGCGTGCCATCGCTTCCGCGGCAAGACCCGGGCCGTTATCGATGACGGCCACCTCCACCTCGGCGGTGGAGGGCCGCGAGGTGCGGATCGACAAATGCCCGCCGCCGGGTTGCGATGCCAGCGCTTCGAGGCTGTTGCGTACGAAGCTGAGAATGACGTGCTGGATCTGACCGGCGTCGACCAGCACCCCGGGCAGCTCGTCGGTGAGCTCGAGCGAGACGTGCACGCCGTGCAGGCGCGCATCGCTCTCGACCAGTTCGATCATCTCCTGCACCAGGGCATTGATATCGGTCGTCGCCCGCTCGCTCTGCTGGCTGCGGGCAAGGTCGCGCAGGCGGCGGATGATCTCGGCAGCGCGGGCCGCCTGCGTGGTGATCTCCGCCAGCGCCTGCTGCAGCTCCGTCGGGTCGGCATCGGGCCGCGCGAGCAGCCGGCGGCAGGCCTGGGCGTAGTTGGCGATCGCCGTCAGCGGTTGATTCAGCTCATGCGCGACTCCGGCGGCCATCTCACCGATGGTCGCCATGCGCGAGACGTGCAGAAGCCGGCCGTGCAGCACTGCAGCCGGCACTCCCAGCTGCCCCTCAGGGTGCGAATCAGCCTTCATTTTCGCCTCATCATACTATGAGGCATCAGGATGTACTGCCCGGGGTCGGACGTCCGTACGTATGTTCCGCAATGGCGGGGGAGTGGCCGCGATTACGTGAGGAAATCGGCATTTGCAACACGTTGCACGCGCGAAACGGTGCATTTAGCAGGCGGTCGCGGCGATCATCATGGACCGCCTGGCCTGCGGCCTGTTGGTCGTCAAGCCGGCCGGGTTCGTGTGTCGCGTGCTGGCCGGGCGCAGCGGCCCGCGGATGGTGGCAGTACAGCCGCCGGCATGAGTACGGCGGCCGACGCGGCACCGCGGGCCGGCGTGCCTAGGTTTTCGCGGTCCAGGAACTACACCACCCCGCAGCCTTGACCGACTTGCCCGGGAATATCAGGCAGCCTCCCTGCGCGCTGTCGGCGGCACCCTGGTAGAAGCGGCAGTTCGAGCACTTGTTGCCCTTGGCGTCCGGCGACGTGCTGGCGTCGGCGGTGTATTTCAGTGCCTTGGCGGTGGGATCGTCGGCAGTGACGAGCGGGCCGTCGGCAGCGCCGGCGATCTCCACAGGCGCGCGGGCGATCGGGATCAGTACCACACCCAGGGCGATGTTCCTGAGCAGGCGGCGGCGGGACTTGTCGATGACCTGTTTCACGCGCTTCTCCTTCCGAAGGCTGGCCGGATGCACAACATAACTGCCGCCCTGCGTGTTAAGCAAGCTACCCCGGCTTGCGGGCGGGCGTGCTGCGGACAACTGCGCAGCGGTTTACCAGCTGAGCGTGCCGAGCATTGCGGCGTAGGTATCGATTCCGTCCCACAGATTCTTCAGCCGCAGGTTCTCATCGGGCGCGTGCTGGCTGTCGTCGTGGTTGACGATCGGCAGGCCGATCACCGGCACCGCGCAGACCGCGGCGATCATGTAGATCGGCACGCTGCCGCCCATCATCGGTAACAGCGCCACACGGCCGCCCGCGGCGCGGTCGGCGGCCGCAATCACCGCACGCGCGAGCGGCGATGACATGTCGGTGCGCAGCGCCGGGTATCCCGCATCCCAGCGCAGGCTGATGATGCGCGGATGGGCGAGGCGCGTGTCGAAGTCCGGAGGTGCACTGACCACCGTCCACCCCCGGGCGGCGAGGAAAGCTTCGACGCGCGCACGCACCGTGGCCGGTCGCTGGTCGGGCACCAGGCGAAAATCGATGGAAATGACCGCATCCGCGGGGATGGCATTGACGGCGTCCGCGCCCACCTGGCCGGAACGGAGGCCGCGCACGTTGAGCGCGGGTCGCAGCGTGCTGGCGGTCAGTCCTTCATTACCCTCGCTGCGGCCGATGCCGAACTCGCGCTTGAGCGACTCCTCCACCGGCGGCAGCTGCGCCAGCGCCGCGCGCGCGGCGGGCGGAACCGGCTGCACCTCGTCGTCAAATCCGGGAATGAGGATCCGGCCCTCGCTGTCGCGCATCTCGCTCACCAGCTCCGCCGCCATGACCGCGGGATTCGGCACCCAGTTGCCGTAGTGCCCGTCGTGCAGCGCGTGCAGCGGCCCGTACACCGTCGCCTCCAGGTCCACGCTGCCGCGCGCGCCGAAGTAGAGCGTCGGCGTGCGCGACTGATGCACCGGTGCATCGCCGATCAGCCACAGATCGCTCGCCAGCGGCTCGCGGTTGGCTCGCAGGATCGCTTCGAGATGCGGCGAGCCTGCTTCCTCCTCGCCTTCCCACACGACCTTTATGTTGACGGTGGGTTTGCGGCCGGCCGCGGCCAGCGCATCAAAGGCCGCGAGGAACGCCACGATGGAGGCCTTGTCGTCGGCGACGGCGCGGCCGAACAGACGCCACTCGGGGTCGAGCGGCGCGCGCAGGTCGCGCCAGTTGACCTCGGACGCCGCGGCGCTCAGCGGCCCGCTGCGCATCACCGGGATGAAGGGGTCCGAGTGCCACCGCGAGGGCGTCACCGGCTGGCCGTCATAATGCGCGTAAAACACCACGGTGTGCGTGGCGCGCGGGCTCTTGAGCGAGCCGAACACGAGCGCCGGCGTGCCGATTTCCGCGCGCAGCTGCCGTACCGCGAAGCCGCGCGCCGCCAGCAGGGCTTGCAATCGGTCGGCGGCGGCGTCGAGTCCGGTCGGATCTGCGGCGATACTGCGCAGCCGCGTCAGGGCGTCGAGCTGCGCGACGATCGCCTCCTCATGCGCGCGGCGATAGGCGTCGACCTGGCCGATCAGCGAGGAATCTGCGGGCCGGGGCGCGGCGAGCGAGGGCGGGGGTGCGACGAATGCGCAGGATGTTGCGGCGAGCGCGCCGAGCCCCGCGCGGCGCAGGCAGGCAGCCGGACGCGCCGCCCGCACTCAGCGCTCTCGTGGCTGCTGCTGCGGTCCGTGTGCAGCCGCGACGGCGGCGAGAGCCGCCCAGTCCTGGTCGCCCCTGCCGGCGGCGAGCGCCTCGAGAAAATGGTCACGCAGCACGCTCGCGAAGGGCAGTGGCACGTGCACGTCCTCGCCCGCCTGCAGCACCAGCCGCACGTCCTTCAACCCGAGCGAGAGTTTGAATCCGGCCGGCTCATAGCGAGCCGACGCAATCAGCCTGCCGTAGTTCTGATACACCGGGGATGCGAACAGCGTGCTGGTCAGCACCTCGAGGAATTCGCCCGCGCCGATGCCGTGAGCCTGCACCAGTGCGGCCGCTTCGCCCATCGTCTCGAGCGCGCTCGCGATCATGAAGTTCCCGGCGAGCTTCACCACATTGGCGCGCTCGGCGGCACCGCTGATCGGCCAGACCCGCTCGGCGATCGCGGCGAACAGCGGCTGCAGGCGCCCGATGGCCGCCGGATCGCCGGCCACAACGACATTGAGCTTCGCCGCCTGGGCCGCTTCCGGCCTGCCGAACACCGGGGCGGCGACGTAGTCGATGCCGCGGGCCTTCTCCAGCTGCGCGAGCTCGCGTGCACAGCCCACCGAGACCGTGGCGAGGTTGGCGTGAATCAGGCCACGGGATGCGGCATCGAGCACGCCGGCGTCGAGGACGACCGCGCGCGTGGCAGCGTCGTCCGCCAGCATGGTGAACAACACCTGGGCGCGCGCGGTCTCCGCGGGCGCCGCCGCGACTTTCGCGCCCAGCCGTTGCAGCTCGCGTGCGGCTTCAGGCGAACGATTCCAGATACACAGCGTGTGACCGGCGCGCAGCAGGTTGGCCGCGATGGCGCTGCCCATGCGGCCGAGCCCGATGAATCCCACGTCCATGGCCGCAGATTAACCGATCCGGTGGTCGGTTCCACCAGCGGCACGCCGGCGTCTTGACCGTTGCCGGTACCTAAGCGCGCGGATGTGATGAAATATCGGCCGATGAAAGTAGTCGTGATCGGCAGCGGCCTGATCGGCCTGACCAGTGCCTGGTTTCTGCGGCGCCGCGGACACGAGGTCACGGTGCTCGAGCGCGAGGACGGTCCCGGCAGGCAGACGAGCTTCGCCAACGGGGCACTGCTGTCACCGAGCATGCCCGAGCCGTGGAACGCGCCCGGCTGCTGGCGGGTACTGCTGCATTCGCTCGGCCGTCCCGAGGCGCCGCTGAAGCTGCGGCTCGCCGCACTGCCCGCGCTCGGCGGCTGGGGGATCCGCTTCCTGCGCAACTCGAGCGTCGAGCGCTACCTGCGCAACACGCGCAGCAACCTTGCGCTTGCCCTGTACTCGCGCCAGGTGCTGCAGCTGCTGCGGCAACAGACCGGCCTCATCTACGGGCGCGCCGCGCGTGGCAGCCTGCGGATCTTCCGCGATCGCGCCAGCCTCGCGCGGGCAGTCGCCGCCGTGACGCGCTGGTCGGCCGGCGCGGTCGAGTTCGAGAGCCTCTCCAGCGCGCAGGCCCTGGAGCTGGAACCCGCGCTCGCTCCGATCGGCCGCGAGCTCGCCGGCGCGCTCTACTGCCCGATCGACGAGACGGGCGATGCCCACCGCTTCTGCGTGGCGCTCGCTGAGCAGGCGCGTGCGGCGGGCGTGCAGTTTCGCTTCGGCGTGCAGGTACGGGCGCTGGAGGTCGCAGCCGGCCGGTTGGCAGCCGTGCGCACGGCGGACGAACGGCTCACTGCGGACGCCTACGTGCTCGCCGCCGCCAGCTACAGTGCGCCACTGCTCAAGCCCCTCGGGATCGGGCTGCCGGTCCGGCCGGCCAAGGGATACTCGGTGACCTTCCCGGCCGGCGCGGGTAAGCCGCCGCCGCTGCAGATGCCGATCGCGGACGATGACCTGCACGCGGTCATCGTGCCGCTCGACGGCGCGGTGCGCGCGGCCGGCACCGCGGAGTTTGCCGGCTACGACCTGGCGCTGCGTCCGGAGCGCGTGCGCAATCTGCTCAACCTGGTCGCGAAGGTGCTGCCCGAAGCCGGCCTCGACCCGGCAGCCGCCAGGCCCTGGTGCGGGCTGCGCCCCATGTCGGCCGATGGCGTGCCGGTCATCGGCGCGACCGGCGTGGCGAACCTCTGGCTCAATACCGGGCACGGCCCGCTGGGGTGGACCATGGCGGCCGGGTCCGGGCAGTTGCTGGCCGACCTGCTGTCGGCGCAGACACCGGCGATCGACCCCGCACCCTATGCATTCGCGCGCTTCGCGTCGCGGCGGACACACTGATGTTGCTGCTCGACGCGGAGCAAACACACCGCCTGGCCAGCATGCCGGAGCTGATCGAGTGTCTGCGCCACGCGTTTCGCAGCGCCTGCGTGGCCCCCGCGCGGCAGGTGGCGCACATCCCGGGAGGCGCCGGCGAGCGGCTGTTTGTCAGCATGCCGGCGTTCGACGCGCAAGGCCGCGGGGCGGTGAAGCTGCTGACATCGTTCCGGAGAATCCGGCGCGCGGCCTGCCGACGATCCAGGGGATGATCGCGGTCTTCTCGGACGAGGGCACGCCGGTGGCGATACTCGACGGCACGGTGGTGACGCGGCTGCGGACCGGGGCCGCATCGGCGCTCGCCTCGGATTACCTGTCGCGTCGTGACAGCTCGCAGCTGCTCATCGTCGGAACCGGCGCACTGGCTCCCTACATGGCCCTGGCGCACTGCACGGTGCGACCCATTCGCCGCATCAGCGTCTGGGGACGCCGGGCGCAGCGCGTCGCGGCGACCGTGGCGGCCATCCGCTCGCGCGTGGCGGCCGATATCAGCGTGGACAGCGCCGATTCCCTCGAGCGCTCGGCCGCGACCGCGGACATCATCTGCTGCGCCACCAGCAGCGCCACGGCGTTGCTGTGCGGGCGCTGGCTCAGGTCCGGCGTATTCGTCGACCTGGTGGGCAGCTTCACGCCCACCATGCGGGAAACGGACGACGAGGTGGTGCGCCGCTGTCGCATCTTCGTCGATACGTTCGCCGGTGCGCTCGCCGAGGCGGGTGACCTCCTCGACCCGCTCGCTCGCGGCGTCATCAGCCGCGAGCACATCGAGGGCGAGCTGCAGGACCTGGTGCTCGGGCGGGTAAGCGGACGCGGCTCGCCGCAGGAGCTGACGCTCTTCAAGTCCGTGGGCAGTGCCATCGAGGATCTGGCCGCAGCGCAGCTGATCGTGACCGCCGCGGCGCGGGCGTAGAATTCCTCATGGCCGCCGACGACATCAAGCGCTTCCAGGCGAATCTGCGCGACGAGCTGGACGGTGCCAGGCTCTACACCAGCATTGCCGCGGCCGAAACCGATCCGGTGAGGCGCGACCTGTTCCTGCAGCTGGCGCAGGCGGAGGCGCGTCACGCCGCGCTGTGGCGCGAGAAGCTGGCGAAGGCCGGCGTCGCCATCGAGCCCTACGTGCCGGGCTTTCGCACGCGGCTGCTCGGCAGACTGGCGCAGCGCTTCGGTCCGCACTTCGTGATGCCGACCATCGCGGCGGCGGAATTTTCCGATCGCAACAAGTACGCGACCCAGAGCGACGCGCAGGCGATCTCCGCCGAGGAGCGCGGTCATGCGGCCGTGGTGCAGGAGATCGCCCGCAGCGCAGCCCCCGGCGGCGTGAGCGGGACGGACATTGCGCGTGCCGAGCCCTGGCATCGCGGCGCCTCGGGGAACAACCTGCGCGCGGCGGTGCTGGGGGCGAACGATGGGCTGGTATCCAACTTCTGCCTGATCATGGGCGTTGCCGGAGCCGGCGGCAGCGAGCGGATCATCCTGCTCACCGGTCTCGCCGGGCTGGTCGCGGGCGCCTGCTCGATGGCGCTCGGCGAGTGGCTCTCGGTGACCAACGCGCGCGAGCTGGCGAGCAGCCAGATCGCCAGGGAGGCGGAGGAGATCGAGCAGACCCCGCAAGCCGAGCAGCACGAGCTGGCGCTGATCTACCAGGCGAAGGGCCTGCCGAAGGCTGACGCGCAGCGCGTCGCCGCGGAGCTCATGAAGGACAAGCACGCGGCGCTCGACACGCTGGTACGCGAGGAGCTCGGGATCGATCCGGCCGAGCTCGGCGGCAATCCCTTCAGCGCCGCCGCCACTTCCTTTGCACTGTTCTGCGCGGGCGCGATCTTCCCGGTGGTTCCGTTCCTGTGGGCGCGCGGCGTGCAGGCGATCGCCCTGAGCATTGCACTCAGCTTCCTCGCGCTGGCAGGCATCGGGCTGCTGACCTCGCTTTTCAACGGACGCACGCCGTGGTTCTCGGCGTTGCGGCAGGCGCTGTCCGGCTGTGCCGCCGCAGCCCTCACCTACGGAGTGGGTTCGCTGCTCGGGGTTTCGATTTCCTAGAGCTGCGACGCGAGCAGCGCCAGCAGCGTTTGCCAGTGCCGCTCGCACGCCGCCGCGTCATAGGCCGGCGTGTCGCGAAACACCCAGCCATGCTTTGCCGGGTACGTCTCGATGCGGTGGTCGACGCCGGCCTCGGTGAGCGCCGCCTCGAGACGTTGTTTCATGTCCGCGGGGAACGAGGGATCGTCGCTGGCGCCGGCGACGTAGATGCGGGCCTTCATTTGCGGCGCCAGCCGGTGTGGACTGTCGGGCGCGTCGGTCGCCAGCCGCCCGCCGTGATACGAAGCGGCGGCGGCGATTCGCCCGGGATAGGTGCCGGCGGCGCTGAGCGACATGAGGCCGCCCAGGCAGTAACCGGTCGTGCCGATGGCGCCGCTGCGCACCTCGGGCTGTGCGCCGAGGAAATCGAGGAAGACCTGTGTGTCGGACATGACATTGGCGGGGGTGGCCAGCGCCATGAACTTCTCCGCGAGCCCACGACGCAGGTCCGCATCGGCGAATATCGCGCGCGGATCCATCGGCGCGTACGGGCCGGAGCGGTAGTAAAGATCGGGCAGCACGGCGTAATAGCCATGCCGCGCAAGGCGCTCGCCGATCTCGAGCACGGCGGGACGGATGCCGAGCCCGTCCATGAACACCAGCACCGCCGGCCAGGGTCCGCCGCCGGGCGGCGGATAGACGTAAGCCGGACAGATACCGTCGCGTGTCCTTATGCTGAGCGGATTCATGCCAGGTAGTCCGCCGCCACGGTCGCGTCGCTGCGCACCCTCGCACCGAGCGCATCGCACAGCGGTGTCAGCACGGCCGCGACGATGAGATTCAGGATGAGGGTGTACAGGGCGGTGTAACCCGGGAAGGTATAGCCGCCGAACGCCAGCGGATACGCCGCGGTGAGATGTGCGGCAAAGGCCATGGCGGTGCCGGCACCCGTGCCGACCGCCCAGCCGAGCAGCAGCGCCCATGGGTTGAACCAGCGGGTGTGAGCGCCGAGCAGCACCGCCGGCAGGGTCTGGATGATCCAGATGCCCCCCAGCAGCTGCAGCTGAATCGCATATGGCGTCGGCACGAAGATGATGAACACCAGCGCGCCGAGCTTGACGAGCAGCGATACCCACTTGGCGATCTGCGCCTCGCGGCGCTCGCTGACCGCCGGTTCGATGAACTCGCGGTGGATGTTACGGGTATAGAGATTCGCCGTGGCGATGGACATGATGGCCGCGGGCACCAGTGCACCGATGCCGATGGCCGCGAAGGCGAGCCCGACGAACCAGGAGGGGAAACTATGCAGCAACAGCGCGGGTACGGCGAAGTTGTTGCCGAATTGCTTGAACCCTGCGGCGAACTGCGGCAACCGGTCGACTCCCGCCGCGAGCGCGAAGAAGCCGAGCAGCGCCAGCAGCCCGAGCACCACGGTGAAGCTCGGCAGCAGTGCGGCGTTGCGTCGCACGGCGTTACGGCTGCTGGCGCTCAATACCGCAGTGAGGCTGTGCGGATAGAGGAACAGCGCGAGCGCCGAGCCGAGCGCGAGCGTCGCGTACGCGCCGTAGGAGCCGGTGGTATGAGGACCGGGCGGCGCCAGCAGCAGCTTGCCGGGCGGAACGGCTGCGAATATTTTTGCGAAGCCTCCTGACTCGATCGGGATGACGATGATCGCCGCGAAGGCCGTGAGATAGATGAGGACATCCTTGACGATGGCGATGGATGCCGGCGCGCGCAGTCCGCTCGAGTAGGTGAACGCCGCCAGCACGAGGAACGCGATGATCAGCGGCAGATCCGCCGCCCATCCCGTACCGGAGATGCCGAGCGCGCCGACGACAACCTGGATGCCGACCAGCTGCAGGGCGATGTAAGGCATCGTTGCGACGATGCCGCTGAGCGTCACCGCGAGCGCCAGCCAGCGATTGCCGAAGCGCCCGCGCACGAAATCCGCCGCGGTGATATAGCCCTTTCGCTGGCAGACCTGCCACAGCCGCGGAAACAGCATGAGCAGAATCGGGTACGCGACCATGGCGTACGGCATGGCGAAGAAGCCCACGGCGCCTGCGCCAAACGCCAGAGCCGGGATCGCGATGAACGTGTAGGCGGTGTAGCAGTCGCCGCCGATGAGAAACCAGGTGACGACGGTGCCGAAACGTCGCCCGCCGAGGCCCCACTCGTGCAGCAGGTCGAGGTCGCCCCGACGCCAGCGGGCCGCCGCGAATCCCAGCCACGTGACGAAGCCGAAAAGCACCACGAAGACGCACAGGGCTACCCAGTTCACCCCTTGCACAGCCCGACCCCCTGCGGCTGCTTTTTCATGACGCGAAGCTGAACTGTTTCATTTTTAAAATCAAGCGCTTGCCGCGATACGGATTCATACTAGCAATCCGTTGTCGCTTCCGGGCAGCCGCCTCGGCCCCGCACATGCTTACGATGGGATCGAAAATGTCCATACCTGCGCGCAGCGCTAAGCTGCTCGGTCGCGTCCGAAGGAGATTGCCATGAGCAGCCCGCCGAGCCTCACCGCAGTGCCGACTCGTGTGCCCGAAACGCAGTCGCGCGGCCTGCCGGCGTGGGTGTACTCGCATCCGCAGATGACGCGCCTGGAGATCGAGCGCATCCTGAAACCGAGCTGGCAGATTGCCTGTCACGTCAGCCAGATTCCGGCCGCCGGCGACTACATCACCTTCGAGCTCGGATCCGACAGCGTGATCGCGCTGCGCGATGCCGGCGGCGGGGTGCGCGCATTTCACAACGTCTGCCGGCACCGCGGTACGCGGCTGCTCGAGGGAACCGGCCGCTGCCCGGGCCGCATCACCTGCCCGTATCACGGCTGGACCTACCGTTACGACGGCTCGCTGCTCGCCACGCCCGCCCGGGACAGTTTCCCGGGACTGAACCTCGCCGACTACGGGCTGAACGCGGTGCGCGTGGAGATCACGCTCGGCTTCGTGTGGGTGTGTCTTGCGGGCAATCCGCCGCCGCCGTCGCAGGTTTGGGCGCCGATCCTCGATGAGCTGGCGCCGTATCACCTGGAGGACCTGGTGCCGACGCAGCCGGTCTACCTCGAGGAATGGAACGTGGACTGGAAGATTGCGATGGACAACTATCTGGAGTCCTATCACGTTCCGATCGGGCATCCGGGCCTGAACCGCCTGTTCACGCCCGATTACGAGGACCAGCGCGGCGTGCCGGGCATCGCGCGCGGCTTCAGCTGGATGCGCGAGGCGCCCTCGTCGCGCTGGAGCGAGCGCGTCTATCAGAAGTACGTGGGCGCAGTCACCGCTGCACATCTGCCGGAGCCCAACCGCCGCAGCTGGCGCTTCTACAGCTGCCTGCCGAACCTCGGTATCGACGTCATGCCCGAGCAGGTGGACTTCTTCCAGGTGTTGCCGCGCGGCCCGGGAAAAGCGCTGATCCGCGGAGCGGCATTCGGCATGCCGGACGACCGGCGCGAGATGCGTCTGATGCGCTGGCTGGGGAATCGCATCAACATGCAGGTGAACGGCGAGGACCGGCGTCTGTGCGAGCGGCTGCAGCGCGGCATCGCCGACAGCAGCTATCGACCCGGGCCGCTGTCGCAGATCGAGAAGTGGATGCTCGAGTTCCACGACCTGCTGCGCACGCGCATACCGGAAGTGCGCCTGCCGGAGGCGCCGGCGAGCTTCGCCTGAGCCCGACGGCGCTTAGTGTGTTGCGCGGCGATGTCAGGGCTGAATGACCTCGCCGCGGCTTGCGGCGGAGCCAGCCAGGCGCGCCCCGAGCGCCACCAGGGGGAGCAGGCTCAGCAGGAACGTCAGGTGGTACCAGACGGGAAAGCGGCTCCACAGCTGCACGTGCACCGGCAGGAATCCTGCCACCAGGATCGCACCGAGCACGATCGAGGCGGCGCGCGCCCGCGGCGCAATCCAGCCGACCGCGGCACCGCCGATCAGCGAGGCGAGCGCCGCGATTATCAGTCGCGCCGCCATCATGGTGAGCGTGAAGCTCATGGCGGGCTCAGCCGCCGCATAGCCCGCCAGCCCCAGGCGCAACCCCCGGTTGAGCAGCGATATGACCAGGATCCAGACGAGCAGTCCCGCCGCAATCGCCAGCACAGTGCGCTTCACGGTCACTTCAATTCGATCTCGACGAAGCGAAATTCGTAAGGGTTCACGTTGATGACGTTGTGCGCGACTCCAGCCTTGCGCGCGTAGGAAGCGCCGGCCTGCAGATGCACGTCGCGAACGCCCCCCGATTCCTCCAGGCGCAGCGTCCCGGCTAACAGCGGCACGACCACGTAGTCATGCGCGTGCACGTGGTGGCCGGTCTCGGCACCCGGAGCAAAACGCCACTCGGTGACGAGCACACGCTGATCGTCGACCTGGACGGAGGGGATGGCTTTCATGTGGCTCGGCTCATGCCATGGCGGCGTGTTTGCTAGCCGCTTGCAGCCGATCTTGCTCCGTATGCACGGCGTTCGACAATACTGCCCTCGACAGTGAGCAAGGCGCAGAATGCGCGGCACACAGGCCGTGGAGCCGGGGCTGAATCCGAATGACGCGCACGACGGCGCCTGCCGTGACCTCCCTCGTCTCGCGGCGCAAGTTCGTTCAGGGGCTCGCCGGCAGCGCACTGCTGCTTCCCGTGGCTGGCGTCACGACGGCAACGGCCAGCGACGCCGCGACGCTCAGCGGGACGGACTTCGAGCTGGCGATCGGCACTGTGACGGTCGATCTCACCGGCAGGCGCCGCAGCGCCACGGTCGTCAACGGGCGGCTTCCGGGACCGGTACTGCGCTGGCGCGAAGGGGATGTCGTCGCAGTGCGCGTCGCGAATCATCTGCCGGTGCCGACCTCCATCCACTGGCACGGCATGATCGTACCGGCGGACATGGACGGGGTGCCGGGCTTGAGCTTCCACGGCATCCCGCCGGGGGGCGTGTACCGCTACCGCTTTCGCGTTAACCAGTCCGGAACGTACTGGTATCACAGTCACTCGCGCTTCCAGGAGCAGACCGGGCTGTACGGCGCGATCATCGTCAGCCCGCGTGGCGCTGAGCGCCATCCCAGCGCGCGCGATTACGTCGTGCTGCTGTCGGACTGGACGGATGCGGACCCGGAACACGTGTACCGGCTGCTCAAGGTGCACCCTCAGTATTTCAACCACGGACAGCGCACGCTCGGCGATACGCTCGCCGATGCGCACCGCGACGGCTGGCCGGCGACGCTCGCGGAGCGCGGCATGTGGGCCCGCATGCGCATGGATCCGACCGATCTCGCCGACGTCTCCGGCTACACCTACACCTACCTGATGAACGGCGTCACGCCTCAGGGCAACTGGACGGGACTGTTCCAGCGCGGCGAGGAGGTACGGCTGCGTTTCATCAATGGCTCCTCGATGTCGTTCTTCGACGTGCGCATACCGGGATTGAAGCTGCGGGTGGTGGCCGCGGACGGCCAGGATGTCGAGCCGGTTTCCGTCGACGAATTCCGCATCGGCACCGCGGAGGTGCTCGATGTCATCGTCGCGCCGGCCGACCGCCCATACACGATATTCGCGCAGGCGATCGATCGGTCCGGCTACGCCTGTGGCACGCTGGCGCCCCAGCCGGGCCTGCGGGCGGATGTGCCGCGGCTCGATGCACGCCCGCTGCTGTCGATGAGTGACATGGGCATGTCCGGCAGCATGCGCGACATGAGCTCGATGTCCATGGCCGATGGCGCGGACGGGGAGCACGCTGCGGCGGACTATGGGCCCACGGTCGACATGCAGGTGCTGCAGCCGCAAACGCGGCTCGACGATCCTGGAGTCGGCCTGCGCAACAACGGTCGCCGGGTGCTCACCTATGCCGATCTTCATACTCTCGACGGTCCGATCGATTCGCGCGCGGCGGCTCGCGACATCGAGCTGCACCTCACCGGGCACATGCAGCGCTTCATCTGGTCATTCAACGGACAGAAGTTCTCGGCGAGCGAGCCGCTGCGTTTCAATTACGGTGAGCGACTGCGGCTGGTGCTGGTGAATGACACCATGATGAATCACCCGATCCACCTGCACGGCATGTGGGGCGAGCTGTTGGCGGAGAATGGCGATTTCCTGGTGCGCAAGCACACGATCACGGTGCAACCCGCGCAGCGCCTCAGCTACCTGGTCACTGCCGATGCGCTCGGGCGCTGGGCTTACCATTGTCATCTGCTCTACCACATGGAGGCCGGCATGTTCCGTGAGGTCGTGGTGGAGCGCCCGGGCACGGACCGCGCGGGATGAGGTGGTGGCCGGCGCACGTTGAGCGCATGCGCGCCGCCGTGCTCGCTGCGGCCCTGGCCGCGATCGCATCCGTGGCGCGGGCGCAGCAGCAAGCGGCGATCGCGCCACATGTCGCCCCCGAGCCGCCGCAGCAATCGATGCCGCCGATGAGCAACGCCGACATGGTGCAGGTGATGCAGATGAACGACGCCGCGAGCACCGGCAGTGTGCTGCTGGATCAGCTCGAGTGGCGTCACGACGGTAGTGGGGATGCCGCGGTGTGGGAAGGGGAGGCGTGGTACGGCGGCGACTACGACAAGCTGTGGCTGCGCACCGAGGGCGAGCGGCTGCAGGGAATCACCGCGGACGCCCGCGTGGAGTTGCTCTGGGATCGCATCGTCAGCCGCTGGTGGAGCCTGCAGGCGGGGGCGCGCGAGGATTTCGGCGACGGGCCGCCGCGCGGCTGGGCCGCGCTCGGCGTGCAGGGGCTCGCACCCTACTGGTTCGACGTCGAGGCCACGGCGTACGCCGGCGATGCGGGTCGCACTGCCGCACGCGTGAAGGTCGAATACGACCTGCGGCTCACACCGCGGCTCGTGGTGCAGCCCGAGGCCGAGGCCAACCTGTACGGGAAGGCCGACCCCGCGCGCCAGCTCGGCTCGGGGCTCGCGGATCTGGATGTGGGCGTGCGGTTGCGCTACGAGATTCGCCGCGAGTTCGCGCCCTACGTGGGCGTCGCGTGGCGGCGGCTGTGCGGCGGGACCGCTACCGATGCCCGTACACAGGGCCTGGGCACGTCCGAGCTGCAGTGGGTCGCGGGACTGCGGCTGTGGTTTTGAGTGTGCGTGAGCGGCCGCTCAGGCCGCGACCTTATTCGCCGCTTCACCTGATGTGCGACGGAGGAAGCCGGCGCGCAGCAGCGGTTCGAGCTCCTCGGGCGAGCCGGGTTGTGCGTAGTAGAAACCCTGGCCTTCCGTGCAGCCCCACTCCGACAGCAACTCGATCTGGCGGCGCGTCTCCAGGCCTTCCGCGATGACCGCCATATGCAGCTCGCGCGCCAGTCCGATGGTGGCCTTCACTACCGCTGCGTTTCCGGGCTGATCGAGCTCGGCCACGAAAGTCTGCGCAATTTTTACCCGATCCACGGGGAAACAGCGCAGGTAATCGAGACAGGAATAGCCCGTGCCGAACTCATCGATAGCGACTTTCACGCCCCGCGCACGCAGGCGCGCGAGCACGGCCTGGTGGGCACCGGTTCCCATCAGCATGCTTTCGGTCAGCTCCAGCTCGAGCCGCTGCGCGGGCAACCCGATCTCGCTCAGGGTCGCCATGACGAGCTGTTCCAGCTCGGACGGCACCCGTAATTGCCCGGCCGAAAGATTCACCGCCATGCGCTCCGGCAGCAAGCCGGCGTCGTGCCAGCGTTTCGCCTGGCGGCACGCATCGCGCAGCACCCGCCTGCCGAGGGCGACGATCAGGCCGCTGCTCTCCGCCTCGGGAACGAACGTTTCCGGAGCCAGCACGCCGCGCCGCGGGTGTCGCCAGCGCACCAGCGCCTCGACGCCGGTGATGCGACCGCTCGCGATGTCGACCTGCGGCTGGTACATGAGAAACAGCTGATCCGACGCAATGGCTTCGCGCAGCTCGCCGATCAAGGCGACGCGCGCACGCGTCTCGGAGTCCATCCCGGTGTTGAAGAAGCGATAAGTGCCCCGGCCTTCGGCCTTGGCTCGGTACAGCGCTACGTCGGCGTGCGACATCAGCATCTCGACGTCGGCGCTGCTTTCGGTGTATGGCGCAATGCCGATACTCAGGCCGGTGCGCACCTGGGTTCCCTGAATGGCAAATGGCGCTTCGAGTGCCTTGAGCAGCTTGTCGCCGAGCTGGGCCGCATCGGTCGCACCATGGATGTCGTCAGCCAGTACCGCGAATTCGTCGCCGCCGAAGCGTGCCACGACGTCAGTTTCGCGAACCGCGCTGCGCAGCCGCCCGGCGACCTCGCGCAGCAGCGCATCCCCCACAGGATGACCGAGCGTGTCGTTGACGTCCTTGAAGTGATCCAGATCGAGGAACAGCACGGCGAAGTTCCGGCCGTCACGTCTTGAGCGGCTTATTGCCCGCCCGACGGCTTCGACGAATACGCCGCGGTTTGGCAATCCGGTCAGGCCGTCATAGAGCGCCATGTGCCTGATCTGCTCTTCCGCCTCGCGGCGATCGCTGATGTCGCGCACGCTGGCGAGCACCACGTCCTGTCCACCGAAGTTAGCGTGCCGCAGCGACAGCTCCACCCAGAACAGCCGCCCGTCCTTCCTCTTGCAGTGCCACTCGCAGGTGGCCGGACCCTGGCCGCGCATGCGGACGAGGCCGCGCATCACGCCGGTTTCCGTGTAGGGGGTCACTCCGGCGGCCAGCATTTCCGGCGTGGTGCCGATCAGCTCGTCGCGCTCGAAGCCGAACAGCTCGCAACCGCGCGGATTGACGTCCACGATGCGACCGCTGGCGGCGTCACTGATGAAGATCCCGTCGTGGACGCAGTCGAATATTTCACGGAACCGCAGCTCGCTGACGAGCAGCGCCGCTTTTTGCGCATCGTCGTGCGCACGCAGCCGCTCGTGATCGAGGAGGCTCTGTCTGAATACCTCGATGGCGTCGGCCATCTCGCCGAGCTCGTCGCCGCGGCCGATGCCGGGGATTGTCACGGCGAAGTCGCGTGAGGCGAGGCGTTTCATGGCAGCGGTGGTGACCCTGACCGGGATCGACACGCTGCGCGTCAGCAGCAGCCCGAGGATGGCGCTCGCTGCGATGACTGCGAGCAGCGCCGCCAGCATGAGCTCACGCGTGCGCGTGATGAACTCTATTGCGGCCGAGCTGGCAGTCATGCTGACACGCGTATTGTCGATGATGTCCTGGGTCAGTACGCTGGTGGCCGCCTCATAGAATCGCGATCCCACGGCGAAGTAGCTGCGTGCATCCGTTTCCTGGTTCAGGAAGCTGCGTCTTGGGCCGTCGGTGGCCGCCTGGTAGGCGGCCCAGATCGCGTCGAAATCGTGCAGGTAGCGCTCGCCGGCCGTGCCACGCGTGATGAATGGCTCGCTGTCTGCCCGCGCCTTGTCGACCGTAGCCGCCGCAGACTGCAGTTGCGCGTTCGCCGCCGGCATTTCGCGTTCATCGTGAGCCAGGAGCGCCAGCGCCGCCTCGGTGAGGCGGTACATTCTGACGCTGGTACGCAGCTGGCCCAGGGTACGGGCGCTCGGTACGTGGTTGTCGCGCGCTGCGGTCGCCCCAGCGTTGATCGCATCGAGGCGCACCAGGGCCATGATCCCGACCGCCAGCACGATGAGGACGATGGCGCAGAAGGCGGCAGCGATCTTCGCGGAGATGGGAAATCGGTGCTTGGTCATGCGGCGTTCCTCAGCGGTCACTCGAGACGCACGCGCGATACGATCGTTGACATGGCCCTCACTCTCGACGCAGCACGGGGGATACAGTCCACGCCTGCCATGCAATGGCATCCTGGCATATCAATCGGGAGCCAATATCGGCCATCGGTGCCCTCGAGGACCGGGCAGCGCGCGCAGTTGTGGTAAGTCCCTATAGGCAGTGGTATTTGGCCCCCCTGTAGAGAGCCCCCCGAAGGCGGGGTCATGGCCGCGGCAGCCGATTCGTCGCCGCGGCTGTCCAGCAGCGTGACCTCAGTGAATCTTGATCGTCGTCGGCTGGCGACCACTCGACGCTCCTCTCGCCGTCTCCGGACAGTACAGCGGTGCGACTGTGTTGCAGGCGCGTGCCCGGTGGCCTTAGCTACCGTTGCGCGGGACACCCGCCGTGCTCTAGCCCCGGCCTGAGGCTTCCAGTCGCGGTCGGCGTGGGATCGGCGCTAGGATGTCGCCATGCGATCGGCATCCATCGATCTGGCAAGCAGCGCGCTCGACGCTGCTCCGGATGCGATGATCATCATCGACGACGAGGGCATCGTCAGGTATGTCAATCGGCAGATCTCGGCACTGTTCGGTTATGCGCCCGCCGAAATCGTCGGCCTGAGCATCGAACGGCTGATGCCCGCGCGCTTTCGCAGTCGCCACGTCGCCCATCGGCAGGGCTACACGGCGGTACCGCGTATCCGCGCGATGGGTGAGGGGCTATCCCTGTTCGGACAACGCACCGACGGTAGTGAATTTCCAGTCGAGATCAGCCTGAGTCCGATCCAGGATGGCGAACGGATCCTGGTCGCCGCGGCGATTCGCGACGTCACCGAGCGCAAGCGTGCGGAAGCGGAGCTGAAGATGATCCGCGAAGCCTCGGAACGCGCCCGCGAAGTAGCAGATCGGCTCAGACACATCGCCGATGACGCGCGCGACAGCGCCGATCGGGCCAACCAGGCCAAGAGCCGCTTCCTGGCCACGGCCAGTCACGACCTGCGTCAGCCCCTGCAGACGCTCGCGCTCCTCAACGGCTCGCTGCGCCGCATGACGCACGGCCAGGATGCGGTCGAAGCGCTGTCACAGCAGGCCGCCGCGATCAATGCGATGTCGCGTCTGCTGAACGCATTGCTTGATATCAGTAAGCTCGAGTCGGGTGCGATCAAGCCCGAGTCTGCCGATTTCACGGTAGTCGCGCTGTTCGAGGAGTTGCGCCGGGAGTTTGCCAGCGTCGCGGCCGACAAGGGACTGCAGCTGCGGGTGCAGTCCGCGCCGGGGAGCGTGCACAGCGATCCCTCGCTGGTGCGGCAGATCCTCAACAACCTGATTTCGAATGCCATCAAATACACCCCTAAGGGCGAGGTGCTGCTGCGGGCGCGGCCGGAGCAAGCCTGCTTGCGCATCGATGTGGTCGACACCGGCATCGGCATACCCGCCAGCCAGCTCGCTTACATCTATGACGAGTTCTACCAGGTGGGCGTTGCGACCAACAGTTCGCGTGACGGTTACGGCCTTGGACTCAGCATCGTCCAGCGCCTGGTGAGTCTGCTGAACCTGCGTCTGGAAGTGACCTCCCAGGTCGGCAAGGGCTCGACGTTCTCATTCGCGCTTCCGCGGGGAAGCACGGCGGGCACGGGCCCGGGGCCGCAGGGGATCCCGGCAGCTGTCAGGCCCGCGGGATCCGCTAAACCGCGCGTCATTCTCGTGGAGGACGATCCGGGAGTACGCGATGCGACGCGCATGTTGCTGAACGTCGAAGGTTACCGGGTGTCGGCCGTCGCCTCGCTGGGGGAGGCTCTGCGCAGTGCCCGCGAGGAGGGGGCTCCCGACCTGCTGATCACGGATTATCATCTGCGCGATGGCGAGCTTGGGACGCAGGTGATCGAGCAGTTGCGAGCGAGCGTGGCGGCTGACCTGCGGTCGGTGCTCATCACCGGAGATACCTCGACCGCTATCAAGCAGTTGCGGGACGATCCGCACCTGCGCATCGCCAGCAAACCCATCAACGCGGAAGAGCTGCTGTTGATACTCGAGGAGTTGCTGGCGACCTGACCGCTGCTGCCCGGCCGCGCGCATGCCAGCCAGGCGCCGGCTTCAAGCCGGCACAGCAGGTTCGGCAGCGGGGTTGGGGAGGCGTACGGGGAGCCGTATGTAAAAGCAGGCACCACCTGACTCGCTGGACCGGTAGCCGACCGAGCCGCCATGAGCGCGTGCCACGGTGTTGCTGATCGCAAGACCCAGTCCGCTGCCTTGCCCGTTGGTCGAGAAGAAGGGGTCGAAGAGGCGCCTCTTCAGGCCCGGCGCAAGACCCGGTCCATTGTCGCTTACCGCCAGCTCCACCTCATTATCGGCGATCGCCGAGGTACGGATGATCACCCGGGGAGAGTCGCTCGGGGCACGCGCGGCGAGAGCATCGAGGCTGTTGCGGAAGAAATTGAGGACTACCTGCTGAATCTGTCCGCCGTCAACCAGTACCTCGGGCAGTTCCGCAGCCAGCTGCAGCGACAACTCCACTCGATGCAGACCCGCATCGGTCTCCAGCAGGTCCTGCAGCTCCTGCACGAGTAGGTTGACGCTCGCGGGCAGGTGCTCGCTGCTTTGTCTGTCCGCCAGTTTTCGCAGCCGTCGGATGATGTCGGCGGCGCGCGTGGTCTGCAGCGTGATCTGGTGCAGCGCTTCACGCACTTCGCCCAGGTCGGCACCAGGTCGCGCCAGCAACCGGTCGCATGCGTGCGCATAGTTTGCGATCGCGGTCAACGGCTGGTTGAGCTCATGCGATACGCCGCCGGCCAGCTCCCCCATGGTAGCCAGCCGCGATACGTGCAACAACCGGCTGTGCAGGCCCTTGGAGGCGTACTGACTCCAATCATCGCTGCGAGGCGCGTCGCTGCGAGGCACGCCAGCGTTGCTGTGGGTTTCATTGTTCGAATTCATACGGTACCTGTCATGCCAGCCGCCCCGAGCATCTACCGCGCCGGGCGCGGCGTCGCTAGGTACTTCTCGCACGCCTGCAGCTCGTTGTCGCCCATCTGCCATCTGCGGACCTACCGGTAATAGGTAGTTTCCGAGGGTGACCTGCGCCTTGAGCGGATTATCGCGGCGCAGCGGCACCGCGATCCTGTGCGGCCTGCAGGTCTCGCTACGTATCTCGATGTCGCCGCCGACGCACAGTATCATCAGGCGGCGATCAACGATCACCAGGCAAGCGCAGTGCGCTATCAGGAGACTGCGGCGGTCTGCGCTAATTCTGCATTCCGGGCATCGTGATGAACACCGACGTGCAGGAGAAGGAACGGCTGCTGCGCAACTGGCGAGCCGAGCATGACAGCGCGGAGCTGTATGCCGCACTCGCACGCTTCGAGCGCGATCCGCAGCAACGCGGGGTCTACCTCGAGCTCGCCAGCAGTGAGCGGCGCCACGCGGCCTTCTGGGAGCAACAATTGCGCGGCGCCGGGCACGTTCTGCCGGTCTTGCGCCGCTCGCTGCGTACCGCGTTCCTGATCTTCCTCGCACGGCGCTTCGGCTCGGCGTTCGTGGTACCGAGCATCGTGACCCGGGAGATGAAGGATCGGGACGACTACGCGGCCCAGGAGGACGCGCAGGCGGCGGGGCTGGCGCTCGATGAGCACGCGCACGCGGACATCCTGAGGGGCGGGAGTGACGTCGCCGTCGGGACCAACCTGCGCGCCGCGTTGCTCGGCGTCAACGACGGGCTGGCGTCGAACTTCTGCCTGCTGATGGGCGTCGCCGGCGGTGGCGTCTCTCCCGCGGCCACGCTGCTCACCGGCACGGTGGGACTGCTCGGCGGCGCCTGCTCGATGGCACTTGGTGAATGGCTATCGGTTACCAACGCCCGCGAGCTTGCCCTCAGCCAGCTCGACCCGGCCCTGGATGCGCGTCAGCGCGAGCAGCACCCGAGCGTCGCATCGGTCGGCAGCGCAGCGAGTGCCGCCACGTTCTCCTTCGTGCTGTTCGCGTGCGGTGCGCTCGTGCCGTTGCTGCCGTTTTGTCTCTTGCCGCTTCCCTGGAGAGTCGCCGGCAGTATCGCGCTGTCGGTGACAGCGCTGTTTGTCGTGGGACTGAGCAGCTCGCTGTTCAACGCCCGGCCTGCCGTATTTTCCGGATTGCGACAAACCGCGATCGGCGCGGTCGCCGCCGCCGTTACCTACGCGGCCGGCCGCCTGATCGGGGTGCTGGCCGGACTTTGAATAGCCGTTGCGCTAGCGCGGCTGCACCAGGCGCGACCAGAGCGAACGGGTGTCGATATCAGGCGCGCGCGGCCTGCCGAGCGGGCGCGGCGGCGCGCGGCGCGTCTGTGGCGCGGCAGGCTCGGGCTCGGAGAGTTCGATGACCGTGTGACGTCCGGAGTCACCGATATCCTTCAGCGCCGCGAGCTTGACGCGCAGGGAGCGAGTCTGTTCGGTGGTATTGAGGTGCACGATCTGCGTCGCCTCGAAATAGGACGCCAGGTAACGCGCGATGACCTTCGCCGTGGCGGGGTCCTTGAAGAATCCGAGGCGCAGTGAGTGGCGCATCAGTCCGTTCTCCAGCCGCACATCGCAGTAGAGCGTATACAGGTCGAAGATATCGAGACGCGGCACGCTGCGCGGATCGATCGGTGCCGGGGAGATGCGCAGCTGTATGGCATACGGCGCGGCGTCCGGAATGGCGACGCTTACCGGCACCCGCGCGCTGTCCGCAATGGCGACGTTTACCGGCGCGGCGGTTATCGCGGAGTCGCCGGGAGAAGGGCTGGCTGACGCCGCGATCGCCAGGAGTGAAGACGTGCTCATGAGTATCCTTTGTTCGTAATCAGGAGATCTGCATGGACACAACCGCCGAGTCGGCGCTTTCGACCCCGCCGGTGGTGACCGCGACGATCGTGAAGTAGTAGGTGGTGCCTATCGGTAACCCCTCGACCACGTAGGTCAGCAGGCCGGGGTTGCTGATTGTTATTGTGCTGGAGAGCCGACTGCTGCTCGTGCCGTAGTAGATCTTGTAACCACCCAGGTTGGTCAGCGCGGAGCCGTTGGTGTTCGTGGTCGGTGCAGCCCAGTCGAGCGACGCACTGGAGGTGCTCGGACCGGGTAGCGCCGATCGGGTTGGCGGGGGGTTATCGCCACGGCTGCCCGTCGGCTGGCTCGCAACGGTGCTGTTCGATGACTGCGGTGCGGCCGAGCTCGAGGCGCTGTCGGCCGATCCGTCACCGCAGCCTGCGAGCAGCAGCAGCGCGACCGCCGGCGCGGTCGCCGTCCACACCGACACCGGGAATCCAGACCTAGACTTTTGCATTTGTGCTCCAGCAAACCGATTAACGACTGCGTCAATCCGGTTGCGGGGAGCAGATGCACAGGGGGTTGCCCGACATGGCCCGCTACGTCGGGCGCGTGTCTAACGAGGCGGCTTTAGCTGCCCCGGCAACCCCGCTGTCATAGGCGTCAACCCTTAGACCGGAGGCTTTGCGTCCCCATCTTTCGATGGGTTTGCGATTGAAAACGGCGCCAGTATCACGTCAGCCGCGCGAGCAGCCTATCGTGAGTCGCCGCATGCGCATTGGTCGAAGTACGTACTAACCGTGATGCAGCGCCGCTTCTGATGTGTTAAGTCGAATCGGATTCCGATCGCCGCGGCGCAAACGCGCGCTACGCACCCTCGATCACCAGCTCCAGGGGCACGTTGCCGCGTGTCGCGTGAGAGTACGGGCAGATCTACTCGTGCGCCTGCCTGGCAAAATCCGCGAGTTCGGCTTGCGGCAGGCTGTGAGGCCGGGCAGATGCAGGCGGCGCGCTGGCGCGGCGCGCGCGAACCTGATGCCCGGTGCGGATTATAAGGCCATCGCGCTGCGGCACTGGCAGCGGCCCGACCCGAACCTGTATTCTCGCTCCCGATCGCCGCACTCTGTTTCACTTCGCCATGCAACCGGACGTCGCTGCGCGACCGCCCCCAGGCCTTCTCGGACTGTCGCTACTCGCCGTCGGCGTCGGCATCATCACCGGCGCGGGCGCGATCGTCTTCCGGGCGTTGATCGGCGTGATCCACAACGCCTTCTTCTACGGCCGTCTCTCGCTCGTCTACGACGCGAACTTTTACGAGTCGGCTAGTCGCTGGGGAGCGGGCGTCATTCTGGTGCCGGTCATCGGCGGACTCGCGGTGGTGTTCGTGGTCACGAAGTTTGCACCGGAGGCGCGCGGTCACGGCGTCCCGGAAGTGATGGACGCGATCTTCTACCGCGAAGGAAGGATCCGTCCGGTCGTGGCGGCCGTGAAGTCGCTCGCTTCGGCGCTCTCGATCGGCAGCGGCGCGGCCGTGGGGCGCGAAGGTCCGATCATCCAGATCGGCGCGACGCTCGGTTCGACGGCCGGACAGCTGATCAGAATGGACACCTGGCAACGCATCACGCTGGTCGCCGCCGGCGCGGGAGCGGGCATCGCCGCAACGTTCAATACGCCGCTCGGCGGCGTGATGTTCGCGATCGAGCTGATGATGCCCGAGGTCAGCGTGCGCACCTTCCTGCCCGTGGCGCTGGCTACCGGAACCGCCACCTTCATCGGTCGCTTGTTTCTCGGCGTGCGGCCTGCGTTCGATGTGCCGGAGAAACTCGTGCTGAACGGGGCGCCCGTTTCGCTGCCGGCGGTGTTGCTGTGTGCCGTGCTCGGCGCGTTGTGCGGCCTGGCCGCTACGGCGTTCATTCGCGGCTTGTATGCCAGCGAGAAGCTCTTCGAGCGCATCGCTAATCCCTACCTGCGACACGCGCTCGGCATGGCCATCGTCGGCACGATGATGTATGCGTTCCTGCTCGGCTCCGGTCACTATCACATCGACGGTGTCGGCTACTCGACCATCCAGGACATCCTGCTAGGCGGCATGGTCGCCGCGCCCTTCATGGCGCTGCTGTTCGTGAGCAAGCTGGCGGCCACTTCGATCAGCCTCGGGTCGGGCTCCTCGGGTGGCATCTTCTCCCCGTCGCTATTCATGGGTGCGGGGGCGGGCGGCGCCTTCGGCGCCTGCGCGCATGCGTTCCTGCAACTGCCGGACTTCACCATACCTGCGTTCGCGATGGTGGGCATGGCGGCGATGGTTGGCGGAGGCACGGGAGCCGCGATGACGGCTATCGTCATGATCTTCGAGATGACGCGCGACTACGACATCGTGATGCCGATGATCGTGGCGGTCGCGGTCAGCATCGGCGTCCGCCGCATGCTGAGCGATGAGAACATCTACACGATCAAGCTGGCCGGCAGGAAGCATTTCATTCCCAAGGCCATGCACGCCAACATGTTCCTGATCCGCAGCGCCGGCGAGGTGATGGAGAAGGAGTTCGTGCTACTGCCGCGAACCATGGGGTTCGATGAGTTTCTGCGCATGCCGGAGCTGGACAGTGCTCTGCGCCACATCGTGGTCACGGACGGCGAGCGCATCGCCGGCACGTTGCGCGTGAATACCAGCCTGCGGCACGGCCTGGAAGGCGCCTACACAGGCGTCAGGCTGGGAAGCGTGGCCAGCGAGTCGTTCACCATCGCACACCAGGAAGACATCATGTTCGACGTCATCCAGCGCTTCTGGCGCAAGCACGCCTCGATGATCGTGGTGGTGCGCGGGCGCGGCGTGCCACGTGCGTCGGACGTTGTGGGGGTCATTACCAAGGAGCACATCGCGGACTCGGTCGCCGTGAGCGTGCAGCCGTACGGCGGCTCCGCGACGGTTGGCTGAGCCGCCGGCGTGGTGCGCTGAACGCCCGGCGGTGTGCTGGCGGCGCTGGTGACAAACACCTACGCCGCTAGGTAGCTGCAGCGGACGCGCAACAGGTCGGGGTCGGTGCGCGGCCAAGCGGTGCAGGATTGCGGGCCATGGACGAGCGATTACCCGATGCGCTGCACGCGCGGCTGAACCACCGCGGTCGCCGCATCGTGGTCCGCCCCATTCGCGACGATGACCTGGCGCGTCATCGGCGCTTCGCAGCCTGTATCAGCCCCCAGGATCTGTACCGCAGATTCTTCTCGTTCCGGCGCGAGCTTCCGGAAGCGCAGCTCGTGCGCTTCACACATATCGACTACCAACGCGAGATGGCCTTCGTCGCCACCGCGCTCGATGGCGCCGGCGCCGAGGAGACCCTTGGGGTGGTGCGCGCCTGCGCCGATGCCGACGGGGAGGGTGCCGAGGTTGCCGTGCTGGTGCGCTCGGATCTGAAGGGGCAGGGACTCGGACGCCTGCTGATGCAGAAGCTGATCGGTTACTGCGGCCGGCGCGGCATGCGCCGGCTGTGGATGAGCGTGCTGAGCGACAATCTGCCCATGCTGCGGCTGGGGGCATCGCTCGGTTTCAGGCCGGGGCGCAGCGAGTGCAACATCGCGCAGCTGTGCCTGGAGTTGCCGGCACCGCTGGCGGCTCGCGGTTGACGGTAACAAACTGGCGGCTGGCCGTTGCTCGCCGGATCGGGCCCCGCGGGGTCTACAAAGTTGCTGCGGGCACCGACTTCGCATCGCTGCCCGCAGCGAGTTCCCCGATTGCGCGCTCCGTGGCCCATCATTGCGGCTTCTTGCGACCCTTACGGTCTTGACGCGCCAGTGCAGCGTGTCATGCGGCAATGGCTCATGACAGTCGTAGGCACCGCAGCGGGCTAGGGATTAACGCTTAGGGGCGCGGACCTGAGCGGCATGCGCCGTGCGCTGCGGGCGAGCGGCACACGCAACGACCCTTGCTGCCGCGGATGCTGCGTTTTGTGAAGCGACGCACTGCGGGAAAGCGGCAAGTACCTAGATCATCGCGGTGCCTACGAGTGGTAGGCCCCGTCCCGGGATGCGACTGTTCGTCTCCAGCGGTGCGGCGTAAAGAGCGTACCGCGGGAGACACGCATGACCCGGCACACGAACCCTTCGCTCCTCTACTCGGGAACCACCCCGCTGCGCTGGCTGCGCACCGTGGTCAGCAGCGTCGAAGGCGACCTGTACACGCTGTGCTTCTCGCAGTGGCGCAATGCACCCCTGGTGCTGGCGCCCGCCGGCGACAAGAGACCTCCATCGGGGCGCTCATGAGGCGCGCGTTCCCGGCACCGCGTCGTGCCTTATCGCTGCGCGCCGCCACGCTCGGCGTCATCGTCGCGGCAGCCCTGGTCGCCGCTCTGCTCATTCCGCAACAGATTCTCGCAGCGCGCCGCGCTGCGCTGCATTCCACTCCCGCAGTGCACGTCGTGCGCTACGACCATACGCATCATTCGGCGGGAGTCAGCCGACAACGGCGCTGAGACGACGCGGGCGTCCGGCCATGGGCCGGTAGCGACCCACCGCGTTCCGACCGCTCGATCGAACCTAGCGACCCGAGGCGCTCTTCTGCGGCTGGTAGACCATGGCACTCGTGACGCTGTCGTCGCCGGTCACTGACCCCAGACCCCCGTCGGCCCGGAAATTGAGATCGAACGGCTCGCGGCGCGCGTGGTAAATGCGCCATGCGGGCGCGTCGAGCGTGATGGTCTCATTCGGCAGCGGGTAGCCGACGGCCACGATGGCCTGCTCGCGCGTCATGCCGAGCGTCACCTTGCCCTCGCGGATCGCCTCCTGCACGGCCGGCGAATAGCTGCGGATGCGCGGGCGCGGATCGTCCTTCACCACGACCTGGTTTACCCAGGTTCCGAGGGCCACCACGTCGCTGCTCTTGTCCTGGCTGAGCTGCAGCGGCTTGCCATCGACCTTGATACTGGCCTTGTGCTTGTCATAAGCGACCACTTCGATGGGCGTACCGGCCGGTATCATCGGCAGCGAGGCGTAGTTCGTGTCGCTGATCGAGCGGCCGTCGTAGTGCAGGTTGCAGCAGGCGAATCCCTGAAAAGGCGGCATCTGCTCGCCCGCGGCGGGCGCGGCCGGCGGGGGCGGCTTGACGATGTGCAGGTCCTCCAGCACGTCGCGCATGATGCCGGCATGCAGCGGCGCGGCGCCGAGCACCACGGCCAGCGCCACGGCCGGGATCGCGGGCGGGCGGGCAACCCGGCAGAAAAAGCTGCGGTATGCCATGTTTTTCTCCGCAAACTTCCCAATCGGCTACGGGCGCGGATAATAGCATCATGGGCGGCGCAGCCGCCGCTCAAGGTTTTCAGCGGGGGACATTGAAGCGTGCAGGCCCACGCGCACAAGAACAACGACAGGAAGCCTATCTCGATGTGCCGGCTCGCCCTGCTTGCGGTGGCGCTGCTGCTGCCCGCCGGTGTGCAGGCGGCCGAGACGCGCATTGCCCTGGTCGTCGGCAACAGCGCCTATGCCAGCGGCCCGCTGCTCAATCCCGCCAACGATGCCCGGCTGGTCGCCCAGGCCTTGAGCCAGCTGGGCTTCGAGGTGATCGAGCGCCGCGACGCCGACCAGAACACCATGAAGCGCGCCATCCAGGAGTTCGGCGAGCGTCTCGACAAGGGCGGCCCGCAGGCGGTCGGGCTCTTCTACTACGCCGGTCACGGCGTGCAGCTCAACGGCCGCAACTACCTGATCCCGACCAAAGCCAACATCGAGCGCGAAGGGGACGTGGAGATAGAGGCCGTCAGCGCCGACTGGGTGATCGAGCAGATGCGCTATGCCCGCAACCGTCTCAACATCGTCATCCTCGATGCCTGCCGCAACAATCCCTTCAACCGCAGCATGCGCTCTGCCGACCGCGGGCTGGCCAGCATGGATGCGCCGGCGGGAATCCTGATTGCGTATTCCACCGCTCCGGGTGCAGTTGCCGAAGACGGTAGCGGCCGCAACAGTCCCTACACCACTGCCCTGACGCGCGCCATGCTGGAAGTACACCAGCCGCTCGAGCAGGTGTTCAAGCACGTCCGCGCGGACGTCATGGGCGCGACCGCGGGCAAGCAGGTGCCGTGGGAAGCCTCGTCCCTCACCGGAGAGGATTACTACTTCAACGGTCCGGCGGCGGCGGCGCGCGCCACCTCCGTGCCGACGCCTGTGCCGGCGCCGTCGCGATCGGATGCCGGCGCAACGGGCACGGGCGCTGCCGGCAGCGGCTCTGCCGGTAGCGGTACTGCCGGCACTGAGGGCAGCGGCAACTCCGGTTGGTTCGCCTGGGTATCCGACCTGTTCAGCTCGCACACGTCCGCGGCGGTCCGAGCGCCCACGGTCGCGCCCGCCCCGCAGGCTGCTGTGGTTGCCGGCGCCCACGCCGTGGCGCTGCTGCGCTCGCTCGGCATCGACACGGCGCAGCTGGACAGCGCACACGACTATCCGCCCGATACGATCCGTCGCCTGATCGCGAGCGGCCCGCGGCGCGTCGCACTCGGCAGCACGCCGGAGCAGATTGGCGCGGCACTCGCGCTGTGCAAGCAGTACGCGGCCGACTGTCAGCCGCGGGACTATGCCGATGAGAGACTGCGCCAGGTGACGCTCGCGCCGTTCGAGCTCGACGCCACGCCGGTGAGCGTGCGCGCTTTCCGGCAGTTTGCCGACGGCGCGCAGTACCTCACGCACGCCGAGAAGGTGGGTTTCGCCTACGCCATGGCGCCCGGCAGCGACCGTCACGAGCAGCGCGTGGCCGGCGGCAGCTGGCGCAACGCGCTGAAACAGCGGCCGCTCGACGATGATTCAGCCGTCGTCGGCGTCAGCTTCCAGGATGCCGAGGCCTACTGTCGCTCGAAGAGCTCGCGCCTGCCGAGTGAAGATGAGTGGGAGTACGCCGCGCGCGGACCGCAGGACAACATTTTCCCGTGGGGTGATGACTTCGGTCCCACGACGCGTTCGATGAACATTGCGCCGCACGTGACCGACGGACCCGTCGGCGGCATCGGTGACCGCTACCGCGGGCTCTCCGGGAACGTCTGGCAATGGGTCGACACCCGTGGAGTCGGCAGTACCCGGGTCCTCAAGGGCGGCTCGTGGCTCGAGCCCAACCCCGCCAACAAGCGAGCCGCCACGCGCCGCTACGAGCTGCCCGATCGCGCCGATGCGGACAGCGGCTTCCGTTGCGCACGCACATTGCCGGTCTGGCCGGACGCCGACGTGTGGATGGCGCGGCTCCAGTAGCCGGGCCGAGCTCGCGGAACTCCGGCAAGCCGATTTCTTAACAGGGCGCTCCCGGGCACCGCCCTATGCTGTGCGCTCGTTGCGTGTTCGCGGAGAGCGACGGTGAGCGAGCCCGGAATCGGCCTTTTCGTTGTTGGCGCTCTGTTTACGCTCTATGTCGTGGCAGCCACCTGGCGCTCGAAGGACGCCGGCTATCCGGAGTCGGGCGACGAGCGCGCAGGGCATGGGCACACGCCTCCGGCCGAACGGCGCATCGTTCACTGGTGGCGCGCCCGGCGGCGCGCGCGCTCGTTCGACAACTGAGGCGTGGCCGAGCCGCAGCAGGAGCGGGGGGTCGGTGCTTGCCGTCCCGCGGCCCTGACGCGAGGCGTGCGGTTTGCAGCCTTAAGGGGGTGACATCACCGTTTCGTGCGGCGGTATGATCAGGGGCCAAGGCACCGCCCCACCAAAAGGACAATTTGCCATGAGCCGCCCGGATTCGACCAAGAGCCACGACACACACGACGCGTCCCGCCGGCCGCTGATTACGCCCACGGACCTGTCGGCGACCGCGACCAAGGAAATTTCCGGCGCGATGAATGCCATTCTCGCGGACGTCTTTGCGCTGTACGTCAAGACCAAGAACTTCCACTGGCACCTGAGCGGCCCGCACTTCCGCGACTACCATCTCTTGTTCGACGAACATGCCGACCAGATCTTCGCGATGACCGACGCCATCGCCGAGCGCGTCCGCAAGGTAGGCGGGGGAACGCTGCGCTCGATCGGTCAGATCGCCGCCATGAAGAGAGTGTCCGACAACGACGCGGAGTACGTGGAGCCGTCCGACATGCTCGCCGAGCTGCGTGAGGACAACAAGGCACTCGCGGGGCGCCTGCGCGAGGCGCACAACGTGTGCGAGGAGTACCGCGACATCGCGACCGCGAGTCTCATCGAGGTGTGGATCGACGAGACGGAGCGGCGCACCTGGTTCCTGTTCGAAGCGGGGCGTCGCGGTGATTCCGGCGGACGCTGAGATCGCGCGCGCCGATTGACGAGTATCGCCAGGGATCAGGGCCCTATAGGGATCAGGGCCTATATAAGGAGTGGCGCCTGCGCGGGAGTGGCGCTGCGCGCGGCGCCAACGTCCGACCAGCGGCATGGGGTCGGTGCGACACATCGAGTTACGCACGCTCAAGCATCATGCCCCAGTGCCACGGGGATCCGGGCAGCTCCGGAGTTCGTATCCAGCGGAACCCCGCTGCCTTTCCCCATTGCCGGCATTGCTCCGGCGACGGCCGGATCTCGAGCGGCGGCCCGCGCGGCGTGGTGGCGTCAGGCTTCCAGTGCAGGACTCCCAGGATTGCGCCGGGGCGCAGCACGCGGTGCGCCTCCCGCAAAAGGCTGAGTGGATCTTCCAGGTGCAGGATATTGAACAGCATGACATACGCTGTTGAGCACGCGGCGCGAGCGCTACCGCCAAAAACGAAGTCGCGCTGCTCCGCAACGACGTTGTGGACGCCGGCCCGCCTGGCTCGTTCCGCAGTAGCCGCAACCATGAGCGGGTCGATGTCGAGTGCATACACCCTGCCGCACGCGCGGCGCGCGGCCGGGATGGTGAACGTGCCGTAACCGCAGCCAAGCTCGAGCACATCGCCCGACAAGTCGCGGCAGCCGAGCGTCTCCAGAATGCCCTCAGGATCGAAGAAGCGCTCCCACTGCTCGAGCGGTGGCATGCCACTCTCGCGGATCCTCGCCAATGAGCTCACTCCTCATCCCGTTTTGCGAGGGCAGGGCCGGGCATCACCCGGGTGTTGACTGGCCCACCTCGAGAACCACGCGAAACCGGGCCTTGCCGCTCATCATGCGCTCGTACGCTGCCTGCGCCTGTTCCAGGGGAAAGACCTCGTTCATCGACGTGATCTGATGGCGCTGGCTGAAGAGCAGCGTGTCTTCCGAGTCTACCCCGGTTCCCGAGTACCAACCCTTTACCGCGGCCCGTTTCGCCAGCAGTTCCAGCGAGTTGACCGTCAGCGCGCCGACCGCACCGATGACCATCAAGGTACCGTTTACGCCAAGACCGCCCACGATGGCCTGCATCGCCGCAGCATCGGTCACTGTCGCCAGTATCGCCCGGGCGCCGCCCAAAGCGCGCAACGCAGCCGCCGGGTCGCCGGCGGTGCTGTCGATGTATTCGTGTGCACCGAGCTTGCGCGCCAGCTCCTCCTTGTCTCGTCCACGGTTCACGGCGACGACGCGAAACCCCAGGCGCGCGGCGAACTGAACGCCGAGATGACCGAGGCCGCCGACTCCGTGGATCGCCACCAGTTCTCCGGGGCCCGCGCCACAGTGGCGCAGCGCGTTGAAGGTCGTGATTCCGGCGCACAGCAAGGGGGCGGACGCGACCGGGTCGAGCTCGGCCGGTACGTGCGCGAGTGCGCTGGCATGGGCCAGCATATGCGTGGCGTAGCCGCCGTCGCGGGTCACTCCAGTGGCGCCCTGGATATTTTCGCAGGCGAAGGCGTTATCGCGGCGACAGTGGCTGCAAAAACCGCATGCACCGCTGAACCAGCCCACCCCCACCCGTGTGCCGGTCTGCCAACCTTTCACGTTGGCGCCGAGCGCCTCCAGCACACCGATCACCTCGTGGCCTGGAACTCGCGGGTACTTGAGTCCCGGCATGTGGCCGGCCACCGTCAGCACATCGCTATGACACACACCGCAAGCCTGGACGCGGATGCGGACTTCATCGGGCCCGGGCTGTGGCAGCTCGCGTTCCTCCAAACGGAATTTGGCCCCGGGACTGGGAACGACCATCGCGCGCATTTTCGTCATCGGACTCTCCGCAGATGCAGCGCCGTCTTGCCATGGCGGCCGTGCGATTGTTGGGCCATCGTCGGGGAATTCGACATCCCCCTTTCGGGAGGTGCCGCAAGTGCCAGTTTCCCACCCTGGCGACCGATCGGCGCAGGATCGCGCTACCATTTGCCCCATGAGGACCCTGATCGTCGAAGACGAGCCCGCA
>DATHQM010000053.1:0-34576 GCA_035482695.1 Steroidobacteraceae bacterium | reverse complement strand
ACCGAACGAAGTGATCACCCAGGTTCCCTGGTCGGGTGATACACCCAGGTCACCGGAGATGGCGGGAATCGACACATTCGCGATCGACGTGTCGAGAACGTTCATGAATGTCGCGAGCGAGAGCGCGATCGTGCCGATTGTCAGCGCGGTCCCGGTGAGCGGCTGCGAGGCGGCAGCCGCAGCCGGTGTCAGCGGTGGTTTGTTCTCAGCCATGCTCGTGTCCGAAGCTGCGTCTATTTGAGGCTCGCAAGCTTGCCTGCTGCCTGTTTCGCCGCCGTATAACTCTTCGCATCGACCGAATCATTGGCGGCGATGATTTCCTGAACCCGCGTATCGGCTGCTTCGTCGACCGAGTGAAACACGTCCGTCGAATAAGCCGGCGCGTTGCGGGCAACCTGCGGCAACCGCTCGCCACTGCCGTCCCGAACCGAGACCTCAACCTTCATCGACAAGCCGATCTGCAGCGGATGCTCGCCCATCTCCTGGCTGTCGAGCGCGATGCGCACCGGTACCCGCTGCACGATCTTGATCCAGTTGCCGGTGGCATTCTGCGCCGGCAGCAGCGCGAAGGCCGAACCGGTGCCGGCGCCGAAGCCGGCGACCTTGCCGTGATAGACGACGTGCGTGCCGTAAAGGTCCGCGGTGAGCTGCACCGGCTGGCCGAGGCGCATGCGCGCGAGCTGCGGCTCCTTGAAGTTTGCATCCACCCACACCTGGTCGAGCGGCACCACCGCCATGAGCGCAGTGCCCGGGCCGACGCGCTGCCCGAGCTGCACGCTGCGCCGTGCCACGAATCCGGTCACCGGCGCCGGCAACTCGGTGCGCGCCAGCGTCAGGTAGGCATTGCGCACCGCGGCGGCCGCATCGCGCACCTGCGGGTGGTTCTCGAGGGTCGTGCCGTCGACGCGCGCGCGGTTGGCGGCGAGCTGCTGCCGTGCGGCGAGCAGTGCCGCCTGCGCCGCCTTGACCGCGTCGAGCGCGTGCTGCAGCTCCTCGCCCGAGACCGCGCCGGAGCTGCCGAGGCGCGTTCGCCTGGCGAGATCGCTCTGCGCCGCCTGCAGATCGGTCGCGCGCTGCTGCGCGGTCGCCTCGAGCTGGGCGCTGGTGGCGTACAGGTTGCGCACGTCACGCACGGTGCGCGCCAGCTGCGCTTCCGCCTGGTCGAGTGCCACGCGCGCATCGGCCTGGTCGAGCCGCACCAGCGACTGCCCGGCCTTGACGAACTGCGTGTCGTCCGCACCGATGGCGATCACCGTGCCGGAGATCTGCGGGGTGATCTGCACGACGTTGCCACCGACGTAGGCATCGTCGGTGCTCTGCGTGTAGCGCAGCACCTTCGCCCAGTAGACGCCCCAGGCGCCGCCGGCGATCACCACCACCGCCAGCAGCATGCCGAGCAAGCGCCAGCGCCGGCGGAGCCTTGATGTACCGTTGTTACTGTTACTCGTGCTCATGTGTGCGCTTCCTGCCCCAGATGGCTGCCTGCTCTGTCGCTGCCGCGGCGGATAATGCCCAGGCAGTCATCAGCCCAAAAAAATTCCGCTCCTCAGGCGCTCGCCCGTGCCGGCGCCGCGTGGGCGTTTTCCAGCATGCGATTGAGGAGCACCTCCAGCTGCCGCGCTTCGTTGCGCGTGAAGCCGCGCAGGAAGCGGTTGGCCACCTGCATGGAGACCTCGCGCATGCGCGGATACGCCGCGCGCCCCTCCTCGGTCAGCTCCAGGTTCAGCAGGCGCCGGTCATGGGCGCTGCGGGTGCGCTGGATGAGGCCTTTCGCCTCGAGCCGATCGAGCATGCGCGTCATCGCTCCTGCGTCGTACGAGATGCCCTTGCAAAGGTCGGCCGCCGACTTCAGGCCCTCAGGGCCGGCGAGGTTGGCGATCACGATGTACTGTGCGGCACTCATCTCCAGCGGCGCGAGACGCTTGTCCGCAGCCAGCTCCCGGTCGATCGCCGCCAGCATCTCCACGCGCACGCGGCTCAGTAACGAGCCGAGGCTGCGGCACGGTTGATACGTGGCAGAGTCGTAAATGTCACCCATAGGCCCGCTCCTGCAAATCTCCCGTTCGGGGGACAGGCACCCCCTCCGGTCGCGCATTAATGTACTTGCCTAGGCTGTAATTGTCAAGGCCTTCATTGCCAGGGCAATCCCGCAACCTTTCTGCAAGGTGCGTGACCCGTCGCTGTCACACGTGGCGTGCATCATCGCGCGGGTCGACGTGTGGAAACGGCCATGTCACGGGTACGACGCAGATGTCCCAGGCACCGATCATCCAGCGCTGGAGAGCAGCCCTGACCCAGGCAGCCCGGCAGACCCTGAGCGCTCGTTGGCGCAGCACCCTCGAGGCGCTCGAGGCGGCGCGCGCGGAGTACCGCCTACTGCGCGCCGCGGCAGCGACCGACGTGCGCGCCGTGCGCAAGGCCGCGCAGCGTCTGCACGACCTCGAGCAGCTACGCGCGGTGCTGTCGCGCGAGTTGCACGTCAGCGGTTGAAGTCCGCGCGGACGACGCATCCGAAACGTTTGAACTGCACGCAGATAGGGACCCAAACACACGCGCAGTTTCCCGCGCACACTCGCGTACCCCGGGGCGGCGATCAGCCGCCCCAATTTTTTTCAGGGATTGGTCGGGGCAGAGGGATTTGAACCCCCGACCCTCTGCTCCCAAAGCAGATGCGCTACCAGACTGCGCCATGCCCCGCACCGGCCATCGGGCGCGCCGACGGCGGCGATATCCTAACAGCTTCTTCGACCCGCCCGAGCGCCTGCGCACGGCACGGCGCCAGCGCGTCTCAGGCGCGGCGCCAGCGCGTCTCCCCGCCCGGCTTGTCCTCGAGCAGCACGCCCGCTGCCGTGAGCTCATCGCGGATGCGGTCCGACTCCGCGAAGTTGCGGGCTTGCCGGGCCGCGGCACGTGCGGCGATGCGCGCTTCCACCTCGGCATCGCTGAGCGGCGTGGCGGCGGGACCCGGCGGCGCGCGCCGCTCGCCCTCGCCGCCCCCGGCGGGCGGTAGCTGCGCCGCGGCGGTGGGTCTGGCAAGCCTGAACCACTCCCCCGGCGCGAGCGTGAGGAGGCCGAGTACACGGCCGAGCGAGGTCAGCTCGGCGGCGAGCGCCGCAGCGCGCGGCTGGTCGCCCGCATCCCGGGCGGAGTTCGCCTCGCGCGCGAGCGTCTGCAGCACGGCGATCGCCTCCGGGGTGTTGAAATCGTCGTCCATGGTGTCGTGGAAGCGCGCCGTAGCCTCGCCCGCCGCGGCCGCCGCCGCCGGCGGCAGGTCGCGCAGCGCGGTGTACAGCCGGCCGAGCGCGGCGTCCGCCTGCTCGAGCTGCGCGGGAGCGTAGTTGATCGGCCCGCGATAGTGACTGGCGAGCATGAAGTAGCGCAGCACTTCCGCGTGACGCAGCGTGGGCAGCAGCTCGCGCAGCGTGAAGAAGTTGCCGAGCGACTTGGACATCTTCTCCTCGTCGACGTTGACGAAGCCGTTGTGCATCCACACGTTGACGAAACGGTCCCCGCTCGCGGCACAGGACTGGGCAATCTCGTTCTCGTGGTGCGGGAACTTCAGGTCGAGCCCGCCGCCGTGCAGGTCGAAGTGCGTGCCGAGCAGCGCCGTGGACATGGCGGAACACTCGATGTGCCAGCCGGGACGGCCCTTGCCCCAGGGCGAGTCCCAGGACGGCTCGCCGGGCTTGGCCTGCTTCCACAGCACGAAATCGAGCGGGTCGTGCTTGGCCTCGTCCACTTCCACGCGCGCCCCGGCGCGCAGGTCGCTGAGGCGCTTGCCGGAAAGCCGGCCGTAGCCGGCGAAGCGCGCCACCGCGTACAGCACGTCGCCGTCCGCGCCAACGTAGGCGTAGCCGCGCTCGAGCAGCCGGCTCACCATGGCGATGATCTGCGGCACGTAGGCGGTAGCGCGCGGCTCGTGGTCGGGCTCGGCGAGCCCGAGGCGTGCGCAGTCCTCGTGCATCGCATCGATGAAGCGCTGCGTCAGCGCGCCGATCGGCTCGCCGTTGTGTGCCGCGCGGCGGATGATCTTGTCGTCGATGTCGGTGATGTTGCGCACGTAGGTGAGGCGATAGCCACGGTGGCGCAGGTAGCGAGTCACCGTGTCGAACACCAGCAGCATGCGCGCATGGCCGACGTGCACGTAGTCGTACACGGTGAGGCCGCACACGTACATGCGCAGCTCCCCCGGCGTGATCGGCTGCAGCGGCTCCTTGGCGCCGCTGAGTGAGTTGTGGATGCGGATCACGCGAAGCGCGCCAGGCGTTCGCGAGCCTTGCCGGCGGGCATCGCGCGCAGCAGCGGCGCGAGTTCCGGTCCGTGCGAGCGGCCGGTGAGCGCGACGCGCAGCGGCATGTACAGCTCCGCGCCCTTGCGCCCGGTGGCCGCGCGCACCGCGCCGGCGATCGCCGCCAGGTCATGCCCATCCTGCGCCGCCGCGGCCGCCGCCGCCGAGAAATAGCCCGCCCCCGCCGCGCGCACCAGCTCCGCGCCCGACGGCTCGAGCGGCGGCGGTGCGCCGAACACGATCTCGACCCACGCCCGGGCGTCCTCGGGCAGCACCAGGTTCGGCAGCAGCGCCGTGACGAAGTCGTCGGTGGCACGCGCGTCGAGTCCCGGCGGCAGGATCGGCGCGAGCCAGCGCCGCGCGTTCTCGAGGCTCAGCCGGTGCACCGCCTCCTTCTGCCAGACCTGCAGCTGCTGCTCGTCGAAGCGTGCCGGCGCGCGGCCGAGGTGCGCCGGGTCGAAGGCACGCGCCATGTCGTCCAGGCCGAGCAAGCCGTGCAGCGGCGTCGAATGACCGAGCCGGAACAGGTGATTGAGGATCGCCACGGGGAGATAGCCGCGCTCGCGGTAGTCGCGCACGCTGGCAGCGCCGTGGCGCTTCGAGAGCGGCGCCCCGTCGGCACCCAGTATCAGGCCGATGTGCCCGTAGCGCGGCGCGCGCAGCCCGAGGGCGGCGAGAATCAGCAGCTGGCGCGGCGTATTCGCCAGGTGATCCTCGCCGCGCAGTGCGTGCGTCACCCCCATGCAGGCATCATCCACGGCGTTCGCGAAGAAGAAGGCGGCGGAGCCGTCGGCGCGGCGCACCACGAAGTCGCCGATGTCATCGCTCGCGAAGCTCTGCGGGCCGTGCACGAAATCATCGAAACTGATGCGCTCGCCGCCCGGCACCCGAAAACGCAGCGTCGCCGCCTGACCAGCGCTGCGGCGCGCGGCGCGCTCAGCCGCCGGCAGCTCGCGGCAGGTGCCGGCATAGCGCGGCGCCGTTGCGGCGCTGAGCTGCGCGCGGCGCGCCAGCGACAGCTCGAGCGGCGTGCAGAAGCACGGGTAGACGTGGCCGGCTTCCTCCAGCTGCAGGAAGTAGCGCGCATAGAGCGCGGCACGCTGCGACTGGCGGTACGGTCCGCGCCCGTCCTCGCGGTCCGGGCCGGCATCCCATTCGAGGCCAAGCCAGCGCAGGTCCTCGAGCAGTGCGGCCGTGTGCGCCTCGAGGCTGCGCTCGCTGTCGGTATCCTCGATGCGCAGCAGGAAGCGGCCGCCACGGTGGCGCGCGAGCAGCTGGTTGAACAGCGCGGTACGCGCATTCCCGAGGTGCAGCTCGCCGGTGGGGCTCGGGGCGAAGCGCGTGACCCACGGCTCCGCCGGCGGCGGCGCGCTGGTGCTGCTGACCGGGAGGCTCGCACTCATCGGCCCATGTTACGGGAGCGGCCGAAACTCAACAAAGGCGCGGCGCGCGCCGCGTGCTATAGAATTCGCGGCCGGCGCGCGTGCCGGCCACGACAAGCGGAGGATCGATGCGCATTCAGTCCCGGACCTGGCTCGCCTTGCTCGCCGCGGCGCTGCTCACCGCCGTACTGCCCGGAGGCGCAGCCGCCGCGGACGCCCCCGCAGCCACGCCACCCGCCGCGCCGGTCGCCACGCCACCTGCCGCGCCGGCCGCCGCGCCGGCCGCCACGCCACCCGCCGCGCCACCCGCCGCGTCGGCCACCACGCAGGTCAGGGTCACCACCAATATGGGTGAGTTCGTAATCGAGGTGCGCACCGATCGCGCGCCGATCACCGCGGCCAACTTCCTGCGCTACGTGCGCGAGGGCTTCTACAGCAACACCCTGTTCCACCGCGTCATCGCCAACTTCGTGATCCAGGGCGGCGGCCACGACGCCACCACCCTGAACCTCAAACCGACGCACGAGAGCGTCTTCAACGAGTCGGGCGACGGGCTGCAGAACAAGCGCGGCGCGGTGGGGCTGGCCCGTGGCGAGCCGCCGCATTCGGGCAATGCGCAGTTCTACGTCAACCTGGTCGACAACCCTGACCTCGACCCGGTGGCCACGCGCTGGGGCTATGCGGTCTTCGGCCGCGTGGTGGCCGGCATGGACGTGATCGATCGCATCGGCGAGACGCCCACCGGGGCGGTCGGACAGTGGAAGAGTGATGCGCCGCTGAAGCCCGTCATCATCCAGAAGATCGAGATCGTCGCGCCGGGAGCGACCAGCGCTGCCGCGCCGGTGACCCCGGTGGCGACGCCGCAGCAGAACACCATTCTCTCGCCCAAGTGAGCTGATGGCGCGGCTGTTCGTCTCGGATGTGCACCTGGACGCCGGCCGCGCCGCAGCCACCGGGCAGTTCCTGGAGTTTCTCGCCACCGAGGCCCGCGGCGCGCACGCCCTGTACATCCTCGGCGACCTGTTCGAGGCATGGGTCGGAGACGACGACCGCGAGCCGGCCAACGATGAGGTCTGCCGCGCGCTGCGCGCGCTCGCTGCGACCGGCGTGGCGTGCTTCGCGCTGCACGGCAACCGCGATTTCCTGCTCGGTGCCGGGTTCTGCGAACGCAGCGGCTGCCATCTGCTCCCTGACCCGGTGATCGCGCAGCTCGAAGGCGAGCGCGTGCTGCTCACGCACGGCGACGCGCTCTGCACCGGCGATCACGCCTACCAGGAGCTGCGTAGCGTCGTGCGCTCGCCGGGCTGGCAGCGGCGCTTCCTCGCACTGCCGCGAAGCTCTCGCGAGCTGCTGGCGGACGAGGCGCGCGCCGGCAGCCGGCGGCACACCGCGCGTACCGTGCCCTACGTCATGGATGTGAACCCGGCGGCGGTCACCGCGGCGTTCCGTGCGGCGCGGGTGCGGCGCATGATTCATGGCCACACCCATCGTCCGGGCGTGCACGACGGCACGCTCGACGGCGCACCGGTGCAGCGCATCGTGCTCGGCGCCTGGTACGAACAGGGAAGTTACCTGCGCTTCGAGCGCGGCAGCTACCAGCTGCGCGAGCTGCCGCGCTGAAGACAGCGCGCACCGCGGGAGTTTCGCGCTCCCGCCGGTGCGGCGTCTGGCCTTGCGAAGGGAGGCTTTAGCCCTGGGCGGCGGGCGCTGAGGCAGCCGCCGGCGGCCCACCGTGGTGGTGGAAGCGCCCGTGCATTGACTTCTGCAGGATCTGGAACTTCTTCAGCTGCAGCGCCGACAGTACCGGCGTCAGTTGCTGCAGCGTCTCCTGCTCGGCCTGCTGGTGCAGCGCCTTCATCTGCGTCCAGTCCGGCTTGCTCCCCGAGGCCTTGGCCTGCTCGAAGGTTGTCTGCATCTTGGCGTGCTGTGCCTGCAGGATGGTCTGCACCTGCGACTTCTGCGCGGCGGTCAGGTCCAGCAGCGTGGCGAGATCGTCCATGTGCTGCGCTTGGCGCGCGGACGTCGCAGCCGGCGTCGGGCTTTGCGCAAACGCTGTGCCGGCACACAGCAGCGACAGTGCGAGAACGGTGGCTTTCATCAAGAGTCTCCTCGCGGAAGTGGTCCAGGGGGTTTCCGCGTTTCGTACCTGACCCTACCGGCGTCGGCCCTGCGGTGCGGTGAACAATCGTTAACGAATGTGCGCCGCGAAGGTCCGCGGCGCTGCCCGGGCGCATCCTGTCATATCACGGCCGCCGCGGCAGCCGTAACGTCGCCTCCAGCCCGCCGGCGGGCAGGTTGGCGACGCTGAGCGTGCCGCCGTGCGCCTGCGCGATGTCCCGCGCGATCGACAGGCCGAGTCCGGTACCGCCGCTGTCGCGGTTGCGCGAGGATTCCACGCGGTAGAAGGGCTCGAACACCCGCTCCAGCTCGTCGGGCGGGATTCCCGGGCCGCGGTCGCGGATGCGCACCAGCAGCTCCTGCTCGGTGTCGGCGACACTGACCTCGGCGCACGTGCCGAACTTGATGGCGTTGGCGATGAGATTGGTAAAGCAGCGCTTGAGCGCCTGCGCGCGCCCGGTGAACGGCCGCAGCGCATGCCCGACGATGGTGACTTCCCCGCCCATGTCGGCGAACTCGGCGCGCAGCTGCGCGAGCAGCGCGTCGATGTCGACGGGAGCGGCGGGCTCACCGTCGTCCAGGCCGCGGAACAGCGACAGCGCCTCGCGCACCATGCTCTCCATCTCGTCGAGCTCGCGCGAGATGCGCGCCTGCAGCGTCGCATCCTCCAGCGTCTCCACCTGCAGCCGCAGCCGCGTCAGCGGGGTCTTGAGGTCGTGCGACATCGCGGCGAGCACGCGCGTACGGCTGTCGAGGTAGCGACGCAGCCGATCCTGCATGGTGTTGAAGGCGTGCGCCGCATCGCGCAGCTCGCGCGCGCCGCGCTCCTGCAGTTGTGCGGGCCGCACCTGGCGGCCGACGCTGTCCGCGGCGCGCGCCAGGTCCGACAGCGGCCGGGTGATGTTGCGCGCCGCCGCGTACAGCACCACGACCAGCAGCAGCACCAGCAGCGCCAGGTTGAGGAACAGGTTGCGCGGCAGCGGCGCCCCTTCCGGCAGCCGCGTGATGCGATAGGTCACGCTGTCGCCGTCGGCGAAGCGCACCGTGACGTCGTAGCGCTGCGCGCTCGACTGGTGCGCGGCCAGCTCATGGGCCTCGTAGAACGGTACCGGCACCGGGATCGCGGGCGGCGGTGGCTGCGGGGTAGGCGCGATCTCCACCTCGTAGCCGGTACCGAGCCCGCTGCGCAGCTGTTCCTTGAGCGTCTGCGCGAAATCCGACAGCAGCGGCAGGCGCACGAAGCCGCGCTGTCCTTCGCGCACCGCCGGGTGACTGCCGGGGGGCTCGGGCGCATGCACGCGGTAGTGCCCGCGTGGCGCCATCAGCTCGGCGACGGCCTGCGAGCGCTCGGCGGGGGCCAGCGGCTGCAGCATCAGGGTGGTCTCGACGATGCGGCGCGTCCACTCGCGCACGCTGCCCTGGAGCACGAAGCGTTCGCGCTCCTGGGCGATCAGCAGCAGCCCCGTCGCCTGCGCCACCAGCACCGCCGCAACCGTGGCCGCCAACAGGCGGCCGAACAGCGATTGCGGCCATAACGACAGACGCATCGCCCGGCCGCGCGCTTCAGTCGTTCACGACGTTGACGCCGATCACGTAACCTTCGCCGTAGACGGTCTTGATGATCTGCGGCGCGCGCGCATCGTCGCCGAGGATCTGGCGCAGGCGGCTGACGCGCACGTCGATGCTGCGGTCGAAGGGGTCGGCGTCACGTCCGCGCAGCAGCTCGGTGAGCTGCGCGCGCGTCAGCACGCGGTTGGCGGAAGCGAGCAGCACCGCCAGCAGGCGGTACTCGGCGCCGCTCAGCGGCACCTCCTTGCCGGCGCTGTCGGTGAGCGCGCGCGTGACGGTATCGAGCCGCCAGCCGCCGAAGCAGAAGCCGCGCACGCTCTCGGGGCTCGGGTCGCGCGGTGCGTGCGCCGAGCGGCGCAGGATCGCCTTGATGCGCCCGAGCAGCTCGCGTGGATTGAACGGCTTGGCGACGTAATCATCGGCGCCGAGCTCCAGTCCGATGATGCGGTCGACGTCCTCGCCGCGTGCCGTGAGCATGATGATCGGCAGCTGCGAACGGCCGCGCAGCTCGCGGCACAACGACAAGCCGTCCTCCCCCGGCAGCATCAGATCGAGCACCAGCAGGTCGACGTGCGAGCGCTCCAGTACCCGCCGCATCTCCTTGCCATCGGGCACGGCGGTGGTGCGGAACTCGTGCTTCTCCAGGTACTGCGCGAGCAGGCCACGGATCTCACGGTCGTCGTCGACGATCAACAGGTGGGGTCGTTCGGTCATGTCGGTCCTGCCGCAACAATGTGAGGATACTGCCGCCAACAGACACCTGGCAGCGCTTTTGGTGCGCCCGCGCCCGCAAGCGGCGGCTGAGGAAGCGCGCGGCAGTTGTAACTAACTGTGGGCGAGCGGCCCGGAGTGGAAGCGCAGCGCGCGATCCGCGCTGGTAGCCAGCTGTGCCTCGCGCGCGGCGAGCTGCCGCAACCGCGCCTGCCACTCGTGCGGTGCGCACGCGCGGGCGAAGCCTAAGTACAGCTCGAAGTGCCGCGCTTCCGCGGTGCCGAGATTGGCGTACAGCCGCGCGAGCGGCGCGGCGAGCCGCGGCGCCAGCAGGCCGAAGCGCTCGGCCGAGCGTGCCTCGATCAGCGCGCTCACCAGCAGCAGATCGAGCTTGCGCCCGGGCTCAGCGCTGCGCACCGCACGACGCAACTCGAGCGCGTAGCGCCCGGGACGGGTGCGCGCAAAGGACACCCCGAGCGCGCGCATGGCACGCACCACCTGTCCGTAGTGGCGCAGCTCCTCGCGCGCCAGCTGCGCGAGCGCCAGGCTGAGCGACAGATCCTCCGGGTAGGCGAACATCAGCGCGAGCGCGGTGGAAGCGGCCTTCTTCTCGCAGTTGGCGTGATCGAGCAGCAGCGCGTCGCGCTGCGCGAGCGCGTCCGCCACCCAGGCGAGGGGTGTCGGCGCGAGCAGGATCGCTGCGGCCCCGTCCGCTGCGACCGCGGGCGCGGCACTCGTCACGACTGCGCGCCGCGCGTGAGCCACGCCGACAGCGTCGCGCGCAACGCCGTGGCCGCCGGCAGCGCACCGGCGAAGCGGTCCGCGGGGCTCTTGGCGAGCAGCCGCTCGAGCACCGGCTGCACGGCGGCAAACTGCGAGGGCAGTTGCGGCAGCGGGTCCTTGCGGTGCTTGTAGACGATCGCCATCGGGTTCTCGGCGCGAAAAGGCTTCGTGCCGGTCAGCATCTCGAACAGGATGACCCCGAGGCTGTAGAGGTCGCTGCGCTCATCGAGCTCTTCCGCGTGGCCCTGCTCGGGGCTCATGTAGTGCGGCGTGCCGAAGATGGTGCCGGTGTCGGTGACGTCGAGCGCCAGCGCCGCATCCTTAGACAGCCCGAAGTCGATCAGTGCGATGCTGCCGTCGGCGCGCAGCATGATGTTGCCGGGCTTGAGATCGCGGTGCAGCACCCCGGCGGCGTGCACCGCAGCGAGCGCCTCGGCGATCGCGACTGCGAGCCGCAACGCCTCGCGCGGGGCGAGGCCCGCGCGCATGCGCCGCCGCAGGTCACCGTGCGCAAAGTATTCCATCACCAGCCAGGCGTGCTCGTCGCTCACGCCGAGGTCGTACAGCCGCACGACCGCCGGGCTGGCGATGCGCTGGGCGATCTCGTACTCCTGGAGGAAGCGCCGGAAGGCGTCCACCGGCTGGTCCTCGTCCTGGCGGTCGCGCGCCACCTTGAGCGCCACCAGCGCCCCGGCGCGCTCGCTCTCGCCCACGTAGAGATCGCTGGTCACCCCGGCCGCGAGGCGGCGGATGCAGCGGTAGCCGCGGATGAAAGCGTCGCCGAAGCGCTGCGTCTCGCGGCCCGCCTGGCTGCTGCGCCAGATGGCGCGGGCGTGCGACTGGCGCCGCTCGGCGGCCGTCAGCACCTGGGTGAACGCCTCGCGATCCAGATCCTCGTGACTGACCGAGAACGCCCCGAGCGCACTGAGCTCGCGCGCGAGACTGTCATCGCGCCCCTCGCACAGCAGTACGATCGGTGCAAACCCGGCGCGCCCGGCGAGCTCGCGCGCCCAGTGAAGTCCGCGGCCGCCGGGCCACTGATCGGCGAGCAGCACCGCGTCGAAACCCTGGGCGAGGAAATCCGCCACCAGCGCGCCCTGGGAGAGCGGGCTGTGCACCACCAGCTGCGCCTGCGGCCGCCAGGCGGTGAGCCGCTGGCGGATGTGAGCGCAGCGGTGCGTGTCCTCCTCGATCAGCAACAGGCGCATCGGGCGAGATTACAACACGCGCGTCCCGGCACCAGGACGCTGCGCCACGGCGGCACTGCGCTGCACCAGCTCCGCGGCGTCGGCCAGGGGAAGCTTCAGGCCGATCACCAGGTCGCCGACGTTGGTTCCGGTCGGGCCGGTGTGCACCAGATCGCCGCTGGCCGCGAGCGCGCGCCCGGAGTCTGCCTCGCGCAGGCAGCGGTCGGGATCGAGCTCAGCGAGGCTGAGCCGCGCACAGGTCTCGGCATCCACCAGCGCACCGGCATCGACGCTCACGCCATCGCTGCCGTCGGTGCCGGCGGCCAGCAGCAGCAGCTCGCCGTGTCCGGCCAGCAGCCGCGCCGCGGCAAGCGCCAGGTGCTGGTTGCGGCCGCCGAGCCCCGGGTGTGGCGGCAGCTGCACGGTCGACTCCCCGCCCCATACGCACAGCTGCGCCGGCGTCAGCAGCAGCTCGTGGGCAAAGCGCGCCGCGAGGCGCGTCGCTTCCCCGGCGAAGCGCGCCGCCGGCGCGTGCACCGCGAGTCCCCACTCTGCGCCGCGCGTCGCGATCGCGCTGCGTGCATGGTCAACGCTCGCCACCACGCGCCGCTCGATGCGATCGCCGCCCTCCGCCGGCCCCATGAGGCCCGAACCGATGACCGCCGGATCGTCGTGCGGCACGTCCGATACGAACAGCGCCTGCGCTGCCCGTCCGCCGAGGCGCGCCGCCAGCCGGCCGCCCTTGATGCGCGAGATCGCGCGGCGGCGTGCGTTGAACTCGCCGATGGCGACGTCCGCGGCGAGTGCCGCGCGGGTGAGCGCCTCGAGGTCGGCGAGCGTCGCGCCCGGCTGCAGCACTTCCACCAGCGCGGAAGCGCCGCCGGAGATGAGAAACAGCGGCTGGACGGCCTCCGGCAGCCCATCGACCCAGGCGAGCAGCCGCTCGCCGGCGGCGAGCGAGCGCTCGTCGGGCACCGGGTGCGAGCCGACCCAGACTTCCGGCGCCATGGCGCGCGGCAGCGCGTCCAGGCCGTACGTATCGCGGGTGATGATCAGGGTGCGCGCCATGGCCGCGCCGAGCGCCTCATGCGCGCCATGCGCCATGGCGATGGCGGCCTTGCCGACGGCGGCGACCCACACCGGGGCCGCGGCGGGGGACGCGGTGAGCGCCGCGCGCACGCAGCGCCGCCCGTCGACGCGCTGCAGACCGGTCTGCAGCAGCGCCAGCAGCAGCTCGCGGCGTGGATCGCTGGCGTTCGCTCTTTAGCTCCCGCGGACCACTTTCAGCTTGCCGCGGCGCTCACGGCGGGCAAGCTTGGCGGCATCCGAGCGTTCGAGCTGCAGCCGCTCGAGATACTCCGGGGTGATGTCCCCGGTGACGTAGACCCCCGAGAAACACGAGGTGTCGAACTCCTCGATGCGCGCATCCTCGTGCTTGCAGGCGGCAATCAGGTCCTCGAGGTCCTGGTAGATGAGCCAGTCCGCGCCGATCAGCCGCGTCACCTCCTCCACCGTGCGGCCGCTCGCGACCAGCTCGCTCACCGCCGGCATGTCGATGCCGTAGACGTTGGGGAAGCGCACCGGCGGTGCCGCGGAAGCGAAGTAGACCTTGGCCGCGCCCGCCTCGCGTGCCAGCTCGATGATCTGCGCGGAAGTTGTGCCGCGCACGATCGAATCGTCCACCAGCAGTACCGTCTTGCCGCGGAACTCGAGGTCGATGGCGTTGAGCTTGCGGCGCACCGACTTCTCGCGCTCCTCCTGGCCGGGCATGATGAAGGTGCGGCCGATGTAGCGATTCTTGATGAAGCCCTCGCGGTACTTCACGCCGAGGCGCTGCGCCAGCTGCAGGGCACTGGTGCGGCTGGTGTCCGGGATGGGGATGACGACTTCGATGTCGTGGGTCGGGTGCTCGCGCAGGATCTTGTCCGCCAGCCGGTCACCCATGCGCATGCGCGCGCGGTACACCGAGATGTTGTCGATCTTGGAATCGGGGCGCGCGAAATACACGTACTCGAAGATGCACGGCGTGTGCCGCGCGGTGGCGACGCACTGCTGCGTGTGCAGCCGGCCCTGTTCGTCGATGAACACCGCCTCGCCGGGCGCCACGTCGCGCACCAGGCGGAACGACAGGCTGTCGAGCGCCACGCTCTCGGAGGCGAGCATCCATTCGGTGCCGCGCGGCGTGCGCCGCTCGCCGAGCACCAGCGGGCGGATGCCATGCGGGTCGCGAAAGCCGAGCACTCCGTGGCCGATGATCATGGCGACCACCGCGTAGCCGCCGCGGCAGCGACGGTAGAGCGCGGAGAGCGCCGCGAACACGTCCGCCGGCGTGATGCGCGCCGTGCCGACGCGCTGCAGCTCGGAGGCGAAAACGTTCAGCAGCACCTCCGAATCGGAGGTGGTGTTCAGGTGGCGCCGGTCTTCGCGGATCAGGATCTCGGCGAGCTCCACGGCGTTGGTGAGGTTGCCGTTGTGGCCGAGGCAGATGCCGTAGGGCGCGTTGACGTAGAACGGCTGCGCCTCGGAGGCGCCTTCGCAGCCGGCGGTCGGGTAGCGCACGTGGCCGATGCCGACGTTGCCCTTGAGCTCGAGCATGTGATGCTGCTGGAACACGTCGCGCACCAGGCCGCGGCCCTTGCGCACGCACAGCTCCCCCTCGCCCGAGGAAGTGGCGATGCCGGCGGCGTCCTGGCCGCGGTGCTGCAGTACCGTGAGCGCGTCGTAGAGACGCTGGTTCACGGCGCTGGTCCCGACGATGCCGGCGATGCCGCACATGGCTGCTTCAGCTCCTCATGCCTGTTCGCCCGAACGCGCGCGCGCCTCGCCCACCAGCAGCCGCAGCCCATTGGCGACCGTCTCGCCGTAGGGAATCAGTATGGACTGCCGCCACCAGCGCTCCCCCTGCAGCTGCAGCAGCTGCGCGAGGATGACGAACACTCCGAGCAACACCAGGCCGCGCAGCAGCCCGAACAGGAAACCGAGCAGGCGATCGACGCCGCTGAACAGCGAGAGGCGTACGAAGTGCGTGAGCGTTGCGCCGACGGCGGCGCCGAGCAGCAGCACCAGCACCACGATGATGATGCGCGCCGCCCACGGCCGGATTTCGGCCTCCGCCAGCAACCCGCCCAGGTACGGCGCGACCAGGGTCGAGAAATGCCAGGCGAGGAACAGCGCGATGATCCAGGAGGCGAGCCCCACCGCTTCGCGCAGGAAGCCGCGGGCCGCACCGACGATGGCGGAAATCAGGATGGCGGCAATCACCACGTAGTCGGTCACGTTCATCCGAAGCTCGTCGTGAGCGCGGTCGTTGTGCGCGGCGCGGATTGTACAAGAGCACCGCCCGCGTTGCCTGAGGAGCCCGTCACGGGCACCGGGGCGCCTAGAGTGGCACTATCGCGCCGCTGTGGCCGCTCGCGCGCAGGCGCTGCGCGAGCTGCATGGCCGCCGGGCGATCGGCCACCGGGCCGACGCGCACCCGGTACAGCCGCCGCCCGCGGCTGCCCTGCGACACACTCACCGTGAAGCCCTGCGCGTGCACCTTGCGCGCCAGCTGCTCCGCGTTCGCGTGGCTCGCGAAGCTGCCGAGCTGCACCACCCAGCCCGCGCCGGGCGCAGCGGCCGCGGATTTGCTGCCGGGCCCGGCCGCTGCCGGCGCGGGCGGCGCCGTGGCGGCAGCCGGCGCCACCGCAGCAGGCGCCGCCGCAGCAGGTGCCGCCGGCTCGACGGGCGTCGTCGCGCCCGCCGGCGCGGGCGGTGCCGCCGTACCGGCCGGATCTGCGGCCGCGCTCGCCGTCAGCGGTGCCGGCTGGGCCGGACCGCTCGCGGCGGGCGCCGCGCTGCGCGCGCGGGCATCGTCCCCCAGCTTGATGGTGTAGGAAAGTAATGGCGGCCCCTCGGCTGATGACGCCACCGCTGCGGCCCGCGTGTTAGTGCGAACCGGCCCGGTCAGCAGCTCGGGCACCAACAACACGATCAGGGCCACGAGAATGATCGCGCCGGTCAGCCGTTCTTTCACCTTGAGCACCGACGATGGGGACGAAATGCGCGAAATCCAGGCACGCGGACCGCGCGCTTCGAGCGCAGGCCACAGGCCGCGCCGCTTAGCCTCCTTAGTATAGCCGAAGCCAGCGCAGCGCCGGTCCCACCGTGTACACCGAGCCGCACACCACCACGCGATCTCCCGCGCGCGCGGCAGCGCGCGCCAGCTCGCAACCCGCTTCCACCGAGCCGGCCGTCTCGAAGCTGCCGGCGGGCAACGCCAGGCGCGCGGCGAGCTGCGCGGCGCTCTCCCCGCGCTCGCCGGGCAGCGCGCACACCATCCAGCGGTCGACGACGCCGCAGAGCGCGGCAGCGATAGCCGCCGCGTCCTTGTCCCTGAGCACGCCGATCACCGCATACGTCTGCCCGCGCCCGCCGCCAGCACGCGGCGGCAGCGGCCGCTGTGCCAGCTGCGCGGCGAGCACCCGCGCCGCCGGCTCGTTGTGCGCGATGTCGAGAATCCACTCCACCGCGCCGGGCACCACCTGGAAGCGCCCCGCCAGACGCACCCCGGTAAGGGCGGCCGCAGCGGCGCGCACATCGAGCACGCCGAGCCGCTCGCGCAGCCGCGCGACCTGCGTCCGTGCGGCACCCAATCCGAGCGACTCAAGCGCCGCGAGCGCGGTGGCGGCATTGCGATACTGGATGGCGCCGGCGAGCGCCGGCGGCGGCAGGCCGGCAAGCACGACCCCGAGGCCCTGGTAGTCCCAGGTGGCTCCGTGCAGCCACCAGTGAAAGTCGCGTTCAGCCACGACGGCACGCGCGCCGAGCTCGTGCAGTGCTGCGAACACCGTCGCCGGCAGGTCGGCGGTGCCGAGTACCGCGGGGCGGTCGCGGCGGAATATCCCCGCCTTCTCCGCGCCGATCTGCTCGAGCGTGTCGCCGAGCCAGTCGCGATGATCGAAGCCGACCGAGACGAGCACCGCCACGTCGGCGTCCACCAGGTTGGTGGCATCGAGCCGCCCGCCCAGGCCCACCTCGAGCAGCGCCACGTCCACCTGCCTGGCGGCGAATATCAGCAGTGCCGCCAGGGTGTTGTATTCGAAGAAGGTCAGCGTGGTGGTGCCGCGCGCCGCCTCGATGCGCTCGAAGACCCCGATGAGCTCCGCATCCGCCACTTCGCTGCCGTCGACGCGAATGCGCTCGTTGTAGCGCAGCAGGTGCGGCGAGGTGAACATGCCGGTGCGGGCGCCGAGCGCACCGAGCAGCGCCGCGAGGTGCGCGACGACCGAGCCTTTGCCGTTGGTGCCGCCGACGGTGATCACGGGGAAGGGCGGCGCCGCGACCCCGAGCGTGCGCGCCACGCTGCCGACGCGTTCCAGCCCCATGTCGATGCTCTGCGGGTGCACCGACTCCTGCAGCCTCAGCCACTCGGCGAGCGTGCGCATCGGCTCCCCGCGCGTGACGTTTGGCGGCGCGCGCCGCTCAGGCGGCAGCGGCCGGGAGCTTCAGCAGCAACCGCAGCAGTGCCGCGATGCGATCGCCCATCTCGCGGCGGTCGACGATCATGTCGATCGCGCCGTGATCGAGCAGGAACTCGCTGCGCTGGAAGCCTTCAGGCAGCGTCTCGCGCACCGTCTGCTGGATGACGCGCGGCCCGGCGAACCCGATGAGCGCGCGCGGCTCGGCGAGGTTCAGGTCCCCGAGCAACGCGAGACTCGCCGAGACTCCGCCCATCGTCGGGTCTGTGAGCACCGAGATGAACGGCAGATGCGCCTGCGCCAGGCGCGACAGCGCCGCCGCCGTCTTCGCCATCTGCAGCAACGAGTACAGCGCCTCCTGCATGCGCGCCCCGCCGCTCGCGGAGAAGGAGACGAACGGGCGGCGCTCCTGGATGCAGTAGTCGACGCCGCGCTTGAAGCGCTCGCCGACGACCGAGCCCATCGAGCCGCCGAGGAACTGGAATTCGAAGGCGCACGCCACGACGGGTAAGGCGTGCAGCGTGCCGGCGAGCACCACCAGCGCATCGCTCTCGCCGGTGGCCTTCTGCGCCTGCGAGAGACGGTCGCGGTAGCGCTTGCTGTCGCGGAATTTGAGCGGATCCTCCGGTGCGATGCTCGCCCCGATCTCCGCGCCGGAGTCCGGATCGAGAAAACGCTCCAGCCGCTCGCGCGCGCCCATGCGCATGTGGTGGCTGCACTTGGGGCAGACATAGAGGTTGCGCTCGAGCTCCGCGCGGTACAGCACCGCATCGCAGGCCGGGCACTTGATCCACAGCCCCTCGGGCACCGAGCGCGTGCGCCGCTCGGTCTTGATGCGCGAGGGCATGATTTTCTCGAACCAGGACATCGATTGATCCGCGCGCGTGGGTGTGCGAAGGCCCGATCATAGCCGATCGGCGCCGGGTGCTTGCGCAGCCGGCGGGACCGGCAGCCCGAAAGCGGCGGGGTAGCGTACCGAGGCCAGGTACAGGCCGCAGGCCGGCGCGGTGGCCGCGCTGCGCGTGCGGTCGCGCCCGGCGAGCACCTCGTGCGCCCAGTCGGGCGGCGCCTCGCCCTTGCCGATGGCGATGAGCAGCCCGGCGATGTTGCGCATCATGTGATGCAGGAACGCGTTCGCGCTCGCCTCGATCACGAGCCGTTCGCCGCGGCGCTCGACGCTCAGGCGCTCCATGCGCCGCACCGGCGAGCGGGCCTGGCACTCGGCGGCCCGGAAGGCGCTGAAGTCGTGCTCGCCCACCAGCGCGCGCGCGGCCTCGCCCATGCGCTCGTGGTCGAGGAGTCGGTGCACCCACGCCGCCCGCTGCTGCAGCAGCGCCGGGCGGGCGAGGCGGTTCACGATGACGTAACGGTAGGTGCGCGCTTCGGCGCAGAAGCGGGCGTGAAAATGCGCCGGTACCGGTAGCGCCCACGACACGCTGACATCGCCCGGCAGAGCGCTGTTGGCGCCGAGCACCCAGCTGCGCATGCTGCGCACGGCATGGGTGTCAAAGTGTGCCACCTGACCCACCGCATGCACGCCCGCATCCGTGCGGCCAGCGCAGGTGAGGCTCACGGGTTCCGCGGCAACGGTGGCGAGCGCCTCCTCGGTAACCCGCTGCAGCGTGCGCAGCGCTGCCTGTGACTGCCAGCCGGCATAGGCGCTGCCGTCGTATTCGATGCCAACGGCGATCCTGACCACGCCTGCACCTTGGCACTCGGGGGGCCGCGCGCGCGCGGTGCGCTATCCGGGCAGCGATTCCATCAGTCGCTGGGCTTCCTGCTTCTGCGCCGCGGAACCTTCGTTCAGCACTTCCTCGAGGATGTTGCGCGCGCCGTCCGGATCGCCCATGTCCATGTAGGCGCGGGCGAGGTCGAGCTTGGTGCCCACCTCGCTCATGGTCACGGGCTCGAGATCCGGCAGCGCCAGGTCTTCCGAGGACAGCTTCTGCGTCTGCGCGAAGGCGGTGTCCGGCACCGTCGCGGTGCCGACGTCGAGGTCCAGGCCGCCGGTGCCGTTGGCCGGATGACTGCCGGTCGCAGCGCCGACGTCCAGGTCGACGTCGGTCACGGTGCGCACGTGCGTGCCGGTGGCATCGCCGACGTCGACGTCGAGCGCGTGCCCCTTGAGGGCGGCCAGGCGCGCCGTGGCCGACGGGTCCGGCACCGCGAGACTCGTCTGGGTCAGCGCCTGCTCGAGCTCGTTCTGGTCGAACTGCCAGGCGCCGGTGGAGGACACGCCGCTGTCCTTGCCCGGGCGGCCCTCCATCGCGTGGCGCGACTGCTCGTCGAGACCTGCCACCAGCGTGGGCGAATCCGGGGTCGAGCTGGCCGCGGACGCAGGTCCCGGCTGGTCGACGGTGTCGACCTGTCCGACGTCGAGCCCGAGGTCATCGATGGCGAGCTCGGCGGTCTGGTCGGGACCGCTCTGACGCAGCGCCGTCTCGAGCTTCTGGCGCACGGTGGGATTGGGCGCCGTGCCCAGTGCCGGCTGCTCGACGGTGGGACCCTCCATCTCGCCGGTCGCCCCTGACGGGCGCACGCGCTGGGTCATCTGGCGCGTGGTGCCGGTGGTGCTCGAGAAGGTCGAATCCAGAAGCTGCGCGTTCTGGTCGGTGACGTTGGTGGTGGACTCGGTGCCCGCCTCTTCGCCGACGGCCGAGCCGATGTCCAGATCCAGTCCCTGCGGCGCATCGGACGCGACCGGCTCACCGAGCAGATCGAAGTCGACGCGGCTCTGGCCGCCTTCGAGGTCGAGATCGACGCCGCCTGCGGCCGCGCCGGTAACCGCGCCGCCGCCCGCGAACAGCGCATCCTCGGGGGCGAGCTGCTTGCCCATGATGAGGATCTTTTCCCATTCACCGGGCGCGGCGTCCGCGCGGCTCTCCGCCAGCTCGCGCGCCGTCTGCAGGAACTGCTCCTTGTTGCCCCAGACGAAGAACACCTCGAGGAGCTTGAGCTTCAGATCGCGGCGCGTGGGCTCGCGGCTGATGGCGATGCGGATGAGGTCGGCGGCCTGGTCATACAGGCCGTACGCCATGTGAAAGTCGGCTTCTGCGAGCGGATCGCCCTGGTCCAGGTTGATCGCCGTCTCGCTGCTGATGGTTTCGTCGCTCGCCACGTGGCGCGGTGCGGAGGGCGGTGCGCCGGCGGCGCCGAGCCGCGGACGCTCGTGGCTGCCGGACTCCTCGACGAGGAACGCAGCCTCCGTGTCGACCGGCGCGGGTGCCCCGCGCACGGCGCGCACGGCAGGCGCCGCATCGGACTCGAACCGCGGGCCGCCACCGATGGCAGGCTCCGCCGCAGCGGCACCGGCCACCGCGAGCCGCCCGAGTGAATCGTCGAACTCCGACGAGCGGCGCGAGCGCAGCGCGCGCGAGCCAATCAGAGCACCGATGGCGATAAGCAACAGCAGCAGCACCCACCAGTAGCTCTTGAGCGTATCGAACAGCGAGCCGCCTGCGGCGCTCGGGGCGGCGTTGTGCACCGGAGGCGGCGCCACTTTGACGGCGGGGGGCGGTGCAACAGGCGCGGCCGGCTGTTCCTCCACGGGCGGAGCGGCGGCGGGCGGCGCGGGTGGCGTGGCGGTGACGGACGGCGGGGTCGCGGCCGGCGGCGTTACCGCCTGCGCGGGCGGCGTGGCGGGCGGCGGCGGTGCAGCCGCGCCTTGCTTGGCGGCGAGCTGCGACTGCAAGCGCGCGAGCTCGGCGTTCTTCATCTCCAGCAGGCGCTTGGAATCGGCGAGCTGGCTCTCGAGATCGTGCACGCGGCCCTGGAGCGCCGTCGCATCCGCGTTCGGGGCCGCGGGCGTCGTGCCCACGGAGGCGCCTGCCGAAGGCGGCACGAGCTTCAGCCGGCCCGGCTCGGTGGCCGCCGGTGCCTCGCCGCCTGCGCTCTCGCGCCAGGCCGCGTACTGACGGCGGATCTCGGCGGAGGCTTGCGCCGGGGGCACCGCCGCCGCAGTCGCGGCGTCGGGCATGCGCAACACCGCGCCCGAGCGCAACAGATTCATGTTCTGATCGAACGCGCGCGGATTCGCCTGGTAGATCGCGAGCATCCAGCTACGCCCCTGCGGCGAGTCGGCGCGCGCGCCTGCGGCCGCGGCGGCAATCCGTGAAAGCGTCTCGCCGCGGCTCACGAGGTGCGTGCCAGGCTGGCCGCCTGAGCCGGCCGGCGCAGGGTTCTCAGCGGAGGCGCTGCCTGTGGCGGATGCGGCGGTTGCAGCGGGCGCGGTGTTTGCAGCGGCGGGTTCCGCAACGGCCGCGGGCGCGGGCGCCGCGGTCGCAGCCGACTGCGACGCAGCGGGTGCCGGCGCCGTCGCGCCGGACTCGGAATTGCGGGCGATCGCGCCTTCCTTGGCGCCGGTGCCGCTCGCGGCCACGCTCACCGCCGGGGCCGGCGACTGGCCCGGGGCGTAGATCGGCGGATCGAGCAGCATGGTGTACTCGCGCACCAGGTGTCCGCGCGACCAGTTCACCTCGACCAGCACGGTGATGAAAGGATCAGAGATCGGATCGACCGTCTTGAGCTTGATGACCGCGCGTCCGTCGCTGGTGCGCGCGATGTGCACCTGCACGCTCGCGAGATAACCGGGCCAATCGAGCCCGTAGCGCGCGAACGTCTCGCGCGACGCCAGCGACGCCTGCACCGTGTTCATCTCGTCGACTGACGCGTCCTGCAGCTCGATGTCCGCATCGAGCGGCGCGTTGAGCGAGGACAGCAGGTGGACGTCCCCGAGCCCGAGCGCGAACGAGGCTGACGGCAGCGCCAGCAGCACGGCCAGCGCCCAGACGGAGCGTTTGGCGATCATCAGGAACCCCCGGCAGGCATTATCCGATAAAAATGCCTATGGAAAACAAAAGGATGGGCCATATCTTGCGAGCCCCCGCCGCATCGGGCGGCAATATAACTTAAATAGGCCGTGCAGGCCAAAGCCGCGCGCTGTGCACGCTCTCGGCAAAGCCGCCCGTGCGTAGATTGTCGGCGATGAGCCATACGTTAAGTCTTACCGTCAGGGGCGAGATATTCACGGATTCTCACGACATAAACTGTGTCGCGTTTCGCTGCCTCGGTCCGCCGCGGCCTGCGGCACCCCGCGGTGCGGGCTGCGGAACCGTGACGGCTGGCGCATTTTTGACCAATCGCCGCTTACGCGGCGCGCGAAAGATCATGTACGGCGTGCGCTGATGTCCGGCGTCGTGCACTGCACGTCGGCGTTCTGCGCCCGCTGGCGCAGGTAGTGGTCCATGAGCACGATGGCGAGCATCGCCTCGGCGATCGGCGTGGCACGCAGCCCGACGCACGGGTCGTGCCGTCCGGTGGTCACCACCTCGACCGGCTTGCCGTCGGTGTCGATCGTGCGGCCGGGCACCTGGATGCTCGAGGTGGGCTTGAACGTCAGGTGCGCAATCACGTCCTGACCCGAGGAAATGCCGCCGAGCACCCCGCCGGCGTTGTTGCTGCAGAAGCCCGTCGGCGTGAGCTCATCGCGGTGCTCGCTGCCGCGCTGCGCGGCTGCGCGCACGCCGGCGCCGAGCTCCACCGCCTTGACCGCGTTGATGCCCATGAGCGCGTGAGCAATGTCGGCGTCCAGCCGATCGAACACCGGCTCGCCAAGTCCGGGGGGCACGCCGCTCGCCACGACCGTGACGCGCGCGCCGATGGAGTCCCCGGCGCCGCGCACCTGCCAGATCAGCGCCTCGATGTCGGCGATGCGGCTCGGATCGGCGCAGAAGAACGGATTCTGGTAGGCAAAGGCCGGATCGACCGGCTCGAGCTCGAGCGCGCCGACCCGGCTCAGGTAGCCGTAGATGCGCACGCCGAGGCGCGCGGCCAGGTAGCGGCGGGCGATCGCCCCGGCGGCAGTGCGCATCACGGTCTCGCGCGCCGAGGCGCGGCCGCCGCCGCGGTAATCGCGCACGCCGTACTTGTGCGCGTAGGTGTAGTCGGCGTGACCCGGACGGAAGCGGTCGCGCAGCTTGTCGTAGTCGCGCGGGCGCGCGTCGGTGTTCTCGATGAGGATGCCGATCGGCGTGCCGGTGGTGCGCCCCTCGAACACGCCCGAGAGGATGCGCACCTGGTCGGCTTCGCGGCGCTGGCTGACGAAGTGCGAGGTGCCGGTGCGGCGACGGTCGACGTCCTGCTGCACATCCGCCTCGCTCAGCGCCAGGCCAGGCGGGCAGCCGTCGACGATGCAACCCATCGCCGCTCCGTGGCTCTCGCCGAACGTGGTTACCGTAAACAGTCTGCCGATCGTGTTGCCCGACATGTTGCTGCTGTGCCGTTGAACCTCGCAGCGCCGCGACGCTGCTGCAGTTGCTCGCGCGTGAGCAGGAACACCCCGCCGCCGCCGCGCGCGAATTCCAGCCACACGAACGGCAGGCGCGGCCACGCGCGCCGCACTGCCCGTTCGGTGTTGCCCACCTCGACGATGAGCAGCCCGCGCGGCCGCAGGTGCCGCGCCGCGTCTCTGAGAATTACGCGCACCGAATCGAGCCCGGAGCGCCCCGCCGCCAACGCCAGGCGCGGCTCGTGACGGTACTCCGGCGGCAGCGCCTCGAGCTCGCGGCTCCCCACATAGGGCGGATTCGCCACGATGATATCGTAGCTGGCGCGGCCGAGGGCGCTGAAGTGATCCGATCTGAGCAGCCGCACGCGCCGCTGCAGACGCAGGCGACGCACGTTGCCGCGCGCCACGACGAGCGCCGCCGGGGAGACGTCGAGCGCATCGACGCGCGCCGCGGGCAGCCGGCGCGCGCAGGCGATCGCGATGCACCCGGAGCCGGTACCCAGGTCGAGTACGCGCCGCACGCGGCGCGGGTCGATCCAGGGCACAAACCTGCGCTCGATGAGCTCCGCCAGCGGCGAGCGCGGCACCAGCACGCGCGTGTCGACGTGCAGCCGTGTGCCCGCGAACCAGGCGATCCCGGTCAGGTAGGCCGACGGGATGCGCTCGCGGATGCGCCGCGACAGCAGCTCGTGCGCGCTGCGCTGCGCGCGCACGCCGACGCGGCGGGCATATACCGCCCGCCCGCCACGCAGCGGCAGGCGCAGCGCGTGCAGCACCAGCGCGGCGGCCTCGTCCCAGGCGTTGTCGGTGCCGTGCCCGAAGAACACTCGCGCGCGGGTGAGGCGTGCGGCGCCGTGCGCGATGAGCGCACGCACCGTGACGCGCCGCCGCGGTCGCGCGTCGCGCACCCGCGTGGCCCGCGTGGCCCGCGTGGCCGCGCGCTGCGCGCGCCCGGCGCGCGGGCGTGTATGAAATAATCCACTCATGATCCCGCTACGCGCCCGCTGGCTCCTCGCCGCCGCCGCCGTCTGCGCGGCGCTGGCCGGCTTCTGGGTGTCCCAGGAGCTTGACCACCGCAGCCCGCAGCTGGCAAGCGGCACCTGGCTGCCGCAGCCGAAGATCCTGCCCGACTTCCGCCTGACCGACACCAGCGGACGCGAGCTCACGGCACACGATCTGGCGGGCGCACCCACCCTCATGTTCTTCGGCTTTACGCACTGTCCGGACGTGTGCCCGGCGACGCTCCTGAAGCTGGCGCAGGTACGCAAGCGCGCCGCGCTCGCCGGTCTACGCGTGGTGTTCGTGAGCATCGACCCGCAGCGTGACACTGCGGCGGTGCTCGGCAGCTACGTGCATGCCTTCGACCCGCAGTTTCTCGGGCTCACCGGCACACCGGCCACGATCGCCACGCTCGCCGCGAGTCTCGGCGTGGTCGTCAGCCGCGTGGAGCTGCCCGGGGGCGATTACACCATGGACCATTCGGCGGTGGTGTTCCTGCTCGATGACGCGGGCCGCGTCGCTGCAATCTTCACCCCGCCCTTCGACGTCGCGGCCATCAGCGCCGATCTGCGGCGCGCGGCGCCCTGGCTGCGCAAGGCGCGGTCGCAGGCATGAGCGGCGCGGCGCCCGATGGCCTGGGCGCGCGCGCATTCGTCGCCCTGCAATACCTGCTGCCGCAGCACTGGCTCTCGCAGCTGGCCTACCGCCTGACCCGCAGCCGCCGGCGCTGGCTGAAGAACGCGCTGATCCGCGCGTTCGTCGCGCGCTTTCATCCCCAGCTCGCCGATGCGCTGCAGCCCGATGCCCTGCAGTACCCGAGCTTCAACGAGTTCTTCACCCGCGCGCTGCGCGACAACGTGCGCCCGGCAGACCCCGATCCGGCCGCGCTCATCTCCCCGGTCGACGGCACCGTCAGCCAGCTCGGCCGCCTCGATGCCTCCTGGCTGGTGCAGGCCAAGGGCCATGCCTACACGCTCGAGTCGCTGCTTGCCGAGGATGCACCGTGGCCGGAGCTGTTCCGGGGCGGCGCCTTCGCCACGCTCTACCTGGCGCCGCGCGACTACCATCGCGTGCACATGCCGCTGGCCGGCACGCTGCGGGCGGCGTGGTACGTGCCCGGGCAGCTGTTCAGCGTCAATGGCGTTACCGCGGCAGCCGTCCCGGGGCTGTTCGCGCGTAACGAGCGCGTGATCTGCATGTTCGGTGCCGGGCCGCTCAGCTTCGCCCTGGTGCTGGTCGGAGCGTTGTTCGTCGGCAGCATGTCGACGATCTGGCACGGGGAGGTGACCCCGCGGCGCCCGCGGCGTCGCTGCGACCTGCCGCTCGATGGCGCCCGCGCCACCCTGGCGCTCGCCCGCGGTGCGGAAGTGGCCCGCTTCAACATGGGCTCGACGGTCATCGTGCTGCTGCCGCCGGGCAGCGGCAGCTGGCTCACCGGGCTCGTCCCGGGTAGCCCCGTGCGCCTCGGGCAGGCGCTCGCGACACTCGCATGAGCGCGCCGGGCGATGACTGGCGTCCGCGCGCCACGCGCGCGCGCCTGGTGCAGCGTGCGTCGCTGCTCGCGCACGCCCGCGAGTTCTTCGCCGCGCGCGGCGTGCTCGAGGTGGATACGCCCCTGGTGGTGAACGCGCCGGTCAGCGACGTGCACATACATTGCGCCAGCGTGCAGCTCGCACCGCTCGCGGGCGCTCCGCACGCGCCGCCACACTACCTGCATACCTCGCCCGAGTACGCGATGAAGCGCCTGCTGGCGGCGGGCAGCGGCGACATCTACCAGATCTGCCACGTGGTGCGCGGCCTCGAATGCTCGCCGCTGCACAATCCGGAGTTCACCCTCATCGAGTGGTATCGCGCCGGATTCACGCTCGAGGCGCTGATGGACGAGGTGGAGGCGCTGGTGCGCAGCCTGCTGGGCGCCGTCGCGAGCGGGCGCGCCGGCGAGCGCCTGAGCTACCGCGAGGCGTTCAGCCGCGAGCTCGGCCTAGATCCGCTCAGCGCAAGCGTTGCGCAGCTGCAGGAGGCGGCGCAGCCGCTGGGATTTCGCGGCGACGCGCACACCTCGCGCGACACGTGGCTCGAGCTGCTCATGGCAAGCCGCATCGGGCCGCGGCTCGGCGGCAATGCCCTGACGTTCGTGTACGGCTATCCGGCCAGCCAGGCGGCGCTCGCACGGCTCGATGCGCGCGATCCGCGCACCGCGCTGCGCTTTGAGCTGTACTGCGACGGCATCGAGCTCGCCAACGGCTTCCACGAGCTCGCCGCCGCCGCCGAGCAGCGCGCGCGTTTCGCGCGCGACAATGCCGAGCGGCACCGCCGCGGCCTGCCCGTGGCCGCCCCCGACGAGCGGCTGCTGGCAGCGCTCGAGGCGGGACTGCCCGATTGCGCCGGGGTCGCGCTAGGCTTCGACCGTACCCTCATGCTCGCCAGCGGGGCCGCTGAGATCGAGGAGGTATTGGCGTTTCCCACCCGGCGCGCCTGAGAATGGCGCGCGGCGCGCCGCGCTTCGGCCGCGCAACCGCTAGCGCAGTATGCAGACCACAATTTCAGCCTATGAGTTCACCGACAAGGCCGCCGGCTACCGGCACCTCGCCGCCGACCTGCAGGCACTGCTGGCCGGCGAGCACGACCTCATCGCCAACGCCGCCAACACCGCGGCGCTGCTGTTCGCGGCGCTCCCCGAGGTGAACTGGGCAGGCTTCTACTTCCTCAGAAACGGCACGCTCGTCGTCGGCCCGTTCCAGGGGAAGCCGGCGTGCGTGCGCATCGCGCTCGGTCGGGGCGTGTGCGGCACGGCGGCGGCCGGGCGGCGCACGCTCGTGGTCGCTGACGTGCAGGAGTTCCCCGGGCATATCGCCTGCGACGCCGCGTCGCGCGCCGAGATCGTGGTACCGCTGCTGCGCGGCGGCGAGCTGTTCGGCGTGCTCGACATCGACAGCCCGCGCCGCGGGCGTTTCGACGGCGCGGACGCCGCCGGTCTCGAGGCGCTCGCCGCGCTGTTCGTGGCGGCGAGCGACGCGTCCGTACCCGGCGCATGAGGGCGCGCCTGTCGCCGCGCGGACTGGCTGCCGGCGCGGCGGCCTTCGCCATCTGGGGTGTGTTTCCGATCTACCTGCATCCGCTGCGCGAGGTGCCGGCGCTGCAGGTCATCTGCCACCGGATCGCCTGGTCGTGCCTGTTCATCCTCGGGTGGATGCTGCTGCGCGCCGAGCTCGGCCGCCTCGCCGCCATCTTCTCGCGGCCCGCGCTGCTTGCGCGGCTGCTGCTGAGCGCGCTGCTGATCTCCTGCAACTGGCTGGTGTACGTGTGGGGCGTCTCCCACGGGCACATCGTCGACACCAGCCTCGGGTACTACATCAACCCGCTGGTGAACGTGGTGCTCGGGGTGTTGGTGCTGCGCGAGCGGCTGAACCGCGTGCAATGGCTGGCGGTCGGGCTCGCCGCGCTCGGCGTCCTCTATCTCGCGGTGCTCGCCGGGCGTCCGCCGTGGATCGCCGGCACGCTCGCGCTGAGCTTTTCCCTCTACGGCTTCGTGCGCAAGGTCATCAGCGTCGAGGCGCTGCCCGGACTCGCCACCGAGACGCTGCTGCTGCTGCCGCTGGCGGCGGGCTACCTGCTGTGGTGCGGGCTGCACGGCAGCGACGCGTTTACCCGCTCGGGCGGCGCGATCGCCGCGCTGCTCATCGGCAGCGGCATCGTCACCGCGGTGCCGCTGTTCCTGTTCGCTTACGCTGCACGGCTGCTGCCGTACTCGACCGTCGGCGTGCTGCAGTACATCGGCCCGAGCCTGCAGCTGCTGTCGGGCGTGCTGCTGTTCCATGAGGATTTCGGCGCGGCGCGCGCGGCCGGTTTCGTGCTGATCTGGGCGGCGCTGGCGCTGTATGCCGCCGACGGCCTGCGGGCGGTGCGCGCTGACCCGGCGGCCGCGGAAGCGCTGCGCTAGCGGCGCGCAGCTGCGCACACGCGGCGCGCCCGGCCGCGGCGTGCGCCTACTGCTTGGCGCGCGAGATGTACTCGCCGGTGCGCGTGTCGATGCGGATGACTTCGCCGGGGATGATGAACAGCGGCACCCGCACCACCGCGCCGGTCTCGACCGTCGCCGGCTTCTGCCCGCCGGTGGCGGTGTCGCCGCGCAGGCCCGGGTCGGTCGCGACGATCTTCAGCTCGATGTGCGGCGGCGGCGTGACCACGAGCGGCACGTTGTTCCAGAGCGTGACGATGCAGACGACGCCGTCCTTCAGCCACTGGGCGTTGTCGCCGACCGCGGACTTGCCCGCGGTGTACTGCTCGAAGCTCTCCGGCACCATGAAATGCCAGAAGTCTCCGTCCTGGTAGAGATACTGCATGTCGGTGTCGACCACGTCGGCCGCTTCCAGCGACTCACCCGACTTGAAGGTGCGCTCGATGGTGCGCCCGCTCTTGAGGTTGCGCACCTTGATGCGGTTGAACGCCTGGCCTTTGCCCGGCTTGACGAACTCGTTCTCGATGACCGTGTACGGGTCGCCGTCGAGCAGGACTTTGAGGCCGCCGCGGATCTCGCTGGTGGTATAGCTGGCCATGGTCTGTCTCTAGAGGTGCCGGGGCTGGCCTGGAAGGTACAGCCCGCTAAAAAGGGCCGCGTATGATACCGGCATCACCCCGCCCGAAGCCAGTTTGCGGATCCGCGCGGGGGCACACGCGCGTTTTCCGCGAGGCACGGCACGCGGAAGGCGCGCATCGCGATGCTAGAATCCCCGGCAAGGGACTTGCCGTGGAGGTGCGCCTTGACCGAGCCGAGCGCCATTCCGCTCATCGTGCTCAGCCCCGCGCGCGATCTGGCCGAGGCGATCAACGGCATGCTGCGTCGGGCCGGGCAGCCCGCGCACTGCACCTGGATCCCGGCGTTGCCGGACCTCGGCGATGCGCTCACCCAGCTCAACCCCGAGCTCATCTTCTACACCTGGAGCAACCGCGAGACGCTCACCGCGGCCATGGCGCTGCGCGACCAGCTCGCCCCGGCGGTGCCGGTGCTGCTGGTCGCCGCCGGGGTCGACGAGACGCTCATCGCCCAGGGCCTCGCGCTCGGCGCCCGTGACGTGGTCACCCTCACCAGCGAGGCCCGGCTGCAGGCGGTGGTGCAACGCGAGCTGCGCGCCTTCCGTACTCAGCAGGCACTCGATGCCACGCTCAAATCCGCGCACGACGCGCGCAGCCAGCTCGACAGCGTGCTGCAGCGCTCGAACGACGCCATCATCCAGGTGCAGGAGGGCATCGTGGTCGATGCCAACCCGGCGTGGCTCGAGCTGCTCGGTGTCGAGGAGGGAGTGGCCGGTCAGCCGGTGATGGACCTGTTCGAGGAATCGACCCACGCGGCGCTGCGCGGCGCGCTCGCCGCCTGCCTGCAGGGACGCTGGAACGATCACCCGCTGCGCGGCAACGCGCTGCTCGCCGACGGCAGCGTCGTGCCGATCGAGATGACGCTGACGCTCGGGCAGCACGAGGCGGCGCCGTGCGTGCGGCTGGTAGTGCCGTCGCGGCCGCGCGAGGAAGCGCGCCCCGTCGCGCGCGCGCCGGCCGTGGTGCGCCCCGAGCCGGGCGCCGGACTCCTGCGCCGCAGCGAGCTGCTGGGCGCGCTGGCGGAGCGGCTGCGCACGCCGTCCCCGGGCGGGATGCGCTGCCTGGCACTGATCCGGGTCGACAAATTCAGCGCGCTCGAGCGCGTGATCGGCGCCACCGCAAGTGAGCTGGTGCTGGTCGAGGCAGCGAGGCTCCTGAAGGAGACTCTGCATCCGAAAGAGGTGGTCGGGCGCTTCGGCGGCGTGCGCTTCCTCGCGCTGCTCGAGCGCGGCAACGAGCACGACATCAGCGCCTGGTGCGAGCGGCTGCTGGCGCGCGTGCACAAGCACGTGATGCGCGTGCGCGACAAGTCGGTGTCGGTCACCTGCACCATCGGGCTATCGGTGGTGTCCCCGGGAGATGCCGACCTCGATGCGGTGATCCAGGATGCGCTCGAGTGCGAGCGCCGCGGCAGCGCGCGCGGCGGCAACCAGACCATCAGCTCCGATCGCGCCGACGCCGACAGCCGCGTGATGTCCTACGACAAGGTATGGGTGAAGCACATCAAGGCGGCTCTGATGGAGAACCGCTTCCGCCTGGTGCAGCAGCCCATCGCCAGCCTGCAGGGCGCGGACCCCGGTATGTTCGACGTGCTGGTGCGCATGATCGACAACCAGGGCAAGGAAGTGCTGCCCTCGGAGTTCATGGCCGCCGCCGCCCGCAATGACCTCATGAAGAACATCGACCGCTGGGTGGTCGGCGCGTCGCTGTCGTTCGCCGCGCAGAAGAAGCCCGAGTGCCTGTTCGTGCGGCTGTCGCGCGAGAGCGCACGCGACGCGAGCTTCGTCGAGTGGCTCGACACTCACCTGCAGTCCAGCCGCGCGCAACCCGAGCGACTGTGCTTCCAGATCACCGAGGAGGGTGCCGCGAGTCTCGTCCGCGAGGTGCGCGCGCTCGCCGCCGCGCTGCGCCAGCGACACTTCCGCTTCGCGCTCGAGGGCTTCGGCTCCGGGCGCGACAGCATCGGCCTGCTCGAGTCCATGCCACTCGACTTCGTGAAGATCGACGGCACCCTCATCCAGGGGCTGGCGACCGATCCGCAGGTGCAGCTGCGCGTGCGCACACTGGTGGAGGCGGCGCGCAAGCGCAACATCCAGACGATCGGCGAGCGCGTCGAGGACGCCAACACCATGGCGGTGCTGTGGCAGCTCGGCGTGCAGTACATCCAGGGCTATTTCGTCAACGAGCCCGAGGAAGTGGTGCTGGGCGCACGCTAGGCGCCCTCACCGCCGCGCACCGCTTCAGGCCGGCGGCAAGGCGCGCGCCTCCAGGCGCTCGATGCGGCGCGGCCAGCCGCGCCTGAGCACCGCGCCGCGCTGCGCGCGCTCGCCGAGGTAGTCCTGCAGCTCGCGCCACTCGAGCACCTTGTGTACCTCGCCCGACCACAGCACCAGGCTCGCCTTCGGCGGTACGACCGCGACGGCGCTCATGAGCTCGCTGCGCTCACGCGCCTTCTTGCCGGGGATGTCGTAGAGCTTGTTGCCCTTGCCGCGCGGCATCTCCGGAACCTCACTCACCGGGAAGACCAGCAGCTTGCCCTCGCTGCTGACGACCGCCACCAGCGAATCCGCGCCCGGCACCGGCGCAGGTGCCAGCACCTGCGCGTTCTCGGGCACGCTGAGCACCGTCTTGCCGGCACGCCGATCGCTGATGAGGTCCTTGAGCCGCGCGGTGAAGCCGTAGCCGGCATCGCTCGCGAGCAGCCACAGGTCCTCGGGCTCGCCGATCATCACGCCGGCGAACTTCGCGCCATCGGGCGGATCCAGCCGCCCGGAGAGCGGCTCGCCGTAGCCACGCGCGCCCGGCAGGGAATGCGCCGGCAACGTATAGGTGCGTCCGGTGCTGTCGATGAACACCGCCGGCTGCAGACTGCGTCCGCGGGCGAGCGCCTGGAACGCATCGCCGCTCTTGTAGGTCAGTGCGCCCGCTTCGACGTCGTGGCCCTTGGCGGAGCGCACCCAGCCGCCGGTGGACAGCACCACGGTCACCGGCTCGTTCGGGATGAGGCTCGTCTCATCGATCGCCTGGGCCGCCTCGCGCTCGATGATCCGGGTGCGCCGCTCGTCGCCGTACTTCTCGGCATCGGCGCGGATCTCGGCGGCGATGAGCTTCTTCAGCTTCGCCTTGCTCTTCAACAGCGCCTCGAGCTCCGCTGCTTCCGCGGCCAGTGTCTTCTGCTCCTCGCGGATCTTCATCTCCTCGAGCTTCGCCAGGTGCCGCAGCCGCGTGTTGAGGATCTCCTCGGTCTGCTCGTCCGAGAGCTTGAAGCGCTTCATCAGCACCGGCTTCGGCTCCTCCTCGCGGCGGATGATGCGGATCACCTCGTCGAGGTTGAGGAACGCGATCAGCAGCCCGTCGAGGATGTGCAACCGCCGCGCCACCTTCTCCAGGCGATGCTGCAGGCGACGCGTCACGGTCCTGGTGCGGAACTCGAGCCACTCCCCCAGGATCTCCCTGAGGTTCATCACCCGCGGGCGGCCGTCGAGCGCGATGATGTTGAGATTGACGCGGTAGTTGCGCTCCAGGTCCGTGGTCACAAACAGGTGGTTCATGAGCTCGACGAGATCGACACGGTTGGAGCGCGGCACGATGACCAGGCGCGTCGGATTCTCGTGGTCCGACTCGTCGTTGTAGCTCTCGATCATCGGCAGCTTCTTGGCGCGCCACTGCTCGTCGATCTGCTGCAGGACGCGGCTCGGCGAGACCTGGTAGGGGAACGAGGTGATGACCGCGTTACCTTCCTCGATCTCCCAGGTGGCGCGCGCCTTGAAGCTGCCGACGCCCTTGTCGTAGAACTCCTTGAGATCCGCGCGCGGGGAGATGATCTCCGCACCGGTCGGCAGGTCCGGGCCCTTGACATGTTTCATGAGCGCAGCAAGCGTGGCCTCGGGATCCTCGAGCAGGTGCACCGCGGCAGCGGCGACCTCGCGCAGGTTGTGCGGCGGAATGTCGGTCGCCATGCCGACGGCGATGCCCGAGGTGCCATTCAACAGCAGGTTCGGCAGCCGCGCCGGCAGGATTACCGGCTCCTCCAGCGTGCCGTCGAAATTCGCCGTCCAGTCGACCGTGCCGTCGGACAGCTCCGCGAGCAGCACTTCGGCGTACCTGGTGAGCTTCGCCTCCGTGTAGCGCATGGCGGCGAAGGACTTGGGGTCATCCTGCGATCCCCAGTTGCCCTGACCGTCGATGAGCGGATAGCGGTAGGCGAACGGCTGCGCCATGAGCACCATCGCCTCGTAGCAGGCCGTGTCGCCGTGCGGGTGGAACTTGCCGAGCACATCGCCCACGGTGCGCGCGGATTTCTTGTGCTTGGAAACCGCCGACAGCCCAAGCTCGCTCATGGCGTAGACGATGCGCCGCTGCACCGGTTTCAATCCGTCGCCGAGCGCCGGCAGCGCGCGGTCGAGGATCACGTACATCGAGTAATCGAGGTAAGCCTTCTCGGTGAAGGTGGCCAGCGGCTGGCGCTCGACGCCCTCGAAGTTGAGTTCCTGGTTCTCCGGAGGCCCGCTCACACCTGCACCTCCGCGAGGTTGCCCTTCTCTTCGAGCCACTCGCGCCGGTCGGCGGCACGCTTCTTGGCGAGCAGCATGTCCATCAGCTGATCGGTGTTGTCCTTGCCGTCGATGGTGAGCTGCACCAGGCGCCGCGTGCGCGGGTCGATGGTGGTCTCGCGCAGTTGCGTCGGGTTCATCTCGCCTAAGCCCTTGAAGCGGGTCACCGTCGGCTTGGCGCGCGGGCTGTCCTTCTCGATCTTCTTCAGCAGCTGATCGCGCTCGGCCTCATCGAGGGCGTAGTGCACCTGCTTGCCGGCGTCGATGCGGTACAGCGGCGGCATGGCGACGTACACGTGCCCGTGAGACACCAGCGGACGGAAGTGCCGCAGGAACAGCGCACACAGCAGCGTGGCGATGTGCTGTCCGTCGGAGTCCGCGTCCGCGAGGATGCACACCTTGTGGTAGCGCAGCTGCGAGAGGTCGGTCGAGCCCGGCTCGATGCCCAGCGCCACGCTGATGTTGTGCACTTCTTCGCTGCCGGCGATCTCCGCGGGATCGAGTTCCCAGGTGTTCAGGATCTTGCCGCGCAGCGGCATGATGGCCTGGAAGTCCTTGTCGCGGGCCTGCTTGGCCGAGCCGCCCGCGGAATCACCCTCCACCAGGAAGAGCTCGCAGCGCTTGGGTTCCTGGCTGGCGCAGTCGGCG
>DATHQM010000052.1:0-28568 GCA_035482695.1 Steroidobacteraceae bacterium | reverse complement strand
AAGCGGCCCGCTGTCGACGACCTGGAGGATGCCCTTTTCCACCGCGGGCATGAACTGGCCGGGAATGGCGCCGCCCTTGACCGCGTCGACGAACTCGAAACCCATGCCTCGCGGTAGTGGTTCCACGCGCAGCATCACTTCGCCGAATTGCCCGGCGCCGCCGGTTTGCTTCTTGTGGCGGCAATGCCCGTCGGCCGGTCGGGTGATGGTCTCGCGGTAGGGAATGCTCGGCGGGTGCGTCTTGACGTGCACACCGTAGCGCTCGGTCATGCGCTCGAGCAGCACGCGCAGGTGGAACTCGCCCATGCCGTACAGCACCGTCTCGTTGACCGCCGCGTGATGCTCGATGCGCACGCACGGATCCTCGGCGGTGAGCTTGTGCAGCGTGTCCGCGAGGCGCTGCTCGTCGCCGCGTCGCTCCGGCTCGATGGCGACGCCGAGCATGGCCGGCGGGAAGGCCACCGGTTTCAGGTGGTACTGGTCCTCTTCGTGCGAGTCGTGCAGCACGGCATCCAGATGCAGCTCGTCGACCTTGGCGATGGCGCAGATCTCCCCGGGCACGGCGCTGGTGATCTCGGCGGTCTCCTTGCCCAGGAGGCGAAACAGGTGCGCGATCTTGATGGGCTTGCGCGCGTCGCCGACGAACAGCTGGCTGCCCGGGCGCACCGTGCCCTGGTGCACGCGCAGCACGCCGAGCTTGCCCACGTAAGGGTCGATGGACACCTTGAAGACGTGCGCGATCACGTGGCGTGCCGGATCGGGCGTGACCGCCACGCGCTCGGCCGCCTCGCCGTTGCCCCTGAGGAACTGCGGCGGATTGCCCTCGGCGGGGTTGGGCATCAGCCGCTCGAACACCTGCAGCAGCTCCGGCACACCCGCGCCGCTCTCCGCGGAGGCGAAGCACACCGGCACCAGGTGCCCCTCGCGCAGCGCCTGCTCGAACGGATCGTGCAGCTGCTCGGGCGAGAGCTCCTCGCCCTGCTCGAGATACAGCGCCATCAGCTGCTCGTCGAGCTCCACAACCTGGTCGATGATCTGGGTGTGCGCCGCCGCCACCGAGGAGAAGTCGGCGGCGCGCCCGGGCGGCTGGAAGAAGCAGTCAACCACGGCGTCGCCACCGCCGGCCGGCAGGTTGAGCGGCAGGCATTCCGGTCCGAAGGCCTCGCGCAGCTGCTGCAGCACGTCCGCGCAGTGCGCGTCGCGGCTGTCGATCTTGTTGATCACGACCAGGCGGCACAATTCGCGCTCGCGCGCGAACTCCATGATGCGCTGGGTGAAGCTGTCGACGCCGTTGGCAGCGCTCACCACGACGGCGACCGCCTCGACCGCCTCCAGCACGGCCAGCGTCTTGCCGAGGAAGTCCGCGTAGCCCGGCGTGTCGATGAGGTTGACGTGGATGTCGTGGCAATCGAAGCTGCAGATCGCCGTATCCAGGGAATGCTGCAGGCGCTTCTCCTGCGGGTCGAAGTCCGAGACCGTGGTGCCGCGCGCGAGGCTGCCGCGGCTGCGCGTTGCGCCGGCCTGGGTCAGTAGCGTCTCGAGCAGCGAGGTCTTGCCCGCACCGGCCGGCCCGACCAGTGCGATGTTACGGATGCCCGAAGTCGTGTACCCCATGACGCTTGGCTCCCCCGGCTCGTGCATTACCGGCGCCGCGCGAGCATCACCGGTGTGGCGAAAGCCTACTCCGGAAAGCCGCCCCGGGGCCAGCAGGCGCGGGACCGGCCAGGCGCGGCGCCCGCGCACCGGGCCCACGGCCGTGCCCGCGCGGCTGCGGATTGCAGGGTCAGGGGCGTCGCGGGCGGGTTAAACTCCCTGCGCAGACAATAAGGTGAACGTGGCGCCCGAAACTCCTCCACCTCCCGCGGGGCGGCGCACCGCCAGGGCGCTGTTCCGGCGCGCGCGCTGGCAGCAGTGGCTCGGCCGCCCGCAGCAGGCGCTGGCGCTGTGCCGGCAGGCGGTGGAGCACGCCGACTACTCGCGCGCCTACACGCTCATGTCGCGTCTCACGCTGCCGGGGGAGAGCTACTTCGGCGTGCTGCGCCGGATTCACGCGCACCTCAAGCCCGCCACTTACCTGGAGATCGGCGTCGCGCGCGGCGAATCGCTGGCGCTGGCCTCGCCGGACACGGCGGCAATCGGCATCGACCCGAGCCCGCAGCTGGCACGGCCGTTGCGTGCGCACGAGCGGATCTTCGCCACCACCAGCGATGAGTTCTTCGCGCAGCACGACCTGCGCGGCGAGTTCGGCGGCCGCGCGCTTGAGCTCGCTTTCATCGACGGCATGCACCGTTTCGAGTACGCGCTGCGCGACTTCATCAACGTCGAGCGCGCCTGCACGCGCGCTGCGGTGATCCTGGTGCACGACTGCTATCCGCTCGATGCGCGCACCGCACAGCGCGAGCAGCGCACGCGCTTCTGGAGCGGCGACATCTGGCGGCTGTTGCTGCTGCTGCGCGAGCAGCGTCCGGACCTCACGGTGCGCACCATCGGCACGCCGCCCACCGGGCTCGGCATGGTGCTGAACCCGGACCCGCGCTCGAATGTGCTGGCTGAGCGCTGCGAGGGACTGATCGCGGAGTATCTGGGCAAGGACTTCCAGGTGCTCGCCGGCCGCCAGGCCGAAGCGCTCGGCCTGGTGCCGAACGAATGGCCGGCGATCCGCGCGCTGCTCGATGCCCGCGCGCACAGCTAGCGCGTGAAGGCGTCCTCGAGACTCGCGCGCCAGTAGCGCAGGTGAAACAGCGCGCGCTTGCGCAGCCGCACGATGAACTTCAGCCGCTCGAACAGCCACATGAGCGCCGGCGCGAGCGCTGCGGGAATGCCTTCGCGAAACACGTGGCCCGTGCGGAGCGTGCGGCTGGTGCGCAGCGCCGGGTACAGCTGCTGCACGTGGCGCAGCTCCGTGTACGGATCCACCCCCATTTCCGCGAGCTTGCGGTAGAAGGCGCCGGGGCGGCCGTCGCCGGTGCGCGTGTGATCCATGCCGATGGCGTCCACCACGTAGATCGGCTGGCGCCCGTCGATGACCCCCGCCCAGGCGACGTCGGTGCCCCAGGTGCTGCGCGTCATGCCGAAGGTATGCAGCAGCTGCGTAAGCGCAGCGCTCGAGAAGCACGGCGCCATCACCTCGACGTAGCTGACCCGGCGCAGCACGCACGCCGGATTGCGCACCAGCGCCTTCATCGTCGTCTGCGTGAACCAGTGCAGCGCCGGCTGCGCCAGGTAGGTGTGGTAGTGCTCGCACAGCGCCAGGAAGCGCGACACGTCGCCGGGGGCGAGATACACGTCGTCGTCGAGCAACAGCAGGTAGCGGTAGTCGAAGTCAGGCGGCCGCTGCCGCCAGAATTCGAGGAAACCGTCGAACTTGTTGAACCCGCCCTGGCAGTAATACTCCGCGAGCTGCTCGGGCGGCGGGGCAACGTACCAGCTCACGGCACAGTCCCAGTTACGCCCCGGGTCTTCGGCGATCAGTCGGCGGTGCAGCGACTCGTTGCCCGCCCGCACGAACACCAGGTATGGCCGCGGCATGCGGCAAGTCTAGCGCAAGGGGTACCATGGCACGGCCGGGCGCGCCGCGACGCGCTTGGCTTTCGCCGCCCAGGAGGCTCCATGACCGATCCCGCCGATCCCGCCGATCCCGCCGATCCGGCTGATCCGGCTGATCCGGCTGATCCGGCTGATCCCGCAGGCGAGGCACGCCGGCGCGAGAGCGCGCAGAAGATCCAGGATCAGCTCGATGAGGCGCTCGCCGACAGTTTCCCGGCGAGCGACCCGGTGTCGATCGTGACCTCGCACGAGGAGGAGGACTGGGGCGAAGCCGCGCCGCCGCCCGCGCCGCAGCGAAGCAGCGCAGAGCCTAAGGAGCGGTGAGCTCGAGCGCCGATCCCGCCTGGTTCACGGTGGTGAGCACGATCGGCCGCCGCCACAGCTTGTGCAGGTAGTCGAGCACCTTGCGGCTGCGCTCGAGATCCAGTCCACGGCCGTCGACCCCGCTGTCATGACCGAGCTCGAGCGTACCGTCGTTGCGCATGTGCAGCGCCGACACGATCGGCGCACCGAAGTTGTATTTGGGCGCGAGCACCGCCTCGTGCAGCGCGGTGAGGTCGGTCTCGAGAACCTTGATCTGGCCGTCGCTGCGCGCGCTGTAACGGAACAGCTCCAGCTCCTCGGCGAGCTCGCGCGTGAGGTGATTGCGCACGAAGGCGAAGTCATCGTCCTGCTCCATGATGTGGCGCGCGGCCTCCAGCCCGTCTTTGGCGACGATCTTCTCCCACATGGCGAAGCCGAGGTGGTACGGATTGATGTTGAGTGAGACCTGCTGCTCGGCGGCCACCGGCCGCACCACGTCCGAGTGGCACTTGATGGCGTCGAGGTAGGCCTGCTGCGGTATGAAATCCGCCTCGCGCAGCAGGCGGGCGTGCCAGTAGGACGCCCAGCCCTCGTTCATGATCTGCGTGGCAAACACCGGGTAGAAGTAGAACGACTCCTCGCGCACCGCGAGAAAGATGTCACGCTCCCAGCTCTCCATCTCGGGCGCGTAATTGGCCACGAACCACAGCAGGTCGCGCTCCGGGTGCGGCGGCACCGGCGCGCGCTTCTTCGCCTCGACGGCGCTGCCCGCGGCCGCCGGCTCGAGGGCGGCGAAGCGCTTGCGGAACTCGTCGTCGACCAGCGCCTTGGGGTCCTCGAGGTACTCCGGGTAGCGCGCGCGCCGCAGCGGCTGGTCGATGTCGACGTGCTGCTCGAGCGCGAGCGCCGCATCGAGCGCTGCTTCCACCCGCTGCATGCCGTGCGTCTCGATCGCCTGGCTGATCTGGCGCGCATGGTTGGCGGCGTGCTCCACGATGCGCTCGCTCACCTGCTCCTGGCAGCGGCGGAACAGCAGGTTGTTGCGCGAGAAGTCCGCGTGCCCGAGCACGTGCGCCGTCACCAGGATGTTCTCCGCCAGGCCGTTGCTCTCGGCGAGGTAGGCGTGCCCGGGGTTGCCGGGAAAGACCACTTCGAACAGGCGCGAGTGCCCCATGTGGCGCTGGATCAGCTGGTAGATGTAGCGCACACCGAACGACCAGTGCGGCATGCGCACCGGCAGCCCGTAGACGGCGATTTCCATCATGAAGCTGTCGGGCACCGCCTCGAAGTCGACCGCGTGAAATCGCAGCCCGGATGCCGCGGCGAGCGCCTCGATGCGTCGCACGTAGCCTTGCCAGTCCTCGCTCATGGACTGCCGGCGGGTTGCGCAGCGTCGGGCGCGTGCGTCTCGGCGGTGAAGAAGTGCCGCACCGCGCCCCACACGTCGTCGAAGTCGCCGAGCGCGTAGCTGCCGGCGGCGCAGCCGGCGGCAGTGAGCTCGGCAAACAGCTTGCCGGTCTCGGTGGCCAGCTGCCGCGACAGCCCGGAGGAAACCTCCACGTAGCCGGTGAAGCAGGCGTCGGCGGCGATGCTGGTCAGCACGCCGCGCGCTTCCTGGGCGTCGCTCACGGAGTTGTCGCCGTCGGAGGCATAGAACAGGTAGATGTTGCAGCGCCCCGGGTTGTAGCGGGCGTCGATGATCTCGCGCACCTTGGCGAGCCCGGTGGAAGCCACCGTGCCGCCGGTGCCGGTCACCTGGAAGAAATCCGGCTCGTTGAATTCCCACGCCTCGGTGGTATGCGCGACGAACACCGTCTCGAGCGAGCGGTACTCGCGCCGCAGCCCCTGCACCACCCAGAAGAAGAACGTCTTGGCGAGCTTGCGGTCGCGGTCGGACATGCTGCCCGAGACATCCAGCATGAAGAACACCACCGCGTGCACCGCCGGCTGGCGTCGCCGCGCCAGCTGGCGGAAGCGCAGGTCCTCGTCGATAAAGGTGGGAGTGGCGCCCGGATTGCCGCGGCGCTTCACCATCTCCTTGAACGAGCGGCGCCGGTCGAGCCGCGAGCGCGCACCGTGGCGATCCCAGCCCTCGCGAATCCACTCGCTGTCCTCGGAGGGCCCGGTGCGCGGCTTGAGGTTCGGCAGCTGCATCTCCTCCCAGATCCAGTCGACGATGTCGTCGACCTTGAACTCGAGCAGCAGCTGCACCTCGCCGTCGTCGCGACCGCCGGCGCCCTTTTCCCCCGGCCGCTGCTCACGCGCGGGATCGGAGAACACGTCGCCGGGCTTGGCCTTGCCCTGGCCCGCACCCTGGGTTTCTTCCGCGCGTCGCAGGCGGAAATGGTAGTGCTCGAGCATGCGCACCGGCACGCGCACCGTGCGTGCGCCGCCGTTGATGACGTCGCCGCCGGCGATGATCTCGGGCAGATTGGCGCGCACCGCCTCGCGCACCTTCTCGTCGTGACGCAGCCAGTCGCGCGCCCCGCGCGAGAACAGCTCGTACCATTTCCCGGCCGCGGCGGGATCTGCGCCGCTGCGCTGCTTGCCCTCTCCGTCCACGTGCTAGTCGTACTCCTTTTCCCGGTGCGTGGCTACTCCTGCGCGAGCAGCGTGGTGACGTAGCTGAGCGCCTCCTTGGCGCTGTGCTCGTCGTAACCGTACTCGTTCACCAGGCGCTGCTGCACCACCGAGATCTTCTGGCGCGCATCGTCGTCCGGACGCGCGGTGGAAGTGACCAGCCGCAGCACGTCGCGCCGCTCCTCGAACAGATACTGCTCGATCGCCTCGCGCATGCGCGCGTGGCTCGCGAGCTTGAACTTCTCGCCCGCCTTGAAGGCCACCATCGCCTTGCGCACCACTTCCTGGCGGAAGGACATCTTGCCGGAGTCCGATACCTTGATCTTCTCCTCGACCGAGCGCAGGAAACGCTCGTCCGCCGCGCGATTGTCGCCGGTGATCGGATCGGTGACCTGGCGGTGATCGAGCGAGGCCTCTACCTCGTCCAGGTACTTCTCGAGCAGCTGCTGCGCTTCCTCCTCGAAGGAGGCGAACATGGCGCGGTGCACATCCTCCTTCACCCAGCGGTTGTAGAACTCCTTGCGCGCCGTCACCAGGTGATCGATCCAGGCCTTCTTCTGCTTGGCATCCATGCGCGCATCGCTCTCGATGCCGTCCTTGAGCGCCAGCAGCAGCTCCATGCTGGTGAGGCTGTGGGTGTTGCCGCGGGTGATGGCATTGGAGATGGCATTGATGACGAAGCGCGGACTGACGCCGTTCATGCCTTCGTCGGGTACCTCCGCCTTGAGCCGCATCGCCTCGCTCTCCGCCACGCCCTCGACCGCCTCGCCGGCATACAGCCGCAGCTTCTTCGGCAGATCGAGTCCCTCGCGCTCGGTCTTGGCGAGCCGCGTGAGGATGCTGAACACCGCGGCGAGATTCAGCACGTGTGGATCGAGGTGCACGTTGCGGAATGCCGGGGCGCCCGAGATCAGTTTCTGGTAGATGCGCGACTCGTCGCGGTAGGAGAGCGCGTACGGGATCTTGATGATCACCATGCGGTCGAGCAGCGCCTCGTTCTCTTTTTCCTGAAGGAACTTGTGGAACTCGGCGAGGTTGGTGTGCGCCAGGATCGTCTCGTCGAGGTGGATCAGCGGGAAGCGCGACACCTTGACGTTCTTCTCCTGCGTCAGGGTCAGCAGCAGGTAAAGAAACTCGCGCTTGACCTTGAGGATCTCGATCATCTCCAGCACGCCGCGGCTGGCGGCGTACACCGCGCCCGACCACGACCAGGCGCGCGGATCGCCCTCGTCGCCGATCTGCGCCACCTTGGCGAGGTCCACCGAGCCGACCAGGTCGGCGATGTCGGCGGTGGTCGGGTCGTGCGGCGCATAGGTGCCGATGCCTATGCGCGAGGCCTCGGTGATGAAGACCCGCTCCACCGGCACGCGCACGAAATCGCCCTCGAACTCGCGCTCGACGAAATCGCGCGCCCACGGCGACAGCTCGCCCTGGATGTTGACGCCGTAACGCTCGCGAAACTCCGCGCGCAGGCTGGTCGGGATGAGATTGAGCGGATTCTCGCGCAGCGGCGAGCCGCGGATGGCGTACAGCGAGCCTTCGTCGGTGCGGCTGTATTCCTCGAGTCCGCGCTTCAGCAGGATGGCGAGCGTCGACTTGCCGCCCGAGGGCGGCCCGAGCAGCAGCAGCAGGCGACGGCCGACGTCCGAGCCAGCCGCCGCGGCCTTGAAGTAGTCGACGACGCGCGACAGCGGCTCATCGATGCCGAACAGTTCGCGCTTGAACAGCTCGCGCGCGCGCATGTTCTCCGGCGCGTCCGGCTGGCCGGCGCGGCCGTGCCAGCGCAGCATGTCCCAGATGTATTCGTGGCTGCTGCGCGCGAGCGCCGCCGGATTGGCGGGCAGTATGTTGGCGATGAATTCCCCGAACGTCCCTTCCCAGCGCTGCGCGCGGTGCAGGCGGCTGAAGGAGCTCAGGCTATCGATGAAGTCGGCATTGCTGCCGTGGGAACTCTGCTCAACACCGAGCGGTCGCATCGTCCTTCCCTCCCATCGGGCTCATGGGTCACGCGCGGCGCCGCCGGAGGATGCCGGCAATGCCAGCTTCGTTCTTAACTTAGTCCCAATGTCTCGCACAATGAGTGACGGCCTTCAGATCCCGGCGCGCCTATTACGTTAAGACGGTCACAGGCACGGATTGTTCACTCGAAGCGGCGCACGCGCCACTGCAATCCCTGCACGGCGCGCGCCAGCAGCGCGCCGCTCGGCTTAAGTAGCTGATTGCAAAGCTTCCCGCAGCGCGCACCCGCCCGGTGCGCACTGCGCCCATGCCCCATCGGGCGGCAGCACGCAGCGCGCGCGCACCATCACGGCGCCTGCGGCGCCACGGCGGCCGGACCGGCGGTAGACGAGACGTTGACAAAGCGCCGGCGCTGCGCGCCGCTCGCGCAGCTTGCGTACGCACGCGCACGCGCACGCACGCGCACCGCACGCGCGCCGCTGCCGGCGGGTGCGCACCGCCAAAGCGAGCAGTGCTTCAGAAAATCCCGATCTGCGGTCGCGGCGCCCCGACGCAGCGTCGCGTTATTGTGAACTGACGCACTGCGTGGCTCCGGAGGCTACATATGCTGCAACGGCGAGGCTTTCCGCGCTGGTTCCGCAGCGCCGCGGCCACGCTCCCCGGGACCGAACGCCGGTACCCGGACGGGTCTTTTCGTGGAGATACGACACGTGGTCAGTGCAGCTTCCGCCTCCCGCACGTCCGACGCCGCCGCACCGGCCGCTGCGGTCAAGGCGTCGCAGCCGACGACCGACGTCACTGCCATCACCAACCGGGATGAATTCCTTCTCGAGCTCGGCCAGGCGCTCGGCGGCCAGGCCGCGGTGCGGCCGGTCGAGACGCTCGAAGCCGCGCTGGCAGCGATGGCCGGCAGCAAGCGCGCCCAGGTGCTGGTGATCGATGCGGGCACGCTGCCGAACGCGCGCGCCGCGGTCGATGCGGCCTGTGCGGCGCAGCCACGCGCCGCCGTGGTGGTGTTCGCGGCGACGGCGGGTGAGAAGCAGCTGGCCACGACGCTCAAGGGCAGCAAGGTGTTTGCGGTGCTGCCGACACCGATCGACGTGCGCAAGACCGAGGCGGTGCTCAGCGGGGCCATCGCGGCGGCCGAGACCAACAAGGCAGCCGCCGCAGCGACGCCGGCGCCGACGCCGCCGCTCACCATCGGCGCGTTGCGGCCGCCCGCCGCACCGCCCGGTGCGCGCAGCGGCGCTGACAACACGCGGCGCACACTGCTGGCGGTCGCCGCCGTGGCGCTGCTGGCCGCTGCCGCCGGGGGCGCCTGGTGGTTCTTCCAGGGCAGGCAGCCGGTTGCGGCCGCCGCCCACCCTGCGACGGCACCCGCCAGCGGCGCCACGGTAGCGGCGCCGCCGCTCGCCGACACCTCGATCCTCCAGGGCAAGGTCGACGAGCTGCTGGAAAAGGCACGACTGGCGATGCACGAGCGCCGCTTCACCGAGCCCGCCGGCGACAACGCCCTGCTGTACTACCGCTCGGCAGTGGCCGCCAACGCCAACAACGCCGAGGCGCGTGATGGTCTGCAACGCGTGGCCGCGGTGCTCGCCGGACGCTTCGATGAGGCCGTGAACGGCGGCCGGCTGGACGAGGCCGCGCAGACGCTCGCGAACCTGAAGTCGGCCGCTCCGGCAGATGCGCGCGTGGCCGCCGGCGAGCTGCGCCTGTACGGCGCGCAGATCGCCAAGGCGATCGCCGACGGCAATCTGGACCGGGCCGCCGCCCTCGTGCACCAGGCGCAGCAGTCGAGTTCCATTCCCGCAGAACAGCTCGCGCGCTGGCGCGCGGACATCACTCACCGCCAGGAGGATGCCAGGGTGCAGCACCTCGCCGGGCTGGTCGATGATCGCATCCGCGACGGCCATCTGGACGATCCGCAGGACAGCGCCAGGAGCTATCTGCTCGAGCTGCAGAGCGCAGCGCCCGGCAACGCCGCCACGCAGCGCGCCGCCCACGCCCTGCTCAGCGCCTACCTGCACAAGGCCCGCGATGCGGCGCTGGCGAAGAACACTGCCGAGCAGCAGCGCTGGCTCGACGCGGCGCGCCGCGCTGGCCTGACGCCGGCCGAGGTCATCGAGTTCGAGAAGGACGTGGCCGCCGCCCGCCAGAAGGCGGCGCAGGCCGACAGCGAGCGCATGCTGCAGGCGGCCCGCGAGCGGTTGCGCGACGGTCGCCTCACCGATCCGGCGCAGGACAGCGCCGCTTATTACCTGACGCAGCTGCAGTCGAGCGACCCGGGCAACGCAGCACTCGCCGACGCCGGACGTGCCCTGGCCGCCAGGCTGATCGAGCGGGCGCGCGCCGCGGTGCTCGCCGGCAAACCGGCCGACGCCGACCTCGCGCTCGCCAAGCGCTGGGGCGCGGATCCGAAGGACCTCGCGGCCGTGCAGCAGCTGCAGCCGCCGCCGCCGCAGGCCGCGGTCGACCCGGCCACGCTCGCTGCCAACCTGAAGCGCGTGCGCTCCGCGCCGCCGGACTACCCGCCCACTGCCCTGGCGCAACACGTCAGCGGCAGCGTGACGCTCGAGTTCACCGTGAGCGTGCGTGGCGAGACCCGCGACATCCACGTGCTCGAGTCGCTGCCGACGGGGGTGTTCGACCAGGCGGCCATCAACGCGGTGAAGCACTGGCGCTATGCGCCGATGGTCGTCGACGGCGCCGCCGTCGAGGTGCCAGTGAAGACCCGCATGCGCTTCGAGCTGCCGAAGTGATAACAGGAGAATCGCCCGCATGACCGTCGCAGCGAAAGAGCGCCGCCGTCACCTGACCACCGCCGGCATCGGCACCGCGCTCATGCTCGTCATGGGTGCCGTACTGATCATGGGCTTCCGCCTCGCCACCCACATGCGCGCCAACATCACGGCGCTGCAGACCGCGAGCGCACTGCAGAACTCTCCCGAGGAGATCGCCCGCCAGCTGAACACGCTGCGCGATCGCCTGGAAGTGCGCGCCTATGCCGGCCAGGCACTCGCCGACCTGCAGGGTACGGTCAAGGGCTTCGACCGCGAGCTGACGCAGCTTGGCACCCTGCCCGATCTGAATTCCCCGCAGCTCGGCCGTGCGCTGCTGCTGTGGCACCAGTATGCCCCGGTGCTCGACCCGGTGATCACCTTCAACGGCCAGCCATACGTGGATTCCGACACCGCCGGCAGCGCGCTGTCGCGCGAGGGGCGCGAGCATTACGCGGCGGTCAAGCGCGCCCAGCTGTTCGCCAGCGACAACGCCCAGGCGCTGCAGGACCAGCTGGCGACGCTGGCCTCGAGCCTGCAGCACAACGCTTCCGACGCCGCCGCGCGGCTGCGCGCACTGCTGTTCGCCGGCGTGCTCGCCGCGCTCGTTCTGGCGGCGGCGGCCGGCTACTTCCAGTTCACGCGCGCGCGCCACGAACGCGCCGCGCGCGATGCCCAGGAGCAGACCCGCGACATCCTCAAGACGGTGCGCGAGGGCTTCTTCCTGCTCGACGCCAACTATCGCATCGGCTCGGTGTGGTCGGACGCGCTGACGCGCATGTTCAGTCGCAACGACTTCGCCGGCCTGACCTTCGAGGAGCTGCTCAGGGACCTGGTACCGCCGGCGACGCTCGCGACTGCGACCAAGTACATCAAGCTGCTCTGGGGTGACCGCGCTCACGAGAACCTGATGAAGAGCATCAATCCGCTCGGCCAGCTCGAGATCACCATGGACAACGGCCACGGCGGCAAGGAAACCCGCTACCTGCAGTTCGACTTCCACCGCGTCATGGGAGCGGAGGGCATCAAGCACGTGCTGTGCGCGGTCGGCGACATCACCTCCAGCGTGCTGCTGGCGCGCGAGCTGCAGGAGTCGCAGGAAAACGCCAACCAACAGCTCGACATGATGCTCGGCATGATGCACGTCGATCCGCTGCAGCTGGTGTCGTTCCTCGACACCGCCGAGACCGGACTGAAGCTGGTCAACACCATCCTCAAGGAACCGGCGCGCACCGACGGGGAGTTCCGCAAGAAGCTCGGCGGGCTGTTCCGCGAGCTGCATGCCATCAAGGGCGAGGCCTCGGCGCTCAATCTGAAGTCGGTCGCCAGCCGCGTGCACGCGCTCGAGGACATGGTGAGCGAATGCAAGAAGAAGCCGGAGCTCACGGGCAACGACTTCCTGCCGATGGTGCTGAAGCTCGATGAGCTGCTCGCGCACCTGCGCAGCGTGCGCGAGATGGCCGCGCGGCTCACGGTGCTGAAGGACACCGTTCCCGGCGCGGCGGCGGCCGCCGCGGCCGCCGCCGCCGCGCCCGCACCAGCGGCCGCGCCGCCGCCCAGGCAGGCGAAGGCGCCCACCAGGCCCGCCGCCGAACCGAGCGCGTCGGCGCTCACGCGCCGCGCCGAAGACCTGTCGCCGACGCTGCAGTCGCTCGCCGAGCGGCTGGCCGAGGATCACGCCAAGCGCTTCAAACTGACGCTGCGGGGCCTCGCGGACGTCCCGGCGCAGTACACGCCGACGATCAAGGACTGCCTCATCCAGATGCTGCGCAATGCCGCCGTGCACGGCATCGAGTCGCCCGAGGTGCGCCGCGCCCAGCTGAAGGAGGACGCCGGCACGGTGCTCGTCGAGTTCCGCAAGTCCGCCGACGGCTACGAGCTGGTCTTCGAGGATGACGGCGCGGGTATCGCCCCGGATTCACTCAAGGCGGCGGCCGTGAAGCGCCAGCTCATCAGCGCGGAGGAGGCGGCCGGCATGGACACGCGCACGGCGATGTCGCTGATCTTCCGGCCGGGCTTCTCCACGCAGGAAGAGGTCTCCATGGACGCCGGCCGCGGCGTCGGGATGGACGTGGTGGCGCGCAGCGTGTACTCGCTCGGCGGCAAGATTGGCGTCAGCACGCATCCGGGCAAGTTCACGCGCTTCAAGATCGTGCTGCCGACCGCCGCCGCCAGCACCGCGGTCGCCTGAGCGGGAACGTGGCGCACATGAGCGGCAACGGCGGTGCAGTGAACGGCAGGCGATCCTACAAGCTGATGATCGTCGACGACTCGAACATCATGCGCCGGCGCATCGAGCGCTCGCAGCAGTTCGAGGAGCTGCAGGTGGTCGGCTCGGCCGGCAACGGCTTCGAGGCGCTCGAGCTGTTCAAGCGGACCGATCCGGACGTGGTGACCATGGACCTCACCATGCCGCGCATGGACGGCATCGAATGCATCGGGCAGCTGGTCGCCCTGAAGCCGGCGGTGCGCATCCTGGTGATATCGGCGCTCGCCGACAAGGCGACCGCGGTCGAGGCCATGGAGAAGGGCGCCAACGGGTTCCTCAACAAGCCGTTCACCGACCGGCAGCTGAACGAAGCGATCGCGGAGCTCATGCGCTAGCCGCAGCGCACTTCGCCACCGCAGGAACACCGCCCATGCTATACGAACAGGAGCTCAAGACCTTCGTCGAAGGCACGACGAATTTCTTCGAGGTGGCCGCACAACAGGCGGCCACGATCGGCTCGCCGTACCTGATGGAAGGCTCGCCGGCGGTGCATGAGTACACCGGCATCATCAACATCTCGGGCAAGCGCGAGGGCGTGGTGTACTTCACCGCTCCCAAGGCGATGCTGACCGTGCTGCTGATGAAAATGCAGGAGAACGACTTCAGCCACGAGACCATGAAGGACCTGGTGGGGGAAGTGGCCAACACCATCTCGGGCAACGCGCGTCGTGACTTCGGCCGCGATTTCGTGATCTCGGTGCCGAGCGTGCTGTCGGGCGAGAAACCGGAGCTGCCGCACAAGCCCGGGCAGCGCGCCTTCATCATCCCGATCAACTGGCGCAGCCACTCGGCGAAGCTGGTGGTGTCGCTCAGCTAGCCTCGCAGCACGCCGGCGCCACGCGCCGGCGCCCCGAGCGCCTCACGCCGCCGCGTTCTCGTCGGCACGCAGCCGATAGCCCAGCCCGGTCTCGGTCACCAGATAGCGCGGCTGCCGCGGGTCCGGCTCGAGCTTGGCGCGCAGATTCTTTATGCACACCCTGAGGCTGCGCGAGTCATCCTGGCGCTGCGGGCCCCACACCTCGCGGATCAGCTGGCGCTGCGTGACGATGCTGCCCAGGTGGCGCGCCAGGCAGGCGAGCACGCGGTACTCGAGCGGCGTGAGGTGCACCTCGCCGGCCGGCCCCTGCGTCGTGCGGCGTGCCAGATCCACCTGCAGCGCGGCGAACTGCAGCTGGGCTGCGGGCGCGGCGCCGCGCACGTCGCGGCGCAACGCCGCGCGCAGCCGCGCCAGCAGCTCGGGCGCACTGAACGGCTTGGTGACGTAGTCGTCGGCGCCGGCATCCAGCGCGGCGATCTTCTGCTCCTCCATGGTGCGCGCCGACAGCACCACGATCGGCACCTGCGACCAGCCGCGCACGCGGCGGATCACGTTCAGACCGTCCTCGTCGGGCAGCCCCAGGTCGACCAGCAGCAGGTCCGGCTTGTGGCTGCGCGCCTCGATCTCGGCGCGCTCCGCGGTGTCGGCTTCGACGCAGCGGTAGCCGTGCGCCTCGAGCAGCACCCGCAGCACCCGGCGGATGTCCGGGTCGTCCTCGACGATCAGCAGCTGGTGCATCGCCTGGGTCACGGGGCACTTGCGGTGCACGGCAGCGTGAAGGTGAGGCGCGCCCCGCCGCCCGGGCGGCGCTGCGCCTCGATCTCCCCGCCGTGGGCGCGCACCACCGCCTGGCAGATGGCCAGCCCCAGTCCGACGCCCACCACGGTGCCCTCGTCGCTGCCGCGCTGAAACTTGTCGAACAGCCGCGCCGGATCCCCCGCCGGCAGTCCCGGGCCCTCGTCGTCGAGCGTCACGCGCACGAAATCGCGCTCCGGCTCGAGTGCGGCCGACACCGTGGCGCGCGTGCCGGGCGGAGTGTACTTGGCAATGTTGTCGAACAGGTTGGTGAAAACCTGCACGATCAGCGTGGCGTCGACCCACACCGGCGGCAGCTCCGCGGGCAGATGCACCTCGATACGGTGATCGGCGAGCTTGTCGCTGTAGGCGGTGAGCGCGCTGCCGACCAGGTCATCGAGCATCTGCCAGTCGCGCCGCAGCACCACCTGGCCCGATTCCAGACGCACCAGCTCGAGAACGTTCGTCACCAGCTCCGACATCTCGCGCGCCTTGATCTCCACCGAGCGCGCCAGCTGCACCCGCGTCGCTTCGTCGAGACTGGCGCCGTGCTGCGCCAGCGTGCTGCCCGCGCCGGCGATCACCGCGAGCGGCGTGCGCAGATCGTGGGAGATGGAGGCGAGCAGCGTGTTGCGCAGCGTCTCGCGCTCGGCGGCCAGGCTCGAGGCTTCCGCCACTTCCGCCAGGCGGGCGCGCTCCAGGGCGAGTGCGATCTGCCCGGCGAAGGTGCCGAGCAGGTGGCTCTGCTCGGGCAGCAGCACGCGCCGCACGTTGTTCGCCAGCACCGCCAGCACTCCCACCGTGCGCCGCTCGTCGCCGAGCGGCACGTACAGCCCGGGAGACGCCGGCAGCGTGTCGGAGCCGAGTCCCGCGCGGCGACCGTGATCGGCGACCCACTGCGCCACCGCGAGATCCGCGTGACGAAACGAGCTCTCCAGCGGCGGGTCGGTCGGGTAGCGCAGCTTGCCGCCGGCCGCGGGCAGCAGCACCACCGCCTGGGCTGTGAACACTTCCGCGACGTGGCGTACCGCCACGCGCGCCATGTTGTCGATGCCGCGCGTCGCTGCCAGTTCGCGGCTCATGGCGTACAGCAGCGCGGTGCGCCGCTCGCGCGCGCCCGCCACGCGCGTCTGCTGGCGCACGCTGGCGGTGAGCGTGGCGATGACGAGCGCAATGGTCAGCATGGCACCGAAGGTGACCAGGTACTGCGCATCCGAGACCGCGAACGAGTAGCGCGGCGGCACGAAGAAGAAATCGAACGCCGCCACATTCAGCAGCGCAGTCATGGCCGATGGTCCGCGTCCGAGTCGCAGGCCTGCCACGGTCACCCCCAGCAGGTAGATCATGACGAGGTTGGACAGATCGAAATGCGGGTACATCGCGAACGCCAGCAGCGTGCAGGCCGCGGTGATGGCCAGCGCCCAGCCGTAGCGGTCCCAGCGCACCGCGGTGGCCGGCGGCAGCGCGGTCGCCGCTGCACCGTGTGGCGCTGCTGCCGGGCGCGCCGCGGCGATCAGCACCACGTCGAAGCCGCGCGCCCGCCGCACCAGCTCGGTGGCGGTCGAGGGCCGCAGCCAGGCGCGCCAGCCGCGCCGTTTCGGTGCGCCGACGATGACGCGGGTGGCGTTGCGCACGTGCGCATACTCGGCGAGCGTCGTGGCTGCCGACGGACCGTCGAGCGTCACGCTCTGGCCGCCGAGGGACTCGGCGAGGCGCAGCACCGCGATGCGCCGGTTGCGTTCGGCTTCCGACAGCCGCAGCAGCGCCGGCGTCTCGACGTACACCACGATCCACTCGGCGTCGAGCGCATCGGCCATGCGCTTACCGGCGCGCACCAGCTGCTCGGCCTGCTCGTCGGGACCTACCGCCACCAGCACGCGGTCGCCGGCGATGCGCGCCTGGAGGTGATCGGGCGGCAGCGCGCGCGAGGCGGCTTCGACGCGGTCGGCGACGCGGCGCAGCGCGATCTCGCGCAGCGCCATCAGGTTCTGCTTGCGGAAGAAGCGCTCGACGGCCGCGATGCCGCCCTCGGCAACGTACACCTTGCCCGCGCGCAACCGCGCGATCAGGTCATCCGGCGGCAGATCGATCAGCTCGATGTCGTCGGCCTCATCGAACACGTGATCGGGCAGCGTCTCGCGCTGGCGCACGCCGGTGGTCTGCAGGATCAGGTCGTTGAGGCTCTCGAGGTGCTGCACGTTCACCGTGGTCCAGACGCTGATGCCCTCCGCCAGCAGCTCGGCGACGTCCTGCCAGCGCTTCGGATGCCGCGGCGCCGGCTCACCGCCGGTGAGGTTGGAATGCGCCAGCTCATCGACCAGCAGGATCTCGGGGTGGCGCGCGAGTGCCGCATCCAGATCGAACTCCAGGCGCACGATGCCGCGATAGTTCACCGGCAGCGGCGGCAGCCGCGGCAGCCCCTCGAGCAGCCGCTCGGTCTCGAGGCGCCCGTGCGGCTCGACATAGCCCACCACGACGTCGGTGCCGCTGCTCACGGCGCTGCGTGCCGCCTCGAGCATCGCGTAGGTCTTGCCGACCCCGGCCGAAGCGCCGAAAAAGATGCGCAGCCGCCCGCGGCGCTTGCGCGCCTCCTCCGCCTTGACTCGCTCGAGCAGCTGGTCGGGGTCAGGCCGGACGTCGGCCATGTTTTGGGTCACTTCAGCGCATCGAGTGCCAGGTTCAGCTCCAGCACGTTGACGCGCGGTTCACCGAGGACGCCCAGCAACCTACCCGCGGTGTGCGCCGCAATCAATGCCCGTATGCGCGCCAGCGGCAGTGCGCGCGCGCGTGCCACGCGCGCCGCCTGGTAGTCGGCCGCCGCCACGCTGATGTGCGGATCGAGTCCGCTGCCGGAAGTCGTGACCAGGTCGACCGGGATGGGCGCGGGGTTGCCGGAATCGGCGGCCCGCAGCGCGGCGATGCGCCCCCTGACGGCATCGCTCAGCGCCGGGTTCAGCGGCCCGAGATTGGAGGCGTTCGAGGCGATGCCGTTGTAAGGCTGAGGCGTGGTGGCGGACGGACGCCCCCAGAAGTGCCCCGGGTCGGCGAAGTTCTGCCCGATGAGCGCCGAGCCGACCGTGCGTCCGTCGCGCAGGATGAGGCTGCCGGCGGCCTCAGCCGGAAACAGCACCTGCGCGAGCACGGTCACGAGCAGCGGGTAGACGATGCCGGTGAGGAGCGTCAGCAGCACGAACAGCGCGATGGCCGGTCGCAGCAGCGCGCCGCGCGCGCGCGCTCCCGCGGGAACTGGCGGTGCGGGCTGTGGATTCATGGACGCTCCTTGCGCTTTAGGTGAGGCGCGCGAGCACCAGCACCACGTCGATGAGCTTGATGCCGAGGAACGGCACCACGATGCCGCCCAGCCCGTAGACCAGCAGGTTGCGCCGTAGCAGCGTGGCGGCGCCGAGCGCCCGGTAGCGTACCCCCTGCAGCGCGAGCGGAATGAGCACCACGATGATCAGTGCGTTGAAGATCACCGCGGCGAGGATCGCCGAGAACGGACTCGCCAGGCGCATGACGTTGAGCGCATTCAACTGCGGGTAGGTGGTGACGAACGCCGCCGGAATGATGGCGAAGTACTTGGCGACGTCGTTGGCGATCGAGAAGGTGGTGAGCGCGCCGCGCGTCATCAGCATCTGCTTGCCGGTCTCCACCACCTCGATGAGCTTGGTCGGGTTCGAATCCAGATCGACCATGTTGCCCGCTTCCTTGGCGGCCTGGGTGCCGGTATTCATGGCGACCGCCACGTCCGCCTGGGCCAGTGCCGGGGCATCGTTGGTGCCGTCGCCGGTCATCGCCACCAGCCGGCCGGCGGCCTGGTGCTCGCGGATCAGTTTGAGCTTGGCTTCCGGGGTCGCTTCGGCGAGAAAACCGTCCACACCCGACTCCGCGGCGATCGCCGCGGCGGTGAGCGGGTTGTCGCCGGTGATCATGACCGTCTTGATGCCCATGCGGCGCAACTCCCCGAAGCGCTCGCGGATGCCGCCCTTGACGATGTCCTTGAGCTCGATGATGCCGAGCACGTGCGGCCCGTCGCTGACCACCAGCGGGGTGCTGCCGCGGCGGGCGACGTCCTGCACGGTGCTGAGCACCGCGCGCGGGAACACCTGTCCCAGGCCCTCGACATGCCGCTGGATGGCATCCGCCGCGCCCTTGCGCACTTGGCGCGCGCCGATGTCGACGCCGCTCATGCGAGTCAAAGCAGAGAAAGGCACGAAGCTGGCGCCGAGCGAGGCGAGATCGCGCTCGCGCAGCTGGAAACGCTGCTTGGCGAGCACCACGACGCTGCGGCCTTCCGGCGTCTCATCGGCGAGCGAGGCGAGCTGGGCGGCGTCGGCGAGCTCCTCTTCGCTCACGCCGACGGCGGGCATGAAGGCGGCGGCCTGGCGGTTGCCGAGCGTGATCGTGCCGGTCTTGTCGAGCAGCAGCACGTCGACGTCCCCGGCGGCCTCGACGGCGCGACCGGAAGTGGCGATGACGTTGGCCTGCAGCATGCGGCTCATGCCCGCGACGCCGATCGCCGACAGCAGCGCGCCGATGGTGGTGGGGATCAGGCACACCAGCAGCGCGATCAGCGCCGTTATGGTGATCGGCACGCCGAGCTTCGCCACCGCGACGCTGTAGAGCGAGTACGGCAGCAGCGTCGCCGTCGCCAGGAGGAACACCAGCGTCAGTGCCACCAGCAAAATGGTGAGCGCGATCTCGTTCGGAGTCTTCTGGCGCCGCGCGCTCTCCACCATCGCGATCATGCGGTCGAGGAAGGTCTCGCCGGGATTCACCGTGACCCGCACCACGATCCAGTCGGACAGCACGCGCGTGCCGCCAGTCACCGCCGAGAAGTCTCCGCCCGACTCGCGGATCACCGGCGCGGATTCCCCGGTAATGGCGCTCTCGTCCACCGAGGCGGCCCCGGAGATCACCTCGCCGTCGGCGGGCACGTAGTCACCCGCCTCGATCAGCACCACGTCGCCGCGCCGCAGGTCATCGGCCCGCACGCTGCGGCGGCCGGTGCGTATGCCGGGGTCGTCGAGCTTCTTGGCCCAAACCGTCTGCCGCAAACCACGCAGCGCCGCCGCCTGCGCCTTGCTGCGCCCCTCGGCGAGCGCCTCGGCGAAATTGGCGAACAGCACCGTGAACCACAGCCACAGCGCGATGTTGAAGATGAACCACGCCGGCGCTTCGCCGGCGCCGCCGAGCGCCTGCAGCCACAGCACGGTGGTGAGGACGCTGCCGATGTAGACCACGAACATCACCGGGTTGCGCCACTGCAGCCGGGGATCGAGCTTGCGCAGCGCGTCGATGCCCGCCGCGATGAGCAGCGAACGGTCGAACAGCCGCAGCTCGCGGCGCGTCACGGCCGCCCCCACAGCATCACCTGCTCGACGATCGGGCCGAGCGCGAGCGCCGGCACGAAGGTGAGCGCGCCCACCAGCAGCACCGTACCGATCAGCAGCACCACGAAGGTCGCGCCGTGGGTGGGCATGGTGCCGTCGCTCACCGGGATGCGCTTCTTGGCCGCCATCGAGCCGGCCACGGCGAGCACCGCGACGATCGGCCAGAAGCGCCCGAGCCACATGGTGAGCGCGAGCGCGACGTTATAGAAAGGAGTGTTGGCCGAGATACCGCCGAAGGCGCTGCCGTTGTTGTTGCCCGCCGAGGAGAAGGCGTACAGGATCTCGGAAAAGCCATGGGCGCCCGGATTGCCGACCGCGGCACGACCGGCGTCCACGCTCACGGCGATCGCCGTGCCGGTGAGCACGATGAAGGGCATCACCAGGATCGCGATCGAGCTCATCTTCATCTCGAAGGACTCGATCTTCTTGCCGAGGTACTCCGGCGTGCGGCCGATCATGAGTCCGGCGATGAACACCCCGACGATGGCGAAGATCAGCATGGAGTACAGGCCCGTCCCCACCCCGCCGAACACCACCTCGCCGAGCTGCATCTGGAACAGCGGCACCAAGCCGCCGAGCGGCGTGTACGAATCGTGCGCTCCGTTTACCGCGCCGCACGAGGTCGCCGTGGTGACTGCGGCGAACAGCGCGGAGGCGGCGATGCCGAAGCGCGTCTCCTTGCCTTCCATGTTGCCACCGGCCTGGGTGGCGCTCGCGCCCTGATCGACACCGAGGCGCGCGATGAGCGGATTGCCCTGCTGCTCGCTGTGCTCGACCACCAGCAGCAGCGCCACGAACAGGATCGCCATGGCGGCCAGCACCGCCCAGCCCTGGCGCGTGTCCCCGACCATCCGGCCGAAGGTGTAGGTGAGCGCGGCGGGAATGGCCAGGATCGCCAGCATCTCCAGCAGGTTCGCCAGCGCGCTCGGATTCTCGTAGGGGTGGGCGGAGTTGGCGTTGAGGAAGCCGCCGCCGTTGGTGCCGAGCTCCTTGATGCTCTCCTGGGAGGCGATCGGACCCATCGGCAGGGTCTGGGTACGCGTGCTGTGCGTTTCCTGCACGGGGTTGCCGGCGGCGTCCTTGAGGGCGTTGCCGGCGGCGTCGGTCTTCGGCTGCTGCCAGGTGAGCGTCTCGAGCGTGCTCACCTCATGGTAGGCGCTGAAGTTCTGGATGACCCCCTGCGACACCAGCGCCAGCGCCAGCAGCAGCGCCAGCGGCAAGAGCACGCACAGCGTCGCGCGGGTGAGGTCCACCCACAGGTTGCCGATGGTGCGTGCGCTGTGCCGCGCCAGCCCGCGCACCAGCGTGATCGATACCACGATGCCGCTGGCGGCGGACAGGAAATTCTGCACCGCGAGTCCCGCCATCTGCGTCAGATAGCTCATGGCGGATTCGCCGGAGTAGCCCTGCCAGTTGGTGTTGGTGATGAAGCTCACCGCGGTGTTGAAGGCCGAGTCGGGCGACAGGTTGGTAAAATGCTGCGGATTGAGCGGCAGCCATGCCTGCAAGCGCTGCAGCCCGTACACCGTCAGCGCCCCGAGCGTATTGAACAGCAGCAGGCCGACGGCGTATTCCTTCCAGTCCATCTCGCGCGCCGGGTCGATGCCGCACAGCCGCCATGTCCAGCGCTCGAACGGCGCGACCGTGCGCAGCGCCCAGTTAGGCCGCCCCTCGAACACGTTCGCCATGTACAGCCCGAGCGGCTTGACGCACGCCAGCAGCAGCAGCAGGAAAACCCCGATCAGGGCCCAGGTGAGCGCCGGCATCAGAACTTCTCAGGCTTGAGCAGCGCGTACAGCAGATAGGCGAACAGCGCCACCGTCAGCAGCCCGCTCACCGCGTAGACGACGTTCATCCGCTGCTCGCCAGGCGCGCGAAGGCCACCACCAGCGCGTGGCTGACCGCATACAGGCCGAGCACGGCGAGAATGAATATCAGGTCCATGTTGGGTAGCCGCCGCTCGAGACGAGGGGAACGGGAAAGTTACCGTCCCCGGTGTGAGTACTGCGTGAGGAATCGCGCTGCCGCGAATTGTGACGGCTGCACTGTTGCCAGGGGGCACCGATGCGCGAGATTGGCGCCCGATGAACCGCAGCGCGCTCGGACTGATCACACTGCGTCGCCAGCTGGCGGAGCGCTACGCCCGTATCTACCGGCTGTGGGTTACGGCACGCAATGCCTACCGCCGCCTGCACGCCGCCCCGGTGCAGAATCTGCCCGCCTTGCGCGCCGCTGCCGCGCGGCTCGATCAGCTCGACCGCGGACGTGCGGCGCTGCGGCGCGACCTCAAGGCGCTGTCGGACTGAAAATCCGGGCCAGCTTAGCGGCGCTCTCCGAGCACGCGCGCCGGCAGCAGGATGAGCGCGCGCAGCAGCGCAAATACGCCCTCGACCGCGATGCCCACCAGCCGCAACGGCAACAGCAGCAGCCACACGAGCGGGTAGAGCAGCAGCGCCAGCAGTGCGACCGGCCAGCACAGCACCAACAGCAGCAGCCACAGCAGGAATGTGATCATTGACGTTCCGTCAGAGCGGCGCCTAGAGTCCGCGCCGACCGGTCAGCATTGTAGCTGCATGCGAGGGCATCGGCGTTGAGCGCGAGTTTCCGTCCCTGCCCGGCAGTGTATCCCGGGGATTGTGTCGCGGTCATCGCGCCGGCGAGCGGCTTCGACCGCGCGGCGTTCGACGCCGGGCTGGCGCTGGTCGACGCCCGCTACGAGAGCGTCTACGGACCGGGGATCTTCGAGCGCGAGCGCTACCTCGCCGGCAGCGACGGGCGGCGGCTCGATGAGCTCAACGCCGCGCTCGCCGATCCGGAGGTGCGCGCGCTGTTCTGCGCCCGCGGCGGTTATGGCGCCACGCGGCTGCTCGGCCGGCTGCGCGATGCGGACCCGGGCGCGGCGGCGAAGCTGCTGATCGGCTTCTCGGACATCACGGCGCTGCACCTGTGGATGCAGGCGCACGGCCGCATGAGCATTCACGGCCCGGTGCTGACGCAGCTCGGCCGCCTGCCGCAGGCCACCTGCGAGCGCCTCTTCGGCCTGCTCGAGTCGAGCTCCCCGCCCGCCGCGCTGCGCGGCGCCGCCACCTACGTCGGCGGCGTCGCCGAGGGGCCGCTGCTCGGCGGCAACCTCTCGGTGTTCTCGCGCGTGCTCGGCACGCCGTTCATGCCCCCGATCGACGGCGCCGTGCTGCTGCTCGAGGACCAGGGCGAGCGCCCCTATCGTCTCGATCGCATGTGGACGCATCTGCAGCTTGCCGGCGTGTTCGCCCGCGTACGCGGCATCGTGCTCGGTACCTTCACCGGCTGTGAGGAGCCGGACGCCCCCTACGGCAGCGCCGACGTGCTGCGCGAGCTGGCCGAGGCGACCGGGCTGCCGTGCGCGGCGGGGTTTCCGATCGGGCACGGGGACGTCAATGAACCGGTGCCGCTCGGCGCCGCGGTGCGGCTCGACGCCGACAGCGCGACCCTCACGTTCCTGCAGGCAGCCGTCACGGGCTAGCGAACAGCGAGCCTCCCGCGCCGACCATCGCCGTCCGCACCAGTGGAATGGGCGGTCCGCCGTACGACAGGAAGGCGTCATGGAAGTCATGCCAGTAGCGGCGTGGATCCTGCGCCGACCCGCCACCGGGCTGAACCGCAACCCAGTCCGCCCGCAGCTTGAGGATCATGAGCTTGCCGAGTGTGTAATTGAGGTACTGCGGGTCGAAGGTGCCGCGGGCTGCCTGCTGGCGCGCGCTGCCGGGATCGGCGAAGGCGCTGTCGCGGAACAGGCGCTCGGATTGCGCGACCGTCATGCCCTGGGTGTGCAGGCCGATGGCCGAGAGGAAACGCACGTTGCGCAGCAGCTCATCGAGCAGCTGCCCGACGTGCTGCTCCGGATCGCCGTCGCCCAGGCCCTCGTCCCACATCATCTCCTCGGCGTAGTGCGCCCAGCCTTCGGCGTACGCATAGCCGACCCACAGGGCCGCGACCTGCGAAGCATTGCGGTTGGAATGCAGGAACTGCAGGAAGTGACCGGGCCACACCTCGTGGACACTGGTGTAGAGCAGCGTTGCCTTGCCGCGGATATAGGCGGCGCGCTCCTGGGCGCTCCATTTCGGGTCCGGCGGCGCAATGTTGTAGACGTACGCCACCCCCTTGTCGTACGGACCGGGGATGTTGATGTAGGCGAAGTTGGCGCGGTTGTAGGGTGGTGCTTCCGCGACCTGCGGCACCTCGTCGCTCGGGATCGTGGCGATGCCGTGCGCCACGACGAAGGCGCGCAGGCCAGCGAGCTGCGCCCGCGCGCCCTCGACCACGCCGCCGCCGGGCTTGTCGGCGCGCATCTTCTCAACGCACGCCGGCAGCGTGCCGTGCGGCAGGTAGCGGGCGCACGCGGCGCGCAGCGCCAGCGTGTTGCGCTCCAGATCGGCGCGGCCGACGGCGAGCAGCTGCGCGATGGGAACGTCGACGCGCTCGGTGGTGCGCAGCATCTCGAGGAACAGCGGCTCGCCGAGGGCGAACGAGCCGCCGCTGTGCGAGCGCTCGCTCTCGAGCCACGATTGCAGCTCGTCCATCGCGGCCGCGGCCGCGGCGGTCGCCGCGGCGAGCTCGCGCTGGGCCGCGGGGTCCTGGACCGCTGCGAACACCGCCGGCGCGTCCTGGCGATAGAAGCGCGCAAAGCCGCCGAAGGCGTCGACGCCGCGCTGCAGGAAGGTCGGCGGCAGCGGCGTGCGCAGATTGGCGCGGATATCGGCGGCGAGGCGCGGAATCGAGCGCAGGTAGCCGAGGTAGCCGCGCAGGCGCGTGGCGAGCGGTGCATAGTCGCGGTTGAGGTAGACGTCGGGGTCGAGCTGGCCGATGTACCAGGCGGTGTTGGTGAACGGAAAGCGCGCGCGATCCAGCCAGAACAGGTTGCCGTCGATCACCGTGAGCAGGTACTCGCGCTCGAAGCGCTCGCCGGGGGTCATGGTGCCCAGGTCGAAGGACTGCGCCTGGGTGCGCAGCCTCTGCAGGCGCGCCACCTCGTGGGCGATGCCGGCGGCGCTCAGGTCCGGCATCTGGCCGTCGAACTCGTGGCGTCCGGCCTGTACGGCGAAGAACGGGTTGGCCTTGAAGTAGCCGTCGATGAAGCTCGCGGCGAATTCCGGCCAGGGGTCGTGCGGGGCCGGCGGCGCCGGCGGCGGTGGCGCTGCACCGCTGCACGCGGCAAGCGCCAGGGCCAGTGCCGCAGTCATGCCGCGCAGCGTGAGCATTTCGCGCCCTCCTTCAGTCCAGCCGCCGCACCTCGAGCGCGAGCAATGCTCCGCCGGCGTCGCGCTCGGCATGAAACTCGATCGGCCGGCAGCACACCTCGCAATCCTCCACGTATGCCGGCTCGTCCGCCGTCAGGTCCACGCGGGTGTCGAGCCGCTCGCCGCACCAGGGACACAGCACCGCGACGAATTCCTCCGGCGTCACGCGCACGCCGGCAGCGGGCTCCCATACCGGCTCCAGGCCGTAGAGCTCGTCGATGCTCTGCCCGTCAAGCCGCGCGATGCGCCGCCGCAGACGGTCGAGTTCGGGAGACTGGCGTGGTTTGCTCATTTGCGCGGATGCGGGGCGAACTGCGATGCTGCGCCCATCTGATGGGGTTTGTGAGGATACGCCAATATGCGCAAACGTCGTGCTGCGCAGGTGGTGCTCGTGGCCGCCGCGCTGGCTCTTGCCGGTTGCGCGACGCATATGGCCGCCGAGCCGCCCGCCGGAGTGAGCCTGGCAGGCGCATGGAAGCTCGACCTGGCCGCGAGCGATGATCCGCAGAAGCTTCTCGACAAGATGCGCGCCGAGGCTTTCAAGATCATCGCGCGCCAGCAGTCGGCGCAGGCGCAGGCGCCCCCCGTCGCACGCCCGGGAACGCGCCCAGCCAACGGGACCTACCGGTCCCAGGATACCGAGGAGGATTCGGCGCCGCCGCCGCCTTCACCCGACGGGCGCCGTCCCGACCCGCTGCGACGCTCGCCGATGGCGCACGTCATCACGACCGCCGTGGACCGCGGCGACTTCCTGACTGTCCGCCAGGGTGCGGGCGAGTTCGTGCTGGATTACGGCACCTCGCAGCGCAGCTTCACGCCCGGGGCGCACAGCGTCGTATCGGCGGAGAACGGTGTAGGCGACCAGACCTCCGGATGGAAGGGACATGGCTATGTCATACGGGTGCGCGCGCAGCTTGGACCGGAAGTGACCGAGGAGTACACCCTGTCAGCGGACGGCAAGGAGCTGATCGAGAAGCTGCACATCGGTTCGGGCGAGCTTTCCGCGGTAGACCTGACACGGGTGTACCGGCCGACCGCCGAGAGTGCCCCGCGGCGACTACCCAACAGCGACTGATCTTGCCGCACTCCAAAGTGACCCGGATGTCTCTCTGCAGGATCGCCGCAGGCTCGGTGGCGCTCGTGACACTGCTGTGCGCAGCGTGCGGCGCACGCGCCCAGGTGCCCGAGGCCGGCGCGGCGCCAGCCGACGCGTCCGCGCCTCCCGAGGTCGTGGTTGAAGGCCGCCATCAAGGGCCGCGCATGTGGATCGTGCGCCGGGGCGATCACACCCTGTGGATCCTCGGCACCATCTCGCCACTGCCTAAGAAGATGGTGTGGCAGCCGGATGCGGTGCAGGAAGTGCTGCGGCAGTCGCAGCAGGTGGTGCCCGCCTGGCCTGCCTACGGCATCGGCGCCAACCCGATCACCGCGCTGCGTGTGTACATCGAGTGGCGCCGCCTGCAGAAACCCCCCGACAACCTGCCGCTGCGCGAGACGCTGCCGCCGGCGCTGTATACGCGCGTTGCGGCGCTCGAGGCGCGCTACGTTCCCAAGGATCGCAAGCTCGAGCAGATGCGCCCCATGCTGGCGGCGCGCGAGCTGCTGACGCGCGTCTTCGATGCCGCCGGCCTCGCGCTGCATAACGAAGTGCAGGACGAGGTGCTCGGCCTCGCCCGCCAGCAGGGCGTGCGCATCCACCAGGACAAGCTGCGCATCGATGATCCGGTCGACGTGCTGAAGGACGTCGGCGCGACGCCGCTCGCCGGCGAGGTCGCCTGCCTCGACGCGGTGGTCACGCTGCTCGAGACGGATCTCGGGGCGCTGCAGGCGCGGGCCCGCGCCTGGGCGTTGGGCGACGTCGATACGCTGCGCCGCCTGCCGCATGCCGATGATCGCACCGCGTGCCTGGCCGCGGTGTCGACCTCCGAGCGCGTGCGCAAGCTGATCGCCACCGCCTCCGACGACTGGCTGCTGGCGGTGCAGGAGGGACTGGCGCGCAATCACGGCACGCTCGCGGTGCAGTCGATGGATCGCCTGCTGGGCGAACACGGTGCGCTCGCCGAGCTGCGCGCGCGCGGCTACGAGGTCACAGGTCCCTGAAGGCAGCTGCGCTCAGCTGCGCAGCGCGCAGCTCCAGGCGATGACGATCGAGGCGAGCGCCGCGCCGCCGGTCAGCCACTGCGGCACGCGGCGCAGGCGCTGCTGCAGGCGCGGCAGCGCGGCCGCGGCTCCGAGCAGCGCGCCGGCGGCGAAGCCGCCGAGATGCGCCACCACGTCGACGTTGACGTCGCTCCCCTCCCCGCCCGATCCGGTCCAGCCGAGCAGGATCACGCCGGCCACCAGCGGACCCCAGCGTCGCGCCCAGCGCTGCGGCAGCGCGAAGCGCTCGCGCCACGAGTAGGCCGACATCATTCCGAGCGCGCTGAAGACGCAGGTCGACGCGCCCACCGCGCGGTGCTCGGGCGGACCACACAGCCCCTCGAGCAGATTCGCGATCGCCGCCCCCGTGGTGGCGAGCAGCCACGCCGTGCCGCTACCCATCTGGCGGCCGGCGAGGTAGCCGAACCAGGTGCCGGCGGCGAGGTTCGCCGCCAGGTGCGGTCCGTCGAGATGCAGCGTGAGCGCCGTCCAGGCGCGCCACCACTGACCCGCCTGCACGCGCGCCGCGTCGAGCTCGCCGAGCTCGAAGGCGTCGAGCCGTACGGCGCCGCTCGAGACCGCCCAGGCCACCGCGAGCAGCACCAGCGCGTAGCCGGCGCAGCCGGCCCACGCATACGGGTAGAGCGGCGGCGGCGGCGGCAGTGGCGGCGGCGGGCGGTTCTCGGACTCGTACTGCAGCAGGTGCCGCAG
>DATHQM010000051.1:0-27139 GCA_035482695.1 Steroidobacteraceae bacterium | reverse complement strand
CCTTGCGCACCTGCTCGAGCCTAACCACCCACACCAATTGAAACATCCAGGAGATTCCTATGCGTCTGACTCAAGCTATCTGCGCCTCCGCGGCGCTGCTGGTTGCGACCACGCTGACCACCACGACGGCGCTCGCCGACGGCCGCGATTGGAGCGATGGACCGGTGCTCAATGTCGCCTCCATCCGCACCGTCGACGGCCACTTCGACGACTACATGCACTGGCTGGCGACGAGCTTCAAGAAGCAGTCGGAGGCGGCCAAGAAGGCGGGCCTCATCATCGACTACTCGGTAGTCGTGGTGGAAGCGCGCGGAGCGAACGACCCGGATGTCCTGTTGATCACCACCTACAAGAACTGGGCGGCACTCGATCACCTCGGCAGCAGATTCGATGCGCTCCTTGCCCAGACCGAGGGTTCGGTAGACAAGGCCAACCAATCCGAGGTCGATCGCGCCAAGATCCGCACTGTGCTCGGCTCGCGGACCGAGCAGGTCGCCGTCCTCAAGTAAGCAAGGCGCAGAAGCTTCCACACGGATAGCCCGGCGGGCGGCTCTCAAGCCATCTGCCGGTGCCTTCCAGGCGCGCGCGGCGCGTCGTGGTCGCTTCACGGACCAAGCGAATTTCCATCCACGTTCGGGAGACTCTATATGCGTCTGACTCAAGGTATCTGCGCCGCAGCGGCGCTGCTCGTTGCGACCACGCTCACCAGCACGACGGCACTCGCCGACGGCCGCGACTGGAGCGATGGACCGGTGTTGAATGTCGCCTCCATCCGCACGGTGGACGGCCATTTCGACGATTACATGCACTTCCTGGCGACGACCTTCAAGAAATCGCAGGAAGCGGCCAAGAAGGCCGGGGTCATCCTCGACTACTCGGTGATCGTGGTGGAAGCGCGCGGCCCGAACGACCCGGACATCCTGCTGGTCACCACCTACAAGGACTGGGCAGCACTCGATCATCTGGGCAGCAAGTCGGATGCGATCAGCGCGCAGGTCGAGGGCTCGGTGCAGAAGGCCGCCCAATCCACAGCCGAACGCAACAAGATCCGCACGATCCTCGGCGCGCGGACCGAGCAGGTAGCGATCCTCAAGTAAGCACGGGAGCCAAGCCCGTTGCGGCGACACACCGGCGGGCGGACCTTGAGTGGCCGCCCGCCGGTGCCTGCGCATGGTCCAGAATTGCGCGCATGCTTAGGCAGCGCGCGTGGCTGCGACGGCGGAAGTAATAACGAGGAGATCTTATGAACCGTATACGAGAGTCATCGTGGGTCGCACTGACAGCCCTTGCTCTGAGCGGCGCCGCGGCGCTGGTCTCCACGGCGGATGCGGCAGGCCCCAAGGATGCCAAGGCTGCGATCGAGGCCCTTACCCAGCGCTTCGTGGCGGCGTTCAACGCCAAGGACGTCGACTCCATCATGAAGCTCTACGCACCCGGTCCACAGTTGTTCGTCTTCGACGTCAGCCCGCCGCGGGAGATCGTCGGTTGGGACAACTACCGAAAGGACTGGCAGGAGCTATTCGCGGCCTCCCCGGGCGCGGTCAAGTTCTCAGTATCGGACCTCGTGATCAGCGCCGCCGGTACGGTCGCCTACAGTCACCGCATCGACCACGCACAGTTCACGCAGCAGGACGGCTCGAAGCACGAGCTCGTGCTGCGGGTGAGCGACGTGTATCGCAGGGTCCACGGCGAATGGCTGATCGTGCAGGAGCACGTGTCCGTTCCGGTGGATCTTGCGACCGGCAAGCCCGACCTGATGTCGAAGCCCTGAGGCCGCGCGCCGAGCGCGCTGCCATCCCTCACTTGACGGCGCGGTAGACCTCCTTACCGTCTGAATTCAGCATTGTGATAGCCGGCGTTCCGCTCGCGTCGACGCCAATACGGATGCGCGGATGACCCTGCACGTCCGAAATCACGAGCTGCGCGTTATGGTCTTCGTCGAGCAGTGCGATGCGTCGAACACCCTGGCTTGACTCATTCGCGGGCTCATAGGGTTGACGATCGAAGACCTCGAAACCGGCGTGCCAGTGTGCGCCACCAGGGCTCTCCTGCTTGACGATCCTGACTCCGTCGGTTGGCTGGTATGTGTAGTCAAAAGTCATGTTGGCGACGTCCTGGTCGCGAAGCTTGGTAAGAACCAAGCCGCCGGTCTCGTGTCCGTTCACGTCATAGAACACCAGGCCCGCTTCATCGTGGATGCTGCGCTCGAGCACCTTGCCGCGGACCTCGACGTCAGGAAAACGGGCGCTGTTGGCAATGACGAGACGGGTCTTCCCATTGGCATCGACCACATTGATGCGTTGCACAGTCAGTGTGTCGAATATGGTCGGCGCCCGAGGCGACGGTGTCTTGGCCTCCGCAACCGGCAAGGGGAGATAGGGTTTTACCAGCAAGCCCCACACGCCGAGTGCGAGAAATGCGAGCAGCCATTGGGTCAAGCGCGGCGTCGAGCGAAGGGAAGCGATCATGGCGGGCTCCTCTCTCTGGAGGAGCATCCAGTTTACGATCCGACGTGAGACCGGGCTACAAGAGCCTCAAAGAAGTCCCGCTTCGGAGAACGAGTAGCAAACCCCGTCGCCGATGATGAAATGATCGAGCACGCGCACGTCGACGAGTGCGAGCGCCTCCTTCAGCCGGCGCGTGATGAGCTCATCCGCCTGGCTCGGCTCGAGCACCCCGGACGGGTGGTTGTGGGCGAAGATCAGCGCCGCGGCGTTGTGCAGCAGCGTCTGGCGCAGCACTTCGCGCGGATGCACACCGGCGCGGTCGATGGTGCCGCGGAACAGCTCCTCGAACGCGATCAGCCGGTGACGGTTGTCGAGATACAGGCAGCAGAAAACCTCGTAGGGGCGATCACGCAGCTGCGCCAGCAGGAAGGTGCGCGTCGCCTCCGGGGCGGCGAGCGCCGGTCCGCTGCGCAGCGCTTCGCGAAAATGCCGCCGCGCGAGCTCCACGGCGGCCTTGAGCACGGCGAAGCGCGCCGGTCCGATCCCCGCTTGCGTGAGGCAGCGCGGCGGCTCGGCATTCAGCAGGTTACGCAGCGAGCCGAACTCGCAGATCAGCGTGCGCGCCAAGTCCACCGCCGAGCGACCCCGTACTCCTGAGCCGAGCAGCAACGCCAGCAGCTCCGCGTCCGAGAGCGCGTGCGCGCCGCGTTCGAGCAGCTTCTCGCGCGGCCGCTCTGCGCCCGGCCAGTCCCGGATGCTCATGCCGCAGTGTAAGGAGACGGCCGGCCGCTCCGGCAGGGGGAGAAAGCGCTGCGTATAACGGGATTTTCTCATGACGTTTGGTTCTAAGGGGGCGTGCGCCGGTGCGCGTGCCGCGAAACGCGGGGCGCCGTCGCACTTTTCCCACGCCGCTTTGCACCGTGCCGCGGAGCCGGTGCGATAATGGCGGTAAGGCGAGGCCGTTACTCCCATGCAAGGCAAACACATCCTCCTCGGCGTCACCGGCGGCATCGCCGCCTACAAGAGTCCGGACCTGGTGCGGCGGCTGCGCGAGCGCGGCGCCGAAGTGCAGGTCGTCATGACGCAGGCGGCCGGCCGCTTCGTGACCGCCACCACCTTCCAGGCCGTCTCGGCCCGCGACGTGCGCAGCGAGCTGTGGGACGCGGCGGCCGAAGCGGCCATGGGACACATCGAGCTCGCCCGCTGGGCCGACCTGGTGCTGGTCGCGCCGGCGAGCGCGGACTTCCTCGCGCGCCTCGCGGGCGGGCAGGCCGACGACCTGCTCGCGACGCTGTGCCTGGCGACCCAGGCGCCGATCGCCGTGGCGCCAGCCATGAATCACATCATGTGGGCGAACGCCGCGACACGCGCCAACGTCGCGACGCTCACCGCGCGCGGCATACACGTTCTCGGCCCGGGGGAGGGTGATCAGGCCTGCGGCGAGAGCGGCCCGGGCCGCATGCTCGAGCCGCTGGACCTGGCGGAGCGCGCCGCCACGCTGCTCGGGCGCCCGCCCGGTGCGCTCGCCGGGCGGCGCGTGCTCATCACCGCGGGACCGACGCGCGAGCGCATCGACCCGGTGCGCTTCATCAGCAACCGCAGTTCGGGAAAGATGGGTTTCGCCGTGGCACAGGCGGCGCGCGAGGCGGGCGCGAGCGTGGTACTGGTGGCAGGTCCGGTGAGTCTGGCGACTCCTGCGCAGGTGGCGCGCGTTGACGTCGAGAGCGCCGCCGACATGCTCGCGGCCGTGCTGCGCGAGCTGCCCGGCACCGACGTATTCATCTCAACCGCCGCGGTCGCCGACTACCGCCCGGCGCGCGCTGCCGAACAGAAGATCAAGAAGAGCGCCGAGACGCTCGAGCTCGCCATGCAGCGCACCACCGACGTGCTGGCAACGGTGGCCGCGCGCGCCGATCGCCCGTTCGTGGTTGGCTTTGCCGCCGAGACCGAGGCGGTGGAGAGCAACGCGCGCGCCAAGCTGCTGCGCAAGAATCTCGACATGATCGCGGCCAACGAGGTCGGTCACGACAAGGCGTTCGATTGCGAGGATAACCAGCTCATCGTGTTGAGCCGTGGCGCGCGCCACGAGCTGCCGCGCGCCGACAAGCTCGCCCTGGCGCGCGGACTCATGGGGCTGATCGCACACGAGCTCGCCGCGCGCGGCGCGGCGCGCAAGCGCGGCACGGCGCTCGCTTGAGCGCGGCGCCGCCCGCCCGCCGCGCCCTCAGAGTGCGCATCCTCGACCCACGCCTGGGGCGGGAGTTCCCGTTGCCGCAGTACGCGACCGGCGGCTCGGCCGGTCTCGACCTGCGCGCCTGCCTCGATGCGCCGCTGCCGCTCGCCGCAGGCAGTGCCGAGCTCATTGCGACCGGCCTCGCGATCCACCTCGACGATCCCGGGCTTGCCGCGGTGATCCTGCCGCGCTCGGGTCTGGGTCACAAGCACGGCATCGTGCTCGGCAACCTCGTCGGGCTCATCGATTCGGACTACCAGGGACAGCTCATGGTGTCCTGCTGGAATCGCGGCGCGCAGCCGTTCACCATCCGCCCGGGCGAGCGCATCGCGCAGCTCGTGGTGGTCCCGGTCGTGCAGGTGCAGCTCGAGGTCGTGGAGGATTTCGCGGCGTCGCAGCGCGGCGCCGGCGGCTTCGGGCATTCCGGCCGGCACTGACAGCGCCTAGGGCAGTGCGCACGGCGTACCGCTCCCGCCTCGCGCCGCTGCGGCGAGCGCACTCGCCGCTCACTGCGTGTGGATGGTGTGCAACTCGCGGTAGCGCTCGATGTCGACCTGGAACTGCGTGCGCAGATCGCTCTCCTGCTGACTCTCGGCGCTCAGCGCGTTGCTCTGCTCGCGCAGTTCGTTGACCGTACGCACCAGGTTTTCCGCCAGATCATCGGGCATGCGCCCCGCATTGGCGCGCGCGCTGTAGGGACGAAAAGTCAAGGCGCTGGTCTGCAGGGCGGCGAGTCGCACGCGCAGGCCCTCGACGTACTGCTCGGCGGCCGCGCGCTGCCCCTTGAGCTGGTCGAGCCGCACGTCGCGCAGCGCCTCGATGTCCTTGACCGAGGTATAGGTCGAGACCAGGAACGCGTCGTGCTGCTTCTGTTTCATCAGCGCGGCGCGCTTGCGCTCCTCGGTGGCGAGCTGCTCGGGGCTCTTCTGCGCGTCGAGATGCCCGACCTCCAGCCCCTGGGAGTTGAGGACCGTGCGGTCCTGGTTGGCGTACTGCGGCGGTATGTGGTCGCCGTAGTGCACTATTCCCTGCTCGTCGACCCAGCGGTAGGCGATCCCCTTGGACGAGGAGTCCTTCGGATCGGCGTGCGCAACCGCCACACCGAGGGTGGCGGCAACGAGCAGCCCGAGAACGGCCAGGCGCGGGGGGTAGGCGGCCATACGTTCATATATTCCGGCGGCAGCTGCCCGGCTGGCAAGCTCAGTGAGCGCCGTAGCGCCGCCGGTAGGTGCGCAGGGCTGTGAGCTGTTCGTCAGAAATGCGTGTCCGGCCGTCCGCGGGGTGCGCCAACGCCTCGATCAGGTCGTCGAGTGTGACGATGCTCACACAGCGCAACCCCTGCTGCTCGAGCTCCTGCACGGCGGTCAGGTCCCCCTGGCCGCGCTCCTGGCGGTCGAGGATCAGCGCGACGCCCACCGGTTGCGCACCCACCTCGCGGATGAGCTCGAGCGATTCGCGCACCGCGGTGCCGGCGGTGATCACGTCGTCGACGATCAGCACCCGCCCGGCGAGCGGCGCACCCACGACGCGACCGCCCTCGCCGTGGTCCTTGGCCTCCTTGCGGTTGAAGGCAAACGCGACGTTGCGGCCGTGCGCAGCGCACAGCGCGACGGCGGTCGCGGTTGCGAGCGCGATGCCCTTGTACGCCGGGCCGAACAGCATGTCGAAGCCGAGACCGGACGCGTCGATGGCGGCGGCGTAGCAACGACCGAGCGCCGCGAGCGACTCGCCGTCGCTGAACAGGCCGGCGTTGAAGAAGTACGGACTCTCGCGGCCGGACTTGAGGGTGAACGAGCCGAAACGCAGTGCGTTGCGTCGCAGGGCCAGGTCGACGAAGGTGAGCTGGTATTGCTGCATGTCTTATGATGCCCTGATGCGTGTCATCACCGTCAACGTCTGCGGCATACGCTCGGCGGCGGCGAAGGGATTGTTCCGGTGGCTGCGCCGACAAAAGGCGGACTTCATCTGCCTGCAGGAGACCAAGAGCCAGGAACACCAGCTCGCCGAGCACGACGTCAGGATCGCGGGCTACCACAGCTACTTCAGCGACGCCGAGCGCCGGGGTTATGCCGGGGTAGCGCTCTACACGCGCCACCAGGCCGATCGCGTGCTGCGCGGCTTCGGGGTGGATGAGTTCGACCGCGAGGGCCGCTACCTCGAGGTGCAGGTCGGCAAGCTGTCGGTGGTTTCGCTGTACCTGCCGTCCGGCTCCGCGGGCCCGCAGCGCCAGGCCTCCAAGGATCGCTTCTTGCAGGCCTTCGAGTCGCATCTGGCGAGTCTCAAGCGGCGGCGGCGCCACTACATCCTCAGCGGTGACTGGAACATCGCCCACAAGCCGATCGACTTGCGCAACTGGCGCGCCAACCAGAAGAACTCCGGTTTCCTGCCCGAGGAGCGCGCCTGGATGGACCAGCTGTTCGGTCCGACCGGTTACGTGGATGCGTTCCGCGAGGTGCGACCGCAGGCGCAGCTGTACACCTGGTGGTCCAACCGCGGACAGGCGCGCGCCAACAACGTCGGCTGGCGCATCGACTACCAGGTCGTGAGCGGCACGCTGGCCGGCAAGGCCCGCTCCGCCTCCATATACAAGCGACGTCGTTTCTCCGATCACGCGCCGCTGACCATGGATTACGATCTTTGAGCGCAGCATCAGGCGCGGCCCGCCCCGGCTTTCGCCAGGTGCTGGCGAGCCCGAAGATGCTCGCGATCCTCATCCTGGGCGCCGCGTCTGGTTTCCCCAACCAGATCACCGAGAGCGCGTTGCAGGCGTGGCTCAAGGATACCGGCGCTACCAATACCACCATCGGCATCCTGTCGTACGTGGCGTGGCCCTACCTGCTCAAGCCGCTGTGGGCGCCGTTCATCGACCGCTACCCGATGCCCTTCCTCGGCCGTCGCCGCGGCTGGATTCTCGCCATGCAGCTCGCGCTCGCGGCGAGCATCGCGGTGTTCGCGCTGCAGAACCCGGCCGCATCGCTCGCCCCGATCGCGGCCTGCGCGATCGCCGTCGTGTTTTTCTCGGCCACCCAGGACATCGCCATCGACGCCTACCGCACGGACATCTCCGCGCCGAGTGAGCGCGGGCTGGCGGCCGCCGCCGCCAATCTGGGCTATCGGCCGGCGGCCTGGCTGGCCTCGGCCTTCGCGCTCGTCGTCGCGGATCACTACGGCTACCGCGCGGCGTTCCTTGCGCTCGCGCTCATCATGCTGCTGTTCTGCATCGCCACTTTTCTCTCGCCGCCGTCCTACAACCGCTACCAGCCCAGCTCCCTGCGCGAGTCGGTGGTGGAACCGCTGAAGGAGTTGCTCGGCACGCCGAGCGCACTGACGCTGCTGCTCATCGTGCTGGTGTTCAAGGCCGGAGACGCGTTCGCCAACAAGCTCTTCACGCCCTTCATGATGGACGTGGGATTCAGCAAGACCGAGATTGCGGTGGTGGTCAAATCACTGTTCACCGCGAGCGCGGTGGCCGGTTCGGTGCTCGGCGGCGTGCTCATGGTGCGCCTCGGCCTGCTGCGCTCGATGCTGGCGTTCGGCGTCCTGGCGGCGATCAGCAACCTGCTTTACTGCATGCTCGCGGTCGCCGGCAAGAGCTATCCGATTATGGCCGCGGCGGTCGTGGTCGAGCACGTCGCCGGTGCCATGGGCGGCATCGCGCTGGTGGCCCTGATCATGGCGCTGTGCGATGCACGTTACAGTGCCTTCCAGTACGCCTTGCTGTCGGCGCTCGCGCTCCTGCCGCGCTATAGCCTCGGGTATCCGGCCGGCTGGATCGCCGACCACGGCGGCTGGTACTGGTACTACGTGGCGAGCTTCATCATCGCCCTGCCCGGTCTTGGGCTGGTGTGGTGGAACCGCCGCCACATCGACGCCCTCGATCGGCGCCGCGGGGACTCGTGAAGGCGCACGACACGACCGTCATCGATCTTGAGCGCGTGATCTGTCGGGTCGCAGACCTGGAGGCCTACGGGACACGCGCGTTCACCATCGGGCGCGGCGACTGGCCGCTGCGCGGGCTGGTGGTGCGTGCCGGCGCACAGCTGTGCGGCTACGTCAACCGCTGCCCGCACGCGGGCCACCCGCTGGATCTGATACCGGGGCGCTTTCTCACGGCCGACGGCACGCTCATCCTATGCTCCTCGCACGGCGCGCTGTTCGAGAAGGCGACCGGTTATTGCGTGGCGGGCCCGTGTGCCGGAGCGCAGCTGACGCCGGTGGCGCTGGAGATCCGCGCCGGCTACGTGCTGCTCGCCGCCGACGTCGAGATCCAGGGGCTGGCGGACGCGCCGCCGTAGCCGCGGCTCACTCGAACAGGTCGATGCTGTCGAGCGGACTTGCGCGCAGGTCGCGGTCCTCGCCGTAGGAGTCCGAGCCGCGCCCTTCCTCGTCGGTCGCCTCGACGTCCACGGAGCCCGACCAGTCCTCGGGTGCTTCGGCAGATTCGAGCGCACCGTCTTCCCACTGCGTCCGCCAGTCCTCGATGTCCATCTCCTCGACCGTGCCGTCGAAATACTGCATCTCGATGGTGCCGTCGTCATCGTCGTAAGCGACGACCTCGAACAACGCGCCGCCACTCAGACGGTACCAGTCGCCGATGCCCGGATGAGGAGTCGCCATCGCCGTCACCTCTTAAGATTCCGCGTGCGCTCTGCAATGATGTTGCGCCTCGCCTGTGAGGCTTTCAAGAAGATATTGTGACGATGCGCGGGACGCGCGGCGCGCCTCACACGCGGCGGAACGCCAGATCCCACACCTCGTGGCCGAGCCGCTGCCCGCGCCGCTCGAAGCGCGTCGGCGCGCGCTCCGCGGGCCGCGGCACGAAGGCGCCGTCGGCGGCGAGGTTCGCGAGTGCGGACTGGGCGGCGAGCGTCGCCAGCATCTCGTGTGCGTACGGCTCCCAGTCGGTCGCCAGGCGCAGCACGCCGCCGGCGCCGAGGCGGCTCGCGAGCAGCGCCGCGAACGCCGGCTGGATCAGGCGGCGCTTGTGGTGGCGCTTCTTCGGCCACGGATCGGGGAACAGGATGAGAATCTCCTCGAGCGAGCCGGGTGCGAGCTGCTGCTCCAGCACGTCCACCGCGTCGTGGCAGACGATGCGCACGTTGGCGAGCCCGCGCGCCTCGAGCGACAGCAGCAGCCGTCCGACGCCCGGCCGATGCACCTCGACGCCGAGAAAATCGCGTTCCGGGCGTGCGGCCGCCAGCGCCGCGAGGTTCTCGCCGTTGCCGAAGCCGATCTCGAGCGTGCGCGGCGCATCGCGCCCGAACAGCCCCGCCAGGTCGAGCACGGCTGCCGTGTAGTCGATGCCGTACCGCGGCCACAGCTCACTGAGCGCACGCTGCTGCGCCGCCGTGGTGCGTCCGGCGCGCAGCACGAACGAACGGATCGATCGCGGGTGTAGGGTCGCGTCCGCCATTTGTCGGCGGATCTTACAGCGCCCGCAGCCGGTGGCAGCGGTTGGTACGCTGCCTGCGCCCCAAGCGGACATCGCTGGTGTGCGTGCCTGCGTGGTATAAGCGCCCGGCCGTTCAAGGCATTACTTCGGAGGTGCCATGTCGAAGTGCGCTCTCGTGGCGGCGGTGACCGCCATGTCCGCGGTATCGCTGCTGGCGGCGACGGCCTACCCGCAGGAGCCGTCGCATCCGGACGAATCCGCGCACCCGACCGCGCACGCGGCCCAGACAGGTCCGACGCCGGCCGAGGTGTCGCAGCTGTGCCGCATCGACATCAGGGGCGATAAGAAAGAGCAGTGGATGCGCCTGCCGAAGGCGGAAAGTTCCGTGACGCAGCATCACCTGAACGTCGGCGGCAGGACGAGCGACTACACGGCCACCGCCGGCACGCTCATCGTGCGCGACGAGGAGGACAAGCCGTGGGCGAGCATCGGCTATGTCGCCTACGTGCGCCAGGGCGCGAAGGACGGCGGCGCACGCCCCATCACCTTCGCCTTCAACGGCGGACCCGGATCCTCCTCGCTATGGCTGCACATGGGAGTGCTCGGACCGCGGCGCGTCGTCGTCTCGGACCCCGATCCGACGCCGCCGGCGCCCTACAAGCTGGTCGACAACGAGTTCGGAGTGCTCGACAAGAGCGATCTGGTGATGATCGACCCGGTCGGCACCGGACTGAGCCACGCCGTGTGCGATCACAAGGACGACGAGTTCTGGGGCGTGGATCCGGACATCGAGTCGGTCAGCCGCTTCATCGCGCAGTACCTGAGCGACAACATCCGCTGGGCCTCGCCGAAGTACCTGCTCGGGGAGAGCTACGGCACCACCCGTGCCGCGGCCATCCTCAACTACCTGCGCGAGCACCGTGCGCTCGCCTTCAACGGGCTGATCCTGGTCTCGGTCGCCACCGACATCGAGGCGCTCGCTGCCGAGCTGCCGGGCAACGAGCGCCCCTACGCGGTGTACCTGCCGGGCTACGCGGCGGTGGCCTGGTACCACCACATGCTCCCCGACGCGCCGGCGCAGCTCGCGCCGCTGCTCGCCGAGGTGCGCGCCTACGCCGCCGGCCCGTACACCGCGGCGCTGCTCAAGGGTGACGCGCTCAGCGACGCGGAACGCGACGCGGTGGCCGAGAAGATGCATGCATACACCGGGCTGTCGGTCGAGTACCTCAAGGCGGCGAACCTGCGCGTCTCGGAAGTCGAGTTCTGCCACGAGCTGCTCAAGGCGCGGCGCCAGACCGTCGGCCGGCTCGACGGGCGCTTCGTCGGACCCACCTGGGACCCGCTCGACAAGGAGGCCGACTACGATCCGCAGTCCGCCGCCATCAGCGCGGCGTACGCTTCCACCTTCCTCGATTACTACCACGGCGAGCTGAAGTTCGGCCAGGGGGCGACCTACCGCACGACGAACTTCAGCATCGGCGAGAAGTGGAAGTGGACACACCACACCGCGCACGGCGATCAGGCGCTGGTGAACTCGGGCGTGGATCTGGCGGAGGCGCTGATGAAGGACGCCAGCCTGCGGGTGCTGGTGCTGAACGGTTACTACGATCTCGCCACGCCGTTCTCCGCGACCGAGTACGTGATGACGCACCTCGGCGTGCCGCCGGCGGTGGGCGCACGCGTGCAGATGCAGTACTACGAGGCAGGTCACATGATGTACGTGAATCCTGCCTCGATTGCCAAGGTGAAGCGCGACCTCGACGCCTTCATCGATTCGACCGCGCACCGCTAGCGGCGCGCCGCCCCCGCAAGGCGCAGCGGCGCCGCGCGCGCGACGCTGCGCCCGCAGGCACGTCAGCCGCCGAACAGCTCGTTCATCACGTGCGAGGTGCGGTCGCAGGCGTGATTGAGGCACTTCAGCCCGAAGCCCGCCTCGAGCGTGCGCAGCAGCGAGTAATGATCGTAGGGCGTGGAGCTCACCCGGCCGTTGGCCGCGTAGCTGGTCTCGACCAGCAGCACCACGCGGTTGGCGGCATTCGCGTAGTCGTTCTCATCCCACACCAGGATGATGATGTTGCGGCCGCGATTCCAGGCCGGCGACGCCTTGATCCCCTCGACGAGCTTCGCCACCTCAGCGTCGCCCTGCGCCATCAGCAGGCCGCGCTCGGCCGCGGTCGCAGTGGAGCAGATCGGCGTGCCGCCCGAGACGGAGCCATGCATGTCGTGACACTGGTTGGGAACGATGAAGGCGAAGTTGGGAACGGCGTCCGTCTGCAGATCCGCCCACAACCCGTCCGGCCCGTCGAAGTCCGTCACCTGCCCGAGGCTCAGCTCGCTGTTCTCGCCCACCTCGATATTCTGGAAATATGCGAAGGGGTTGTGCTTGACCGCGTACAGCTTCTGAATCGGTCCGGGTGCGAACACCGCGGCGGCGCTCAGGTTGGACCAGGCGCCGTCCGAGTAGTTGATCTGTGCGACCCCTGGTTGGACGGTGGGCAGACTCTCCTGATAGCTCTTCCAGCGCTTGCCCTTGGCGACCAGCTGATCGGCGATCGACTTCGGCGTGAAAGTCGCGGCCGGATAGTCGTACAGCGCGCAGTTGTTCGGCACCGGCGGCCCGCTGAGAGTGATCTGGCCGTTGCACTGCGTCGCGGTGGTGGCGGTGGCGACTACCGGGTTGTCGACTCCGGCAACCGCGATGGGCGTGACGGCGTTGTTGCAGCCGGTGCTGAGCGGCGCATTGTCGATGCAGCCGGTGTAGACCCAGTTCGGCCAGTAGTCATTCGGCACGCCGAAATTGGAGCCGCCGGTGAGCTCGAGGTAGTTGGGCGCGCTCGGGTGACCGACGGCGAAGTAATCGGCGGCCTGGTTGGCGACCTTGGCATAGGCGTTGATGAAGGGCGCGTTGGCACTGCCGAGGATGTCGGTGTTGGTCTGATTCTCCATGATGATGAGGAACACGTGATCGAGGCGGCCGAAGCCGCTGACCGGCACGTCGCGCTCGCCGGCGTGTCCGGCCACGCTGATCAGGGCGCTCGCCGCGGCGAGCGTCACGAAGTGGGTGTTCATTTACAGCTCCCGAAAGGCGGAAGGCGGATCCGCAGGAGCCAGTTAGCACGCGCGTTGTGACAGCAGCGTAACCCGCGTGTGACAGTTCGGAAATTCAGGCGGGAACGCGCAGCGGGCCGGCCGGCAGCACCATGCGGGCAATGAGGCCCGGATGGTTGTCGAGCAGGTGCAGCACGCCGCCATGGAGCTTGGCGACCGCATCCACGATGCTCAAGCCCAGGCCCACGCCCGGCGTGCCACGACTGGCGTCGCCGCGGAAGAAGCGCTCAGCAGCCTTCGGCTTGTCGGCGTCGGGGATCCCCGGTCCGTCGTCGCTGACCGCGATCTCCACCGAGCCGTCGGCGCGCGCGCCGACGCGCACGCTGATGGCGCCACGCTCGGAGACGCTCTTCAGCGAGTTGTCGATGAGGTTGCTGACCGCCTGCGCGAGCAGCACCGGGTCGCCTGCGACCGCCGCCTCGCCCGAGGTCTGGAACGAGAACACCACGCCCTTCTGCTCGGCCGCCGGCTCGTAGAACTCGACCACTTCAGCCGCCACCGCGGCGGCATCCACGCGCACGAAGCCCGAGCGGCGCGCACCCGAGTCGATCTCGGCCAGGCGCAGCAGCGCCGTGAAGATCCGCATCACGCGGTCGACGTCGGCCACCGCGGCCTCGATCTCGACGAAGGTCTCCGCCGACGGCGGACGGGTGAGGATGAGCTCCTCGAGGCGCGAGCGCAGCTCGGCGAGCGGCGTGCGCAGGTCATGCGCGATGGAGTTGGAGACGTTGCTGATGCCGGCGATCAGGTGCTCGATGTGATCGAGCATGCCGTTGAGAGTCTGCGACAGGGTGTCGAGCTCATCGCCCGACTTGCGGGTCGGCAGGCGGTGCCGCAGGTCACCCTGCATGATCGCCGCGACCGTCTGGCGGATACCCTCGACGCGCACCAGCAGCTCGCGGCGCATCAGGATCGCCCCGGCGACGCCGACCACGAACAGGAAGGTCACCGCGGCGGTCAGGCCCCAGGCGAAGCGCCGCTCGAGCGGCAGGAACAGCGACAGGTCGCGGCCGACCAGCAGGTGATAGCCCCCGGGGAGGGCTCTGCGCACCAGCAGCGTATGGGTGTGCTGGCCGGCGAGGTCGTCAACCATCACGGCATGCGCGCCCGGCGTGTCCGGCAGTCCCTGCGGCCAGGCCGCGAGGTTGCCGGCCAGCGGCCGGTAGGCGCTGTCGGTCAGGAGCAGGGTGCGCTCGCCGGCGATCTGCATGGCGACGCGCGCCTTGATGTGCGCGGTGAGGCCCGCGACGCCCTCGTGCACGAACACCTCGGTGAGCCGCTGCGCGTCATCGCGCAGGATCTCCTCGCGTCCGGAGAAGATGCTCACGTTCCATGCGTACCACAGCGGCACGGCGAACGCGACCAGCGCGGCGAGCGCGAGCAGCAGGTAGCCGAGCGCCCAGGTGAGTGCGGACGAGCGGATCAGCCTATTCATGGGCGCTCATCATGTAGCCGGCATTGCGCACCGTGCGCACCAGCGGCCGCTCGGTGTCGAGCTCGAGCTTGGCGCGCAACTTGCTGATATGCACGTCGACGACGTTGGTCTGCGGGTCGAAGTTGTAGTCCCACACCGCCTCGAGCAGCATGGTACGCGTCACCACCTGGTCGGCGTGGCGCATCAGGTATTCCAGCAGCTTGAATTCGCGCGGCTGCAGCGTGATCGCGCGCACTCCCCGCGTCACACGCCGCGACAGCAGGTCCATGCGCAGGTCCCCGACCTGCAGGGTGCGCTCGGCGCCCTGCTCGACGCTGCGCCGGCCGAGCGCGTCGACGCGCGCCAGCAGCTCGCCGAAGGCGAACGGCTTGGTGAGGTAGTCGTCGCCGCCGCTGCGCAGCCCGCGGATGCGCTCGTCGACATCGTTGAGCGCGGACAGGATCAGGATGGGCGTGCGGTTGCCGGCCTTGCGCAGTGCCTCGATGATCGCCAGCCCGTCGACGTTGCCCGGCAGCATGCGGTCCATGATGATGACGTCGTGCGGCTCGCTGGAGGCGAGGAACAGCCCGTCGCGGCCATCGGCGGCGTGCTGCACGGTGTGCCCGGACTCGCGCAGGCCACGCACCACGAAGCGCGCCACGCGCTCGTTGTCCTCGACGACCAGGATCTTCACCGCTTTAGCTCCCGGCGGCCGGCGCCGCGGCCGGTGAGTCTGCTGCGGGCGCCTGCGGGTGGCGGCGCGCCCAGCGCACCACCAGGCGATCGAGGTACAGGTAGATCACGGGCGTGGTAAACAGCGTCAGCATCTGGCTCAGTACCAGACCCCCCACCATCGTATAGCCGAGCGGCTGGCGCAGCTCCGAACCGGTGCCGCGGCCGAGCATCAGCGGCAGTGCCCCGAGGATTGCCGCCATGGTCGTCATCATGATGGGACGGAAGCGCAGCAGGCACGCCCGGCGGATCGCCGCTTCGGGCTCGAGGTGCTCTTGGCGCTCGGCATGGATGGCGAAGTCGACCATCATGATGCCGTTCTTCTTGACGATGCCGATCAGCAGAATGATGCCGATCAGCCCAACCACCGACAGATCGAAGTGAAACACCATCAGCATCAGGAGCGCCCCGACGCCGGCCGACGGCAGCGTCGAGAGAATGGTGAGCGGGTGGATGTAGCTCTCGTAGAGCACGCCGAGGATGATGTATACCGCCACCAGCGCCGCGAGGATCAGCAGCGGCGCGGTCTTGAGCGAGGACTGGAAGGCCTGCGCCGTCCCCTGGAAGGTGCCGAGGATCGCCGCCGGCATGCGGATCGTGGCGGTGGTCTTCTGGATCGCGGTGACCGCCTCGCCGAGGGCGACGCCGGGCGCGAGGTTAAAGGACAGCGTCACGGCGGGAAACTGTCCCTGGTGATTGATCGACAGGTAGCTGGTGTGTCCGGTATCCCAGTGGCTGAAGGTGGACAGCGGCACCTGTTGGTTGGTCAGCGGTGACTTGATGTAGATCTTGTTGAGCGAGCCGGGGTCGCCCTGCAGTGACGGCGTCACCTCGAGCACCACGTGATAGCTGTTCAGCTGTGTGAAGTACTGTGTCACCTCGCGCTGGCCGAACGCATCGTAGAGCGTGTTGTCGATGAGCGCCGGCTGGATGCCGAAGCGCGCCGCCTGGTCGCGGTCGATGACCAGCGCAAGCTTGGTGCTGCTGCTCTGCTGGTCGGAGGCCACGTCGCGTAGCTGCGGCAGCTTCTTCAGCTCCCCCAGCAGCCGCGGAGCCCAGGTGTTGAGCTCCTCGATATTCGCGTCCTGGAGCGTGTACTGATACTGCGTGCGCGCCAGGCGCCCGCCGACGTTCAGGTCCTGCGAGGCCTGCAGGAATACCGTGCCGCCCGGGACGGTGGCGATCTTCTTGCGCAGCCGCTCGATGATCTGATCGGCGGTCGCGTCGCGCTCATCGCGCGGCTTGAGCCCGAGGATCACGAAGCCGTTGTTGAGCGGCCGGCCGCCGCCGACGAAGGCGGCCCAGCTGGCGACGCCCGGATCGCTCGCCACGACATCGGTAATGCGGTGCTGCAGACGCATCATGTTGTCGAACGACACGTCCTGGGGCGCATCCGTGAGGCCCTGGATGATGCCGGTGTCCTGTTGCGGGAAAAACCCCTTGGGTACGACCACATACAGCAGCACCGCGATCAGCACCGTAACGATGAATGTGGCGAGGGTGCCGCGCTGGTGCCGCAGCACGAAGTCCAGGCCGCGCGTGTAGTGCTCGAGCAGCCACTGGAAGCCGCGCTCGAGCGTCAGGTAGAAGCGGCCGTGCTGCGCATGGCGCTCGTCGCGCAGGAACAGTGCGCACATCATCGGCGAGAGGGTGAGCGCCACCAGGGCCGAGACGGCGATGGTCATGGTCACGGTGACGGCGAACTCGCGGAACAGCCGTCCGACGATGCCGCTCATCAGCAGCAGCGGGATGAACACCGCCACCAGCGAGATGCTGATCGACAAAATGGTGAAGCCGATCTCGCCGGCGCCCTTGATGGCGGCCTCGTGGGGCGAGAGGCCTTCCTCGATGTGCCGGTAGATATTCTCGAGCATGACGATCGCATCGTCGACCACGAAGCCTACCGCGATGGTGAGCGCCATCAGCGACAGGTTGTCGAGGCTGTAGCCGAGCAGGTACATGAGCGCCGCGGTGCCGAGCAGCGACAACGGGACCGTGACCCCGGGGATGGCCGTGGCCCAGAAGCTCCTCAGGAACAGGAAGATCACCAGCACCACCAGCACGATCGCCACCAGCAGCGAGAACTCGACGTCCTGCACGGAAGCCTTGATGGTGGTGGTGCGGTCGAGCACCTGGTCGACTTTGAGCGACGGCGGCACCGAGGTCATGACGTGCGGCAGGGCGGCCTTGATGCCCTTCACCGCGTCGATGACGTTGGTGCCGGGCTGCTTGTAGAAGAGGAGCAGGATGCCGAGTTTGCCGTTCTGGAAGCCGCGTATCTGGCTGTTCTCCGGGCCATCGACCGCAATGCCGACGTCGCGGATGCGGATGGGCGCGCCGTTGTGGTAGGCGATGATGACATCGTTCCACGGCGCAGCCTTCAGCAGCTGGTCGTTGTCGTAGATGGTGAAGTTCTTCTCGGGGCCGGTGATGGCGCCCTGGGGCGAATCCACGGTCGCGGTGGTGATGAGGTTCGCGACATCCTCCAGCTGCAGGCCCACGGCGGCGAGCTTCAGCGGATCGATCTGTACACGCACCGCCGGCTTCTGCTGGCCACCGACCGTCACCTGCGCAATGCCCGGCAGCTGCGAGAGCTGCTGCGCGATCACGGTCTCCGCGTAGTCATCCACCGCCGTGACCGGCATCACGTCCGAGTGCACCGCCAGGATCAGGATCGCGGAGTCGGCCGGGTTTACCTTGCGCTGCGTGGGCGGGGCGGGCAGGTTCTTCGGCAGCTGCCCGCCGGCGGCGTCAATGGCCGACTGCACGTCCTGCGCCGCCGCATCGATGTTGCGCTCGAGATTGAACTGCAGGGTGACCTGCGTGGTGCCGAGCACACTCATCGAGGTCATCTGCGAGACGCCCGAGATCTGGGCAAACTGCGTCTCGAGCGGTTGCGCCACCGAGGAGGCCATGATCTCCGGGCTCGCACCGGGCAGCTGTGCGCTCACCAGGATGGTGGGAAAGTCGATCTGCGGCAGCGGCGCGACCGGCAGGAACGGGAAGGCGGCGATGCCGATGAGGCCGAGGGCCGCCATCAGCAGCGTGGTCGCGACCGGGCGCTCGATGAACGGCCGCGACATGTTCACGGCGCGGGCTCCCCGGCGCCGTCCCCGGCCCTGGCAACCTGCGCCGCATTGGCGCGTGCCGGGTTGGCGCTCACGCGGCTGCCGGGCTGCAGGCGGTACTGGTTGCTCGCCACGACCCGCTGGCCCGCCGCGAGGCCCTTCTCGATCACCACGGTGTCGCCGTTCTGCTCGCCGACGCTCAGCGGCGCCACGGCAATCGTCGAATCAGGCTGCACCACGTAGGTGAACAGCCCGTCCGGGCCGCGCTCGAGCGCGCTCGCGGGAATGGTGAGCACCTGGTTGCGGACCTGCGTCAGCACCCGCATATCGACGAATTCGCCGGGCCAGAGGCGCCGCTGCTTGTTCGGCAGCGTTGCCTTCACGCGTATCGTCCCGGTGGTCTGGTCGATCTGGTTGTCGATCAGCGACACCGTCCCGGTATCGAGCTCGGCCTTGCCCTCGCGCGACAGCGCGGTCGCCTTCACCGTTCCGCGCGCGAGCGCGCCGCTCAGCTGGGCGAACTGCTCCTCGGGCAGGGTGAAGATGACCGAGATGGGCTCGAGCTGCGTCACCACCACCATGCCGGCGGTATCGCTCGCGTGGACGATGTTGCCCGGGTCGATCAGGCGGATCCCGGTGCGCCCGTCGATCGGCGAGGTGATGCGGGTGTAGTCGAGCTGGGTACGGGCGTTGTCGATGGCCGCCTCATCGCCCTTCACCTGCGCGATCAGCTGCGCGATGAGCGCGCGCTGCGTGTCGACGGTCTGCTTGCTCGCCAGGTCCTCGGGCGCGAGCACGGTATAGCGCTCCATGTCGCGCTGCGCGTTGGCCAGCAGCGCCTGGTCCTTGGCGCGGGTGGCAACGGCTATGCCGAGTGCCGCCTGGTAGGGCCGCGGGTCGATCTGCATCAGCAGCGTGCCCTTCTTGACGTCCTGCCCTTCCGTGAACGCGACCTTGTCGATCTGACCATCGACGCGCGCCGTGACGGTGACGGTATAGAAGGCCTGCACGGTACCGAGTCCCTCGAGATAGACCGGTACGTCGGCACGCTGCACCGTCGCCATGTCGACGCGAATGGCCGGCGGCGTCTTGTCCGCCACGGGCGGCTTCCTGCCGAGCCAGTACCAGGCGCCGCACAGCACGAGCAGCGCGAGCACGGCGGCGCCGAGGTGGCGCGGCGACACCGGCAGCGGGCGCGGCGTCATGCCGGCTCCTGCTGCAGCTGCCAGCCGCCGCCGAGTGCCTGGTAGAGCGACACCAGGGCCTGAAGGTGCGCGTACTTCGCCTGCGCAAGGGCATCCCGGGCGCTGAACAAGGCGGTCTCCGTATTCAAGAGAGTGAGCACGTTGATGGTGCCGGCGTGCATCTGCTTCTGAGCGAAGTCGTAGGCGCGCTGCGCGGTGAGGGTTGCCTGCTGCTGCCGCGCGACCTGCTCGCGGGTCTGGCCGACCGCCACCAGAGCGTCCTCGACGTTGGCGAGCGCGGAGATGACCGCCTTGTGGTAATCGGCCAGCAGCTCCTCGTAATGCCCCTTGCTCAGCTGGTACTGACCGACCAGGGCGCCGCCGTGGAAGATCGGCTGCAGCGCACCGGCCCCGATGGACCACACGCGGTTGGTCGGCGTCAGCAGTCCCGCGAGCGCGGCGCTCTCGTAGCCGCCGCTCGCGGTGAGCGTGATGCTGGGAAAGAAAGTAGCACGCGCCTGGGCGATGTTGGCGTTGGCCGCGATCAGCTGCGCCTCGGCTTCGGCGACGTCCGGGCGCCGGACGAGCAGCTCCGAGGGCAGTCCCGGACGCACCGCAGGCTCCGCGAGCTCATCGAGGCTGCCGTGCGTCACATCGACATCCTCCGGCGCGCTGCCGATGAGGATCGCCAGGGCGTCGATGCTCTGGCGCAGCTGCTGCTGCAACGGCGGGATGCTCGCATTGACCGTGGCGACCACGGTCTCCTGCTGCGCGACGTCGAGGCCGGTGGCGATGCCCGCGCTCTGCTCGAGTTTCAGGCCGGCGAGAACCTTGCTGGCATTGGCCAGATTGGCGTTGGCGATCGCGAGCCGGTCGCGCAGCTCGAGCGCCAGAAAATAGGTCCCCGCGACGCCCGCCATCACGCCGAGCTCCACCGTCGTGCGGTCGTAGCGGCTGGCCTTCGCGCTGGCGGTCGCGGCCGCCAGTGCCGCGCGGTTCTTGCCCCAGAAGTCGAGCTCGTAGCTGGCCGAGAGGATAGGTGAGAAGGCGTTGCCAGTCGCGACCACCGTCTGACCCGGCACCGGCGCGCGGGAGCGCGTCGCGCTGGCGTCGAGGTCGAGCGCCGGCAGGAGCGGGGCGCCGGCGATGCGCCGCTGCGCGTCCGCCTGGTGCACCCTGGCGATCGCCGCGCGCAGATCGTCGTTGGCGAGCTGCGCCTGACCGATGAGCTCGTCGAGATCGTCGGAGGCGAAACCACGCCACCAGTTTTGGGAGGGCCATTGCTGCGCGTCCGCATCAGCGGGACTCGCCCAGGCGGCGGGCGCTTCGATGTCGGGGCGGTGGTAGTACGGCCCGAGGTTGCAGGCCGACAGGCAGGTGAGCGCTACGCCGCAGCACACGGCAGTGCGCGCCGCGCGCCGGGGCGCACAGCGTTCCCATCGCGTCAGTCGCGCGCCGCGTGCTGGGAGTCGCATCGGGGAGACACTAGTCCGGCGAAGGTTCTCCCTCCGTGGGCGAATGATTAAACTCCGTTAATGCCGCCGGATGTGATCTGCGCCCTGAGCGCGCTGTTCATCATGGCCATGGCGTGGCTGCGAACGCGGATGCTGTATCCGCGCGCGGGCGGTAACCGCCGGCTCACTGCCGCCGGGGCGGTCTACTTCACCGCGCTCGGCCTGGTGCTGTTGTGCGGGTGGGTTGCGGCGCCGCCGCTGGCGCGCTCGCTGGCAGCGGCTGCCTCCGTGGCGCCGACACTCGCGCGCGTGGTGTGGTTTCTGGTCGCCTACTACCTGTTTATCGTGGTGCATCGTGCGCTGCGGGCACGCGGCGTGGCCGTATTCAGATCTGTCGAACGGCAGATGGTGTAGCCTGCCGCGAGGCAGGAAGAATCGCGGCCGCGCCGTGCGCGCGTGCACGAAAGGAGCGTCGATGTCCATCAAACTGACGGTGAACGGTGAGACACGCGAGCTCGAGGTCGATCCGGACATGCCGCTCCTGTGGGCGATCCGCGACCATCTGCAGCTCACCGGCACCAAGTTCGGCTGCGGCATGGCGCTGTGCGGCGCCTGCACCGTGCACATCGACGGCCAGGCCACGCGCTCGTGCGTCACGCCGGTGTCGGCCGCCCAGGGCCGGCAGATCACCACGATCGAAGGCCTGTCGACAGCGGCCGGCCATGCGGTGCAGCAGGCATGGATCGGTCTCGACGTGCCGCAGTGCGGCTACTGCCAGAGCGGGCAGATCATGTCGGCGTCGGCGCTGCTGGCGACCAACGCGAAGCCGAGCGACGCGGACATCGACTCGGCCATGGCCGGCAACATCTGCCGCTGCAGCACGTACGTGCGCATCCGCAGCGCCATCCACCAGGCCGCGGAAACGCTCGCTACGGGCCAGCGAGCGCCTCAGGGCTGAACGCCTCGACAAGGACCGCATCATGTACTTGCGTTACATCGAGCAGGCCGCAGCGTCCGCGGGCGCTGCTGCGCCATCCGAGCTGACGCGCCGCCAGTTCCTGAAGCTGACCACGCTCGCAGGTTCCGGGCTCACCCTCGGCATCGTGCTGCCGGCGTGCGGGTCGCGGCCCGGCGCCGGTGGCGGAGCGACGGCTGCCGCGGGTCCACTCGCGATGCCGTTCGTGCGCATTGCACCGGACAACACCGTTACCGTGCTGTGCAAGCACCTCGAAGCGGGCCAGGGCGTGTGGACCGGGCTTCCGGCCATCCTCGCCGAGGAGCTCGATGCGTCCTGGGAGCAGATGCGCGTCGAGAGCGCGCCGGCCCAGGTGCCGCTCTACGGTAACCTCGCGTTCGGCGGCAAGATCCAGGCCACCGGAGGCTCCACTGCCACGGCCAATTCCTGGCAGCAGTTGCGCGAGGCGGGCGCGACGGCGCGCGCCATGCTGGTAGCGGCGGCGGCGCAGCAGTGGGGCGTGCCGGCGGGCGAAATCGCCGTGAGCGAGGGCGTGGTGTCGCACGCCGGTGCGGGCAAGAAAGCGAGCTTCGGTGAGCTCGCCGGCGGCGCGGCCCAGCAAGCCGTTCCGACCAGGGTCACTCTCAAGGATCCGGCCGCTTTCAAGATCGTCGGCAGGCAGAAGCTGCCGCGGTTGGATAGCCGTGCGAAGTCGACCGGCCAGCAGCAGTTCGCCATCGACGTGATGCTGCCGGGGATGATGACCGCGGTGGTCATGCGCCCGCCGCGCTTCGGCGGCAAGGTGAGCTCGTTCGATGCCACCAAGGCGAAGGCCGTCCCCGGCGTCGTCGATGTGGTGCAGATTCCGCGCGGCGTGGCGGTCGTCGGGCGCGATATGTGGTCCGCCAAGAAGGGCCGCGAAGCGCTCGGCGTCACCTGGGACGAGTCGGGCGCGGAGAAGCGCGGTACCGCCGAGCTCATGAAGGAGTTCCGCGCCATGGGGCGCGGCAAGGAGGCGGCGACGGTCGTGGAAAGCGGGGACGTCGAGGCGGCGCTGGCGCGTGCCGCGAAGCGCGTCGAGGCGGAGTTTGAGTTCCCGTACCTCGCGCACGCGCCGATGGAGCCGCTCACCGCGGTCGCGCGTTTGAGTCCCGACAAATGCGAGATCTGGGCGGGGTGTCAGTTTCAGACCATCGACCAGGCGAACGCCGCCGCGGCGGCGGGACTGAAGCCCGAGCAGGTGACCATCAATACGCTCGCCGCCGGCGGCACGTTCGGGCGGCGCGCGAATGCCGAGTCGGACTACATTGCCGAGGTCGCCTCCATCGCCAGGGCGACGGGCGGCAAGTACCCGGTGAAGCTCATCTGGACACGCGAGGATGACGTTACGGGCGGGCGCTACCGGCCGCTCAACTATCACCGCATCAGCGCCGCGGTCGGCAAGGACGGCAAGGTCGCGTTTCGCCAGCGCGTCGTCGGCCAGTCGATCATCGGCGACACGCCGTTCGCCGCCACCATGATTAAGAACGGCGTCGATCCGACCGCGGTCGGCGGCAGCGCGCCCGAGCAGTACGAGCTCGCCGACGCCCACGTGAGCTGGACGCGCGCGACAGTCGGCGTGCCGGTGTTGTGGTGGCGCTCGGTCGAGAACACGCACATGGCGTTCTCCAAGGAAGTGATCATCGATGAGCTGGCCCAGAGCGCCGGCAGGGATCCGGTGGAGTTTCGCCTGAGCCTGCTCGGCAAGCATCCGCGGCATACGGCCGCACTCAGGCTGGTCGCCGAGAAGGCCGGCTGGGACCAACCCTTCCCGAAGGAGAAGGGGCGCGGACGCGGAGTCGCGGTGCACGAGTCGTTCGGCTCGGTGGTGGCGCAGGTGGCGGAAGTCACGGTGCGCGGCAACAAGATCAGCGTCGATCGCGTGGTGTGCGCGGTGGATTGCGGCATCGCCGTGACGCCGGACGTGGTCAGGGCGCAGATGCAAAGCGGTATCGGCTACGGGCTGTCGGCGGCGCTGCTGGGCAAGATCACGCTCACCGACGGACACGTCGACCAGAGCAACTTTCACCAGTACCAGGTGCTGCGCATCAACGACATGCCGCGGCAGGTCGAAGTGCACATTGTGCCCTCGAGCAATCCGCCCTCGGGTGTGGGTGAGCCCGGCACGCCCCCGATCGCCCCGGCGGTGGCCAACGCGGTGCGCGCGGCGACCGGGATCCGTCTGCGTACGCTGCCGTTCGACTTAGGCGCAGCGCGCAGCGCCACGGCCTGAACGCACCGAAGGCAGGCGCAGCGCCCGAGCTTCCGTCCGGGCGCTGAGCGCCATGCTGCTAGACGGCGGCGAAGCTGCGCGCCTCGGCGCTCCAGGCGGGGGCGCTGGCGAGCGCGGCCGGAACCTCCTCGGGGCTCGCCACGACCTGCCACATGCCGAGGTGACGCGGATCCATGAAGCGCTCCTCGACCGCACGCGCGAGCAGGTCCAGCAGGGGGGTAAAGAAGCCGCGCGTGTTCACCAGCAGGATCGGGTTCAGATACAGGCCGAGACGCTTGAGCGTAATGGCTTCGAGCAGCTCCTCGAGCGTGCCGGAGCCGCCGGGCAGGGCGATCGCGGCCTGGCTGAGCGTCAGCATCATGTGCTTGCGCGTGCGCAGATCCTCGACCAGTTGCAGGTCGGTCAGGCCCTTGTGGCCCCATTCGAGGTCCGCCATGAATCGCGGCAGGATGCCGATCACGCGCCCGCCTGCGCTCAGCGCACCGTCGGCCAGCGCGCCCATCGACCCGGAAGCCCCGCCCCCGTAGACGATCCCGACGCCCTGCTGGGCAAGGATCTCGCCGAGGCGACGCGCCGCGGCGCGATATTCCGGGTGCGCAATGCGGCTCGACGCGCAGTACACGCACACGGCGCGCTCAATGACGCGTTCGGCGGCTCGCGAGCTCATGGCGCGGCGATCCTGATGGGGAACGCCCTCATTATAAAGCGGCGCGGCCTGGCATCAGCCTGCACGTCGTCGCGCCCGAAGGCGCGCGGTCGAAGGATTGAGCGTCGATACGTCCGCCCAAAGGGCTATCGGCGGCTTCGTCATGCCGGTAACATTTTGTAACGGTGGGATTTTGAGCGACTGATAAACAGCCCTTCCCGGGGAGAGACGCCAATGCAGGCGGAGAAACGAGCCGCGCCGCTCTTCACCCATCGTTGGAACGCCTCGCCCTGAAGGACCGATGGGAAGCTGTGCCGGCAGAGAGCTCGCCGCCGCGGCCTGTGTGCTGCTTCTGGCAGGCACCGCGCCGCGCGCCACGGCGCAGGTGACGCCCGACTTGCAGGGGGCGCCGCCGGCACCCGCCGCCGCCGGCCCGGTCGCGCCCGCCGGCGGACTGGCTCGCTGGCTCGATCCGAGCCGAGCGCCGTTCATTCCGATCCCGGAGATTGACGCCGATCCGCAGAGCGGCCTCACCGTCGGGCTGATTCCGACCGTCCTGACCAGCAACGATCAGGACCAGCTCGTGCGCATCGTCGCGCCCGATATCATCCACAGCCAGTACTTCGGATTCGGCAGCCGCATGCGCATCTTCGGCTACCCTTCCGCGGACACGCAGTGGTCGGTGGTGGGCGGACTCAAGGAGCGCGTCGAGCGCGAGTTCGACGCACAGCTCGTGACCGGCCAGACGCGCACCCACGCCTTGTCGTACTCGGTGGAGGCGGTCTACGACCGCAGCGGCACGCCGCGCTTCTTCGGTCTCGGCAATCGCTCGTCCTACGCCGACCAGACCACCTACGTCGACGAACAACTGCATCTTCAAGCCTCCGTCGGGCTCAACTTCACCCCCGCACTGCAGCTCGCCTACGTGGCACGCATGCGCTACGCGGACGTGATGCCGGGCGTCCTGCAGGACATCCCCTCCACCGAGACGCTGTTTCCGCACCTGGCGGGCCTGGGCAGCGAGCACGCGCTCGAGCACAGCGTCGTGCTCACCTACGACGACCGCGACTCGCCCGTCATTCCGCAAAGCGGCGCGCGTTACCTGGTGTATGCCGGCTTCGTCAGTCGTGCGTTTGCGAGCTCGGTGTCCTACACCTGGTGCGGCGCGGAGGCGCGGTACTACTGGACGTTCGACGGCGACATGACGCTCGCCTGGCACGCGGCGGCGCGCTACATGCCCTCGTCCGCCGAGGCGCCCTTCTGGGCGCTCTCGAGCCTTGGCGGCGACCGCAGCATCAGCGACGAGCGCGAGCCGTTGCGCTCTGCCGGGGCGGACCGCTACATCGACCGCGATCTGTTTGCAAGCGGTGCGGAGCTGCGCAAGCGCGTGGCGGGATTCGCGGCCTTCGGCACGAACGTGGCGCTCGAGGTCGCTCCGTTCGTCGATGTCGGCAGGGTGTTTGCCAACCTCGGCACCAACCCGCTGCGGCGCCTGCATACCGCCGCGGGCCTGGGCGTACGCGGGGTCGCGAGCCCCTATGTCGTCGGCTACGTCGACGTCGGCGCCGGCGATGGCCGGCCGGTGGTCTTCAGCGGCATCAACTATCCCTTCTGAGAGTGTCGCTGGCGTAACGTGCGCGCCCTCGATGTCCGTGGCCTCCTGCACCCGCGGCTGCGCCCGGACGAGCGGTCAGAAGCGTCCGAACGAGCCGCCGCGGCGACTAAGCGCAGGACGGGTAGTGCTGCCGTGAGCTAAGGTTTGCCCACCCCTCGCGTGCACGAATAAACTCGTCGCTGCTGCGGGTGTAGTTCAATGGTAGAACTGCAGCTTCCCAAGCTGCTAACGTGGGTTCGATTCCCATCACCCGCTCCATCCTCCCACCGGCGCTTCCGCACTCATGTTGCGTGTCGGCAACGTGCGGAAGCCGTCCATGGCGCTTTGTCTCGCTGCAGTTTTTGTCTATGCTACGGCCTAACGGTCGACAACGAGGCGACGGGTCGTGCCATAGCGCTGCGCTCGCGCAACACGATTCCACACGCCGGGAATTTTGGGGAGAGCATCATGCAGATCACTTCTAGCGGCATGCGCGGGGGCACCGGTTCGCTCGCTCGCACCACGTCACTTCGCGCGATCCACGCCCTGGCCTGTACCGCTGCACTCGCAGCCGCGGGATGGGCTGCGCCGGTGGACGCTCAGCAGCAAACGGCCGCGGCCAGCACGAGCGGGGGACCCA
>DATHQM010000050.1:0-23643 GCA_035482695.1 Steroidobacteraceae bacterium | reverse complement strand
AGGGACGCGCGCACCGGCCTCGCCCGCCCGCTCACCGGCGGCTGGGATCGCACGGTCGGGCGGCTGGGCGCAACCCCGGACGGCAAGGCGCTGCTGGCAACCGTGGACGAGCTCGGGCAACACGCCCTCTACCGCATCGATCCGAAGACCGGCGCGCCGCAGGAGCTCGTGTCCAGGGGCGAGGTGGATGATTTCACCGCCACACGCGAGCGGGTCATCTATGCGCACGCCGACCTGGGCGGCCCGGATGACCTGTATGCCGTCCCGCTCAAGGGTGGCGCGCCGCAACGCCTCACGAATGTGAACGAGGAGGTGCTCGCCACGCGGGCCATGAGCGCCTTCGAGCAATTCAGCTTCAAGGGCTGGAACGACGAGACGGTGTATGGCTATGTGATGAAGCCCTATGGCTTCGAGCCGGGCAAGCGCTTCCCGGTGGCCTTCATCGTGCACGGCGGTCCGCAGGTGAGCCTGCAGAACATCTGGACCTGGCGCTGGAATGCGCAGGCGTTCGCCGGCGGCGGTTACGCGGTCGTCATGATCGATTTCCACGGCACCCCCGGTTACGGCCAGGCGTTCACCGACTCCGTCAGCCGCGACTGGGGTGGCAAGCCGCTCGTGGACCTGCAGAAGGGGCTGGCGGCGGCGCTCGACCGGTATCCGTGGCTCGACGGCGAGCGCGTGTGCGCGCTCGGCGCTTCCTACGGCGGCTTCATGATGAACTGGATCGAGGGAAACTGGCCGGACCGCTTCCGTTGCATCGTCAACCACGACGGCCTGTTCGACCAGCGCATGATGTATTACTCGACCGAGGAGCTGTGGTTCCCGGAGTGGGAGTTCGACGGCCCTTACTACCAGAACCCGCAAGGTTACGAACGTGTCAATCCGGCCGACTTCGTGACGCGCTGGCACACGCCCATGCTGGTGATCCACGGCGAAAAGGACTTTCGCATTCCTTACCCACAGGGCATCGCGGCCTTCACGGCACTGCAGCGGCGCGGCATCGAGAGCAGGCTGCTGATCTTCCCGGACGAGAATCACTGGGTGCTCAAGCCCGCCAACAGCATACTGTGGTACCACACCGTGCTGGGGTGGCTCGACACGCATCTGAAGAACTGAACTCGGCAGCCCACTCACTTCGTGGGAACCTCAGCGCACGGGCTAAACACTCACCTGAAAAACTAACCCGCGCCAGCCGAGTCAACGAAACATCGGAAGTGCCGCGAGTTCTTCAAGTGGCACGGCCTCGACGGGTAATCCTGCACCCTTCCAGGCCCGCAGACCGCCCTTGATCACCGCGACCTGAACCCCTCTGTTGTGAAGTTCCCGCGCCACACGCACGCTGGTCGCTTCACGAACACAGGTGCAGTACACATAAACCAGTTGTTCAGCGGGAAACTCCTCGCTGCACCGGTTCAGCGAGTTGGGATCCAGTCTTCTGGAACCGGTGATACGAGTCGCCTTGGCATCCAGGTAGCCGTGGCTGCGCACGTCGTAGATCCAGGCACCAGCCGCCATTTGCCGCGCCGCCTCGGAAGGGATCGCGAAGGGAACGGTGCGTAACGCACGCGCTTTGATCCATAGCCAAATCTGAAAGGCCACATAACCGGCAACCAGGACGATCACAACCCAACCCACGACACGCCCGAACGTCTGGTAGCCTCGGGTGATCGCTTCCAGCGCGCCGCTGAACAGGAAGCCGACACCAAAGTATGCGCCGGTATAGAGCGCGGCACCGGCCAGATCCAGCCCAAGGAATTGCATGAGACTCATATTCATGCAACCAGCGAGCGGCGGCGCCATGGTGTTGATTCCAGGAATGAACTTTGCCACGACGAGCAGTGTGCGCCCACGGCGATAGAAGGAATCCGCCGAGCGCAGAATGCACGATTCGGGATTCAGCGAAATGCGGCACAGCAGGCCAAGCAGCCACCATCCTGTATAGCGACCCATCACGAACATCAGCGTGTCGCCTGCGAGCGTCGCCAACAGGGCCCCGCCGAGAGCGTACCAGCCCTGCAATGAGCCACGCGCGCTCGCGCCTCCCGCGATGAGCAACGCCAGGGCTGCGGGTATCGGCAGTCCGACCGCTTCCAGGAATACCGCAGCGAACAGAATCGAATAGCCGTGCAGTGCCAGTGCGGAAATCCAGGAATCCATATCGGTGATCGATCGCGAGCCACGCTCAGAAAAATTCCGAGCCAACCCTCAATTGTTGACCGCTGCTAAGCTGCCATTCGCTGCCGAGCACTGCGCGCGCGTCAGTGGAGCTTGCGGAACTTGTACTCCCCGACCGTCAGCACGCCGGCGCTGAACTCCACCAGGGTCAGCGTCGCCCCTTCCGGGTCCGGGCAGACCTTCGGATCATGGGTCGCGACGAAGCCCGCATCCTTCTTCTTCCACAGCAGCTGGCAGCCCTCGGCCTGCACGTCCTCGGTGTCGATGCTGGAGAACACGTCCTTGTTGAGCTGCCCGTCGCGCCAGCGCCGCGGCTCGACCAGCTCATAGAGCGTCTCGACGATGCCGCGCTTCTCGTCGAACTTGAAGCTGTAGACTTTCTGGCTGAGCACGCGCAGCGGCTCGCCGGCGGCGGTCTCCTGGGCGTAGTACACGTAGTGCCCGAGCCGCGGCGCGTACACGTGGGTGATGGTGAGCGTCACCGCGACGTGCCCCGGCCGCACACCGGTGCGCGCCTCGAGCTCCGCCTGGGCGCTGTTGTCGTAGATGCCGGGCAGCACGGCGAGCAGCCCGATCATCTGCGGCTCGCTCGGCTTATTGACGTCGTGGTGCGACGCGCAGCCGGCCGCGATCAGCAGCAGCGCCGCGCTTAGCGGCGCTGCGCGCCGCCGCTGCGCGCCTGCCGGGCGGGCGCGCTCAGCCATAGGACGCCCGCCACTGCGCCCGGTACTTCAGTCCCAGATCCATCAGGCGCTCGAGCAGATCGCCGTAGGCGGTACCGGCGGCACGCGCCGACTCGGCGAAGTCCTCGCCGGCTTCGAGATTGGGATTGGCGTTGGCCTCGAGCACGTACACCTGTCCTTGCGGGGTGAGCCGGAAATCCATGCGAGCATAACCGGACATGCCAAGCGCCCGATAGATGCGCCGCGACAGCCGGTCGAGCACCGTGAGCACTGGTGCCGGCAGATCGCCGGCGGCGTGGGTGGTGATGCCGTACTTCGCCTGGTAGCGCTTGTCCCATTTCACCTTGCGCGTGGCGATGGCGGCGAGCGTGTCGGGCAGCGAGCCGAACACCATCTCCCACACCGGCAGGCGCGTCAGCCGCTCGTTGCCCAGCACACCGACGTACAGCTCACGGCCCTCGATGTATTCCTCCACCAGGGCGTCCGACTTCACCTGCTCGTGCACGAACTCGATGCGCTCCTTGAGTTTCGCCGCGTCATCGACCACCGAGGCCTGGGCGATACCGAGCGAGGCGTCCTCGACGGTGGACTTGACGAACAGCGGGAAGCGCAGCTTGCGCGGCACGTGAATGCGGGCGCCGCGCCGGAACACGGCGAACTGCGGAGTGGCGATGCGGTGAAACGCCAGCAGCTGCTTGCACAGCGACTTGTCGCGCGACAGCAGCAGCCCGCGCGGATTGCAGCCGGTATACGGCTGGCGCAGCAGCTCGAGGAACGCCACCACGTGCTGATCGTAGGTGACGATGCCATCGAACTCCTCCAGCAGGTTGAAGACGATGTCCGGTTCCCACTCGGCGATCGCGCTGCGCAGCTCCGTCAGGCTGTCAAGCACGCCGATGCAGCGTACGTCGTGGCCGAGCTTGCGCAGCGTGGCGGTGACGTCGTACTCGGTACGCCACTCCTCGATTTCCTTCTCGCTGTGCCCTTCGAGGCTTTGCGGCGGCACCAGGCTCGCGTGCACCACGACGAGCGTGCGCAGCCGCCTCATAAGGGCAGGTGCGGAGTCTCGCCCTGGGAGTACAGGCCTGCCAGCCGCTCGAGCATCCAGCGCGAGTAGCGCAGCGCGTCGCGGCGGTCGCCGCGCACATACAGCTGCAGGCGCTCGCTGCGCTCGACGAGCATGCGCAGGATCTGCTCGACGCTGTAGGGCTCGAGCGCCAGCGCCCGCGCCACGCTCGCCGTCAGCCGCCGGGCATCCGCGCGCAGCAGCGTTGCCGCTCGCAGCGGATCCTTGCGGCGGCGTTCCGCAGTGAAGGCGCGCTGCAGCAGCTCGTCGGCCAGCCCGCGGCGAATGAGGCGGTTGTGGGCGAGCTTGCGCCGGTAGTGCTGCGCCAGCGTGCGGGTGTTGTGGTCGAGCGGCTCGATGCGCGTGCGATTGCGCACCGGCGGCCGCCGCGCGCGCACGTCCGCGATGAGCTCGTCGACCACCGCGAGCTTGCTGTAGGCCGGCCAGTTCGCGTAGCTCTTGCGCCAGCCGGATTTCGGCGTCAGCCACACCGCGAACGTCTCGGCGAAGTCCTCGGTGGGATGCGCCTGCGCGTACCACTCCCCGAGGTGGTGCACGTAACGCCGGCTGCCGGCGCGCGCGCGGTAGCGCGCCGGATACGGCAGCGATGCCGGCCCGAAGACTTCGCGCCAGCGCTTGCGGCGGCGCAGGCGGTAGGCGTTGTCGACGGCGTGGCCGGCCTCGTGGCGCAGAATGCGCAGCAACAGCCGGGAGTTGCCGCCTTCGGCCTCGCGCATGATGCGCCGCTCGAGGCGCTCGAGCCGCGGATGCGCGAGGTAGAAGGGAATCGCGATTCCGGGCACGCCGTCCGGCGAGAACCACTCCTCCGACAGCCACACGTGCGGCCGCAGGCGCAGGCCGCGCCGCTCCAGGTCCGCGTACAGCCGCCGCACGTGCCGCGCGATGCTCGAACGCTCGATGGAAAGCTTCAGGTCGCAGAAGCGCACCTTGAGCAGCTCTTCGTCGGGTAATCGCGTCCACGGCCGGCTGCGGGCAGGGCGCGCCGGCCGGCGGGGAAGCGGGGTGCGGCGGTGCGCGCGTGTCGAGGCCATAGGAGGTTGCGCGAGCTTACCCAACCATGCGCGCGCTGTCTTGCGGCGCCGCCCGTGTTTGCGCGCTTAACCTGCGAGCTCGAGCATCGCGTGTGCCAGCAGCCGGTCGGCGCACTCCTCGATCAATTGCTTTTTCATCAGGCTGTTGCGCCACAAAGTGGGGATGGCACCTGCAGTGTAGTGCGCCCCGGCGAGCGCCCCGGCCGCGCCAGCCACCACGTCCGAGTTGCCACCGCGGTTGGCGGCGGCCAGGACCGCGTCGCGGAAATTGTGGGTGGTGCCGAACGCATCCAGCGCGGCGGCGAGCGACGCAGTCGCGGAGGTCCGCAAGACACGTGTGCCGGGCGCCACGGGCGGCTCGGGCAGCGCGCGTGCGCGCGCGAGAATCGTAGGCTTTGGCTGGCCCGACAGTGCCACGTGCAGCGCCAGCGCCAGCGCCCTGCAGGCCGCCAGCACCCGCGGGGCCTGGCTGGTGGTGCGCGCCGCTTCGGCCGCCTGCTGCACGGCGCTCGTTTCGTGCGCGAAGAAGTACATCACCGCCGGGGTGACACGCGAGAGGGTTTCCGCGCCCTGCGACTCCGGGTCATGGGTTCCGGAGAAAGCCTGCCGGCGCCACTGCGCCATCGCCAGCGCCCGCGCGGTGCTCGCCGTGATCCCCAGACACTGGTCGGTGGCCGACAGGTAGCCTTCGCGCTGCCAGCGGCGGTAGCGCTCCACCTGGTCGCGCGCATCGAAGCCCTCGCGCTCGAGCAGGCTCTCCGCCAGGCACAGCGCCATCGCTGTGTCGTCGCTCCAGGCGCCGCGCGGCAGATCGAACGGACCGCCTCCGAGCATGTCGCCCACCGGCGTGAAGCGCCCGGGGCGGCGGTACTGGGTGGCGGCGGCCACGGCGTCGCCCACGGCGAGGCCGAACAAGGCGCCCTGGAAGCGCTCGCGCAGCCCGCGCGCGGCGGCGAGCGCCGCCGGTTCCAGGAGCGGATCGGCCTCGGCCGCGGCGGCGGACCAGTTTCTTACGTACTCCGTCTGCTCCGGCGTCTCCGGCACCGCGGGCCAGTGCACGGCGCGCGCGCTCTGCTTCCACAGCCGATTCAGCTCGACCAGCGCCTCGGAACCGCTCAGGCCGCGCTCGGCGAGCAGGCAGCCGACCACGAGGTTGGTGCGGCCGATACCGGCGCGGCAGTGAAGATAGACGATCTTCCCGGCGCTCACGGCGGCGCGCACCTGATCGAGGATCTCGCGCGTGTGCACGCGCTCGGCCGGCACGCCGTGGTCGGGTATCGGGCGACGCAGGTAATCGACCGTGAGCGGCAGCGCGCTCTCGTAGGCCGGCGTCTCCCCCGGCTGTGTGAGGTCGATGAAACAGTTGACGCCGGCCGCGATCAGGCGCGTGAGGCGCGCGCGGGTCGCCTCCACGGTGGCGCCTGCCGGATGCTCGCCCGCCAGCAGCTGCGCCGGCAGCACCCAATAGGAGTTCGGCAGAGGCAGCGCTGCGTCCGCAGCCGCACGGGGTAAGGGTTCCACGGCGCCAGAGGGTACTGCGTTGTCGCCGGCTAGGGTGTGGCGAGTGCCTCACGCTGCGGCGTGAGTGTTGCCAGCCGCCGCGCGAGCTGCTGCTCGTCGCGCTCGCTCATGGCCGGCAGGCGTTTGAGATCGAGACCGGCAAAATCGACGCGGCGGGTGTCGGCGAGGTGCTCGAGCTCGACGTGGCGCAACGCGCTGGCGATCGATTCGGTGCGACCCGGATACTCGCGTTCCCAGGCGGAGAGCATGTTCTTCACCGCGACGCGCTGCATGTTCTCCTGCGAGCCGCACAGCCGGCAGGGAATCAGCGGAAAGCCCCGGCCGCGCGCGTAGCGTGCGATGTCGCGCTCGGCGACGTAGGCGAGCGGGCGGATGACGATGTGGCGGCGGTCGTCGGAGAGCAGTTTCGGCGCCATCGCCTTCAGGCGCCCGCCGAAGAACAGGTTGAGAAACAGCGTCTCGACGATGTCGTCGCGATGGTGGCCGAGGGCGACCTTGGTGATGCCGTTCTCGGCCGCGAACCGATAGAGCGCGCCGCGCCGCAGACGCGAGCACAGGCCGCACATGGTGCTTCCTGCGGGCACCACGCGCCGTACGACGCGGTAGGTATCCTGCTCGATGATGCGAAACGGCACTCCCTGCGCGCGCAGCCACTCGGGCAGCACCTGCGCGGGGAAGCCGGGTTGCTTCTGGTCGAGATTCACCGCGAGCAGCTCGAAGCCGACCGGCGCACTGCGCTTGAGCGACAGCAGTACGTCGAGCAACGTGTAGGAGTCCTTGCCGCCGGAGAGGCACACCATGACCCGGTCGCCCGCGGCGATCATGCCGTAATCGGCGATGCACTTGCCGACGGCGCTGCGCAGCCGCGCCGCGAGTCGCCCGAGAGTGCGCGACGGCCTGGCCGCGGTGGCGGTCATGGCGACGGAGTGGCTGGGGTCAACGCTCTTCAGGCGGCGGCACTGCTGCTGGCGGTACTCTCGAGGTACTTTGCCTCGACATAGCGCACGAAGGAAGTGGCCGACAGGGGCTTGCCGGTCGCGCCCTTGAGCAGCTCCTGCACCGGTACCTTGGCGCCGAGTCCGTGCACATGGGTGCGCAGCCAGCCAAAGAGGCCGGAGAACTCCCCGCGCGCCAGCTGCTCGTCGAGCCCCTGCAGCTCCGCCCGCAGGCTCTCGTAGAGCTGTGCAGCGATGACCGCACCGAGGGCATATGAGGGGAAGTAGCCGAAGGAGCCGACCGCCCAGTGAATGTCCTGCAGGCAGCCCTCCACGTCGTTCTGCGGGCGGATCCCCAGCCGCTGTTCCATGCCGGCGTTCCAGGCCTCGGGCAGGTCGCGCACCGCCAGCGCCCCGGAGAGCAGCTGCTTCTCCAGCTCGTAGCGCAGCATGATGTGCAGCGGGTAGGTGAGCTCGTCCGCATCCACGCGGATCAGCCCCCGCTGCACGCGGGTGAGGTGTCCGTAGACGTTCTCGACGTCCCACTCCGGGCCGCTGGCGCCGAAGTGCTTCGCCAGCAGCGGCTGCACGTAGCGCACGAACGGCCGGCTGCGGCACACCATCATCTCGATGAGCAGCGACTGGCTCTCCTCGAGCGCCATGCCGCGGTCGCGGCCCACCGGCTGGTCGCGCCAGTCCTGCGGCAGACCGAGGTCGTACATCGCGTGTCCGGTTTCGTGCAGCGCGCCGAGCAGACCCGTGAACACCTCATCGGGATCGAAGCGCGTGGTCACGCGGATGTCTCCCGGCCCGCCCTCGGTGAACGGATGCTCACTCTCATCGAGGCGGCCGCGATCGAACGGAAAGCCGACCGCCCGCATCACCTCGACCACCAGCGCGCGCTGCTTGGCCGCGGGGAACTTGCCGGTCAGCGGCAGCAGCCCCCGCCCTTCCTGGACCGCGATCGCTTCGCGAATCAGGGCGGGAAGCCGCCGCGACAGCGCCTTGAACATGGCGTCGATATCCGCGGTGGTGAGTCCGGGGCTGAATTCGTCGACCAGCGCATCGTAGGGCGCAAGGTTCAGGGCCTGCCCGAGCAGGGCCGCCTTGTCGCGCACCAGGTGCACCACCTCCTCGAGATAGGGTGCGAAGGCCTCGAACTTGCCCTGCGCACGCGCTTCGAGCCAGCGCGATTCAGCACGCGACGCCGCCTTGGTCAGGCGCGAGACGAGCGTGACCGGCGTGGCGATGGCGTGATCGCGTTGCCGCCGCATCTCGCGCAGGTTGGCGATCTGCCAGTCGGCCAGTCCCTGCGTATTGGCCTGCGCCCGGTCGAGCAACCGCGTGATGCGCGGCGCCGTGAGTAGCGCGTGGTGCTCGGTCTCGATCGCCGCAAGCTGCTCGCCGCGCACGTCCGCGCTGCCCCTGGGCATCATGACCGCCGCGTCCCAGCGCAGCAGCGCGAGCGCTCCGCGGAACGCGTGGAGTCGCTTGAACTCCTGCTCGAGCTGCTTGTAAGGAGAGGCGGACATGATCTGGACGGTACGGGAGGGACGGCGCTCAAGTTTACCAGTTCCGGCGCCCCCGCTTCCCGCTGATTTCATTTTTATTGTATATAAATCATAAACCTACGATTTATGTCAGCGAATTGACGCCGCGAGGCGCTTGACGGCACGCAAAGGAGCGGGTTCGGGCGTTATGTCGGGTCCGCGCGGCCGCGTTCGGCACTGCCAGCCAACGGACGCCGGGCTGCCGCGGTGCGGTTACACTGCGCGCGGAAGGAGCGCGCCGCGCGCTACGGCCACAGGTGGGGCTGCGGCCAGCGCGCCACCGTCACGCCCACGCCGATCGAGACGACCAGCAGCAAGGTAAGGGCCAGGCCGATCAGCAGGCGCCGCATCGCTCGATGATAACCCGATAGCCGCCGCGCAAAATCACGTGCCCTCCTCCCCACTGGCGATCTGTCTGCTCGCGTCCGAGGCCGAGCCGTTGTCCAAGACCGGCGGACTGGCGGACGTGGCCGGGGCGCTGGCCAGGTACCTGCACGCGGCAGGACACGACGTGCGGCTGTTCACGCCGGCCTACGCCTCGATCGACCCCGGCGCATGGGCGGCGCGAGCGCTGGCGACGCTCACAGACGTTGCGCTCGATATCGGCCCGCGGCGCTACGTGTTCTCGGTGTTGCAGGCGCAGCTCCCCGGGGGGGCGCCGGCCTACCTCATCGACTGCCCGGCGCTGTATGCGCGCGCCACGCTCTACACCAGCGAGCCGGACGAGCATGTGCGCTTCCTCGCACTCACGCGTGCGGCGCTCATCGCCTGCGAGCGCATGGGGTGGACCCCCCAGGTCGTGCATTGCAATGACTGGCACACGGCGTTCGCGCCGCTGTACCTGCGTACGCTGTGGGCCGGCAAGCGTGCGTTCGCCGGCAGCCGCACGCTCCTCACCATCCACAACATCGGCTACCAGGGCATCTTTGCGGCCGCCGAGGTCGCGGACCTCGGGCTGGACGCGGCGGCACTATCGCTGTTGCACGCTCCTGATCTGGCCGCCGGGCGCATCAATGCGCTGCGCCACGGGATCCTGTACGCCGACGCCGTCAGCACCGTGAGCCCGACCCACGCGCGCGAGATCTGCTCGGACGAGTACGGCATGGGGCTGCAGGACAGCCTGCGCGTGCGCGCAGCGCAGGGAGCGCTGTCCGGGATTCTCAACGGCGTCGACTACGGGGAATGGGATCCGCGCCACGACCGTTACCTGCCGCTGCATTACGACCCCGACAGCCTCGCGGTAAAGGCGCTGCTCAAGCGCCAGTTCCTCGCCCGGCGCGGCCTCGGGGCGGCGCGCGGCGTGCCGCTGGCCGGGCTCGTCGGCCGCCTCGCGGTGCAAAAGGGCATCGAGCTGATGTTCGAGGCGTTACCGCGGGTGCTGCGCGCGCGGCCGCTCGCCTGCGCCGTGCTCGGCAACGGCGAGCCGCGGTACGAGGAGTTCTTCGCGAGCCTCGCGCACGAGTTCCCCGGGCGCGTCTCCTTCCATTGCGGCTACGACGACGAGCTCGCCCACTGGATCGAGGCGGCGGCCGACATGTTCCTCATGCCCTCGCGCTACGAGCCCTGCGGCCTGAACCAGATGTACAGCCTGCGCTATGGCACGGTGCCGATCGTGCGCCGTACGGGTGGACTGGCCGATTCGGTCGAGCATTACGATCCGGCGCGCGGCACCGGCACCGGGGTGGTGTTCAACGATTTCGATCCCCCGGCGCTCGAGTGGGCGCTCAATACCGCGCTCGACTGGTACGCGCAGCCGACGGACTGGACGCGCATGATGAAGAACGGAATGCAGCGCGACTACTCCTGGGAGCGCCAGGGGGCGCACTACCTGGCGCTCTACCGCCGCGTCATTGCAGGCTGAAAGTGCCGCGCTCGTCGAACGGAATCGAGCGCAGCAGGCCGGCAGACAGCGACAGCTTGCCGGACAGCCGGTACTCGATGGTCTGGCTGAGCGAATCCGGGCCGCGCGCCAGCAGCGTCATGAGCGTGCCGGCCAGATTGGTGGTGACGTTGGTGTCGAACTCGGCTGCGCCGCGCGCCGGCACCACGAAGCTGGCGGCGCTCTCACCGCTGGCGAACTGCTGCCCCGCCACTTCGACGCTGTAGGTGAGCCCGCGCACCGCCAGGGCGCGGTCGTTCGGATTCTGCACGCGCAGGCGCAGGCGCACGTGCTGCGCGAACAGATCGCTGCCGAGCAGCTGCACCTCGACGACCGACAGCTTCGGGGTCTCTAACCCGGGGGTGAGCGCGCAACCGGCGAGCAGCGCAAGCGCCAGGACCGGAAAGCTGCGGTGCACGCCTCGCATGCGCCGATGGTAACAAAGCCCCGCGCGCGCCGAAGCTACTGGCGGCCGAAGGCGCCGTTGAGGCGGGCATAGCGCTCGGCCAGCGGCGCATCGAGCGCCCCCGGCGGCAGCCGCCACAGCCAGTTGCCGCTCATCGTTCCGGGTGTATTCAGGCGCGCCGCCGAGGGCAGGCCGAGCACATCCTGCAGCGGAATGACCGCGAGCTGCGCCACCGAGCCGAGCGCTGCGCGTATCAGCGACTCGGGCATCACCGCAGGGGTCGCGCGCAGGTAGAAGTCGACGCGCTGCGCGGTCGCAGCGTCGAGAGCGGAGTACCAGCCGAGCGTGGTGTCGTTGTCATGGGTACCGGTGTAGGCAACGCAGTCGCGCTCGTGCCGGTGCGGCACGTGCACGTTGCCCTCCTCGCCGTCGAAGCCGAACTGCAGCACGCGCATGCCCGGCAGGCGGAACTCGCGCTGCAGCGCGCGCACCTCCGCGGTGATGACGCCGAGGTCCTCGGCGACCAGCGGCAGGTCGGGAAACTCGGCACGCAGCAGCTGCAGCAGCTGCTCGCCGGGCGTGCCGATCCAGGCGCCAGCGCGCGCGTCGGCGGCGCCCGCCGGCACCGACCAGTAGGCGGCCAGCGCGCGGAAGTGATCGAGACGCAGCAGATCGAGCCGCTCGAGCTGGGCGCGCACCCGTGCCCGCCACCAGTGAAAATCCATGCGCTCGAGCGCCGCCCAGTCGTACACCGGGTTGCCCCACAGCTGGCCGAGCTCGGAGAAATAATCCGGGGGCACGCCGCCGACCGCGGCCGGCTCCCCGCTGGCAGTGAGCGCAAAGAGCTCGCGGTGTACCCAGGTCTCCGCGGACGAGGGCCCGACGTAGAAGGGCAGATCGCCGAACAGGCGCACGCCGCGTTCCTGCGCGTAGTCCCGCAGCCGCTGCCATTGCAGGTAGAAGGCGTACTGCTCGCGCTCGATGGCGCTCGCCTGGGCGCTGAGGTGCCGGCGCGCCTCGGCGAGTGCTTCCCGGTCGCGATCGCGCAGCGGCGCCGCCCACTGCCAGAACGGCGCCCCGCCGTGCGCGCGCGTCAGCGCCTCGAACTGCACGTAGTCGGGCAGCCACGACGCCGACGCGGACAGGAACTGCGGGTCGGGCGGCGCATGCGCATCGGGCAGCTCGGCGGGGTCGAGAAACTCCGGGTTGCCGGCGAAGTCCGAGCGCACCCAGTAAGGCGAGCGGTCGGCGCCCACCGGACCGACCGGCAGGATCTGCCACACCGAGAATCCCGCCTGCACGAGCCAGTCGATGAAGGCGCGGCCGCCGCGCCCGAGCGCGGCCTCGAGCGCCGACAGCGGCAGCAGCACTCCGGCGCGGCGCCGGTCGAACACGGGCAGTCGGTCTGTAGCCACGCGCATCTCCTTGCGCAAACCTTAGAGCGCTCAGGCGCTGGCGCGCCGCATGACCCCGCCGTACTCGGGAGTCCCGTGCCCGGTCGCGATCGACATCATGAGATCGGCGGGCGGCGGCAGGTTCAGCCGCCGGTAGAGCGTCACGAGCTGCCGTCGATAGAGACGATCGAACTGGCTTACCGCATCGGCCGGATTGTAGTCGCCGAACCACCAGAACCAGTCGGAGGCCTCGCACAGCGCCAGCTGGCGTCCCGCGGCGGCGCGCAGCGCGCCCTCCGGATTTGCCTGCATGACGCGGTCATAAGCCTCCTTGGCGTCGCACAGCAGATCCCACGCCTTGTTCTTGGCTGGATCGCCGATCCAGGTGGCGAGCGTCGCGTGCACCCAGCTGCCGGCGCACACCCGCGGCAGCGGCGCCGGCTGGATGCCGCGCGCCAGGCACTCGGACAGCGTGGTGAGCTCGAGCCGCGGATGGGCGGCGAGCTTCGCGTACAGCGCACGCAGGAAGTAGTAGCCGTTGAAGGGGTAGTGCTCCCAGGCGTTCTCGCCATCCAGTGCGATCAGCACGGCGTGGTTGCCGCTGCGCTGGTACTCGCCGGCGAGCTGCACCAGCTCGTTCACCAGGTTGGCGGCGGCATCATCGCCATGCCAGGTGGCGTAGGTGAAACCGATGAGGTCCGAGAGCGCGTCGTCGCGGAAGAAGCAGCTCATCCCCGTGCCGCCGAGACGATAGGGGCGGTTGTAGGCGAGCGGGTCCTCGGCCGCCTGCGGGTCGCCGAGCGCGAGGCTGCCGCGCAGCACACCGGCGCTGCTCGCCGCCCAGCGAAAGCCGCGCGCTGCCAGCAGCTCGAGCGTCGCGGCGCTCACCGCGCCCTCGGCCGGCCAGCACCCGAGCGGGCGCGCGCCGAATGCGCGGGTGAAGACGCGGATTCCCTCCTCCACGTGCCAGGCCGCGCGTGCGGCACCGCCCGGGTAGCCGGGGTGCGCCGGCAGCGGCATCGCCGGGACCGCATCGCGCGCACTGCGGAAGTCGAGCATCAGCGGTATCAGCGGGTGCCCGTAGGGCGTGACCGACAGCTCGCATTGCTGCGCCTCTGCCAGCGCGCGGAAGCGCGGCACGACCTGGCCGACGAGCTTGCCGATCAGCGCCAGCAGCTCGCGCCGCTGCGCGGCGGTAAAGTCGCGGCCGCGCTCGGTGAGGCGTGCGACCAGGGGATCGGTGCGGCGCACCGTTTCGCCGAGCCATGCCAGGTGGTACCAGACGGCGAGGTCGTGGATGAACTGGTCGGAGGCGTAGGCGATGCGCTCGGTCGTGCCGAGCGTCTCGGCGATCGTGGCCAGCTCCAGATACGGGCCGAAGCGCTCGAGCATCTGCTTGCGCTGCGCGCGCAGACAGGCACGCAGCAGCTCGAGCCGCAGCGGCGCCTCGACCGGTACCGGCTCCGGCCCGAGCAGCGCCAGGATCGGATCGGGCAGTGCCGCACCGCCGGCGAGGTGCTCGCCGATGCGCCAGGCGATGTCCTCGAGCTGCTCGATGAGCACTGGACTGAAATTGACCACCGCGCGCGCGTCCGGGTTGCTCTCCAGATGCGCCGCCATGTCGGTGTAGTCCTTGATGGCGTGCAGGTAGGTCCACGGCAGCGTGTAGCGGCCGGTGAGCGCGTCGCGGTAATGCGGCTGGTGCATGTGCCACAGCAGGATCACCGGCAGGCGCGGCGCGGGGCTGCTCATGCGTCGGCCGGGCGTGGCACGCGCAGCATGTCCTGCGTTACCAGCACCACGCCCTTGTCGGTCACGTGAAAGCGCCGCACGTCGTCCGCGCGTTCGCTGCCGATGCGCGTGCCCTCGGGAATGTCACAGCCTTCGTCGATGATCGCACCGTTGATCACGCAACCGCGGCCGATTTCCGCGTTCGGCAGGATCACCGAGCGCTGGATGGTGCTGCCCTCCTCGACGCGCACATTGGAGAACAGCAGCGACTCGCGCACCACCGCGCCGGAGATAATGCAGCCGCCGGACACCATGGAATTGATCGCCATGCCGCGGCGGCCGTCCTCGTCGAGGACGAACTTCGCCGGTGGCTGCTGCACCTGGTAGGTCCAGATGGGCCAGTCTTCGTCGTAGATGTTGAGCTCGGGGCGCACGTGCACCAGCTCGAGGTTGGCGTCGTAGTACGCATCGATCGTGCCCACATCGCGCCAGTAGCTCTGCGCGCGCGTCTTGACGTCCTGGAACGGGTAGGCGAACACCTGGCGGTCGGCAGCGATGGCCTCGGGCAGCACGTTCTTGCCGAAGTCGTGGCCCGAGGAAGCGTTGGCCGCGTCTGCGGCCAAGAGCGCCTCCAGCAGCCGCGTGTTGAACACGTAGATGCCCATCGAGGCGAGGATGGTGTCGGGACGCCCGGGAAGCGCGTCGGGGCTGGTCGGCTTCTCGGCGAACTTCGTGACGCGGTTCCACTCCGTGGCGGTCAGCACCCCGTAGTGGTGCGACTCCTGCGCCGGCACTTCCACCACCCCGACGGTGACGTCGGCGCCCTTCTCCACGTGGTAGGCGATCATCGGGCCGTAATCCATCTTGTAGATGTGATCGCCGGCGAGCACCAGCACGTGCTTGGGACGATGGGCGCGGATCAGCTCGATGTTCTGGTGCACGGCATCGGCGGTGCCGCGGTACCACACCGGGCCGAGCTGCTGCTGCGCCGGTACCACTTCGATGAACTCGCCGAACTCGCCGCGCAGGTAGCTCCAGCCGTGCTGCACGTGCTGGATGAGCGACTGCGCCTTGTACTGGGTGAGGATCGAGATCTGGCGGATGCCAGAGTTCACGCAGTTCGACAGCACGAAGTCGATGATACGGAACTTGCCGCCGAACGGGGTGGCGGGCTTGCAGCGGTGCGCGGTGAGATCGTGCAGCCGCTCGCCGCGCCCGCCGGCCATGATGACGGCGAGCGTGCCGCCCGTCAGGCGGCTGACGTAGCGTCCGGAGGAAGCGCGTGCGGGCTGGCGCGACATGGGCTGTACTACACCGCAAGGTGCGCTGTCGGCGCAACCCTGACGCGCGCTTCTACAGGCGCTTCATGAGGCCAAGCTCGTACGGGTGCGACAGCAGCTCGTGCCACGGATACACGCGCACCTCGGTGCGGAACTGGCCGCACTCGGGCGGCTCGATGTCGAGCGCGAACACCACCGCCCCGTCGGCGTCGTGCTCGTCCGTGGCCGTGAACGTGGCCTGCCACAGCCCGTCGCGCGGGCCCTGCCCGTAGGAGGACAGCGGCGGCGGCGACAGGTCGGACTCGGGCAGCAGCCGCCGTGCGAGGAACTCGAGCCGCACGTCGGCGGGGCTCAGGCCGTTGAGTGCGGTGGCGACCCGCAGCCGCAGCCGCTCGCCGCGCGGCAGATCGCGCGCGCCGTCGTTGAGCAGCTTCAGGCTCACCTTCGGCCAGGCGAGACGTACGCGCTGCTTCCAGTCGGCCAGCGTCCGCGCCCCGGTAAAGCCGTCGGCGGCGAGGCGCGCGCAGTGTGCGGCGGCGGGCCGGTACAGGCCCTGGGTGTAGTCGAACAGCACGCGGCGCATGTTGAAACGCGGAATGACCGTCGTCATGGCGCGCTTGCTGCGCCTCACCCAGCCTGGTGGACAGCCGCTCTCGTCGCGACCGTAGTACAGGGGCAGCACCTCCTCTTCCAGAGTGCCGAGGATCAGCTCCGCCTCGAGCGCGTCGCGCCGCTCCGGATCCTGCACGTTCGCCGGCGGGATGCCCCAGCCGTTGTCCTGCTGCCAGCCTTCCGCCCACCAGCCGTCGAGGATGCTGAGGTTCAGCCGTCCGTTGATGGCCGCCTTGATGCCGGAGGTGCCGCTCGCCTCGAGCGGCGCGATCGGGTTGTTCAGCCATACGTCCACGCCCGATACCAGGCAGCGCGCCAGCTGCAGGTCGTAGTCCTCGAGGAACACGATGCGCCCGGCGAACTCCTGGCTGGTCATCAGCTGGCGCAGCTCGCGCAGCACCTGTTTCCCCGGCTCATCCGCCGGGTGCGCCTTGCCGGCGAACAGCAGCACCATCGGCCGGGCCGGGTTGTTCACCAGGCGGGCGAGGCGCGCGCGGTCGCGCAGCAGCAGCGTCGCACGCTTGTAGGTCGCGAAGCGCCGCGCAAAACCCACCGTCAGCACGTCCGGCCGCTGCGGATCAAGAGCGCGGGTCACGTGGCGCAGCTGCGCCGGGCTGCCGCCCTTGCGCTCGTACTCGCGCTCGAGCCGTTCGCGCACGTTGGCCAGCATGCGGCTCTTGACGTCCTGGGCCGTCGCCCAGTAGCGCTCGTCGGGCACCTCCTCGAGCGCGCGCCAGAAGTCCACGTCGCGCAGGCGTTCGCGCCACTCGCTGCCGAGCTCGCGGTCGAAGAACTCCATCCAGCGCTGGTGCAGGAAGGTCGGCACATGCACGCCGTTGGTGATGAAGCCCACCGGGTTGTCCTGCGGCGCAATTTCCGGCCACTGATCGGCACACAGCCGCGCGGAGGCCGCGCCGTGGATGCGGCTCACGCCGTTGACGTGGCGCGTACCGTTGAGCGCCAGGCGCGTCATGTTGAACAGGCCCGGGGCGGAAGGTACCCGCGCCAGCTCGAGAAAGCGCTCCACCGGGATACCCAGCTCGCGTATGAAGCCCTCGAAATGCTGCGCGATGAGCTCGAGCCCGAAGGCGTCGTGACCGGCGGCCACCGGCGTGTGGGTCGTGAAGACGCAGGCCGCCGCCACCGCTTCCAGCGCGGCATTGAACGGCAGCCCGTGGCCGAGCTGCTCGCGCAGCAGCTCGAGGATCAGGAACGCGGCGTGGCCTTCGTTCAGGTGCCACACGGCCGGCTGCACACCCAGGGCGCGCAGCGCGCGCACCCCGCCGATGCCGAGAATCATCTCCTGGCGCACGCGCGTGGACTCATCGCCGCCGTACAGTCGATGGGTGATGTCGCGATCGGACGGGGCGTTGTCCGCGCAGTTGGTGTCGAGCAGGTACACCGGCACGCGCCCCACCTGCGCGCGCCACACGCGCGCGCTCACGTCGCACGCGGCGATGCGCACGCGCACCGTCACCCACTCGCCCGCCGCGGTGCGCACCGGTTCGACCGGCAGGTCGCGCGGATCGCGCTCGCGGTACTCGGCGTGCTGCAGCCCGTCGTTGTCGACCATCTGCGTGAAATAACCCTGCTCGTACAGCAGCCCGACCGCGACGAAGTTGGCGCGCTCGTCGCTCGCCGCCTTGCAGTAGTCGCCGGCGAGCACGCCAAGACCGCCGGAGTAGATCGGGAAGCTCTCGTGAAAGCCGTACTCGGCGCAGAAGTACCCCACCAGCGGCGGACTCGCGCCGGCCGGCGCGCCGGGGTGGATGTAGGCATCGAGCGTCTCGAGCGCAACGTGGTAGCGCGCGAGGTACTGCTGGTCGGCGGCGCGGCGCTCGAGCGTCGACTGGTTGACGCAACGGATCATGAGCCGTGGATTGCCGTTGCTCTGCTTCCACAGCTCCGGATCCAGATCCTCGAACAGTGCGCGGGTGGGGCGGTGCCAGCTGAAGAACAGGTTGGCGGCGAGCTCCGGCAGGCGTGCCAGGCTCCCCGGGATCACGGGGGTGACTTCGAGGAGCGAGTTTCTCATCTCGAGCTTTCAGGAACTTCGGCGCGGGGAAGTCTAGCAGCCGCGCTGACCAGTCCCGCAAAGCGCATCTCCCCGTAAATGGCAGTCCCAGTGCCTGCCTAATACTGGTTGACTACTAGTACTATACACTTAATAATACTAGTGTATGGATGATAGCCAGCCACGCAAGTTCCAGAAAGACCTGAACACGGGCCTCACGGCACTCGTGCTGCTGGCTGTGCTCGAGCGCAGCACCGAGGATCTCTACGGATACGAGATCGCCAAGCGTCTGCAGCGGGCCAACGAGGGCGAGGCGCTGTTCAAGGAGGGCACCGTGTACCCGGTGCTGCGCAGCCTCGCCGCGGGAGGCCTGCTCACCAGCCGCGTCGTCCCCTCCTACTCGGGGCCGCCGCGCCGCTACTACCGCATCACCGATGAGGGCCGCGCGGTGCTGCGCCAGTGGAGTGACATCTGGCGCCAGACACGCGGCTTCGTCGATCGCTTCATCGAAGGAACCGTCACATGAGTCTCAATGCCCCCCGCTCGATCGATGACTACCTGCGGCAGCTGCGCGCCGCGCTCGCCGATGAGGATCCTGCGCTGATCCAGGACGCGCTCTATGACGCCGAGGAGTACCTGCGCGCCGAGGTGGCCGCGCATCCCGGCAAGTCCGAGGCCGACGTGCTCGAGCTCATCGCCAGTACCTACGGCGCACCCGAGGAGGTGGCGGCCGCCTATCGCGACACCGAGGTGAAGGTGAAGGCGGCCCTCAATCCGGCGCCGCGGGCCGCCGCGCCGCAGGGCGCGCTGCGGCGCTTCTTCAGTGTGTTCATGGACGCGCGCGCCTACAGCTCGCTCTTTTACATGCTGCTCGCGCTCGCCACCGGCGTGGTGTACTTCACAATTGTGGTGGTAGGCCTGTCGCTGTCGGCGGGCCTCGCCGTCCTCATCATCGGCGTGCCGTTCTTCCTCGTCTTCATCGGCATCACGCGCGTCATTGCGCTCGGTGAAGGCCGCCTGCTGGAAGCGATCACCGGCGAGCGCATGCCGCGCCGCACGCTGCATCCGGGGCAGCCGGCCGGCTGGCTGCGCCGCATCGGCGATATGCTCAAGGACGGACGCACCTGGACCACGTTGCTGTACCTGCTGCTGATGCTGCCGCTCGGGATCATCTACTTCACGCTCGCCGTTACCGGACTTGCCGTGGGGCTGCGCCTGGCTCTGGCGCCGCTGGTGGTGCTGGGGCACGACCTTGCCTTCCTGCCGCACGACTTTCCCACCGCTGTCATCCAGATCGACGACCAACACTCCTGGGGCGGCCCGCAGACGCTGATCGGCTCGCTGTTCGGCATGATCGCGGGGCTCGTGATTCTCGCGCTGCTCATGCACGCGGCGCGCGGGATCGCCCGCGGACACGCGCGCCTGGCCAAGGCGCTGCTGGTCCAGCCCGGCGCGTGAACGAGGGCGCGCTACACTGCGCGCCATGCCGCGTCTTTGCCTGATCGTGTGTACGCTGAGCCTGGCGCTGCTGGCAGCGCTCGCCAGCGGCAGCCCGGCCCCCGCGCAGCTCGCGGCAGCGCAGCCCGCCGGGCACGGCTGCCTGGCGAGCGGCAACGGTTACCTGCGCGCCCGGATCCGCGGCGCGGTGAATCTCGATGTCGACTGGCATAACGGCGAGATCGAATGCGCCGGCGGTTCGCGCGCCGACGGCAGCGGGCTGCGCGTGAGCTTCGCCGGACCGCGGCACGCGGACGGGCGGCGGCTGCGCCTGGTGTTCGGCATGGGCACGGCGCGCGAGGGGCGAGCCGGCCGGGAGCTGCCGACCAATCTCACCGTGATCCTCGAGGGTGAGCAGCGGCTGTTCACGACCCGCGGCGAGGACAATTGCACCGTTGACGAGCTGCGGCAGGAGCGCGTCAGCGCGCCCGGCGCAGTGCGCCGCTCGTGGCGGGTGGTGGCGCGCGGCTTCTGCATCGGGCCCGCGAGCACCTTGAGCAGCGATGCCCGCATCCTGGTCAGCCGCTTCGATTTCGCCGGCACTGCCGTGTTCGGCGATGAGCCGCCCGAGCAACCTCTCCTCGCCGCCCCCAGAACATAGGTCAACCATGTCAGAACGACCCCTGCGCATCCCCCTCCCTGCGGCGCCGGGGCTGGCCATTGCCGCCTGGCTCGCCGCTGCCACGGCAGCGGCACAGGAGCCGCACCGGCCGCTCGATCTTGCGAGCTTTCCGCGCACCACTCTCGAGATCAGCCACCACGGCGCGGGACACGACACGCACAGCTACCGCTTCGACGTGTGGGTCGCCGACACCCCCGAGCGTGCCGAGCAGGGGCTGATGTTCGTCAGCGATCTGCCCGAGAGCCGGGGCATGGTGTTCCCCGTGGATCCGCCCAACGTCGAGAACATGTGGATGAAGAACACCTACATCGAGCTCGACATGTTGTTCGTCGATGCTGCAGGAAGGGTGAGCAAGATCATCGAGCACGCCGCGCCGATGTCGCTGAGCACGCTCAGCTCGGACACCAAGGTGGCCGCGGTCGTGGAGCTCAGGGGCGGCGCGGCTGCGAAGCTCGGGCTGCACACCGGCGACACGGTGCACTGGCAGGCACCGGCGCCGCACTAAAGCGTTACGGAGTCGGCGCCTTTGCCGCTGGCGTCTTGTGCCGGGAGCGACGGTGCAGGATCGGCGCCTGGATGGGTGTGCCGTAGACGCGGCCATGGGAGTGCGAGGCGCCGCCGTTCACGGGCGCGACTTGCGGGCACTCCGGCGCGCCTGGCGGGCAGGCCCCCGGGGCAGGGGTCGCGGCCATGGACGGCGCGGCCGCGGCTGCCAGGACGAGCGCCGCGAGCGTGAGCGCGCAGATGACTTTCTTGCTCCGCTCCTCCACGGCTCAAGTCTAGCGGGGCTGCGCGGCCGGCAGAAAAAATGGGCGTGAATTGTGCGAATTGCCGCTCACTTCGCCGGCAGCGTGGCGGCAAAGTGCGGCGGCTCGCGCGCGTGACTGGCCTGTTCGTACGCATAGGCGTAGCCGATGAGCTGCTCCTCGGTGAAGGCGGCGCCGATGAACGACAGCCCCACCGGTAAGCCGTGCACGGTGCCCATGGGCACGGTGATGTGTGGATAACCGGCCACCGCGGGCGGCGTGGTGACGCCGCCGCCGAGCACGTGATCGCCGTTCACCAGGTCAGTGGTCCAGGCCGGACCCACGGTCGGCGCGACCAGCACCTGCAGATGGTCCTTGGTGAGCGCGGCATCGATGCCCTCGGCCCGGGCGCGCCGCAGTGCCCGCGCGTGCGCCTCGAGATATTGCGGATCGCTCAACGGTCCGCGCGCCTGCGCCTCGACGAACAGCTCCTGACCGAAGAACGGCATCTCGCGCGTCACCTGGCGGTCGTTGAAGGCGATCAGCTCGGCGAGCGTGCGCGGGCCGCTGCCCTGGCGTGTCGCCAGGTAGCGGTTGATCCCGTCCTTGAATTCGTACGCCAGCACCACCTGCTCGTCGGCATCGAGCTTGTCGGCAGCGGCGATCTCGGCCGGGTCGATGAGCAGCGCGCCGCGCGCGCGCAGCACGCCGAGGGCGCGCTCGAACAAGACATCCACCTCCTCGTGAAAGCCGGCGAAATGGCGTAGTACGCCGATACGCACCCCGGTGAGCGCGCCCGTTTCGAGCGCGCGGCGGTAGTCGGGCGGCGGCTGCGCGGCGAGCGGCGCCGTCGCAGGATCCTCGGGGTCGTAGCCCGCCAGCACGCCGAGCAGCAGCGCAGCATCGGCGACGCTGCGGGCCATCGGTCCGGCCGTGTCCTGGCTCGCCGCGATCGGGATGATCCCGGAGCGCGACACGAGGCCCACCGTAGGCTTGATGCCCACCAGGGCGTTGGCGCTCGCCGGACAGGTGATCGAGCCGTCGGTCTCGGTTCCGACCGCGACGACGGCGAGGTCGGCGGCAATCGCCGCGCCCGCACCGGAGCTCGAGCCGCAGGGATTGCGATCGAGGGCGTAGGGGTTGCGCGTCTGGCCGCCACGCGCGCTCCAGCCGGACGAGGAGCGCTTCGAGCGGTAGTTGGCCCATTCGCTCAGGTTGGTCTTGCCGAGTATCAGTGCGCCCGCCGCGCGCAGGCGGCGCACGATGAAGGCATCGCGCGACGGCCGCGAGTCGGACAGCGCCAGCGACCCTGCGGTCGTCAGCATGCGGTCTGCCGTGTCGATGTTGTCCTTCAGCAGCACCGGTACGCCAAACAGCACCCCGTGCGGCGCCGCGCTGGCGTCGAGCTGCGCGGCGTCGCGCGCGGCGTCGGGGTTCACCTCGAGCACCGCGCGCAGTGCGGGCCCGTGGACGTTGAGGGCGGCGATGCGCGCCGCGTAATGCGCCTCGATGGCGCGCACCGTGCGCCTGTGGTGCGCAAGATCCACCTGCAGCTGCGCGATCGTCGCCTCCGGCGCCGCCCGCTCTGCCGGTGCAGCGGCAGCGGCGGCCCAGGCGACGGTTGCGGCCGCAGCGAGCGCCGCGCTCAGCGTCCAGGCAGCGTGCGCGGCGCGGTGCGCGCCGGGCGGCTTCACTCTTCCTCGGTGCGCGGCCGCCAGGCCTGCGCCAGCTCCTGCTGCCGGCGCGGCGGCACCGGGTCGTAGTGACTCAGTTCCATGGTGTAGGCCCCCTGGCCGCCGGTGAGCGCCTTGAGGCGTGACTGGTACTCGGACACCTCGGCGAGCGGCACGTAGGCGCTCAGGTTCGCCCGCTGGCCAGGCAGGCTGTCGTTGCCGTTGATGCGGGCGCGCTTGGTGGCCAGATCGCCGCTGATGTCGCCGATCGCGCTCGCCGGCGCCGTTATCGACAGCAGCATGATCGGCTCGAGCACGATCGGCGCAGCCTTGCCGAGCGCATCGAGGAACGCCTTGCGCCCGGCGGAGACGAACGCCACTTCCTTCGAGTCCACGGCGTGATACTTGCCGTCGTACACCGTGACGCGCACGTCCTGGATCGGGAAGCCGGCGAGCGCGCCCTCGGTGAGCACCTGCCGCACGCCCTTCTCCACCGCCGGAATGTATTGCCCGGGGATCGCGCCGCCCACGACATCGTCGACGAACTCGAAGCCAGTACCGCGACCGAGCGCTTCCACGCGCAGGTACACCTCGCCGAACTGCCCGGCACCGCCGGTCTGCTTCTTGTGACGGCAATGGCCATCGGCGGGACGGGTGATGGTTTCGCGATAGGGGATGCTCGGCGGGTGGGTCTTGACGTGCACGCCGTAGCGCTCCGTCATGCGCTCGAGCAGCACGCGCAGGTGGAACTCGCCCATGCCGTACAGCACCGTCTCGTTGACCGCTGCGTGATGCTCGACGCGCACG
>DATHQM010000049.1:0-12156 GCA_035482695.1 Steroidobacteraceae bacterium | reverse complement strand
GCTCGAGGCGGGCTGTACGATCCGCACCTGCTGGCCGTCGGCGAGCGAGTCGGGCGGGTTCACGATGATCGCTTCGGCCTCGGTGAGGCCCCCGAGCACCTCGATCTCGGTGCCGAAATCACGCCCCGCGGTGATGCTCTGCAGGTGCACACGAGCGTCGCTGCCGACGGTCGCCACCTGCAGGTTCTGTGTGCGGAATATCACCGCGTTCACCGGGACGCGCAGCGTGTCGATGGCGCCGGGCAGCTCGAAGTAGACCTGCGCGTAGGAGCCGGGCAGCAGCTCGCCGCGCGCGTTGTCGATCTGCAGCTCCACCTGCAGGGTGCGCGAAACGGCATCGAGTGCCCGCGCGGTGCTGGCGACGGTCGCGGTGTAACGCCGGCCCGGGTGGTCGGCGAACTCGAGGCCCGCGGTCACGTCCGGATGGATGGAAGCGGAGTACGGTTGCGGCACGTACACGTAGATGCGCAGCCGATGCGTGTCCGCGACCCGAAACAACGAGCTGCCGGGACTCGACCCCGCGCCCGCGTTGATCAGCGCACCGATGTCGGTATTACGCTGTGTCACCACCCCGTCGAAGGGCGCCAGCACGCGCTTGAACGCCTCGAGCTCGTTGAGGCGTGCGAGGTTGGCGGCGGCCGACTGCAGCGTCGCCGCCTTGGCGGCGGCATCCCCGGCGCGCTGGTCCGCATCCTGCTGCGAGACCGACTGTGTGGCGAGCAGGCCTTGCCAGCGCTCGGTGGTGATGCGCGCCAGCTCGTAGTTCGCCTTCGCGGTGGCCATATCCGCAATCGCCTGGCGGCGCTCCTGGTCGACCTCCGGGGTCTCGATCTCGCCGAGCAGCTGCCCCTTTTTCACCGGCGCACCGATGTCGGTGTACCAGATGCGCAGATAGCCGTTGGTGCGCGCGTAGATCGGCGCCTCGTAGTAGGCCTGCACCGAGCCGGGCAGCACGATGCTGCTGGACGCGGGTCCGCGAACGGCGTGCAGGGTCGTTACGCTCGGGATCGCGGCGCTCGCCGCCTCGCGCTCGAGCGCGTTGCGGGCACTCAGGCGGCTGTAAATTCCCCAGAGCGCCAGGAGCAAGGCGAGCGCGATCAGAATCCAGACGTAGTGCCGGCGCGGCGCAGCGAGTGCGGCAGGGTCGGCGGCCGAGGGTTGGTCGGACATCAGTGACTCCGCCGTCCGTGGACGAGGGTGAAAACGGTAGGCACGAAGAACAGCGTGGCGATGGTGGCGAACACCAGGCCGCCGATGACGGCGCGGCCGAGGGGTGCGTTCTGCTCCCCGCCCTCGCCGAGCCCGATCGCCATGGGGACCATGCCGATGATCATGGCGAGCGCCGTCATCAGCACCGGGCGGAAACGCGTAAACCCGGCCTGCAGCGCGGCCTGCAGCGCGTCGTCGCCGGCGTCCATGCGCTGGCGCGCGAAGCTCACTACCAGCACGCTGTTGGCGGTGGCAACGCCCATGCACATGATCGCCCCGGTGAGTGACGGCACGCTCACCGGCGTATGGGTGAGGAACAGCATCCATACGATGCCAGCGAGCGCCGCAGGCAGGGCGGTGATGATGATGAACGGGTCGCGCCAGGACTGGAAGTTGACCACGATCAGCAGGTACACCAGCACGACCGCGCCGGCGAGGCCGATCAACAGTCCGCTGAAGGAGTCGGTCATGGTCTTCACCTGGCCGCGCACCGTGACGTAGCTGCCGCGCGGCAGCCCCTGGCGCATGCCGGCGACCACCTTGTCGATCTGTCCCGCGACGAAGCCGAGGTCGGTACGCTCGACCGAGCCGAAGATGTCGATGACGGGCGTAGCATCGTAATGGCTCACCACCGCCGGCGTGACTTCGCGATTGAAGGCGGCGAGATTTGCGAGCAGCTGGTCGCCGCCGACGCCGCTCAGGGCGGTGACCGGCGTGGTCTCGAGGTCCGAGAGCGTCGCCACGCGAAACTGTGGCGTCTGCGCGACCACGGGGTACTGTGTGCCGTTGGGATCGATCCAGAAGGAGAGAGTGTTCTGCGAGCTGCCGGACAGCGATGTCAGCAGGTCCGAGGCGACATCGGTCTCAGTCAGGCCGAGCAGCGCCGCCTTGCTGCGATCCACGTTCACCCGAAGTGTCGGGTAGTCGTAGGCCTGCTGGATGCGCAGGTCCACCACGCCCGGAATGGTGTGCAGGCGGGCCAGCAGCTGGTTGGCGTACTTCAGGTTGTCGGCGACCTTGAATCCGGCCACCTGTACGTCGAGCGGTGAGGGCAGTCCGAAATTGAGAATCTGGCTGACCATATCCGCTGGCAGGAAAGCGAACGTCGTCGAAGGATAGAGCTCCGTCAGCCGCGCGCGCAGCCGCTGCACGTAGTCGGCGGTCGGGTGATGATTTTCGTTGAGGTTGACGAATATATCGGCATCGCCGGGGCCGACCGGTGCCGAGGTGGAGTAGGCGGTGTTGATGCCGCTATAGGGCAAGCCGATGTTGTCGACGATAGTGGCGATCTCGCGCGCCGGAACCAGCTCACGGATGGTGGCCTCGATCTGATCGCACAGCGCGGCCGTATCTTCGATGCGCAGCCCGGTGGGCGCACGTACGTGCAGCTTGATCTGTCCGGCATCGACCGCAGGGAAGAAGTCGCGGCCGAGTCCGGGCAGGTAGTGACCGAGCGGGAAGGCAAGCAGCGCGGTGGCAGCCATGGCGCCGAGGAACGGCAGGGCGAAGCGGCTGCCGCTGTGCAGCGCGCGCTCGAGCAGCTCGCGGTAGCGGTTGCGCACGCGCGTGAACCACTGCTCGAAGCCGCCCTGGAGCCGCCCGAACACGCTGCGCGGCGCGGCGGCGGCGTGCGGCTGATGGCGCTGCAGCCAGTACTTCGACAGCGTTGGCACCAGCGTACGCGACAGCAGGTAGGAGGCAAGCATCGCGAACACCACCGCCTCGGCCATCGGTATGAACAGGTAGCGGGCGATGCCCGCCAGCATGAACATCGGCACGAATACGATGCAGATGGCGAGCGTCGAGACCAGTGCGGGCAGCGCGATCTCGTGGGCACCGTTGAGGATCGCCTCCTCGACCTGCTGGCCCTGCTCGAGGTGCATGTTGATGTTCTCGATGGTGACGGTGGCGTCATCCACCAGGATACCGACCGCGAGTGCCAGCCCGCCGAGGGTCATGATGTTGATGGTCTCGCCGAGCCAGGAGAGGCAGATGATCGAGGTGAGAATCGACAACGGAATGGAGATGGCGATGATGATGGTGCTGCGCCAGCTGCCGAGGAACAGCAGGATCATGAGCCCGGTGAGCGCGGCGGCAATCACCGCCTCGCGCACCACCCCGTCGATGGCGGCGCGCACGAAGATCGACTGATCGCCTACCAGGTCGACGTTGAAACCCGGCGGCAGCTGCTCGCGAATGCGCGGCAGGCGTTGCTTGATATTGCGGATGATGTCGAGCGTCGAGGCGCTGCCGGTCTTCAGCACACTCATCAGCACGCCGCGACGCCCGTCGCGGCGCACGATATTGGTCTGCGGCGGGTAACCGTCGCGCACGTGCGCCACATCGCGCACGTAGACGACGTTGCCGTTGCGGTTGACGATCGGCAGATCGTTGAGCTCGGCCACGGTACGCGGGTTGGCGTTGACGGTGACGAAGTACTCGCGGTCGCCGATCTTCTGCGTACCCGCCGGCAGGATGGAGTTCTGCGCCGCCAGCGCGTTGGTGACGTCGTTGCCCGAAAGCCCCTTGGCGCGCAGCTGGTCCGGGTCGAGATCCACCTGCACCTGGCGCTGCAGGCCGCCGTAGGGGTAGGGCATGGAGGCGCCCTGCACGGTGGCAAGCCCGGTGCGAATGATGTTGTTGCCGAGGTCGAACAGCTGAGCCTCGGAGAGGTTCGGGCTCGAAAGCGCCAGCTGCAGCACCGGAACCGAGGAGGCGTTATAGGCGAGAATGAACGGCGGTGTGGTGCCCGGGGGTGCCTGGCGCAGCCCGGTCTGCGATACGCCGGTGATCTGCGCGAACGACAACTCCTCGTTGACGCCCGGCTGGAAGAAGTACTTCACCACCGAGACCCCGGTGAGATTCTGCGACTCGGTGTGCTCCACGTCATTGACGGTGGTCTGCGCGGTGCGCTCGCTCTGCAGCACCAGCCGCGTAGCCATCTCGTCGGGCGACAGGCCGGTGTAGCGCCAGATCGCGGCGACCACCGGAATGTTTATGTTGGGGAAGATGTCGGTCGGAGTGCGCAGGATCGCGGACACGCCGAGCAGCGTGATGACGATCGCCAGCACCAGGAACGTGTAGGGGCGCCGCAGCGCCAGTTGGACGATCCACATGGCGGCAGCACCTTAGCGCAGCGAGCGGCCGGCGGCGGTTACGGCGGGTAGCGCGCGCATTTCAGGTGAAACGCGCGCTGCAAGCGCGCGGCGACATGCCGCGCCGAGAGTGCTGCTGGCGGCCGCGCCGGCCGCGACGACGCGCGCGGTGGCGCGCCACGGGGGCCTACGGCAATGGCGCAGGCGGTTTCAGTACACGGCTTCCACGGCGACGGCGACGCGGTAACCGACACCGCGCTCGGTGACGATGATGCGCGGCTCAGCCGGATCGGCTTCAATCTTGCGGCGCAGGCGCAGGATCTGCACGTCGACGGCGCGGTCGTAGACCTCGTTGTCGTAGCGGCGACTCAGCTCGATCAGCTGGTCGCGCGTCACCACGCGGTTGGCGGTGGCGAGCAGCGCGGCGAGCAGGTTGAATTCGCCGTTGCTCAAGGAGACGCTCGCGCCGTCCGCGCCGATCAGGCGCCGCGTGCGCAGGTTGAGCTCCCAGCCGGGCAGGCGGTAGGCGCGGCACACGGGCGCGCCGTGTACTTCCTTGCCGGCATGGGTACGTCGCAGCACGGTGCGGATGCGCGCCAGCAGCTCGCGCGGGCTGAAGGGCTTGGTGAGGTAGTCGTCGGCACCGAGCTCGAGCCCCATGACGCGATCAGCCTCCTCGGTGCGTCCGGTGAGGATGATGACCGGGATCTGCGATTGGGTGCGCAGCTCGCGCAGCAGCTGCATGCCGTCCTCGCCCGGCAGGCGCAGATCGAGCAGCACCAGGTCGAGCACCTGGCTGCGCAGCGCGGCGGTGAAGCCGGCACCGTCCACCGCGGCGCTGACGCGGAAATCGTTGCGCCCGAGGTATTCGTCGACCAGCTGGCGAATGGCAAGGTCGTCGTCCACGACCAGCACGTGCGGCAGCGGCGCCGGCGTCATGGCGGGAGTTCCCCGTGAGGCGCGTGCTGGTGGTCGAGCATGATAGTCTTCATCGTGAGCTGATTCGCGAATGGCTCGAGGCCGGCGGGATGCAGGCAGTGTGGCCGCAGGCCGCCGCGGAACCCTCGCCGGACATCGACGCAGTACTGGTGGACGTGACGTGTCAGCAGCAGGCTCATGCGGTCCTGGCATCCTGGCGGCGGGCGTACCCGCACGCGGTGCTGGTGCTCGCCTCCGGCCGGTTCTCCTCCGGGGACATGGCAAATGATGCCATGGCAGTGAGACTCGGAGCGACCCGCATCCTCGCCAAGCCCTTCACGCGCAGCGACCTATGGCAAGCACTCGGCGTCCGGTCGGCTCCGGCGGCCTCCTGCGCACCGCCGCGCCGCTAGCGGGCGGGACCACCGGCGCGGGCGCGCGTACCGGCGGCCTGCGGCTGCGGCTGGTGCTCATCGTCGGCGCGGTCGGGGCTGCGGTATGGCTGTCGACACTGTTCGATACGGTGCGCGACCGTGCCGCGACGCTCACTATGGCTGAGCGCCAGCACGACAACATTGCCGGCGCGCTCGCCGAGCAGGCGGCCCGGGCGCTGCAGGCCACCGACCTCATCCTGCAGCAGGCGGCGCTGCTCGACCCGGACAACCTTCCCCCCGCGGAGCGCAGCGGGGTCATCGACCTGCTGCGCCGTCACATGAGCGGCGTGCCGCAGGTGCGCAACCTGTTCCTGTTCGATCCGCAGCGCCAACTGCACCTGAGCACCGCGCCTAACGCCGGCGGCTACAGCGACCTGAGCGACCGCCCTTACTACCTCGCCCAGCGTGCGCGAGCCGACCTCGGCCTGTTCGTCAGCGGCCCGTTCATCAGCCGCGTGACCGGCGAGCCGACCTTCGTGTTGAGTCGGCGGCTGCCGGGGGACACCTTTCATGGGATCGTGGGGGCCGCGGTCGACGTCGCTTACATCCGCGGCCTCTATCAGGCGCTCGACCTCGGTACCGGCAGCGCCGTGGAGCTGCTGCGCAGCGATGGTACGACGCTCGTCAGCCGCGATAGTCGCGCGCTAACTGCCGGAGCATCGCCCTGGGCACGCGCCCTGCCGGCGCTCGGCAGCGCCGCGGCGCTGCACATGGTGCTCGAGGAGCCTCACGGCGGACGCACGCGCATCAGCCTGCGCCGGGTGCCGGGTTATCCGGCGGTGGTCGCGGTCGCGCGCAGCGAGTCGAGCATCCTGGAAGGCTGGCGCGAGAACACCTGGAAGACTCTCGTGCGCACCTTCGTGATCAGCGCGCTGGCCGCGGTGCTGCTGATCGCCTTCCTGCACCAGCTCGAGCGCCACGAGATCGTCACGGCGCGGGCACACCAGTCACAGAAGCTCGAAGCCCTCGGCACCCTCGCCGGGGGAATCGCGCATGACTTCAACAACGTGCTCGGCGCCGTGCTCGGTTACGGCGAGCTCGCCATGCAGGACGCCCCCGCCGGCAGCCCGCAGCGCCGCCACCTCGACCGGATCATCGTCGCCGCCAACCGCGCCCGTGACCTGGTGGCGCGCATCCTCGCTTTCAGCCGGCCGGGCGTCGGCAGCGTGCGGCCGGTAGCGCTGCAGCAGGTCATCAGTGAAGTGCACAGCCTGACGTGCGCCGCGCTGCCGCCCGGAGTGCGCGTCGACGTCGAGGTTCCGCGCCACGCGCTGGTCGCCGCGGGCGACGCGGCGCAGCTGCACCAGATGCTGGCCAACCTGCTGACCAATGCGGTGCAGGCGGTCGCCGGTGGCGGCCGGGTGACACTGCGTGCTGCAGCGGTCGCGGTAAGCGAGGCGCGCGATTGCACCGTGGGGCGGCTGCAGGTGGCGGGCTACGCGCGCCTCGACATCAGCGACACCGGGCCGGGCATCGATGGCGCGCAGGTCGAGCGCATTTTCGAGCCGTTCTTCACCACCAAGCCGATCGGCAGCGGCACCGGGCTCGGCCTGTCGCTGGTGCACGGCATCGTGCTCGATCACGGCGCGGCGCTCGAGGTGAGCAGCAGGCCCGGCTCCGGCACCACCTTCAGCGTGTACCTGCCGCTGAGTGACGCGGAGCCCGCGCAGGAGCCGCCGCCGCACAGCGCGCCGAGCGGCAACGGCGAGACCATCCTCGTCGTCGACGACGAGGCGAGCCTGGTGCACCTCGCCGAGGAGGTGCTGGCCTCCCTCGGCTACGAGCCGGTCGGCTGCGTCGGCGGGCGTGAGGCGCTGCGCGTGTTCGACGCCGCTCCACGGCGCTTCGACGCGGTGCTGACCGATGCCATCATGCCGGAGATGTCCGGGACGGAGCTGCTGCAGCAACTCAAGGGGCGTCGGCCGGACTTGCCGGTGATCCTCATGAGCGGCTTCGCCGGCCCGGAGCTGCAGGCGCAGGCGTTGGCGGCCGGGGCGCAGGCAGTGCTCAGTAAGCCGCTGACGAGCGCTGAGCTGGCGCACTGTCTGGCAGGCGTGCTCGGTGTGCAGCGTGACGCGCAACGCGCCGCGCAGCGCCTGGCCGTCTGAGGGCGTGTCGATTCACGACCCTGGACGCGCGCTGATCAGCTGCGGGTCTTCTTGCCCTTGAAGAAGCGTGCCACCCGCTGAGCGGCATCCGGGGCCAGTCCCTCGTTCTTGAACAGGTTGAGCGCGTGGGCATCGTGCAGCGAGAGTCCGTTGCTCTCGAGCAGTGCGCGCTTGTTCACCTGGTTCGAGTACCAGGAGTTGGCGAGGATGTCCGCGGCCACGGCGGCGAGCCCTGCCTCAAACTGCTCGTCCGGGAAGCAGAAATTGGCGAGATGCATCTCGCGGGCGGCGCTTCCCGAGTAGCTGCGGCACGTGTACATCATCTCGCTGGCGATCGAGGTGCCGACGCGATGCGGCAGCCGCAGGCTCAGTCCCCAGATCGGGGTGAGGCCCCAGCGCGCGTAGGCATCGCAGAAGCTCGCGGATTCGGCAGCGACGATCAGGTCGGCGGCGAGCGCCAGCTCCAGTGCGCCCGTCGAGCAGTGTCCCTGCACGGCGGAGATCACCGGTTGCGGCAGGTCGGCGACCTTGTCGATGACCTCCACGTAGTGATGCGGCTTGGCGTGCGCCTTAACCTGGCTGAGCACTTCGGCCATGTCGTGGCCTGCGGAGAAGTTGCCGCCCGCGCCGCGCAGGATCACCAGCCCGATGGTCTTGGTCTCGCGGGCGATTTGGTCGACGTGCTCTTCGAGGTTCTCGACCATCTCCTTGGAGAGTGCGTTGAGCTTCTCGGGGCGATTGAGCGTCAGGATCGCCGCGCCGTCCCGGTTCTCGCGTAACACCAGCTGCGTCATTTGAAGGTTGCCTCGGGAAGATTCCACCAGCCGCCACCGAGCGCCTGGAACAACCCCGCCGTGTCGGCATAGCGGTTGGCCTGCGCCTGGACCAGGGTGATCTCCGCCTGTTGGTAGGCCTGCTCGGCATTCAACAATGCCACCGTGCTGAGCGTGCCGAGCTCGTGCTGGCGCCGCGCCAGCTCGAAGGCATCGCGCGCCGCCCGGTCGGCAGCCGCGCTCGCCTTGAGCGCGTCGGCATCCGCCTGCAGCGCCCGCAGGGTATCCGCGACGTTCTGACAGGCGAGGATCACGGCCGCACGATACTGCGCCGCCGCGGCGTCGAGCGCGTCATCGGCGGCACGGTGCCGGTACAGCAGCGCCCCGGCATCGAACAGCGTCTGGCTGAGCGAGGCGCCAATGTCCCAGAAGCCGGTGTAGGGGCCGAACAGCTGGCCGATCTTCAGGGCCGCGGAGCCGGTCTCGGCACTGATGGTGAACTGCGGCAGCATGTCGGCGAGGGCGACACCGACCGCGGCCGAGGCGGCGTGCAGGTTTTCTTCCGCCTGGCGCACGTCGGGCCGCTGCTCCACCAGCTTCGAAGGCAGGCTGACCGGCAGCTGCGCGGGCAGCGTCAGCTCGGCGAGCTCGAAGGTTTCGGCCGGTTCGCGTGCCGGCAGCCGCCCGAGCAGCGCGGTCAGGGCATCCCGGGTCTGCCCGAGCTGCTTCTGCAAGGGCGGCAGGGTGGCCGCGGTCTGCGCCTCGAGTGCCTCCTGCGGCAGCAGATCGACGTTACTCGCGGTGCCGAGCGAGCGCTGCTGGCGCAGCGTCTCGGTAAGCTGGTGCTGCAGCTCGAGCAGACGTTGCGTGGCGGTGATCTGTCCGCGCAGCGAGGCTTCCTGCACCGCAGTGGCCACGACGTTGTTGCTGAGCGTGACGTAGGTGGCGATGAGCTCGTAGCGCGTGGCCGCGACTTGCGCCCGTGCCTCCTCGAGAGCGCGGCGCGTACCGCCGAACACGTCGGGCATGTAACTGAGCGACAGCTGCGCCGTGTAGAGATTGTAGTAAGGATTGACCTGCGGCAGGCTGGTCGGGTTGGCGAGCGTTTCGACCGCGTTCTTGGCGCGTGTCGCATCGAAGCCGCCCTGCACGTTCGGCAGCAGCGCGGCGCGTTGTGCCTTGTACAGGTGGTCGGCCTCGCGCAGCGAGGCGCGCGCCGCGTCGATGTTGGGGTTGCCCTTGAGCGACTGCTCGACCAGGGAATTGAGCTTCGGGGATTCGAACAGCGTCCACCATTGCCCGGGGATCTCGCCGCCCGCGGTGAAGGTCTGCGCGGCGCCGCCCGTGCCCGGCGCCGCGACGGTCGTTCCCTGCGCCGGCGCGTGGCCGTAGTCGCTGTCCGCGGGCGGGGAGGGGCGGTGGAAATTGGGACCCACCGCGCAGGCGGCGAGTGCTGCCAGCAGGGCCAGTGCCATGAGGCGCAACAGCATGCTCAGGCCCACCGCGCTTCGCCGTGGCGCCGCTCCGCCCAGTGCTCGGTCACGTGGTAGAGCGCAGGCAGCACGAACAGCGTGAGTATCGTGGAGATCGCCAGTCCGCCGACCACCACCGTGGCGATGCCGCGCTGCACGTCGCTGCCCACGCCGGTGTGGATGGCCGCGGGCAGCATGCCGAGCGTGGCGACCGTGGCCGTCATCAGCACCGGCCGTAACCGCTCGGTCGCGCCCCGCATGATCGCCTCGTGCAGCTCGAAGCCCGCGCGGCGCATGCGATTGAGGTTGGCCACCATGATGATGCCATTCTGCACGGCGACGCCGAACAGCGCGATGAAGCCCACGCCGCTGGCGACGTTGAGCGTCTCGCCCGTCAGGTGCAGCGACACCAGGCCGCCGAGGGTCGCCAGCGGCACCACCCCGAGGATGAGCAGCGCCTGACGTAAGGAGCGCGTGCCGATGGTGAGGAAGATCAGCATCATCCCCATCACCAGGCCGAGGATCACCAGCAAACGCGCTTCGGCGCGCCGCTGGTTCTCGAACTGCCCGCCCCATTCGAGCTGGATCCTGGTCGGATCGAAGTGCACGCGCGCGGCGATCTTAGCTTGCGCATCGTTCAGGTAACTCGTCAGGTCGCGGTCGCGGTTGTCGATGCGGATGGTGATGTTGCGCCGGCCGTTCTCGCGGGTGATGGTGCTTTCCCCGGTCTGCACGCGGATATCGGCCAGCTGTGACAGCGGCACCTGCATGCCGGTGGCGGTGTGCACCGTCAGGTTGGCGAGCGCCTCCGGGCTGTCGCGGCTGACGGCGGTGAAGCGCACGGTGAGATTGTAGACGCGCTCGCCGACATAGACCGTCGAAACCGGCGCCTGACCGACGCCGGTCTGAATGACGTTCTGCACGTCGGCGATGTTGATGCCGTAACGCGCCGCCTTCTCGCGATCGACGTCGATGTTGATCTGCGGGATGGGCGGCTCCTGGAAGATCGAGGCGCTCGAGGTGCCGCGCACGCTGTAGAGCACATCGACCATCTGCTGGCCGATTTTCCGCAGCAACGGCAGGTCGTCGCCGTACACCTTTATAACCAGCGGACTGTGCGCCCCGCCGATCATGTCGTTGACGTTGTCGATGATCGGCTGGCTGATGCCGATCGAGTAGCCCGGCAGCTCGCGCGCCAGGGTGCCGGCCAGCTTGTCGAGGAACTGCTTCTTGCTTTCGCCGTGCGGCCAGGTGTCGTACGGTGTCAGTCCCGCCGGCGCCTCGATGTGCGACATGGTCCAGGGATCGGTGCCATCGTCGTTGCGGCCGGTCTGGGTCACTACGTAGGAGATTTCCGGGAACTTGAGGATGGCATGGCGCAGATCGCTCGCCATGTCGCTCGCCTTGTTGAGGGCGAGTCCGGTCGGCATCTGCACCTGCAGCCACAACGCGCCCTCGTCGAGATCGGGCAGGAAGTCGCGCCCCACCGTGGCGCCGAGCCCGACCACCGCCAGCAAGGCGAACAGCACGATGCCGTAGACGATCAGCGGCTGCTCGATGCACGCAGCCAGTCCGTGCTTGTAGTGGCGGGTGAGCCACGCGAGCCAGCGATTGTGGTAGACCGAAGCGGGCTTGCGATAGGCGAAGTAGGCGAGGCCTGGCACCAGCGCCAGCGTGGTGAGCAGCGCGCCGCACAGCGCATAGCCCATGGTATAGGCCATGGGAGTAAACAGCTTCGCTTCGGCGCGCTCGAACGAGAACAGCGGCAGGTAAGCGGTGATGATGATGAGGCTGGCGAAGAATATCGGCCGCGTCACCTGCACCGCGGCTGCCTTGACCTCGCTCTCGCTGAGCTCTTCCGTCGGCATCGCCTCACGGCGGCGCAGGATGGCCTCGGTGACCACGATGGCGCCATCCACCAGGATGCCGAAGTCGATGGCGCCGAGAGACAGCAGGTTGGCGGACACGTGCGTGAGATTGAGCAGCGAGAACACCGCTACCAGCGCCATCGGAATTGCGACTCCCGCCACCAGGGCGCTGCGTGCACTGCCGAGGAACAGGATCAGCACCAGGAACACCAGCGCGATGCCCTCGGCGATGGTGCGTCCGACCTTGTGGACGGTGGCACGCACCAGGTTGTCGCGGTC
>DATHQM010000048.1:0-46188 GCA_035482695.1 Steroidobacteraceae bacterium | reverse complement strand
GCGCAGATCGTGACGCTCGCCGGACAGATCGCCGCGAGTCATGGGTGGCCTGCCGGCGCGGACGGCGCAGCCACCGTGCGCGCGGTGTTTGCGCAGCTCAGCCAGGACGCGCCACGCACCGACGCGCAGATGATCGACGGTTACCGGCGCACCGCTGCGCGGCTGGTCGCCTACGGGCGCAGCGCCGGGTTGTTCGACATTCCCCCGGACTATCGCCTCGAGGTCACCGTGACGCCGCCGCCGCTGCGTGCCTCGATCGAGGGTGCCGCCTATTATCCGGCGCCGCCCTTCAAGACGAGCGGGGTCGGGCGCTTCTACGTCACACCGACCGGTGATGACGTGGCGCAGCTGCGCCAGGAGCATAGCTACGCGGCCATGCCCGACCTCGCCGGCCACGAGGGGTTTCCCGGCCACGACTGGCACTACAAGGTGATGACGCAGTATCGCGAGCAGATCTCGCCGGTGCGCTGGCTTACCCCCGGTGCGGTGGAGGATTCCTCCTCCATGTGGCAGGACTCGATGGCCGCCGAAGGCTGGGCGCTGTACGCCGAGGCACTGCTGGCGGAGCCTGCAGCGGGCGCGCCGGGCGGCTTCTACTCTCCGGAGGAACGCCTGTATCAGCTGCGCGGCAAGCTCTACCGCGACCTGCGGGTGCGCATCGACACCGGCCTGCACACCGGCCGCCTCGGTTTTGAGGACGCGGTGACGCTGTTCTCGCAGGTTGTCGACTTCCTGCCCGGATCCTGCCGGGACCCGGCGGCGCTCAAAGTCGAGGCCAAGCAGGCGAGTTGCAAGGCGGCGCGCGCGGCGGTGACGCGCTACGCCCGCTGGCCGACGCAGGCGATCACCTACCGCCTCGGCAAGGAGCAGATCCTCGAGCTGCGCCAGCGCGCGCGCCGCCTGCTCGGGGCGCGCTTCTCCGCCACGCGCTTCCACCTCGAGTTCATGAAGCAGGGCACGATCCCCGCGGGCTACTTCGGCGAGGAGCTGCTGCGGGCGCTGCGCACCGCTGCGCCGCCGGGCTAGCGGCCGGCCGCTGCCCACCCGCGGGCCGGTGCGTTGCGCGGAAACGTCGCTGGTCTTTAGACCGTCGCGGGCTGGCAGATGAACAGGTGCGCCGGCAGCACGTTGAGCGGCTCGAACCTGCGCCCCACGTAACCGAATACTTTCTTCAGGTCCTGCAGCACGCGCGTGGAGAACTGGTAGACGAGGAAGGCACCCTGGGGCTCGAGCACGTCGCGGGTCTTGCGCAGGATGCGCTCGCGCAACGTCGCGGGGATGGTGCTGAACGGAATGCCCGAGATGATGTAGTCGGCGCGCGTGTGACCGAAGCGTCGCAGGATCTCCTCCACCGACACCGCGGATCCCTCCACCACGCGCAGGCGCGCGTCCTGGATCGAGTGCTTCAGGTAGCCGACGAAATCCGGGTTCATCTCGATGGCGATGAGCGTCGCGTCGCTGCGCATGCGGCGCAGCACCTCGGCCGTGATGCCGCCGACGCCGGGTCCGTACTCGACGATCACGCGGGCGCGTGCCCAGTTGATGGGCTCGAGCAGCTGCTTGATGAGGAACCGCGAGCTCGGCACGATCGAGCCGAGCATGCGCGGGTGGCGGAAGAAGTTACGCGCGAACAGCAAGGTGTTGCCGTTCGGCCGGGGTGAGTCATCAGGGTGGTTGTTTTGCACTTTTTGCCCCGCCGCTTAATCCTCGCCTCTCTCTATAGCAATAAATGCCGGCGGATACCACTTCGCGCAGCCCGGCGGAAGCGTCACCGGGCGGGCGAGCCGCCGGCGCTTAAGCGCCGCTCAGCCGCCCGAGCGCTTCGCCTCAAGCCCGAGCTTACCGAGCTCGGCCACCACTTTGTCGCGATGATCGCCCTGGATCTCGATGACACCGCTCTTCAGCGTGCCGCCCGCACCGCACAGCCGCTTCAGTCGTGTCGCCAGCTCCTCGAGTTCGCCGGCGCTGCCTGGCAGCCCGCGGATCACCGTGACCGCCTTGCCGCCGCGCCCGGCGACCTCCCGGCCGACGCTGACACGCGTCGTGGGGGAATGTGCCGGGGCTGCCTTATGTCCGGCGCCGCCGCTGCGCGTGCGCGCGTCCTGCCGCAGCACAACGCCGCGGAAAGTCTGTCGGGGCCTGATCATAGTGTTACCGGTGTGAGGCGACTACAATCCTGCCGAATTCATGACGGCCCCTGCAACTAAAGCGCCTTGAGCGCAGCCAAAGGCTCCTCCCATGACCCCACGGTCGCGCTTGCATGTTCCCGCACCGCCAGCACGGCCCGGACAGGAACCGGACTTCAGCTACGTGCAGATCTCCCCCGCGGGCGCCGTGCCGCGTCCCGACGTGACCGCCACGGCGCGCGCGATCGAGAACCTGTCGGTGGAGATGGTGCGCGTGCTCGGCGAGGATCAGCGCGCCGTGGGCCCGTGGAATCCGCACCTCGAGCCCGCCGAACTGCAGGTCGGGCTGCGCCACATGCTGCTGACGCGGCTGTTCGATGATCGCATGCAGAAGATCCAGCGCCAGGGCCGCATTTCCTTCTATATCAAGTCGACCGGGGAGGAGGCGGTTGCGGTGGCGCAGGGCATGGCGCTCAAGCCCGGCGACATGCTGTTCCCCTCCTATCGGCAGCAGGGCCTGCACGTGGTGCGCGGCCGCAACCTGGTCGATCTCATGTGCCAGTGTCTGTCGAACACGCACGACATGTGCAAGGGCCGGCAGATGCCGATCATGTACCACTGGGCCGAAGGCAACATATTCTCCATCTCCGGCAACCTCGCCACGCAGTTTCCGCAGGCCGTGGGCTGGGCGATGGCCGCCGCCATCAAGGGCGAGGACCACATCGCCGCCAGCTGGATCGGCGAGGGCTCGAGCGCTGAAGCGGACTTTCATTACGCCATGACCTTCGCCGCGGTCTACCAGGCGCCGGTGATCCTGAACCTCGTCAACAACCAGTGGGCGATCTCCACCTTCCAGGGATTCGCCGGCGGGGAGCACCGCACCTTCGCGCAGCGCGGCCCCGGCTACGGCATCCCGGGTATTCGCGTCGACGGTAACGACTTCCTCGCCGTCTATGCCGTGACGCAGTGGGCGGCGCAGCGCGCCCGGCAGAGCGGCGGGGCGACGCTCATCGAGCACGTCACCTATCGCGCGGCGGCGCACTCCACCAGCGACGACCCCTCGCGTTACCGGCCGAAGGAGGAATGGCGTGCCTGGCCGCTGGGCGATCCGATCACGCGGCTCAAGGACCACCTGATCTCGCTCGGTGAATGGTCGGAGGAACGCCACCGCGCGCTGCACCACGAGCTCGACGCGCACGTGACCGCCTGCTGGAAGGAAGCGGAGTCCTACGGCACGCTCACCGGCGGCCCGGCGCTCGACCCGCTCACCATGTTCGAGGATGTGTTGCGCGAAATTCCACCCAACCTCGTGCGCCAGCGCGAGCAGCTGCGGGCGCTGCGCAGCGCGGCCGCGACGCCGGCGGCTCCCCCGGTGGCGCAGGAGGGTTGAGCATGGCGCGCATGAACATGGTGCAGGCGCTCAACTCAGCGATGGACGTGATGCTCGAGCGCGATCCGCGCGTGGTGTTGCTCGGTGAGGACGTCGGCTACTTCGGTGGCGTGTTCCGCGTGACCGAAGGGCTGCAGCGCAAGTACGGCGAGCACCGCGTGCTCGACACGCCGATCGCCGAAGGCGGGATCATCGCCACCGCCATCGGGCTGGGCGTCAACGGCCTCAAGCCGGTCGCCGAGATCCAGTTCGCCGACTACATCTATCCGGGCTTCGACCAGGTGGTGAGCGAGCTGGCGCGGCTGCGTTACCGCACGGCGAGCGACTTCCATTCACCGGTCACCATCCGCACCCCCTGCGGTGGCGGCATACGCGGGGGCCAGACTCATTCGCAGAGTCCGGAGGCGATTTTCGCGCACGTGTGCGGCATCAAGGTGGTCATGCCCTCGAACCCCTACGACGCCAAGGGGCTGTTGATCAGTTCGATCGAGGATGAGGATCCGGTGGTGTTCTTCGAGCCCAAGCGGATCTACAACGGTCCGTTCGACGGCGATCCGCACAAACCCGCCGTCCCGTGGAGCGCGCATCCGCGCGGCGAGGTGCCCGACGGGCACTACACCGTGCCCATCGGTCGCGCCGAGATCGTGCGTGCCGGCAAGGACGTGACGGTGCTCGCCTACGGCACCATGGTGCACGTCGCCGAGGCAGCGGTACGCGCGCTGGGTGTGGATGCGGAGATCGTCGACGTGCGCACGATGGCGCCGCTCGACGTCGACACGCTGTGTACCTCGGTGTGCAAGACCGGCCGCTGCGTAGTGGTGCACGAAGCCACGCGCTTCGGCGGCTACGGCGCGGAGCTGGTGGCGACCCTGCAGGAGCAGTGCTTCTGGAATCTCGAGGCTCCCATCCAGCGCGTCACCGGCTGGGATACACCCTATCCGCATGCTTTCGAGTGGGACTACTTCCCCGGGCAGGCGCGCATCGCGGCCGCGTTGCGCCAGGTCATGGAGGCGGCATGAGCAGGTACGTCTTCAAGCTTCCGGACCTCGGTGAGGGCACCGTCGAGGCTGAGATCGTCAGCTGGCGCGTCAAGCCCGGCGATAGCGTCAGCGAGGACGACGTGATCGTCGAGGTAATGACCGAGAAGGCCGCGGTGGAGGTTCCCTCGCCGGTGAGCGGGCGCGTACTGTCAACCACCGGCGCACCGGGCGACATGGTGCCGGTGGGCGCGGAGCTGATCGTGCTGGAGACGCAGACCGAGGCGGGCGCCAGGGCTGCCGTGACTGCCGCAGCGAGCGCGGCGCCGCCGGCCGCGGCCTCACCCGCCGCGGTGCGCACCGCGGGCAACGGCGCGGCGGCCGCGCCGGCTGCGGCTGCTGTTGCGGTCGCGCTGCCCAATGCGCGCCTTGCCACTTCGCCGGCGATACGCCGCCGCGCACACGAGGCCGGCATCGACCTGCGGCAGGTCGCCGGCTCCGGCCCGAACGGGCGCATCGTGCCGAAGGATCTGGACGACTACGTTGCGCGGCACGCACCGCCGACACCGCTGCGCAGCGCGCCGAAGGCGGTGCCGGCGGCACGCGCGCCGGGGCCGCGCACCGCGCTCGCCGCGGGCACCGAGGAGATCAAGGTGATCGGCCTGCGGCGCGTGATTGCGCAGCGCCTGAGCGAGGCGAAGCGCAACATCCCGCACTTCGCCTACGTCGAGGAGCTCGACGTCACCGAGCTCGAGTCGCTGCGGCGTCACCTGAACGGGCGCCTGCCCGCCGGCGCCGCGCCGCTCACTTACCTGCCGTTCCTGGCGCTCGCGCTGGTGCACGTGCTGCGCGACTTCCCGCAGTGCAATGCCCACTACGACGCGGAGCGCGGCGTGATCGTGCGCTACGCGGCCGTACATCTCGGCATCGCCACGCAGACCCCCGACGGGCTGAAGGTGCCGGTGGTGCACGATGCGCAGGGGCGCACGCTGTGGGAGCTGGCCGCGGAGATACGGCGCGTCAGCGAGGCGGCGCGCAGCAACAAGGCGCGGCGCGAGGAGCTCAGCGGCTCCACCATCACCGTCACCAGCCTCGGCAAACTCGGCGGCATCGCCAGCACACCGATCATCAATGCGCCGGAAGTGGCGATCATCGGCGTGAACCGCGCGCTGGAGCGGCCGCTGGTCGTCGATGGTGCGATCGCCATTCGCCGCACCATGAACCTGTCCTCCTCCTTCGATCATCGCTTCGTCGACGGCTACGACGCGGCGGCGATGATCCAGGCGCTGAAGGAATGCCTGGAGCACCCGGCGACGATTTTCATGGGCGACTGAAGGCGGCGCGGTCGCCGGCGCGGCGCCTCAGGAACGGTGGCCCGGGGCGCCGGCGTAGGTCTTCTCTCCCGCCTCGATCCGCAGCTGGAGGCGGTTCTGCGGCGGGGGCAGGGGACAGGTGGCGAAGTCGTTGAGTGCGCACGGCGGGTTGTAAGCCTCGTTGAAATCGAGCGCGACGCTGCTGCCGGTTGGGCGCGGGCCGGTCGGGCGCGGGATGTACAGGAAGCGTCCGCCGCCGTAGGTCTCGTGACCACTGGTGCCGTCGGCGAACATGATGAACAGCTCGGTGGCGTCGGGCTCCTCGAGCACCGTGTCGAGACGCCACTCGCGCCCCTGGCGCGTGAACACCACCGCCCCGGGCGATACGTCCTCCTCGACCATGCCGAGGATGTTCACGATCCTGATGTGCCGCACCGGCTCATAGGGCACGAAGCGCGCGTTGAATACCCAGCCGGTGCTGACCGGGAAGTAGGCGAGGCCGCGGAAGCCGAGGCGGCGCGGGCTGTTCAGATCACGCACCCGCACGCCGAGATTGCCCGCGCGCTCGATGAGGAAGAAGCGCAGCGCGCCGCTCTCGAGCACGGTCGGGTCACCGGAGGCATCGGACTTGAGGTCGAGCGTCCCGACCGGTCGGCCGTCGTGAGTCACTGCGCCCTGCGGGTCGGCGATGAAGCGCACCTGGTGAGCGGTGACGTCGAAGGAGCCGGCGGTGCGCGCGAGTGCGGGATTGTCGAGCACCAGCGAGTTGTCCGGGTCGCGGCCGAAGCTGTTGCCGCCGTCCTTGAGCCAGAACAGCCCCGCGAGCGTCAGCCAGCCTCTGTCGCTGGTGAGCGATTCGACGCGCTGCATACGCCACTGGTTGATGCGCGCACGCTCGGCCTCGAGGTCCGGGCCGGGCGCCGGTGCGGACATCGTCGCGGCGCTCGTCAGCAACGCGAGCAGCGCGGCCAGTATGGCGCTCGCGGCATCGCGAGCGAAGGCGGTGCGGGTCATCAGCGCTCTCCTTGCGGTCGCACCCATCTTAATGCCATCGGCGCCTAGCGACCGAGGATCTCCGCGCGCACGTCGGCAATCTCGCGGGCGCGCGAGGGGCGGGCGCCCTCGCAGCGCTCGGGTCGCGGACAGCGATTGCTGCGCGGACAGATGATGCGCGCCGGCGCCTGCAGCGCATCGCCGATCCAGGCGATGTTCAGCACGTTCGCCACCGCACCGAGCACCTGGGTCGCGGCCTTGGGGATGCGTGCCTCGCCGCGCCGGTGCAGGCACTCGCGGAAGATCGAATCGATCAGCGGCTCGCCCGGCACGCCGTGGGAGGCGAGCGCCGGCGCCAGGTCGATCCCGACCGACAGCACGTGCGGATTGCCGGCCATGTCCTGTACCCGTATCGAGTGGCAGCAGTAAAGCAGCGAACGCTCGCCGTCGCGCAGCACCGAGATCTGCGAGCCGCTCGCGCCGTGCTCGCCGTGGATCATGCGGAACACCGCCCAGTTGGGACACGGGTCGCTCACCTGCGCGAGGTTCCCCCAGGGCAGCGGGATGCCGTTGCCCCGATACACCGCGCGCAGGTACCCGGGCGGGTAGGCATCGAAGAAGTGCCAGTAGGGGTAGGGCGAGACCTTGGTCATGCGGCGCATGACTACCGCGGGCGTGAGCTCGAGCCGCGCCCCCGCCTCCACGCGGTAGCGCTCGCGCGCCAGGAAACGCCGGAACGGCACTCGTGGGGCGAGCAGCGCACCGGCGAAAAAGCTGCACTCGAAGTCGCGCCAGGCGTGCAGCACGTCCTGGGCATTCATGCCGGCCGCGGCCGAGCCGCCCTCGGGGCTGCCGCCCATCTCCCCGCCGGTGGCGTGCGGGGATTTGAGGCCGTCGCCGCCGTGCAGCACCTTGTGGCCGATGTGCGCGGCGAGATCGAACTTCAGGCGCGCCGGATCCGCCTGCAGCGCGCGGTTCGCATAGATCACCCGCGGCGCCTGGAAGAACGAGCGCACCATGCTGCGCACCTCGCGATCCTTGTCGCGCGCCAGCAGCGGCTTGCGATCGAACCAGCGGATCTCGAGCCCGTGGCGCCGGCACAGCCGCTGCAGGTCCTCGGCCGATAGCGGGAAGCGCCGCTCGCCGACGCTGTCGGCGGCGCGCTCCAGGTCCGGGAAGTCGTTGCGCGACATTTCCTGGTGCGAGCGGATCAGGAGGTGCGCGAACTGCCGCCCGGTGGTGCCGGTCTGCGCGAGCAGCTCCGGGATCGCCAGCTGCAGCAGGTTGCGCGAGAACAGGAACGACGGCTCGAACGGCACGCGCGTCGCCGCGCCGCCGGCGGCAGCCGGCGCGGCGGGCTCTGCCTGCGCGCTCTCGTCGAGGAACCACTGCGGCGCGCGCTGGAACACCCCGGCCAGCAGCTCGAGGAGCGCGGGTGAGGGGCTGCGCTTGCCGCTCTCGATCATGCTCAGGTAGGACACGGAAGGGCCGCGCTGCGAGTCGCGCTGGATGCAGCGCACCGACAGCTCTTCCAGCGTCAGCCCGTTGCGCTTGCGCAGGGTGCGCAGCTTGGCGCCGAGAAAATGGCCCTTGCGCAGCAGTTCCGCCATAGCTTCACCTCGCCGCCGGCAGCATCGCCGGCGGCCTTGCGCTGAGTGTGCTATGTGAAATTAACAGTGTGAAGTTTCCATGGTCAAATTCGTCGTGGAACCGCGTATGCTGGGCGGGCCATGAACGTCGAGACGCACGGACGGGTGTGTGACAGGGAGGAAGCGGGACCGAAGGTCGAGATCCTCGGCGCCCGCATGGCGCGCGACGAGGAGGTACTGACTCCGCTCGCGTTGCAGCTGCTCGGCAGTCTGCACCGCCGTTTCAACCCACGCCGCCTGGAGCTGCTCGCCGCGCGCGCCCGCCGCCAGGCACTGCTCGATGCCGGGGCGCTGCCGGAGTTCCTCGACACCACCGCGGAGGTGCGGGCCGGCGACTGGCGCATCGCCCCGGTGCCGGAGGATCTTGCCGACCGGCGCGTGGAGATCACCGGCCCGATCGATCGCAAGATGATCATCAACGCCCTGAACGCGCCGGTGCGCTGCTTCATGGCGGACTTCGAGGACTCCTGTGCGCCGACCTGGGAGAACATCATCCGCGGGCAGGTGAACCTCGCCGATGCCGTGCGCCGCACCATCACCTTCGAGGACCAGGCCACCGGCAGGATCTACCGGCTGGGCCAGCATACCGCGACGCTCATCGTGCGCCCGCGCGGCTGGCACCTGCCGGAGAAGCACGTGCGCATCAACGGCGAGCCGGTGTCGGGTGCGCTGTTCGACTTCGCGCTGTTCCTCGCCAACAACCACGAGGCGCTGGCCGCGCTTCGAACCGGACCGTACTTCTACCTGCCGAAGATCGAGGGCCACCTGGAAGCGCGGCTGTGGAACGAGGTGTTCGTCGCCGCGCAGGACGCACTCGGCATGGCGCGCGGCACGATCAAGGCGACGGTGCTCATCGAGACGATTCTCGCGGCCTTCGAGATGGACGAGATCCTCTACGAGCTGCGCGAGCACTCCGCCGGTCTCAACTGCGGGCGCTGGGACTATATCTTCAGCTTCATCAAGAAATTCCGGAACCGCCCGGACTTCCTGCTGCCGGACCGCGCGACCGTGACCATGGAGCGGCACTTCCTCAAGTCCTACGTGGATCTGCTGATCCATACCTGCCACCGGCGCGGCGCGCACGCCATGGGCGGCATGGCGGCGCAGATCCCGATCCGCGACGACCTCGCGGCCAACGCCGCCGCCATGGCGCGCGTGCGCGCCGACAAGCTGCGCGAGGTACGCGCCGGGCACGACGGCACCTGGATCGCGCACCCGGGACTGGCGGCCATTGCGCGTGAGCCCTTCGATGAGCTGATGCCGGGGCCGAATCAGCTCGGCGTGCTGCGCGCGGACGTGAACGTCACGGCGCGCGACCTGCTCACCGTGCCCGACGGCGCCATTACCGAGGAAGGACTGCGTGGCTGCATCCGCGTCGGGGTGCAGTATCTCGAGTCGTGGCTGCGCGGCAACGGCTGCGTGCCGCTCTATCACCTCATGGAGGACGCGGCCACGGCGGAGATCTGCCGTGCGCAGCTGTGGCAGTGGCTGCGGCACGGTGCACGCACCAGCGACGGGCAGCCGGTGACCGTCGCGCGCTTCGACCGGCTGCTGAGCGCGGAGCTCGACCGCATCCACGAGGAGGTCGGCGCGGCGCGGCTCACCGCCGGGGTCTTTCCGACGGCGGCGCGGCTGTTCGAGCAGATGACCAAGAGCGACACCTTCGACGAGTTCCTGACGCTGCCGGCCTACGAGCTGCTGAGCTGAAGCGCGCCCCTACCCCTTAGCACGAGGCACACCCATCCCATGAAACCTGCCGCAACGCTACCGACCGCCGCCGAGCTCGAGAGCAGCTGGCGCGAAGATCCCCGCTGGCGCGGCATCCACCGCGGCTACGGCGGCGATGACGTGGTGCGCCTGCGCGGCAGCATCGCCGTCGAGCACTCCATCGCGCGCCTTACGGCCGAGAAGCTGTGGCGCTACCTCGCCGAGCGGCCGTTCGTCAACGCGCTCGGCGCGCTCACCGGCAACCAGGCGATGCAGCAGGTGAAGGCCGGGCTCGATGCGATCTATCTGTCCGGCTGGCAGGTCGCCGGCGATGCCAACCTCGCCGGCGAGATGTACCCGGACCAGTCGCTGTACCCGGCCGACTCGGTGCCCTCGGTGGTACGCCGGATCAACAACACGCTGCGCCGCGCGGATGAAATCTGTCACGCCGAGGGCGACGACAGCATCGACTGGTTCAAGCCGATCGTGGCGGACGCGGAAGCCGGCTTCGGCGGGGTGCTGAATGCCTTCGAGCTGATGAAGCAGATGATCGAGGCCGGCGCCGCCGGCGTGCACTTCGAGGACCAGCTGTCCTCGGCGAAGAAGTGCGGCCACATGGGCGGCAAGGTGCTGGTGCCCACCCAGGAGGCGGTCAACAAGCTCCTTGCCGCGCGCCTCGCCGCGGACGTGTGCAACGTGCCGACGCTGCTGGTGGCGCGCACCGACGCGGAAGGGGCGACGCTGCTCACCGCGGACGTCGACGAGCGCGACCGGCCGTTCATCGACGCCGCGCGCGGGCGCACCAGCGAAGGCTTTTTCACGGTGCATGCCGGGCTGCGCCAGGCGATCGCGCGCGGCTGCGCCTATGCGCCCTACGCCGACCTGGTGTGGTGCGAGACCGGCAAGCCCGATCTGGAGGAGGCGCGCGAGTTCGCCGCAGGGATCCACCGGCAGTTCCCCGGCAAGATGCTCGCCTACAACTGCTCGCCGTCCTTCAACTGGAAACGCAAGCTCGACGACGCGACCATCGCGAGATTCCAGCGCGAGCTCGCCGCTATGGGCTACCGCTTCCAGTTCATCACGCTCGCCGGCTTCCACGCACTCAATTACTCGATGTTCGAGCTGGCGCGCGGCTACAAGGCGCAGCACATGACCGCCTACGTGGCGCTGCAGCAGGCGGAATTCGCCGCCGAAGCGGCCGGTTACACCGCCACCAAGCACCAGCGCGAGGTGGGCGCGGGTTACTTCGACGCGGTCACGCAGACGGTGAGCGGCGGCACCTCCTCGATCACCGCGCTCAGCGGCAGTACCGAGGAGCAGCAGTTCAACAAGCCGCAGTTCGTCAAGAAGAAGGCCTCCTAACCTCGAGGCGCCGGCCGGGCGCGGCGCGCGCCGGCGCGCCGGTGCGCGTTACTTCGCCGTCCGCGTTACTTCGCCGTCGGCATGACGAACTCCGCGCCCTTCGGCGTGCTCTCCGGCCAGCGCTGCATCACGGATTTCTGCCGGGTGTAGAAGCGCACGCCTTCCTCGCCGTAGGCATGCATGTCGCCGAACAGGCTGCTCTTCCAGCCGCCGAATCCATGCCACGCCATCGGGACCGGTATCGGCACGTTGATGCCGACCATGCCGACCTCGATGCGCCGAGCGAACTCGCGCGCCACGTTGCCATCGCGCGTGTAACAGGCCACGCCGTTGGCGAGCGGATGCGCGTTCACCAGCTGCACGGCGGCGGCCAGGTCCGGCACCCGCACGCACACCAGCACCGGCCCGAAGATCTCCTCCTGGTAGATGCGCATCTGCGCGGTCACGTGGTCGAAGAGCGTCGCACCGAGCCAGAAGCCGTGCTCGTGTCCCGGCACGCTGAAAGGGGCGCCGCTCACGGGGTGGCGCCGGCCGTCCACCAACAGCTGCGCGCCGGACGCCACGCCATCCTCGATATAGCCACGGATGCGCTCGAGCGCCGCCTGGCTGATCACCGGGCCCATCTCGGCATCGCCCTGCATCCCTTCGCCGATGCGCAGCCGCCGCGCGCGCTCGGTCAGTGAGGGCACGATCGCGTCCGCGCTCGCGCCCACCAGCACCGCGACCGAGATCGCCATGCAGCGCTCGCCGGCGGAGCCGTAGGCCGCGCCGATCAGCCCATCGACCGTCTGCTCCAGGTCCGCATCGGGCATTACCACCAGGTGATTCTTGGCGCCACCGAGCGCCTGCACGCGCTTGCCCGCCGCCGCGCCGCGGCGATAGATATATTGTGCGACCGCGGTCGAGCCGACGAAGCTCAGCGCACGCACCTCGCGGTGGTCGAGCAGCGCATCGACGGCGGTCTTGTCCCCCTGCACCACGTTGAACACGCCCGGCGGCAGGCCGGCTGCCGTCAGCAGCCGCGCCATGAGGATCGAGGCCGACGGGTCGCGCTCGCTCGGCTTGAGCACGAAGGTGTTGCCGCACGCCAGCGCGAGCGGAAACATCCAGCACGGCACCATGCACGGAAAGTTGAACGGCGTGATGCCGGCGACCACCCCCAGCGGCTGGCGCAGCGTCCAGTTATCAATGCCGGTGGATACCTGCTCGGTGAAATCCCCCTTGAGCAGTTGCGGGATGCCGCAGGCAAACTCCACGATCTCGATGCCGCGCGTCACCTCGCCCTGCGCATCGGCAAACACCTTGCCGTGCTCGGCAGTGATGAGTGCGGCGAGCGCATCGCGCTCAGCGTTGAGCAGTGCGAGGAAGCGGCCGAGAATGCGCGCGCGGCGCACCGGCGGGGTGTCCGCCCAGCCGCGCCACGCCGCCTGGGCGCTCGCCACCGCCGCGTCCACTTCGGCGGCGCCGGCGAGCGCGAGCTCGCGCAGCGGCGCGCCGCTGGCCGGGTTGAGCACCGTCAGGCGGGCACCACTGCCGCTGAGCGGCGCACCGCCGACCCAGTGTGGAACGAGCTCCGGCGCGGCGGAGCGCGGCGCGGCGACCGTGCCGTGCGCAGGGAAGGAGGCTGCCATGGAATGCTCTCTCGCCTGAACGTGCGTACGCTGCGATCATAGACCAGTTGGCGCCGCACCCGCATACTGCCCGCGCTGCATGAGCACGCAGGTCCTCTTCCCGACGCTGGTCTACCAGGCGCGCCTGCGCTTTCGCGGCTGGCGGACGCTCAATGAGCGCCTGCGGCGCGAATCCCTGCAGCTGCGGCGTGAGGATGCGGCCGGGCGGCGCTGGTCGGTGCAGCACTACCCGGGTGGCTACACCTCCTATGCTTCCGCGCATCGCATGCAACAGCACTCGCCGACGTTCGCCGCCCTGACGCGCCGGCTCGACGTGCACGTGGCCGCTTTCACGCGCGCACTGCAGCTCGATGTGCGCGCGCGCAAGCTGGTGATGACCGACTGCTGGGTCAACGTCATGGGGGAGGGCGCCGCTCACGGCCTGCACCTGCACCCGCTCGCCACCATCAGCGGCACGTACTACGTGGCGGCGCCGCTCGGGGTGGCGGGGCTGAAGTTCGAGGATCCGCGCCTCGAGCGCTTCATGGCAGCCCCGCCGCGGCTGCGCAGCGCGCGGCGCGCCAACCGCCCGTGGGTGACGCTGCCGGTGCGCACCGGCGGGTTGCTGCTGTTCGAGAGCTGGCTGCGCCATGAGGTGAGCGCGCGGCGCCGGGCGCCGCAGCGCATCAGCATCAGTTTCAACTACAGTTGGTTCTGAAGTGTCGCACCACGGCGTCAGTAGCGGCGGTGCGCGGTCAACGTTCACACTCGGCGTGCGTTGCCGGACAGTGACGCAGCGCAAGGCACGGGCGCGCAGGACGTGCGCAGCCAGGGTTCAGGAAGCGTTCAGCGGTGCTCGGTCAACGTCTCGCATCGAGGAGTTCAAACAATGCGCCATCTGTTTCGCGGTCTCATAGCCAGCGTGCTGCTCGCGCTGCCGCTCGTCGCCAATGCGGCGGTGTTCATCTCGGTGGGCATCGCTCCGCCGGCGCTGCCGGTGTACGTCGCGCCGCCGATGCCCGAGCCGGGTTACTTCTGGACGCCCGGCTACTGGGCGTATGCCGATGACGGCTATTACTGGGTGCCGGGCACCTGGGTAATGGCGCCGTCGCCCGGGTTGCTGTGGACGCCGGGATACTGGGGCTGGTCGGACGGGGCGTATCTGTGGCACGGCGGCTACTGGGGTCCGCACGTGGGCTTCTACGGCGGTGTCAACTACGGTTTCGGCTACGGCGGCGCCGGCTTCCACGGCGGCGCCTGGTCCGGCGGACGCTACGTCGCCGACACCACCGTCATCAACAACACGACGATCGTCAACAACACCACCATCAACCGCGTGAGCTACAACGGCGGCGCAGGTGGCGTGGCGGCGGCTCCCTCGCCGGCGGAACAGCGTTACGCCCAGGAGCAGCACGTGCCGCCGTCGGCGATGCAGCAGCAGCACGAGCAGGCCGCGGCCCGCGACACCACCATGCGCGCCTCGTACAACCACGGCAGTCCCTCGGTTGCCGCGACGCCGAAGGCCGGCGTCTTCTACGGCAAGGGTGTCGTGGCTGCGCGCGTCGCCTCGGCCGGCGGCGTCCCGCACGCGCCGATGAACGAGCAGGCGCCGCACGCGGCGATGAACGAGCAGGCCGGACGCGTGGGCGGGGCTGCGCCCGCGGGCCAGTCGCACGGCGCCCCGCCGGCGGCGCCGCATGCACCATCCCCCGGTGCACCACCCGCGGGTGGCGCGCCGCATGGCTCAGCTGGTGCTCCTCCTCACGGCGCACACCCGCCGGCACCGCCCGGACACGGTGCTGCGCCGCACGGCGAGCCAGCCCATGGCGAGCCGCACGCTGAGCCCCACAGCGATCACGGCAAGCCGCCCGGCTGAAGCGCAAGCACTGTTGGTGGAGGAGGTCCCAGGGACGGGGCCTCACTCCTTAGCGCAAGGCCGACGCAGGGAAGTCAGGCGAGCACGCGCCGCAGCCACGCGGCGATATCGGCAACCTCCTGCGGATTTACCGAGTGCGGCATGCTGTACTCATGCCACTCCACGGCGTACGAGAGCGCCTGCAGCTGCCGGCAGGCGGCAAGTCCCAGCGCCGGCGCCACCACCGGGTCCTGACTGCCGTGCGCGAGGAACACCGGGGTGGACTGGTTCGCTGCCGAGCGCTCGGTGGCAAAGCTCTCGGCCAGCACCTGATAGCAGGACAGCCCCATGATGCCGGCGAGCTTCTCCGGGTAGCGCGTGCCGGCATACAGCGCCATCGCGCCCCCCTGCGAGAAACCGGCCAGTACGATACGCGCGGTGCGCATGCCGCGCTGGTTCTCGCGGCGGATGAGATCGGCGATGATGGTCTGTGAAGCGCGGATACCGGCAGCGTCCTCGGCGGTGCGCCGGTCGAGTGCCACGATGTCGTACCAGGCGCGCATCGCGTAGCCGCCGTTGAGGGTCACGGCACGCATGGGTGCGTTCGGGAACACGAAACGCAGCGCCGGATCCGCAGGCTGCACCAGCTGCGGCACGAGCGGCTCGAAGTCGTGGCCGTCGGCGCCGAGCCCGTGCAGCCAGATGATGGCGGCCTGCGGCTCGCGGCCGGTCACGACCTCGACCGCTTCACGCGAAACGCGCGTCTCCCAGGCTGCAGCTTCCACGGGGCTGCATGTTAGTGCACCGCCGCCCCGGCGTGCAGGAATCTGCCGGTGAGCACCCGCCCGCACCCCGGCCCCCGCCCGCGGCAGCGCCGCTCGTGGCTGCCGGCGGCGTCGCGCCGTCGCTGGCTGCGCCGCTGGCGGCGCCTGCCGCTCACCGCACGCGCGTTCACGGTCCTCGCGCTGGCCGCAGCTGTGGCGCTCGCCGGCAACGCGATCTACCAGGTGACGCGCAAGCCGACGGAGCTGTTCTTCCCGGTGAGCGGCGTGCTCGCCAAGACCCCCGAGGCGACCTGGCGCGACTACGGCGCGGCATTTCGCCGCTTTGCCACGCCCACTGTCACCCCGACACTGCTGGCCGCGCTTGCGCAGGTGGAGGGGTCAGGCAATCCGCTGGTACGCACCTACTGGCGCTGGCGCTGGGCCGCCCGGCCGCTCGAAGTCTACCGCCCGGCTTCGAGCGCCGTGGGCATGTACCAGATCACTGACGGGACTTTTGCCGAGGCGCGCCGCTATTGCATTCACGATCATCGCCTGGTGCGCGAGGGCCGCTGGAACGACTGGCACTCGTGTTGGTTCAACGCGCTGTACCTGCGGGTACTGCCCGCGGACGCCGTGGAGCTGACTGCTGCGTACCTCGACCTCAAGTCGGCTGAGATCCTGGCGCGTCGGCCGCATGCGGCGACCCCGCTGCAGCGGCAGCATCTCGCGGCGGTGGTGCACCTGTGCGGCGCGGGCGCCGCCGCGGCCTACGCGCAGCGCGGCTTCAGCTTCCTGCCGGGGGAGCGCTGCGGTGATCACGACCCGCGCGCCTACCTGGCGCAGGTCGATACGCTCGGCGCGCTGTTCGCGCGGCTCGCGCGTGCGCAGGATCTCGAGCGGCAAGAGTAGCGCACGCCCTCTTGTTGAAGCGATGCGCTCTGAAGCGATGCGCTCTAGTGATGATGACCGCCGGCCCCGTGGACGTGTCCGTGGGCGAGCTCTTCCGCGGTGGCCGCCCGTACGGCGGCGATCTCCACCTCGAAGTTCAGGGTTTTCCCGGCGAGCGGGTGATTGCCATCGAGCGTCACCAGGTCGCCGGCGATGCGCGTGACGGTGAGCGTCCGCGGACCCTCGGCGCCGCGCGTAGTCAGGCGCATGCCGGGCGTGATCTGGGACACCCCCTTGAGGGTACGCCGCGGTACCTGCTGCACGAGCTTGTCGTCGTACTCGCCGTAGCCGTCGGCCGGTGACACTTTCACCACCAGTCGCTCGCCCGCCTTGCGGCCCGTCAGCTCGCGCTCCAGTCCCGGAATCAGGTTGCCGTGCCCGTGCAGGTAGGCCAACGGCTCGCCGGCGCTGGAGCGGTCGATGACCTCGCCGGCATCGTCGGTGAGCGTGTAGTGGATGCTGACGACCTGGTCGCGGCTGATGCTCATGGCGGGAACGCTTCATGAAGGGCAATGGGCGGGCATGCAGGATACCATTGCACCTGGCTCCCCCGTGTCAGGAACCCACGCATGCGCATCATTGCTTCCGCTCTGCCCGGCGCCGCTCTGGCCGCGATGGCGCTCGCCGCCACCGCCGCGACTGACCCTGCCGCAGGCACCGCGAGGACTTCGCCGATGGCCGACAACCCGTTCGCGCAGCCGAGCACGCTGCCCTTCCAGATGCCGCCCTTCGACCGCATCCACGACAGCGACTACCTGCCGGCATTCGCCGCGGCGCTGCAACAGCAGCTCGCGGAGGTCGCCGCCATCGCGCACAACCCGCAACCGCCGACGTTCGAGAACACCGTGGTGGCGCTCGAGCGCTCCGGGCAGATGCGCGTGCGCATCGAGCCGGTCTTCTCGAATCTCAACACCTGCAACACCGATCCGCAGATGCAGAAGGTCGACACCGAGATGGCGCCGAAGCTCACCGCGCAGGACGACGCCATCTTTCTCGACGCGGCACTGTGGGCACGCGTCGAGCGGCTGTACCAGCAGCGCGCCAGCGCGCACCTCGATCCCGAATCGCTCGCGCTGCTGACGCGCTATCACACGCTGTTCGTGCGCGCCGGCGCGCGTCTGCCAGCCGCGCAGCAGAAGCAGCTGAAGGAGCTGAACAAGCAGATCTCGTCCCTCACCACCCGCTTCAGGCAGAACGTGCTCAAGGCCACCGCCGACGGCGCCGTGGTGGTGGATAGCGCTGCCGAGCTCGATGGACTGTCCTCCGGGGACATCGGCGCGGCGGCGCAGGCCGCGGCGGGCCGCGGTCTGCAGGGCAAGTGGCTCATCACTCTGCAGAACACCACCAACCAGGCGGTTCTGGCGCAGCTGAAGAATCGCGCGCTGCGCGAGCGCATCTACCGTGCCTCGATCAGCCGCGGCTTGAGCGGTGCGACCGACAATCGCCCGGTGATCGCGCAGCTCGTCAAGCTGCGTGCCGAGCGCGCGGCGCTGCTCGGCTACCCGAGTCACGCCGCCTATGTGCTAGCCGACGAGTCGGCCGGCACGCCGCAGGCGGTGAGCGACATGATCGGCCAGGTGGCCCCCGCCGCACTCGCCGCGGCGCGCGCCGAGGCGGCCGCGATGCAGAAGCTCATCGACGCCCAGGCGGCCGCCGCCGGGACCGCGAGCTTCCCGCTGCAGCCGTGGGACTGGTTCTTCTACTCTGCGCAGGTGCGCAAGGCACGCTATGACTTCGACCGCGCGAGCGTGGCGCCGTACTTCGAGCTCGATCGGGTGCTGCATGATGGGGTGTTCTACGCGGCGCACCAGCTGTATGGCTTGAATTTCAAGGAGCGCCACGATCTGCCGGTCTACCAGCAGGGCGTGCGCGTGTTCGAGGTCTCCGACGCCGACGGCAAGCCGCTGGCGCTGTTCATCGGCGACTACTTCAAGCGCGACAACAAGCAGGGCGGCGCGTGGATGAACGAATACGTCTCGCAGTCGCGGCTGCTCAAGCGCCTGCCGGTGGTGGCCAACCATCTCAACATTGGCAAGCCGCAGCCCGGCCAGCCGGCATTGCTGGGCTTCGACGAAGTGACGGCGATGTTCCACGAGTTCGGCCATGCGCTGCACGGCATGCTCTCGAACGTCGAGTACCCGCTGCTGGCCGGTACCGCGGTGCCGCTCGACTTCGTCGAGTATCCCTCGCAATACAACGAGATGTGGGCGCGCGAGCCGCAGGTCGTCGCGCATTTCGCGCGCCACTACCAGACGGGGGCGCCGATGCCGCCCGCGCTGCTCGCGCGGGTGATTGCCGCGCAGAAGTTCGACTCCGGCTACGCGACCACCGAGTACCTGGCGGCGGCGCTGCTCGACCAGGCCTGGTACCAGGTCACCCCGGCGCAGGCGCCGCAGGCTGACGGCGTCCCGGCATTCGAGGCCGCCGCGCTCAAGACGAGCGGACTCGATTACGCGCCGGTGCCGCCGCGCTATCACTCCGCCTATTTCTCGCACATCTTCGACAATAACTACGCGGCGGGCTACTACGCTTACCTGTGGAGCGAAGTGCTGGCGCGCGACACCGGCCAGTGGTTCCACGCACACGGCGGACTCACGCCTGCCAACGGCGAGTACCTGCGCGCGCACATCCTGTCGCGCGGGCGCAGCGAGGATCCGCAGCAGCTGTTCCGCGAGTTCTACGGGCAGGCGCCCCAGGTCGGGCCGCTGCTCGAGTACCGGGGGCTGAGCGGCGGCGGGTAGCGGCGCTGCCGCGCGCCGCGTCGGCCTAGCCCGGCGTGCGCCGCGTGCGGTCGATGGCGGCGAGCAAGCCGCGGAAGCACTCGAGCAGCGGCAGAGCGAGGCCGAGCGCGCGCGCCCGCTCGCAGGCGTAGCCGAGCGTCTCGTTCACCTCCAGCGGCCGCCCCGCCTCGACGTCCTGCAGCGCGGACATGCGGTGGCCGGGCGCGCTGTGCCGGTAGTCCGCGCCGATGCCGGTGATGAGCGCCACCGCTTCGCGCTCGCTGCCAGCGCAGATGCGCGCGGTTGGCAGCACGGCGCGGTCGGAAAGCGTGATGCCGAGCGCCCCTGCCAGCGCACCCATCTCGCGCACCAGCCGGGCGAGCAGCAATGCTGCGTCCTCCTCCACCAGGTATTTCCAGGTCGGCGCGCGCGTGGTGACCGCGAGCGCCATGAGCCCGACCCAGGCGCAGAACTTCGACCACTCGAGGGTCTCGATCTGCCCCGTGGCGCAGGCACGTACGCCGGAGGTCTCGAGCGACTGCGCGAGGCGCTGTGCCCGGGCGCTCTCGCCGCCGGCGAGCTCGCCGAGGTAGACGTTCACGTTACGCGTGAACAGCACGCGGCCATCCGGCAGCAGCTCGCCGCTGGTGTCGGCGAGTGCGCCGAGCACGCGCTCGCGGCCGAAGGCGGCGGCGAGCAGCTCGTTCTTCAGCGGGCCGTTCTGGATCGAGAAGCTGACGTCGAACTGTGCCGCTTTGAGCGCTGCGAGCGCCGCGGCGGTGCCGGGAGTTTTGGTGGCGACGATGAGCGTGCCGGCACTGCCGAGCGCCGCCGGGTCGCGCAGCGTCTGCACCGCGGTGGTGAACTCGGCGAGGCCGGTGATCGTGAGGCCGTGCCGTTCGAGGTGCGCGGCGCGTGCGCCGCGCGCCAGCATGACCACCGCGTGTCCGGCGCGCGCCAGGTGCGCGCCGAGGATCGAGCCGATGGCACCGGCTCCGAGAACGGCGAACTCGAATTCCGCCATGGCAGGCGCGCGGCGCTTGGCGCCTAGAGCGCCTCGGCGATGTCCTGCATGAGGCCGTTGTCCTGCGGAAGGGTCGGCGGCGGGTAGCGCTTCAGCACCCGGCCGTCGCGGCCGATCAGGAACTTCTCGAAGTTCCAGCTGATGTCCCCGGCGATGCCGCTGCCGGGGGCGGTCAGAAAGCGATACACCGCGTGGCGCGCCGGCCCATTCACTTCGAGCTTCGCGCTCAGCGGAAAGCTCACTTCGTAGGTCGTGCGGCAGAACGCGGCGATCTGCGCTTCGTCCCCCGGCTCCTGGCCGGCAAACTGGTTGCAGGGAAAGCCGACCACGGTGAAGTCCTCGGCCGCCAGCTCGCGCTGCAGCTGCTCGAGCCCCTGGTATTGCGGGGTGAGTCCGCAGCGGCTGGCGACGTTCACGGCGAGCGTGACCTTGCCGCGCAGCTTCCCCAAGAGGTCCGGCGTGCCGTCGATGCCGGTGACCGCGATGTCGTAGAACCCGCTCATGAAAGTGCCTCCTGCGCCGGCGCGCGGCGTGTACGATACACCAGCGCAGGGCTTACCATGCGCGGGCGCGTTGGGGTGCGGGAGACGAACATGAGCGCCGAGCTTGGCAAAGCGGAAACGGCCCGGGTCATCGAGCTTCTCAAGCACATCCTCGAGCTGGAGCTCGCGGGACTGGTGCGCTACTTGCACTACAGCTTCATGATCTTCGGCCACAACCGCATTCCGATCGTGGCCTGGCTGCGCAGCCAGGCGCAGGAATCGCAAGCGCACGCCGTGCAGGCCGGCGAGCACGTCACCAACCTCGGTGGGCATCCCTCGCTCACCATCGGCCCGCTGCTGGAGACTCACAAGCACAACGTCGACGAGATCCTGCGCGAAGCGCTGGCGCACGAGCTGGAGGGACTCGCCGAGTACCGCAAGCTCCTCGACGCGGTCGCCGGGCGTAACATAATGCTTGAGGAGTACGCCCGGGCGCAGATCGCCGCCGAAGAGGCACATGCCGCGGAGATCGGCAAGATGTTGCGCAAGCCGGGCTCGATCACCTGACCGCGAGCGCAACTGCCTCCTGAAAGTGTGAACCCGGTCGCCCCGCAGGGCGTCCGCGGGGTTGTTTCTGCCGCCCGCACCCCAATGTTCACTCGCTATGGAACTGATCATTACTTCGTTCATCTTCGCGATGCTGCTCATCGTTGGTCATCTCGGGGCGCTGGTGCGCGCCCGTATCGCGGGCCGCCAGCGCCGAGGCGCCAGCGGCTGAGGCTGCTGCGGCTGCGGTTACCGCGCCGCCGTGCTTCCCGAAAGACTGGTCTGCCGTCGCTCACGCGGCGGGCGTATGCTCGCGGCGTGCGGATTGTCGCGGTTACGAACATCAAAGGTGGCGTCGGCAAGACCACCACCGCGGTCAATCTCGCCTACCTGAGCGCGGCCGGCGGCTGCGCCACGCTGCTGTGGGATCTCGACTCCCAGGGCGGCGCGACCTACGCACTGCGCGGTGAGGCGCACGAGCACGGCTCGGCGAAGCGCCTCGCTGCCGGCAAGATCGAGTTGCCCGAGCTGGTGTGCGCGAGCGGCTACCCCAATCTCGACCTGCTGCCGGCGGATCTTTCCTACCGCAACTTCGCCGTCCACCTGGCTAAACGCCGCCACCCGACCGAGCGGCTGCTGAAGATGAGCCGCGCGGTGCGCGAGATCTACGGCGCGCTGTTCCTCGACTGCCCGTCCGGCATCTCGCTGCTGTCGGAAAACGTGCTGCGCGCGGCGGATGTCGTGATCGTGCCGCTGGTGCCGACGCCGCTGTCGCTGCGCATGCTGGTGCAGCTGTACGACTTCGTGGACGCCGCGGGCTGGCACGACCTCACGCTGCTGCCGTTCTTCTCGCTGGTCGATCGCCGCCGCGCTCTGCACTGCGAGCTCATGGCCGAGGCGCGCGCGCGGTTTCCGGCCATCCTGGCGACCGAGGTGCCCTACCGCAGCGAGATCGAGCGCATGAGCGTGCGGCGCGCGCCGCTGCCGGTGAGCGCACCGAAGAGCGAGGCGGCTCAGGTGTACGCAGCGCTGTGGGCGGAAGTTCGCGGCCGCATCGATCCGCCGCACAATGCGATACCCCTGCATGGCGGGGCGCGGCAGCGGGCTGCCGCCACGCCCGCGTAGCCGAAGCTAGCGCGTCGGCTCGACGACCAGAGTGGCGACCGTTCCGACGGCGCCGGCGGCCGGCACATCCTCCACCGCGTAGCCTGCGGCGATCCAGGCGTCGAGTCCGCCGAAAAGGGGACGCACCTTGCGAAAGCCGTGACGCATGAGCACGTGGGCCGCCTGCGCCGCCGAGGCCTCGTTCGGGCAGCTGCAGTAGAGAATGATCTCGCGGTCGCGCGGCAGCGTGGCGCTGCGCGCCCCGACCTCGTGCAGCGGCATGTGCAGCGCTCCGGGAATGCGGCGCGTCTGCAGCCCCTGCGCGATCGGGGAGCGCACGTCGAGGATCGTCGGCGGCGCTGACCCGTGCATGAGCGCGTGCAGCTCGTCCACGCCGATGCGCGCCATGTCGAGCGCGGCGTAGAAGCGGCGCCGTTCCGCCCATTTGAAGCCGATGTAGGCCGCCAGCAGCGCCAGCACGATCAACAGCGCGGCGCCCCCCAGATCCACGACCCGCGGCAGCAGCTGCTCGATCTGCGAGCGCAGCAGCGCGCCGGCGAGCAGCACCACACCGACCCACAGTGCCGAACCCAGCGTGCTCAGCGCGGCGAAGCGCGGCAGGCTCATGTGAGTGGCGCCGGCGAGCGGCGGGGCGATCAGCGACAGCCCGGGAACGAACTTGGCGACGAGCAGGGCCTTCGGACCCCAGCGCTCGAAGCTCCTTTGCGTCTGGCTGACGCAAATGTCGGGCGTCAGCGAGATGCGGCACAGCAGCTTCATGACGCGCCCGCCGGAGGCGCGGCCGGCGATGTACCAGCTGGCGTCACCGATCATGCAGGCGAGCAGCGCCGCGGCGCACACTGCGGCCCCCGGCAGACGCCCCGCCGCCACGAGCGCGCCGGCGAACAGCAGCGTCGGAATGGCGGGCACCGGCAGGCCGAGCTGTTCGAGCAGCACGTTGCCGAAGATCAGGCCGACGCCGATCGAGCTCCCCATGGGGCGATCTTGCCCGCGTGGAGCCTAAGCTGCCAGTTGCGCTGCCGCGGGAGGAGCTACTGTCTCAACCGGGATACTTGGTGAAAATCGCAGCCACGGCCGCGTCGATGCGCTTCTGCGCCTCGGCGCCGCTCGTACCAACGAGATTCTGATCCACGGAGGCGTGCCACAGCGGCTGATGCGTGCGGGCATCGTACATATCCACCGCGATGATGCCCTCGGGGTAGACGTAAGGCCCGGGCCAGCCCCAGTAGCCGTAGTAGCCCCCGCCGTAGCCGTATGGCCAGTCCACCGCCCGGGTCGCGCCGATCCCGTAACCGAGCAGGCAGTCGGCGTTCCCCGGAGCATCCTGGATCGGGCCCTTGAGGTGCGTGGCGATGGCGCTGCGCAGACGGCTTTCGTTGATGGGATTGGCGATGCCACCGCGCAGCGGGCTGTTGCCGTGGAACGAGCCGGCCCAGGCGAAGCTGCTGCAGTGGACCTGCCCGATGAGAGCGGTATTGACGTCGGATTTTACATACAGCGTCGAGCACGCGGCGATCGCGCATGCCAGGGCGCAGACGAGCGTGGCGCGCAACGGGTGTCTGAGCATGATGCTTACCTCGGACGAACCAACCTGTGCGGGTCCCAGAGCCGCCGGTAGATCGTAACGCATGAGGGTGGCGGAGGTTGACCGCCATGAGATCAGAATGGATCGCCGATCACCAGGCGCCACCCGGAGAGGATCCCGGCATCGAGATAACCGATGCCGATGCGCGGCAGCGACCAGCCGTAGATCTGGTACTGCGGGATCAGTCCGAGCATCAGGCCCGCCTCGAACTGCAGGGTGCGGGCACTGATGCCGGAAGCCGGACCCGAAGGGGCATTGAAGTAGATGTCGGTGAAGGCATAGGGCGCAAGCTGCACGGCACGGTCGTGCCAGGACCAGCCGAGGTTGCGCCTGACCTCCACGCCGTTGCGCAGCCGCGTGAAGGAGTCGTTCGGCAGATCGCCCTGGTAGTGCACGCCCGCGTAGGCGAGCTCCGCACGCCACAGCGCGCCGCTGCCGAGTGCCTCGAAACGGTAATCGCTGCGCACTCCGGTGCCGAAGATCGCCGCATTGATCCCGGCGGACGACGCGAAAGTTCCGCCCGCCTTGAGGTAGGGATACACATGCCATGCATCGTTCAGCCAGAAATCCAGCTCGACGCCGGGCTCGAGGCTGAGCGCGCCGATCGAATTGGGCAGTTGCAGATGCACCAGGTCGACCGGTTGGAAATTGAAGAAGCCCACGGTGAGGGGGAACAGCAGCCTGATGCCGGGGCGTGCGCCGCGCGGCGCTGCCGGGCGCAGATGGTAGGCGGGCGACAGCTGGTAGACTTGAATCGTGCGGCCGTTCACCGCGTAGATGCCCGAGCCGAGCTCGGTGGCGAATGCGTAGTTCGCGAACTGCGTGTCGGCGGCAGCGGCGGTGCTGGCCGTGCCGGCGGCGGCCGCAGCGGCCACGCCGCCCGGCATCATCAGCAGCCCGCACAGGCATGTGGCCGTCGCTGCGCGCACGTCGTCTTCCGGTTTGCGGGCAGTCTAACAGTCAAGGAGTCGCGACATGAGCCCGACATCGCCCGCGCCGCACAGCGCTCCGTGGACCACCCCGTCCGGCATGAAGTATCTCGGTCCGCACACCGATACCGCGCCGCTGGAAGTCACGCTGGTGCTGCGGCGCCGGCACGGCGCGCTGCCGCGCAGCGCTTCCTGGCCGCAAGCCCCACAGTGGCCGCGCGCCGAATTCGGCCGGCAATGCGGCGCGGACACGGCCGACCTCGCACGCCTGCGTGACTTCGCCCGGCGGCACGGACTGCGCGAGACCGGCGCCGCGGCGAATCGCCGCGTGCTGCACCTCGCCGGCCCCCCGCAGGCGCTCGAGCGGGCCTTCGCCGTGCAGCTCGGCCGCTACCAGCTCGCCGACGGCCGCGGCCCCTTTGTCGGCTGCGGTCATGCACCGGCGCTGCCCGCCGAGGCGATCGCGGTGCTCGGACTGGATCAGCGGCCCGTCGCGCGCGCGCATGTGCGACGGCCGCGGGCGGCACCGCTCGCCAGCTACACGCCGATCCAGCTCGGCGCGCTCTACGGTTTTCCCGCGGCGACCGACGGCAGCGGCCAGACGGTCGCGGTCGTGGAGCTCGGCGGCGGCTTCAGCACCGCAGATCTTGCGCGCTACTTTACCGGCCTCGGCATCACCCGCCCGCCTCCGGTGATTGCCGTGGGAGTCGCCGGCGGATCCAACCAGCCCGGCGGCGCAGCCGACGACGAGGTGATGCTCGACATCGAGGTGATCGGGGCGCTCGCCCCCGGGGCGGCCATCGTCGTGTACTTTGCACCCAACACCGACCAGGGGTTCTACGAGGCGATCTCACAGGCCGCGCACGACAGCACCCACCACCCGGTCGTGATGTCGATCAGCTGGGGCGGTCCCGAGGACGGCTGGACCGCGCCGTCACGCAACGCCATGCAGACCGCGCTGGAAGACGCCGCGGCGCTCGGTGTAACGGTCACCGTCGCGGCGGGCGACGGCGGCTCGAGCGACGGGGAGAGCGACGGGGAACCGCACGTGGATTTTCCGGCCTCGAGCCCGTTCGCGCTCGGCTGCGGCGGCACGCGTCTCACGGCGAGTGGCAGTGCCATCGCGACTGAAGTGGTGTGGAACGAGACGAGCGCCGGAGAGGGCGCCACCGGCGGCGGGGTCAGCGTGGTGTTCCCGTTACCGGTCTGGCAGCAGCACAGCCAGGTGCCGCAGGCGCCGAACGGCAGCGCCGGGCGCGGGGTGCCCGACGTGGCCGGCAATGCCGACCCGCTGACCGGCTACCAGGTGCTGGTGGACGGTGAGCCGCAGGTGATCGGCGGTACGAGCGCGGTGGCGCCGCTGTGGGCGGCACTGATCGCACGCTGCGATCAACACCTTGGGCGGCCGCTCGGGGATGTGCACGCGGCGATCTACCAGATTGGCGAGCGGGCGTTTCGCGATATCACCCAGGGCAACAACGGCGCCTACCGCGCCGGGGCCGGATGGGATGCGTGCACGGGACTCGGGTCGCCGAACGGCGCGGCCTTGCTCAGCGCACTGGCTGCGCTCGCGCAGCCATGACGCGCCGGGTGCGCGCCAGCGCCCAACTCAGCAACGCGACGAGCGATGCGACGTCCGCGGCGCCGCCGCCACCACCGCCGCTGCTCGGGCTCGACCCCGCCGCCTGAACCGCCAGGGTGGCCGTGGCGCTGCGATTGCCCGACGCCCCGGTGCAGGTAAGCGTGTACGCGTAGGATCCGGCGGCCGCCGGCGCAACGCTCTGGCTGCCAGTGATCGGCTGCGTACCACTCCACGCCCCGCTCGCCGTGCAACTCGCGGCGTTGATCGCGACCCAGCTCAGGGTGGTCGAGCTGCCGACGGTGATCGTGGTGCTCGCGAGCCTGAGCGCCGCGCCGGTTGGCAGAGAGGCGAGCGCGGCTTGCGCGTCGATGAAGCCGTAACCGGACTCATAGTTGGGCGCGGGGTTGCCCATCGCCGTGGCCGTCGTGTGCAACGCGTCGTAGATCTGCGTTGGCGTGAGAGTGGGGATGGCCTGCAGTGCGAGCGCCGCGACGGCCGCCGCGTGCGGGGTTGCGGCGGAAGTGCCGAAGAAGTTCAGGTAAGTCGCGTCGTTCTGGCACGCGCTGACCGTGGAGTCGTCGGTGTTGCCGCTGTCGCTGAGAGGGAAACCGAAGAACGAGGTGTTCACGCCGTCCGCCGCGGTGAAGTCTGGCTTCTGGCGCACCTGCGGCGTCGCCAGGCGGGCGCCCGCGGTATCGAACAGGATCGGCTCGCCGCCCTCCGATGAGTAGCGTTCCAGCACCGCGGGCGAAGTGCCGCAGCGGGGCGTCTGCGCGAAGAACGCCGCCGCCACGGCGGCCGCTCCCGCAGCCCCTGGGTGACCTTGCAGCGTCGGGCTGTGCGTGTCGAAGGAGTCGATGGTGCTGCCGGCACCGTCATCCGCCACCACCAGCTTGATCCGCCCGGGGACCGGGCTGCCATTCACCAGACCGATCACCAGCTTCACCTGCTGGGAGGTGGTGTTGCCGCTGGCATTGGCCGGGTTGCCGAGGATGAGCACCTGCACCGCATCGGTGCCGGGCGCGTTCGGTGCCGTGCAGGTGACGGAGTTGCCGTCGAGGTTGATGACCGTGTAGGCCGACGCACCCGTGACGCACAGATCGATCTGACTGCTCGCACCGCCACTGTCGGGCGCGCCGGTCACGTACGGCTGGTCCCATTCGACGATCAGCGCGATGAACTCGCCGGGGAACAGCGGCGGGATCGTGACCGGCAGTGCAGTGGTGGTCGTTGCGCCGCTGCTGTCGTAGTTCAGTTGATTTTCGCCGGCATTCTCGCCGCTACCCGGCGTAGCGAAGCTCGGTGCGGTGTTCTCGTAGGATTCCTGCCCGTCGTTGCCGGCGGCCGAGAAGTAAGCCACGCCCTGTGCCTCAACGGCGTCGATCGCCTGCGCGAGAATGCCATCCTGGAAGAACGGCTCGTCGAAGTATCCGGTGTCATCGGCAATGACCTTGGCGCCCGCCTTCGCCAGCGCGCCGATGCCGTTGGCAAAATCCGCCTCGCTGGTGGCGGCGGTGTAGAAGGCGAGGGCGGCTCCGGGGGCGATGACGTGAACGATCTGCAGCATCGCGCGGCCTTCATCGGTGAAGGGCAACTGCAGCGGCTGTCCATACTGACTGCAGGTCGCCTCCTCCAGCACGTCAACGCTCGCCGGCAGGTAACCGTTGGATTCGTCGAACGGCGCGGCGTCGGTGGCGAAGCCGTAGGGCGCATACCCTTCGGTTCCCGAGGCCGGCACACCGCTATCGTGCTGATCGTAGACGCCGTAACAGTTGAAGCTGTCGGAGAGAATGCCGACCGTGACACCCGCGCCGTTCAGGGTCGGGTAGGTCGTGCGCAACACGTTGCTGGCCTGCGCAAAATCTCCCTGCGTGGCGATCGGGGCGGCGCGCGTGCGCGCCAGCGCGGCGCGGATGGCGACCACATCGGCGCGCGCCGCGGCAGCGTTGACCCGGCTCACCGGCAGCCAGCCGCCGACGTCGTTGGAATAGATCGCGGGGTGCTGCAGTCCGAGGCCGACGAGCGCGGCCGCCAGCTGCCGCGGGTTGCCGCGCGTCACCGCATCGACGGCGACCAGCGGACCCGCATCAGTCGCAGTCTGCATGAAACGCGCCGCGGGACTCAGCGAGTGCAGGTCCTCGAGCTCATGCCCGGCGCGCACGCGGCTCGCATGGCGCACCAGGTCCGCGAGCGTCGCATCGAGCTTGCCGCCGAGCCCGCTTTGCTGCTGCACGGCGCTGCGGCCACCGAAGGCCATCAGGTGCGACGCGGGGGCCGCGGCGGCGGCCGGCCTGACGGCGCGCACCGCGGCCGTTGCGGCGGCCGCAGTAGCGCCAGCCGAAGTGGCGGCCGAAGTGGCGGTGAGCACAGTGAGTAATGTGGCGATCCGTCGCCGGGCGGACATCCGTCTCATGGCGTCACTGTACCGGTATCGGGGTGCGGGGGCATACGGCAGTCGTGAGCGACTGCGCACTTTGTAAGAAAGTGCGCAGATCATGGCGCTGCGGCTGCGCTGCGCCCGCAGGCGCTCAGGGCGTCAGGCCGTACTTGCCCGCCTGTTCGGCGATGTTGGGATCGAGCGCGGTTGCCGAGGCGAGGTCGGCGTGGCCCTCGGCCGTGAGCCCCTTGCGCAATCGGGCGATGCCGCGGCCATACAGCGTCCAAGGCCGCGGCGCACGCAGCTTCAGCGCCTGGTCGTAGTCGACGATCGCCTTGTCGTACTCGCCGCGCCGCAGCTGTACGAGCCCGCGGCTGTCGAGCAGCGCAGCCGTGTTGGGAAGTTGCTTCAGGGCCGCGTTGCAGTCGATGAGCGCCTGCTCGAGCTCCTGGTTCCACAGGGCTCGCGTCCAGCAGCGTCCGTTGAGTGCGCTCGCCATCCGCACATCGCTGTTGTGTACCTCGATCCAGATGCTGTACTGGGCGATGGCCTGCGGGAACTGATCGTTGTGCTGGAAAAGCTCACCCAGTTGCAGGCGTACGTCCGCTTCCCTCGGGGCAGCACGGTCTGCGGCCTGCAGATCGGCGATCGCAGCCTGCTGTTCGTGACGCCGGGTGTGCAGGCTGGCGCGCACCACCAGCACCTGCAGGTCGTTAGGATCGAGCTGCACCGCGTGATCGAAGTCGGCCAACGCGAGATCGCTCTGCCGGTTCCCAAGATAGGCCATGCCGCGCTGGTAGAAGTAGTCGGCCTCGCCCGGCGCGAGCTCGCAGGCGCGCGTGAGGTCGGCGATGGCGTGCGTGAAATCGTGACGCGCGGCGAACGCCGCGCCACGCCGGCTGAAGGCGGAGGCATCGTGCAGCTCCTCGGCGGACTGCGATCCGGCTGACGTTGCCGCCGCCGCAGAGGCCGCGGCGCTCCCGGCGGCAGCGTCCTGCGCAGCGGCCGGCTGGGGCACAGTGCCGCCGGCGGGCGTGGCGTCCGCGACCGGCGCCGGATTCGCGTCCGCCGCTGCAGGTGCCACGGTTGTCAGATTGAAAACTGGTCCGCCGTTGTAGGTGAAGTACAGCTTGCGCTGGCTGTTGGCGACGTAGACACGGTGCGACAGAAAGAAATCGGGCCCGAGCAGCATATCGACGGGGCGGCGATCGCTGTAAAGGCCGAGCGCACCGATGCGCAGCCGCGTGTTGCGAATCTCCTCGTCGCCGATTTTGAAGCTGGCGAAAGGTGCGATCCAGGTCGGCACGAAGTGCCGACCCATCCCGGATGCCATCCCCGCGGGGGTAACGCCGGCGCTGTCCGGTGTAATGCCGGCGCGTTTCGCGGCATCCAGCGACAGGGTCGAGACGCCGGCACCGGTGTCGAACAGCACACGGATCCTGGCGCCATTGACGTAGGCATCGCCGGTGGTATGCGGGGATTCAGCGCTCGCCCAATCGATGTCGATGACGGAGAAGGGCTGCGATTTTGCCCAGTAGGCGAGCGGTGAGTTGCGACAATCCTTCGTCTGCACGAGCCGGATGACCCCCGCCGCGAGGTCGTACTCGACGTCACCGAGTAGCCTGAACACGTTCTGACCGAGCAGACCGACCGCCCCGCGGCCCAGATCGTTCCCGGCGACCAGGAACTCCACGTGGGGAATGGGAATGTTGAGGATGGTGAACGTCTCGACGCGGGTCAACCACGCCTGCGCGTCCCCGCCGACACCGCTCACGTGGAACCCGAAGGGGGCGGCACTCAGGTGCAGTTTGTATTGCGCTGCGGCCGCCGGGGTGAGCGAGCTATAGAACGCGCCGCTGTCGGCGATGAACAGCGCATCGCTGCCGTTGATCTGCGCGTGCACCATCGGCCGCATGCCGCTCATGGTCACCGGAAGCTCCGCGACCTTGAGCGCGCAGGCGCCCATGACGGGCGTGATGGGGAGCCAGGCCAGCAGGAGAGCCACGAGCATCGTGCGGCGTCCCATGGCCGTGACTACAGCATACGAGGGTCGCAGGGCGTCAGCATCCAAGCCGGCGGGCCGGCGGCTAACCGGTGCAGCCGGCCTTGATGTTCGGCCGGCGTTGCTGGCGCAGAGCGTACAGTCCGATGCCCAGCCACACGACGTTCATGGCCGCCGACGGCAGCGCGCCGTTCCAGCCGCTGTTCACCACGAAGCCCACCGCACCGAGGATGTTCATCAGCTGGTACGTGGTCGATTCCGCCTTGAGCCTGCCGGTAGACAGCAGCGCGTAGGCGGCCAGCAGCAGTGCCGCACCGCTCCAGCCGATCACTTCGATCGTAAGCTTCATGGTGGCCCCGTAGCTTCAGGCAGCCGTGGCCGGCCGCGCGTGCAGCGCCATGAGGATCAGCGCCCAGCCGCCGAACAGCAGGTTGATGCCCACCAGCAGGCCGAGCGCCCACAGCGCGGTTCCCGGCAAACCGATGAACAGCAGCAGGCCGAGGAACACGTCCACGATGCCGCTCGCCAGCATCCAGCCCCAGCGACCCGACAGGGCGCTCTTGTGCTCGAGTGCGTACATGATCGACACCCCGCCCTCCAGCAGCAGGAATGCGATCAGCACCGCGGTGAGGGACACTGTCCCGAGCAGCGGCCAGGCGAGCAGCAGCACTCCCGCCACGATGCCCACCAGCGCCGACAGCAGCGACCATGCGAAACCCGGCGCCTGCCGGGCACGCAGCGTGGAGATCAGGCCCACCACGCCGGTGAGCAGCAGGATCCAGCCGAAGAACACCGTCGCCGCGACCGAGGCGATCATCGGGGCGAGCACCGCCAGCAGCCCGAGAATCACCAGGGCGATGCCCTCGCAGAGAAACAGTACCCAGTGACGGCGTACCGCGCCGGCGAGCTGCTCGCGCAGCAGTGTCACGGGAACCTGAGCGGCTGTCATGTCGTTCTCCTTCTCAGCCAGTGCGCGCGAGCCAGTCGGCGCGGGGGGCACAGTATACAAACACGCTCACGCGGCCGGCAGGTCCACGCGGTGCTGGCTCACCGCGCTGCCGTCGGTGCGCTTCAGTCCGGCAAACACCAGCGTCGACACCACGGTGCCGATGCCGAGCACCAGGAACGCTTCGTGGATGCCGCTGATCATTTGCCGCGCGGCAGCATGGTGGGGGTCCGGGATGAACAGCGCCGCCACCAGTGAGGCCGCGGCGACACCGAAGCTCATGGACAGCTGTTGCGCCGTGCTGGCGATCGAGCTGGCGGCACCGGCCTCGGCGCTGCTGACGTCGGCGTAGACCAGAGTGTTCATGCTGGTGAACTGCAGCGACTGGAAGAAGCCGTACATGAAGAGCTGGCCCACGATCAGCCACACGGGCGTGGTGCCGCCGATGGAGGCGAACAGCATGATGAGCAGGCCGAGCATCACGGTATTGCCGACCAGCACGCTGCGATAGCCGAAACGCGCGAGGATCCGCGGCATGGTCATCTTCAGGCTCATGGCGGCGAAGGCCTGCGGCATCATCAGCAGCCCGGACTGGATCGGGGTGTAGCCGAGCCCCACCTGGTACAGCAGTGGAAACAGGAACGGGATCCCGCCGATGCTGATGCGGGTGAAGAAGCTGCCGGAGACCGCGGCGCGAAAGGTGCGAATGCGGAACAGCGCGAGCTGCAGCAGCGGGTGCGGGGCGCGCACCGCATGCAGGCCGTAGCCGGCGAGCAGCAGCGCCGACAGCGCCAGCAGCGCCAGTATCGCCGCGGTGTCGAGGCCGTGCTCGCCGAACACCTCGAGCACGTAGGACAGCAGTGCGATGCCTGAGCTGAACAGCAGCAGCCCGGCCAGGTCGAGCGGTGGCGTGGCTTCCTCGCGGTAGTCGGGCAGGTGGCGCCAGACCAGGTGCAGCCCTGCCAGCCCGATCGGCACGTTGAGAAAGAAGATGACGCTCCAGTGGAAGTAACCGGTGATCAGGCCGCCGGCGATCGGCCCGAGCATCGGGCCGACCAGGCCCGGCACGGCGACGAAGCTCATCGCGCGCACCAGCTCCGACTTGGCGAACGCGCGCACCAGCGTGAGACGGCCGACCGGCACCATCATGGCGCCGCCAAAGCCCTGCAGGACGCGAAACGCGACCAGCAGGTGAATGTTGCGCGCCAGGCCGCACAGCAGCGAACCCAGCGTGAACAGGCCGATGGCCCCGGTGAACACCCGCCGCGTGCCGAAGCGGTTCGCCATCCAGCCGCTGATGGGGATGAACACCGCGAGGCTCAGCGTGTAGCTTGCGAGCACCGCCTTCATGCTGAGCGGTGCGACGCCGAGCGCCCGCGCGATGCTCGGCACCGCGGTGTTGAGGATGGTGGTGTCGAGCGCCTGCATGAAGAACGCCACCGCAACCAGCCAGGGCAGCAGCGGGCTCGGCGCGGTTGCCGGGGACTTGCGGGGCTCTTCAGCAACGGCCATGTCGTGTGCGCGTCCGAAGTCCGCAACCGTCCGGACGGCTTGTCAGGGTCGCGCGGGTGGACTCGGCGCGAGGGTAACCAGCGTCAGCCCGTCGGCGGGAATCTCGAGACTCAGACTGCCGGATTCGAGCTCGCGCCGGGCCGCAGGCGGCAGCGCCGCGGCAGCGCGCAATTGTCGCAGTTGCTCCTGCGTGGGATAACGCGGGGCCCCCATCTCGCGGTAGGCGTTGCCGGCATTGCCGTGCGCGGCGTCGAGCGACTGAACGCTCGCGGTGCGTGCCTGCGTGTGTGCGAACTTCAGCACCACGCTGCGCACCGCAACGCTGGTGCCGGGGTCCGCATAATTCCACAGCGCGAGCACCAGCGTCCCGTCGGCGCGGCGCGTGAGCAGCGCGCCGGCGACATCGCCCGTGAAGCGCTGATCGCCGAGCTGGTGCAGCAGGGCAAAGGCATTGAAAGCGGGCTTGGGGATACCACCCACGGCGAGCAGGCCGAACCCGCCGTAGAACGGTGTCTTGACGACACCCTGCTCGTCGAACACGTCCGAGAATGACCAGTAGGACATGTCCTGTACCAGCCCGTCGCATTGACGCACCGTCTCGGCGAGCCAGGGCGCCATGAAAGGGGCGTCCGTGACTTCCGGATGGTTGCTCCAGCTGGCGTTGAATTCCGTCCAGATCAACGGCAACTCCGGCAGCGGCGAGGCGCGGATCTCCTCATGAACCTTGGCGACGGCGCGGCACACCATGGTTCTGCGCGACAGCGGCTCGCGCGTACCGAACACGTTCTGGGCCGAGTCATCGCCATAGACGTGGCTCGAAATGAAGTCGACCGGGACGCCCTGTTGCCGGCAGTGGCGGATGAAGGCCGCGACCCATGCGGCCTGCGCGGTCGCAGGTCCGCCGACGCGCAGGCGCGCGTCCACCGCTTTCAGGCTGCGGGCGGTGTGGTCGTACAGGGTAAAGTAGGTCGCCTGCTTGGGCTGGCCGGCCCAGAAGTCGAGATTCGGCTCGTTCCACACCTCGAAGTACCACTGGCTGACCTCCGCGATGCCGTAGCGCTGCACCAGGTGCCGCGCGAACGCGTCGATCAGCGCATCCCAGCGGCCGTAGTCCTTCGGCGGGGACACCACCGGGTGGTACCAGAACGTGTGGCGGATATCGCGTTGCGCCAGCTGGCGCGGCATGAAGCTCAGCTCGACGATGGGCCGTACGCCGCTGGCGAGGAGCCCGTCGTACACCTGGTCGACGTAGGAGAAGTTGTACAGCGGCTTGCCGTGGCGATCTTCCGCGTACACGCCGATGTCGTCATCGAGGATGTCGTGAAAGCGGACGTAGGCGATCGCGGTGATGCTGCGCACGGCGCGCAGATCCTCGCGGTAGCTCTCGCGCAGGCTGAGCGCCGCGCGCCCGGAGCCGAACATCCGCTCCCAGAAGTGGGGAAACGGTTGCGTCGCTGCGGTTGCGTCCACCGTGATGGTCTGCGCGGTCTGCGCCTCAAGCGGGGCGACGGCGCCGAGCGCAAGCGCCAGCAGCGCAATCGCCCGGCCAGCGAGCGGCCGCGGCGAGGAAGCCGTGGGACGAATAGATGGACGCACCGTAGCGATGGTACATCGTCGAGCGTCGCCGGCAACACGATCTCGCGTGCAAAGGGATCATGCAGGGAAGTGCGGCCGTCGTTAACCCTCGCCGCTCAATGTGCTCGGGCCAACCACCGGTACCAGCACATCGCGAGTCGCGAACTGGTTGCTGCGCATACCGCCAGCCAGCTTCTGTTGGAACACCTCACGGCGGTGATGCTCGAGATATCTGCACTGCTCGGCCCGAAATAGTCCTACGTTACGCGGCAGCACGACGCACCAGCTCTGCAGGACCTCTGGATTCAGAGATTGCGCCACGAGGACGTCTCCTGAGTCGGAGAAGGAGAAATAGCCTCGGTCGAAGAGATGCCCCACATGCGGCGACAGCAACAGGCCGTTAAAGCCATCGAGCTTCTCGCGGTCGGTACACACACACCATGGCTTGATGTGACTGGCGCGCAAGTGCCGGCGGTCGAGCAACCCAGTCATTCTGCACCCCAGCTCGACCCGTTCCAGATTGGTTCTGTATACACCCTGCCCACTACGGGCTCTCACGAGTTCGAGTTTCTCGGCGGCCCCGATGTCCGTTCGCAACTGAAGCTCCGCCTCTGCTCTCTCGTCCTCGAGCGCTCCGCCGGAGGATGCGCTGATCCTTGCCACCAGCTCCTCGACCTGTCCGCCGAGGAGCTCGCGCAGTCTTGCCGCCATGAGCTCCGGTACCGCGGCCAGGTACACCCTGCGGTTCGCGTCCCCGCTCTCGTCGATGGGTGAACGTTTTTTCGGAAGTAGTGCAGTCAGCTCGGACGTATGTTCCTGCGGTCTCAGCACGGATTTCAGTTGCGTGAATCGCACCGGTAGTTGCCAACCCGGCTCTGCTCTCCACTGTTTTCCGGCTACACGGCATTCCCTGGGCTGCGGCGCTTCCCGCGCCCGACCGAGTGCGACCCCGACCGCGCGGATGGCTGCGTCAGCGAACGAAAACACGACATCGCCCGGCATCACCCTCGTCAGGCTGGTGTAGGTTTCGTTGCTGGTGCCGTTCTGGTTCGTCTTGGGCGACCAGAGATATTCGCCGTCAATCTCCTGTCGCCAAGCGTGCTGGTGGTTGACCCACCAGTACCGCGGAGCACTCGCTTTCATGGGGTGCGGCGCGCCAGCTGCTGCTCGGTCGGCGTACGACGCTCCCAACCGTCAGCGGTGCGTCTTAGCTCGTACGTCGGCCAGTAATGCGTATCGAGTTTGAGAGTGATCACTTCGATCGCGCGGTTTGGGGTCACGGTCTTCAGCAGCACCGACTCGCGGTCGCCTTTATCCGCGACCGCGGCAAGGAAGGCATCGAGATCCGGAGTCGGCTTTCCGTCGACCGCGACGATGTTGCGCAGCGCCGTCAAACCGGAGCGGCTCGCGGGCGAGCCGAACAGGTAATAGGCGACGAACACTCCCTGCGGCGCAATGCCCCGCTGGACCGCCAGCGCGCGATGCGGGGCCTGCAGCGTCGCGCCCGCCCACTGCACGATCCGGTCGATATCGCTGCCGTTCAGTACCACCGTATCAAGCTCGACGGGGACCTCCGCGCGGTTGCGCCAGACGCGCAGCTGCAGCCGCGGCCGCTGACTTGCTCGCTCCACCTCCTCGAACTGGGTGACGACCTTGCCGTCGATGCTCAGCAGCAGGTCGCCCGGTTGCAGCACCTTGGCGGCGGGTGAGCCTGCCACCAGGCGCTGGATGCTCAACACCTGGCTGCGCGCCGGGCTGTGCAGCTCAACCTGCCGCAGCCACTGCTCATCCAGACCGAGCTCGAGCGCCTTCGAAAGCGGTATGGCGCCAAACTCGGCTTCGGGCGAGCGCAGTTCGCCGCCCGAGCGGATCGCGTCCAGCATTGCGGCGACGAGCGAGGCGGGGACACCCATGGTCTGCTCGACCAGGTCATGGCCGTTGTCGACGGCGAACGTCGACCACAGCGCGAGGACGTTACCCGACTTGTCGGAAATGGCCCCGTCGTAGTCGCTGGGACCGTTGAGCAGGGTAACCACATCGAGATTGCTGTCGCGAAAGGCTGGCGTGCGCGGCAGCGCAATATCGATGGGGTCGATTCCGGTGATGCGGCTCTCCTGGGCCGTGAGCCGCATGTCGTGCCTGATTCCCACGACCCATACCTTCTCGCCAGGCTCGAGAGAGCGGGTCAGCAAATGCGCGGCCCGTACCTGCGTCGAGCCTATGAGTCGTGGATCGTAGGCGAGCACGGCGAGGTTGTGCAGCGGATGCACGAACACGACGCGCGCCGGCACCTGCAGCTTGCCGCCGAAGGTGATACGCGCATCGCCTTCCGCCACCGGCACGGTGTCGCGATCGACCACCACCAGACCGCGCTCGGCATCGACGATCAGGCCTGTACCGCGGAAACTGCGGGCCGTCACGCCTGATACCGGGTAGGGAATATCGAAGCTCACGGCGACCAGCGAATCGGCGAGGCGCCGCGCATTGGGGTCGGCTGTCGCGGGGGTGCTTCCCAGGGTCGTCGCGGCGACCTGCGGCGCCTGCGCCGGCGGCTCCGCCAGCGCTCGGCAGGGCCAGTAGCCGAGGGTGTCATCGCGCTTGCAGCGGCGCGCCGGGTACCAGCGGCGGTCGTTGATGATCGGTTGCACCTGCGCGGCGCTGGTCTCCTCCGCCGTGAAGTAGCGCACCAGCACGCGCTCGCCGTCGGCCAGCTCGACCAGGCCGCGCTCCAGGTCGTCGATATTGTGAATGCTGCGCCCGGCGAACTGCGTGATCACGGCGCCGCGGAAAATACCCGCAGCGTTGAACACGTAGCCGGGATTTGCGATGTAGACCCCTTCGATCGGCAGGTTCATGTGCCGTGACTGCTGATACGAGAGGTTGTGCACCACCGCGCCGCCGAACTCGAGGTATTCGTCCGGCGCCATCGCGTACAGATCGTGCACCGGCAGCGTGCGTTCCAGGTGCTGGTTGCGGCGTTGCACCTCGAGGGTCACCGTCCTGCCGACCGAGTCATCGAGCGCATCCGCGAGCGCGCCGAACTCGGTCACGAGTCGGCCATCGATGCGCAGCAGTATATCGCCCACTTCGAGGGCGCCAGCGGCCAGGGATCCTGGCAGGATCTGCTCCACTTCGAGCATGCCCAGCTGCTTCGGAAATGCGGCGCGCACTTCGGCTTCGGTCTCGGCGGGGAGCCCGAGGCGTCGCAACTCGTCGTAGGGTGTGTAGCTGAAGATCGCTTGCAGGGTTCCGCGCGGCACTTGCTCGTTGCGCTCGATATAGTGCAGCGCCCGTACCACCCGACCGAGCGGCAGGTAGAAACTCGATGCCGATCCCTTGGCGGCCCCCGCGTTCAGCGCGACGGCCCGGCCGCGCACATCGATGACGGGGGAGCCGGAGGAGCCCCCCGACGTGTTGGACGCGGCCTGGTAATAGAACGTATCGAAGTCGTTGTACTTGCCGACCCCATAGGAGGGGGACTGCCGGTCGAGCCGTGCCAGCGTGCCGGCGAGGAATGAGAGCTGCTCGCCGGCATCGTTTCCGACCACGCGTATCTCGGTACCGACCTGGGCACCCGGCGGGTACAACGGGATCTGTTCCGGCGTGATGAAGCGCAGCTTCGCCGGGTCGTACCGATAGAAGCCGAAATCGTGTACCGGATCGCGGTATACGGGGTACAGCTGTACCTCCTCGCGATCGAGAAAAATGCCCTGCGCGGTGACCGGGCCGGGCGTGACCACATGCCGATTGGTGAGGATCAGGCCGCGCTTGGCATCGATCACGAAGCCGGTCGCTTGCAGCGAGGCATTGACCTCGGTATCGAAACTGCGCGTGAGATCGACCTGGATGGCTACCACCCCGCGCGAGATGCGCTCGAGCGTGTGTGCCCACTCGGGCTGCTCCTGCGTCGCGAGGGTATCGGCGGGCGCAGGAGCGCCGCTCTGCGCGCGCGCCTCGCCCAGCGGGAGAACGGCGACTGCGAGCGACGCGAGGACGCGCACGAGGCGCGGGAGTATTACGGATCGGTTACGCCGCTGCACCGGCTTGTACTTATAGGTGATGGAGAGTGTTTATCGTACTCTTTTCGGCTTGGTCCGAGCACGCAGAGAACATAAGGGTTCAGTGAACCCGCCTGCGCACCGGCCGAGGGCCAATGCAAGCACTTTCCTGCCCTTGCGGCGGTCCGGAACTGGGTTTTGTGTGAACCGGTTCAATCTTTGCGCCTGGCCTTTATGCTAAAAAGCGGACGCCGCTGGAACTAACGATCAAATAACCCAGCCCGGCCTAGCGAAGGGAAGTACGAATTTGTCACGCAGTATCGTGGTCCTTCAGGCCGGGGATTCGACTCCCGATCTGGCTCCGACACTTGCGACCCATGCCTGGCGCTCACGACGCGCGACCCATCCGGATCAGGTGCTGACCTCGGTCGCGTCCGAGAAATGCCACGTCGGGATCGCGGTCTTCGACGCAGCATTGCCCTGCTCGCCGAAGGATTTTGCGGAGGTCGTGGAAGATTCCGGGATGGAATGGATCGCGATCCTCCCCCCGCGGGGAACCAGCGACCAGGCCACCGCGCGTGCCTTGTGCTCGAGCTATTTCGACTATCACACTTTGCCCATCGACCCGGCGCGTCTGCTGTATTCCGTGGGGCACGCGCACGGCAAGGCGCTGCTGCGCCAATCGGCGGCGACGCCCATCGAGCCGACCGAGGGACGCTACGGCATGATCGGCAAGAGCCCGAGCATGCTGGCGCTATTCGGCGAGCTGGAAAAGATCATCCGCAGCACCGCCCCGGTCTTCATTACCGGTGAGAGCGGCGTCGGCAAGGAGCTGGCCGCGCGCGCGGTGCATTGGGGTTCGCGCAACGGCGGGCCCTTTGTCCCGGTGAATTGCGGGGCGTTGCCCGACCAGCTGATCGAAAGCCTGCTCTTCGGCCACGAGAAGGGCGCATTCACTGGTGCCCATGAACGACGTATCGGATCGATCGAGGCGGCCGACCAGGGAACGATATTCCTCGATGAGATCGGCGATCTGCCGCGCGCCGCCCAGGCAAGCCTGCTGCGCTTTCTGCAGGAGTCGACCGTCATGCGGGTCGGCTCGACCCGCGAGATGCATATCGACACCCGGGTGATCGCCGCGACACACATGGATCTCGAGGCGGCCGTGCGCGCCGGCCGCTTCCGCGAAGACCTGTTCTACCGGCTCAATGTCCTGAACGTCGCGGTGCCGCCGCTGCGCGACCGCGGAGACGATTGCCTGGTGCTGGCGGAGCATTTCTTCCGCACCAATGCCACGGGCAAGGCGCCGGGAGTGCATGGCTTCTCGCGTGATGCGCTGAAGATCATGCAGCAGCACTCGTGGCCAGGGAATGTCCGCGAGCTGCTCAACCGCGTACAGCGCGCCATGGTCATGTGCGAGGGTTCGCTCGTCACCCCGAAGGACCTGCAGCTTGGCCCGGTGACCGGCACCGCGCGCGTCGGCTCGCTCGCCAGCGCTCGGGAAGGAATCGAACGGCTGATGGTGGAGGAAGCTTTGGTTCGCAACGACTACAATATTGCCGCGACCGCGCGGGATCTGCGCATCTCACGCGTGACGCTCTATCGGCTGCTGGGACGGCTGCGCATCGGCGCGAAGGGTCACGCCAGCGCTGAGACCGCACTGGCGGAACCGATAGGCACATTGGAGCGAGCAAGATGATGCACAACCGTAGCTTCCATACCCTGATACCGCTGGTCGCGGCGCTTGCCGCCGGCGCAACCTGTACCGCGCAGGCCAGCGACGCGATCGGGGCCCCGGCAGCGGACCAGCCCACCCCTGCGGGCCAGGGCAGCGCCCCGGTGGGCGAGGCACCTCCTCCAGCTCCTCCGCCTGCGCCCGCACAGGTGTTCGACGAGCCGACTGCGCTGACGCCCCACGGCCAGCTGGTCATCGAACCCTCCGCGCAGTACATTCACTCGACCAATAACCAGGTGGCGCTGGTGGGCTACACGATTCTGCCCGCCATAACCATCGGCCTGATCGATATCCAGCGCATCGAGAGCAATCTCGACGTGTTCACCCTGACCGGGCGCTACGGCATCACCTCGCGTCTGGAGCTCGAGATAGGCGCACCCTTCGTGGTTGCCAACACGACCACGGAGACCCGGCCGCTCGCCACCCCCTCGACGACCCAGGACTTCTTCGATGCCTCGGGCTCGGGCATTGGCGACGTGGAAGCGGCCCTGCGCTACCAGTTCAATCATTTTCGCGGCGACAACACGGTGTGGCTCGGCACCCTGCGCTTCAAGTCGCACACCGGGTCGGATGTCTTCGAGCAGCCGATAGACCAGCAGACGGGTCTGCAGACGAGGATCGCGACCGGCTCGGGCTTCAACGCGGTCCAGGGCGGCCTCACGTTTCTCAAGCCCTCGGACCCGGCAGTCTTCTTCGGCGGCGCTGCCTATACCAAGAGCTTCGACCGCGATGTCGGCTTTGGCTACGGGACGGTTCATCCGGGCGGCATACTGGATCTGAGCATCGGCATGGGCATCGCGCTCAACGAGCACGCCTCGTTCAGCATCGGCTATCAGCACAGCATCGTCGACCAGACGACGCAAACCGCGCCGGCCACCGGCTTCGCCATCACGCGCATCGGCACGATACAGCTCGGCACGTTGCGCTTCGGCGTCTCCTACCAGCTCGCTCACCAGACGTACCTGAACACCTCCATCGGAATAGGCGTAACACGCGACAGCCCGGATCTCGAGGCGACCGTTCGCCTGCCGATGCGTTTCTGAGGGGGTAACCGTTCCGCGGTCTGGCTGACCGTTCCGCGCTCAGTGATGCAGGCTGAGGGCGACCTGCTGCTGAATCGCGCTCGCGAGCGAAAGCCCGTTGAGGGCCGTGAGACTGTTTAGCGAGGCGGTGATCGTGGTCTGAGTCTGAATCGTCGTGCCGCGCACCTCGTTCTGCACGACAGTGGCGAGCGAGGCGGCGTTCGGCAGGTTACTGATCACGACGAACTGCCCCGTCGAGCCGATTGGGACAATCCTGGTGATACCCGCCGTCGCATTGGCGCCCGTTGACTGTTGCGTTGCAGCACTGCCCGGGGCCGGCGGGCCGGACGAGGCCTGTGGGCCCACCTGCACGTTCGCCTGCAGCGACGCTGCCCCCTGAGAGCTCGTCGTCGACGACGGGCTGGATGCCCCGGTGACCGACGGGGAGCCGGTGCCGGCAGATGCACCCGTACGGGCCACTGTGATCTCGTCTGGGCTCACGGGCGCCGCGCCCGCAGCGGACGCAGCTGCCGTACGCGGCTCCGCCGCCTGGGCTGCAGATGCGGCTGCGGCCTCCTTGGTGGCCGCCGCCAGGTTCGCCCCGCCAGCTCCGCCGCTCATGACCTGCACCAGCTCGGCCACCGGGCCCGACACGCTGATGGTCGGCATGCCCCCGCTGGCCAGCCGATCGAGGTTGGTGACCACGATCTGCATCTTCGCGACGACCGCGCCGTCGACCTGCACCACCCGGTCGATCGCGAAGTATCCGACCAGGCCATTCATATCCATGCCGCCGCGCAGGTCCTTGAGATTCTCCTCAGGCACCACATCGGCGGCGAGCGGATCGCTGTCGTCGTTCTTGGCCTCACCGAGGCCGGCTGCCACCTGTCCCGCGACGGTGACCGCAAAACCCACGCCGGCAATCACGTACTTGCGGGCTCGCATGCGCAGTTCTCGCTGGTTCAAAAGCGGCTCCCGTTGGGGATCGTCAGGATCTCCAACGCCAGCGAGTCGCGCTCGACTCCGGCATACAGGGGGGCCGTGAGGCGGCCTTCCCAGTCAGCCGCAAGGTTGAAATGTGCATGCTCACGATGGCTGCGGATCACGAAGAACAGGTTGCCAACGCGCGCAGCCTCGAAATCGCGACGCGACAGCAGCCGTACTCCGAGCGCCGGGTCGCCGAGCAGAACGCGGTCGTGGTCCGCGCCCTTTACCACCACGAAGTGCCGGTAGCCGTGATCGCTGATCAGCGCTATCGCCGGCACGCCGACGCTGATCAGCGTATCGAGCGATGAGCGCACGCCGTCGGCCTTGTAGCCGCGCGACTCGAGGAACTTCTTCATGTCGAGCAGCGAGAAGCCCTTGGCGCGAATCTGGGGCTGGTCGCCCACGGCGAACATCGCCTTGAAGACGCTCGTCTCGTCGATCGGCGCGTCGTAATGAAAGGTGAGCAGCGTTGCCAGTGCGGCAGAGCCGCAGCTGAAATCGAATTGCTGGTGCCAGGTGCGGCGAAAGGCGCGCTGCAGCTTGAGCTCTCTGAGCGTATGAACGGGGAAACTCAGGCTCTCGAGTGCATCGGTCTGCACGACGCCGGCGCTGATGGCCCCCCACGCCGGCGCAACGAATCCCGCCAGGACGAGCACCAGCGTGCACAGGGCAACGTGGGCTGCTGAGCGGCGCATGGCTGTTACTTCGGGGCCGCGAGCTGCAGGTTGAGGATCGTGGAGTTCTGAATCAAAACGTTGTTGCCCGTGTTCTGAATGACGATCGGAACTCCGGCGGAATTGGAGAACGCGCTATCGCTCAAATTGTTCGACCCGGTTGTGAGGTTCGTGGCGACATTGCCGTTCACGTTACCATTACTGGTGTTCTGATTGAGAGTCAGATTGGTATTTACGCTCTCGGCGCCGCCGCGCGCGTTGCTGAGCTGCGAATCATCTATCACCGTTGCCGCCAGCGGGTCGCGGGGTTGCGCGGACGCGGCCGGCGCATTCGCCGCAGTGACTACAGCCGGTGCGGCAGGAGCCGGTGCGGCTGGAGCCGGTGCGGCTGGAGCCGGTGCGGCTGGAGCTGGCGCTGCAGTGGCTTTCGCCGCAGGCGGTGCGCTCGGTTCCACCGGGGAATCGGCGGGCGAGCTCGGCGCGCCGAGAAGACCGCACGCCGCAACAAACAAAGCAACCGAACTACTGGCTTTCATTGGAACCATCCCCCTGCCGGCCACTCGCATGACGGGCGGGGCGCGCTGCCGCGCCCCGCCCCCATCCATCCATCTTCCAGTCGCGGCGCGTGTTGCCACGCGCCGCGACCGGAAACTCTCATCGTCCTTACTTAGCCAGTGACAGGTTGGCCTGCACGTTGACGCTTTGCTGGACCAGCGACGAGTTGCCGCTGTTCTGGCTGGCGATCGTGATGCCGGCGCTGTTGCTGAAGCCATTGCTGATGGTGTTCGACATGTCGAAGGTCCCAGCAGTCACGGCATTGGAGCCACCTCCACCGCCATTGCCACCGGTTCCTCCCACGGCCCCGTTGCCGACGCCACCCGTGCCGCCATTCGCCGTGTCGGACACGTTGCCGCCGCCGCCACCGTTGCCGCCGCTGCCACCGTTGCCAGCGCTGCCGAGCGTCTGCGTCGCACTACCATTGCTGGCAGAGCCCACCTTGGCATTGGCGTTGCCGCCGCTGCCGCCGGTGTTCGACGCATTGCCGCCGGCTCCGCCGGTCGAGGTGCCACCGTTGCCGCCAGTGCCGGCATTCGGGGTGAAGGTGCCGCCGGACCCGCCCGCAGCGCCCGAGCCGCCCGTGCCGCCGTTGCCACCGCCGCCGCCATTGCCGCCGTTACCGGCTGCCGCACTGCCGTTGGTCGCGCTGCCGTTGGTCGCGCTGCCGTTCGTTCCCGAACCGCCGCCACCGCCGGAGCCACCGTTCGTCGTCCCACCTGCACCACCGGTGCCGGAGTTCGTGGCTGTGCCGCTCGCCGCGCCCGCGCCGGCCGTCGCCGCCCCACCTGCACCACCGGTGCCGGTGTTCGTGGCTGTGCCACTCGCCGCGCCCGCGCCGCTCGTCGCCGGGCCGCCGGCCCCGCCGGTGCCCATGTTCGACGACGTGCCGCTCGCTGCACCCGCGCCACCGCCGTTGGTGGCCGTCGTGCCGCTCGTGCCCGTGCCCGTGCCCGCGCCGCCGGTCGACATGCCGCCGGATCCGCCGGCCGCTCCAGCGCCGCCCGCGCCGCCCGAACCACCTGCGCCGTAGCCGCCGGTGCCGCCCTTGAGGCCGTTGCCCCCGGTGCCACCGCCGCCCGCGCCGCCTGAGCCGGCCGCGCTGCTGCCGCCGCCGCCTGCAGACGTCTTACCGGATGAGCCCAAGCCCGCGCTGCCGCTGTTGGCATTGCCGCTGGTGGCCGAACCACCGCCGCCGCCGCTGCCCGAAGAAGCGGAGCCAAGCCCGGCGCTGCCGCCCTGGGTGCCGCCAGCATTGCCGCTGCCGCCACCGCTGCCCGACGTAGCCGAGCCAAGCCCGGCGCTGCCGCCCTGGGTGCCGCCCGCATTTCCGCCGCCGCCGCCGGCGCCCGAAGACGCTGAGCCAAGCCCGGCGCTGCCGCCGAGCGCATTGCCGGCCTTGCCGCCGTTGCCGCCGTTGCCAGCGGTCGCGCTGCCATTGCTGGCGCTACCGTTGCTCGCGCTGCCGTTCGCGGCGCTGCCGCCCACGGCTCCCGTTGCGCCCATGCCGCCGTCGGCCGTCGCGCCCGCGCCACCCGCGCCGCCCGTGCCACTGTTGGACGAGCTGCCCGTGTTGCCGCCGCGCGCGTTGCCGCCGTCGCCGCCGTTAGCGCCGATGGCGCCCTTGGCGCTGCCACCGTTGCCGCCGGTGCCACCCGCCGCGGAGCCCGTGGTCGCGCTGCCGTTCGTGGTGTTGCCAGCCGAGACCGAGCCGCCCGCCGCGCCGCTTGCGCCTACTGCGCCAGCGCCGCCGGTGTCGGCCGTCGAGGCGCCGCCGCCTGCGCCGCCGTAGCCGGCGCCGCCGGTGCCACCCGAGCCGCCCTTGCCACCGGCCGCACTGCCCCAGTTGCCGGCGGTGTTGCCAATGTTGTGCACGGAGTTTCCGGACACGGTCGCATTGAGGGTCGAGATCGCCTCGACCTTATCGACGTTCCACGTGCTCGTGGTCGTCGTCGTGGTCGTGGTCGGGGTCGAGTTGTAGCTGTCGGCAGTGACATTCTTGGTGTTGTCGCTGTCGGCAGTGACATTCTTGGTGTTGCTGGTGCTCTTGGTGTTGCTGGTGTTCTTGGTGTTGCCGCTACCAATGTTCGTGGTCTTGGTATTGCCATCACCCGTGTT
>DATHQM010000047.1:0-4099 GCA_035482695.1 Steroidobacteraceae bacterium | reverse complement strand
GTTGAAATTGGAGCGCGGCAACGGCTCGACCGAGGATTTGACGGCGCGCGCCATCGATCTGGTCGCACCCATCGGCAAGGGTCAGCGCGGCTTGATTGTCTCGCCGCCGAAGGCCGGCAAGACCATGCTGCTGCAGAACATCGCCACCTCGATCAGTGCCAATCACCCCGAGGTGATTCTCATCGTGCTGCTGATCGACGAGCGGCCGGAAGAGGTCACTGAGATGCAGCGCACCGTGAAGGGCGAGGTCGTCTCGAGTACCTTCGACGAGCCGGCCGCGCGCCACGTGCAGGTGGCCGAGATGGTCATCGAGAAGGCCAAGCGCCTGGTGGAACACAAGAAGGACGTGGTGATCCTGCTGGATTCGATCACCCGCCTGGCGCGCGCCTACAACACCGTGGTGCCTTCCTCCGGCAAGGTGCTCACCGGCGGCGTCGACGCCAATGCGCTGCAGCGCCCGAAACGCTTCTTCGGGGCGGCGCGCAATATCGAGGAGGGCGGCAGCCTCACCATCCTCGCGACCGCACTCATCGACACTGGCTCGAAGATGGACGACGTCATCTACGAGGAGTTCAAGGGCACCGGCAACAGCGAGATCCACCTCGACCGGCGCATCTCCGAGAAGCGCGTATTCCCGGCGGTGAACATCAACCGCTCCGGCACCCGCAAGGAGGAGCTGATCACCGATCAGGGCGAGCTCGCCAAGATGTGGATCCTGCGCAAGCTCCTGCACCCGATGGACGAGCTGGCGTCGATCGAATTCCTGCTCGACAAGATGAAGGACACCAAGTCGAACAGCGAATTCTTCGAGGCCATGAAGCGCTGACGTAGCGCGCCGCACGTACGTGATGCCAACGGCGTCACGTCGGTGAGCGGCGACTGTGGCACACAGCCGCCGTCGCTCAGTAAGATTCACCTAACCCGCGACCCCCCGTTTGCGGGAGGAGCCCGTCTCGCATGCGCAGCTGGCTGCCGGTCGTCGCGGCGTCCCTGGCGCTACAGGCCACAGTAGCGCGCGCCGACCGCGATCCGCTGTCGGGCGCGCCGCTGCCTCCAGGCGAGGTGTCGGTGCCCAGCCCGATCACCGATCACTTCTACCTGAGCGCGTCGTTCTTCGACCCCGGCTACCGCACCTCGGTGCGCGCCGACCCCACGCAACCCTCGGCGGTGCTGTACGGCACGCCGCTCAATGGCGAGCACGACCTCGGATTCCCCGGCCACCAGCAGCTGGGAGAGGTGGAGGCGATGCTGCGCATGCGCGAGCGCAACCGCCTGCGGGTCGACTACTTCGAGTCCGATCGCTCCGGCGGCGTGCTGATCGGCAACCCGGTCATCTTCGGCAACCAGACCTTTCCGGCCGGCACGCAGCTGGCGAGCTCGTTCGACTGGCGCCTGATCACCGTCACCTACACTTATTCCTTCTGGCGCAGCGACCGGCTCGAGATCGGCTCGGGGCTGGCCGGCTACGCCGTGCAGCTGACCGCGCAGCTGCAGGCGCCGGCCACCTTCCAGCAGCAGACCGTGTCGGCCTCCGGCGCGGTGCCCGCGATCCCGCTCGACGTGAGCTGGCGCGTCTCGCGCCGCTTCAGCCTCACGGCGCGCGCCGCTTACTTCCGCGCAACCGTCAAGGGCGACTTCGGCGAGGTGATCGATCTGCACAGCGACGCGCAGTTCCGCTGGAATGCGAATCTCACCACCGGGGTGGGCTACTGGTCGACGCGTACCGCGCTCACCCGCAGCAGCACCTCCACCTCGCCGGGGGTGGTGCATTTCGACATCAACGGACCGGAAGCGTTCGTGCGTTTCAGCTTCTGACGCAGGCGCTGCGCGCTAGCCGCCACCGGTGCTCACCACGTAGGCCTTGGCGAAGATCTGCGGCATGCGCGTCGCACGGCCCGAGTCGAGATTGATGCACACGTAATCGACGCGGGCGCGCGCCAACGTTGCGCCGTCCGACACGCGCTTGATCTGGAAGCGCCGCTCCGCGCGCAACCGCCCGTCGGTGCTCACGATCCAGGTGGCCGCCCGCACCGCGTCACCGCGCACTGCCGCGCGCAGGTAGTCGATCTCGATGCGCTGCGCCGCCATGCCGCGGCGCAAGGCCCGGCAACGCTCGAGCGGCACGCCGAGCGCGGCGGAGTGCGACCAGGCGGCGCGATCGAGCCAGCTCAGGTACACCGCATTGTTGACGTGGTCGTAGGCGTCGATGTCGGCCGCGGTCACGGTCAGCTCGATCACGTGCGGGGTCGGGAAGTCGAACGGCGCCGGCGCCGGCGCGCGCGGCGGTGCACTCATGCCGGCGTGCGGCCTACGGCGCGGTAGCCGATGTCGTGCCGGTAGTGCATGCCCGGCCAGTGAATGTGGCCGACGAGTGCGTAAGCGGCCTGCTGCGCCGCTGCCACGTCCGCGCCCAGTCCGACCGCGCACAACACGCGTCCGCCGCTGGTGAGCACCTGGTCGCCGGCCGCGCGCGTGGCACCGTGGAATACCTTGCCGGGCAGGCGCGTGGCGAGCTGCAGGCCCTCGATGACGTCGCCGCTGCGTACCTTGTCGGGATAGCCCGCCGCGGCCAGAACTACGCCGAGAGCCGCGCGTGAATCCCACGCGGCGCTCGCCGTGTCGAGACGTCCGGCGAGCGCCGCCTCGCACAGCGCGGTGAGATCGCCGGCGAGGCGCATGAGGATCGGCTGCGTTTCCGGGTCGCCGAGGCGGCAGTTGAACTCGAGCACTCTTGGGGTGCCGTCGGGCGCGATCATGAGCCCGGCATAGAGGAAGCCCGTGTATGGCATGCCCTCCGCGGCAAGGGCGCGGATCGTCGGGGTGATGATCTCGTCCATGATGCGTCCGTGCAGCGCGGGGGTGATGACCGGTGCGGGCGAGTACGCGCCCATACCGCCGGTGTTCGGGCCGCGATCGCCGTCCTGCAGGCGCTTGTGATCCTGCGAAGTCGCCAGCGGCAGCACGTGCGTGCCGTCGGCCATGACGATGAAGCTCGCCTCCTCGCCCGCCAGGAATTCCTCGATCACCAGCTGCTCGCCGGCGGCGCCGAATTGCCCGGCGAACATCGCCTCGATGCTCGCCAGCGCCTCCTCGAGCGATTGCGCGATCACCACGCCCTTGCCGGCCGCGAGCCCGCTCGCCTTCACCACCAGCGGCAGCCGCTGGCGGCGCAGCCACGCAGGATCGAAGCTCGCGCGCGTGAAGGTCGTCGAGCGTGCGCTCGGGATGCCGTGGCGGCCGAGGAACTCCTTGCTGAAGGCCTTGGAGCCCTCGAGCTGAGCGCAACGGCGGCTCGGCCCGAAGCACGCGAGTCCCGCCGCCGCGAAGGCGTCGACGATGCCGGCGACCAGCGGCCCCTCGGGGCCGACGATGGTGAGAGCGACGCGCTCGCGCGCGGCGAGGGCGACCAGGCGCTCCAGGTCGTCGGCCGCGACGTCGACGTTGCGCACCTTCGGCTCGGCCGCCGTGCCGGCATTGCCTGGTGCGACCAGCACCTCGGCCACGCGCGCCGCCGTGGCGCACTTCCAGGCGAGCGCATGCTCGCGCCCGCCGCCGCCGACGATGAGTACCTTAATCAATGACGGAAGTGGCGCACGCCGGTGAACACCATCGCCATGTCGTGCTCATCGGCGGCGGCAACGACTTCCGCGTCGCGCCGGCTGCCGCCCGGCTGGATGACGGCGCGGATGCCGTAACCTGCGGCGACGTCGAGGTTGTCGCGGAACGGCAGGAAAGCGTCCGACGCCATTACCGCGCCCGCGATCGCGAGCTGCTCGTCGCTAGCCTTCATCGCGGCGATGCGCGTGGAGTAAACGCGGCTCATCTGCCCCGCACCGACGGCGACGGTGGCGAGCTCGCGGGCGAAGACGATGGCGTTCGACTTGACGAACTTCGCCACGCGCCAGGCGAAGCGCAGGTCGCTGAGCTCGGCAGCGGTGGGCTGGCGGCGCGTCGGCACGGTGAGCCCCACTTCCGACAGGTCGGCGCGGTCGCGCGCCTGCGCCAGCAGCCCGCCGGTCACGCTGCGGAACTCCAGCTCGCCGCCCGCCGCCGCGGCGAGATCCCCCAGCACCAGCACCCGCACGTTCGGCCTGACAGA
>DATHQM010000046.1:0-12995 GCA_035482695.1 Steroidobacteraceae bacterium | reverse complement strand
CCGCTCGCCGACGGCACGAGCTCCATTGTCTGGTCCGCCGACGACGAGATCGCCGCACAGCTCCTCGGCCTGTCCCCCGAAGCCTTCGCCGGGCACCTCGATCGCGCTTCCGATCTTGCCCTGGGCGCCACGCGCCTGGTGAGTGAACGGGTGTCGTTTCCCCTCAGCAGCCTGGCCGCTCACCGCTATGTCGCGCCGCGCGTGGCACTCATCGGGGACGCCGCGCACGTGGTACACCCGCTCGCCGGGCAGGGGGTGAACCTCGGGCTGCTCGATGCCGCCTGCCTCGCGCAGCTCGTCACGCAGGCGGTGGCGCGGCGCGAGGATCCGGGCGCGCTCGCGGTGCTGCGCGCCTACGAGCGCTGGCGCAAGAGCGAAGTCGCTCTCATGAGCACGGCGATCGACGCGTTCGACCGCTTGCTCGCCCACGGCACAGGTCCGCTCGCCGCGCTTGCGCAGCGGGGCCTGTCGCTGGTGAACCGCAGCCAGGAGCTGCGGCGCTTGTTCATTCGCAGGGCGCTGGGCACGAGCGGTGAGCTGCCGGATGCCGCGCGCGGTCCCTAAGGGCTGCGTTCGCGAGCTCTGCCGCGGGCGGCGGCGGTCGCGTCGCGAGAAAGACACCAAGCGCCGCAATGACCACACCGGCGACCTTGAGCGCCGTGAGCTCATCGCCCAGCACGAAGTAGTCCATGACGGCCGTGGCCGGCGGCATCAGGAAGAAGAGCGTCGCCACCTGGTTCACGGCGCCGCGGCGCAGTAGCACGAACAGCAGCGCGAAGGCGCCGAGCGAATTGACGCCGATGACCCATCCGAGACTGGCGAAGAACTCGCCGGAGGCGTCGAAGCGCAGGCCCTCATGGAAGGCAAACGGCAGCAGCGGCACGGCCGCGGCGAGGTGCTGCAGCGCCAGCCCGCTGCGCAGATCGACGTTCGATGCGTGACGTTTCTGATACACCGTGCCGACGCTGAGTGCCAGCAGGCCGACCAGGACCGCAAGGTAGGCGCCGGGGCCCGCACCGCCACCTGCGCCGATCCGTTCGCCGACCGCAAGCGCGACTCCGCTCAAACCGAATGCGAAGCCGAGCCACTGCAGCGGACGCACTGCCTCGTCGAGGAACGCGCGCGAGAGCAGCGCCGTGACGATCGGCATCGTGCCGACGATGAGCGCGATGAGACCGACGTTCACGCCGCGGGCGGCGGCCCAGTACAGCGTGCTGAACTGCAGTCCGAGCGTCAGCGCCCCGACCAGCGCGCTGTGCAAGGCCGCGCGCCCCCGCGGCCAGGCTGCTCCGCCGAGCCAGGCGAGTGCGGCAAAGATCAGCCCGGCGCCTAAGAAACGCAGCACCAGCAGTGTGAACGGCCCGCTGTGATCGAGCGCGATCCGCGCCGCCGGATAACCAGTGCTCCACAGCGATACGAAGGCGACGCCGAGGAGTCCCGCAGGCAGCCGCGCGGACAATGCGCCGCCCTGCGCCCTGGCGCCCGCTGCTACGAGTGTCCGTGCCATGCCCCCGAAGCATAGGCATCGCAGCGGCAGCGATAAACGGGGTAATATGCAAATGACTATTGACTGGATTGCAATAAACCCGTGGACCGTCTCGCGCAGCTCGGTGCCTTCGTGGAGGTGGCCCGCCGTCAGAGCTTCGCGCAGGCTGCGCTCGAGCTCGAGCAGCATGTCTCGGCGGTGAGCCGCGCGGTCGCGGCGCTCGAGAACCGGCTTGGGGTGCGGCTGCTGCAGCGGACGACCCGCCGCGTGACGCTGAGCGATGCCGGCCGCGACTATTTCAAGCGTTGTGAGGCGCTCCTGGCCGAGCTCGACGGCGCCGACGCGGAAGTGCGTGAGCGTGCTGCCGCGCTGCGCGGCACGCTGCGCGTCAGCGCCGCAGCTGGCGCCGGCCAGAGCCTGATAGCACCCCTGGTGCCGGAATTCCTCGCGGCGCATCCGGCGGTGAGGCTCGACCTGCAGCTGTCCAACCGCTACGTCGACCTGATCGAGGAGGGCTACGATCTCGCGCTGCGGGTCGGCACGCTGGCCGCTGACTCGCGCCTGGTGGTACGCCGCCTCGCGTCCACGCGGCGCGTGCTGCTGGCGAGCCCGGCGTATCTGCGGCGCCATGCCGGCCCGCGCACTCCGCAGCAGTTGCTCGAGCACGCCTGCCTGGTGCTCGACATCGGCGCGCGCCCGCGGCGCTGGCAGCTGCAGCGAGGGCGCGCGGAGGCAGCCATCGATGTCGCAGGTCCATTGCACTCGAACAATGCCTTCGTGCTGCTCACCGCGTGCCGGGAGGCAGCCGGCATCGGCCTGCTGCCGGCCTCGGTCGCCGGCGACGACGTGCGCGCCGGTGCGCTTCGCCAGGTGCTGCCCGGCTGGGAGAGCGCCGAGCAGGGCATCTACGCGGTGTATCCGAGCGCGCGCTTCATTCCCGCCAAGGTGCGCGCCTTCGTCGACTTCGTCGCGGCCCGGCTGCGCGGCTAGCGCCCGGCTGCGCGGCTCGGGGAGAGCTGAAGCCGGTTGCGAGCGCGCATATGGCACCTCTTTCTGCAGATAGTTGCGCCTGCACGCAACTGTCGAGCTCGCTGCATTACAGTGCGGTTCAGGCAAAAGTCTCCGGCAGATCAGACGCTTCTCACCACGCGTAGTCCGAATGTCGTCACGCCAACACTTGCGGGCATGCGCAACTATCTCGAATTGGACCATATATTCCGCGCGCTGGCCGACCCGACGCGTCGCTTCATCATCGAGCTGCTGTGCGAAAGGGACGCTGCGGTGACAGTCATCGCCGACCCGCTGCCACTGTCGCTTGGACGGGTCACCCGGCAGATCCGCGCGCTCGAGCGCGCGGGCCTCATCCGCACCCACAAGATCGGGCGCGTGCGCACCTGCTGGCTCGAGCCCCGGACCTTTGACCTGCTGGCTGGCTGGGTCGCCGAGCAGCGCAGTCGCTGGGAGCGACGCCAGCAGCGGCTCAGGTGAGCGGGATCAGGTCAATCTTCGCGGCGCACACGAAGTCGTTCTCCGACAGTCCGCGGACCGCGTGCGTCGTGTAGGTGACGCGGCAGTAGTTGTATCCAACCTCGAGATCGGGGTGGTGGTCCTCGATATTGGCCACGTGGGCGAGGGCGTTCACGAAGCTCATGGTGCGGTAGAAGTCGCGGAAGCCGAACTCGCGGCGGATGGCGCGGCCCTCCTGCGTGAGCTCCCAGCCGCCGGCGAGCTGGCGCAGCAGCTGCTGCGCGGCGTCGCGCTCGAGCGGCGGCATGCCGCCCTCGCAGGGCTTGCATTTTCGCGTGGCGAGTTCGCTCATGGGTCTGACCTCTCAAGGGGCACGTAGTGGCGCGCGACGTACCGTTCGACGAGGTCCTGGAACTCCTCGGCGATGCGCTCGCCCTTGAGCGTCACGGTCTTGGCGCCGTCCTCGTACACCGGCGCCACCGGCCGCTCGCCGGTGCCAGGCAGGCTGATGCCGATGTTGGCGTGCTTGCTCTCGCCCGGGCCGTTGACCACGCAGCCCATGACGGCGACCGTCATCTCTTCCACCCCGGCGTACTCGAGACGCCATTGCGGCATGCGCGTGCGCAGGTGCGACTGGATGCGCGCGGCGAGCTCCTGGAAGTAGGTGCTGGTCGTGCGTCCGCATCCGGGGCAGGCCACCACCAGCGGCGTGAACGCGCGCAGCCCCATGGTCTGCAGGATCTCCTGCGCCACCACCACCTCCTGGGTGCGATCGCCGTCGGGATCGGGCGTGAGCGATGCGCGGATGGTGTCGCCGATACCCTCCTGCAGCAGCACCGCCATGCCGGCGGTCGAGGCGACGATGCCTTTGGAGCCCATGCCCGCCTCGGTAAGGCCCAGGTGCAGGGGGTAGTCGCAGCGGGCGGCGAGATCGCGGTAGATGGCGATCAGGTCCTGCACACCGCTCACCTTCGCGGAGAGGATGATGCGCGCGTGCCGCAGGCCGAGCTCCTCGGCACGCTGCGCGCTGCCGACGGCCGACAGCACCACCGCCCGCCGCATCACCTGCTGGGCGCTGAGCGGCTCGGCGAGCGCCGAGTTCTCGTCCATCAGCCGCGTGAGCAGATCCGCGTCGAGGCTCCCCCAGTTCACCCCGATGCGCACCGGCTTGTCGTGCCGGCAGGCCACCTCGATCATCTCCGCGAACTGCGGGTCGCGCTTGCTGCCGCGGCCGACGTTGCCGGGGTTGATGCGGTACTTGGCGAGCGCGACGGCGCAGTCCGGGTGCTCGCGCAGCAGCTTGTGACCGTTGAAGTGAAAATCGCCGATCAGCGGCACGTGCACCCCGGCGCGCTCGAGCCGCTCGCGGATCGGGGCCACCGCGGCGGCCGCCTCGGCGGTGTTCACCGTGATGCGCACCAGCTCGGAGCCGGCCGCGGCGAGCGCCTGTACCTGGCGCACGGTCGCCTCGACGTCGGCGGTGTCGGTATTGGTCATCGACTGCACGACGATGGGCGCGCCGCCCCCGACCTTGACCGATCCTACGGATACCTGCACCGAGTGACGGCGTGCGCTGCTCATGACTGCGCCATTCTACAGTCGACGCGCTTGGGTGGCACCGCGGCGGACTGCTATGATGCGTCGCCCGCATCAGTCTGTCCGGAGAGAGTCCGGCACGAGCCGGAACGCCGAAGGCGCAATTTCCGCCCGGAAACGCTCAGGCACCAGAACGGCAGACGGCGGAAGACGCATTCTTCCGCGGGGCTTCTGGAGAGCGGCGGATCATCCGGTCCGCCCACCGAAGGGGAGCGGCGCATCCGGCGCCTGATCTCTCAGGTCACAGGGACAGAAGGGCGGCAGACGCGCGCGTTCCTGGCGAAGCGCGCACCTGCCGCTCGCTCACGTTTGGCCGACCGCGCGCGAAAGATGCCTGTGGGACGACAGACCCCGTTGTTCAAGCTGCATCAGGAGCTCAACGCCCGCATCGTCGATTTCGGTGGCTGGGATATGCCGGTGCAGTACAGCTCGCAGATCGGCGAGCACCACGCGGTGCGCCGCGCGGCCGGGGTGTTCGACGTCTCGCACATGTGCGTCGTCGACCTGCACGGCTCGCGGGTGCGCGAGTTCCTGCGGCAGCTGCTCGCCAACGACGTCGCGCGACTGCAGTCGCTCGGTAAGGCGCTCTACAGCTGCATGCTGAACGAGCAGGGCGGGGTGCGCGACGATCTCATCGCGTACTACCTCGGCGAGTCGTGGTACCGCCTGGTGGTGAACGCCGGTACGCGCGACCGCGACCTCGCCTGGATCACTGCCCAGGCACAGCCTTTCGCCGTGCAGGTGAGCGAGCGCTCGGATCTCGCCCTGCTCGCGATCCAGGGGCCTGAGGCGCGCGCCAAGGCGGCGCAGATCCTGCCGTCGGCGGCGGCGACCGAGGCGCTCGCGCTCCCCACCTTCGTCGGCCGCGAACTCGGCCGCTGGTTCGTGGCGCGCACCGGCTACACCGGCGAGGACGGCTTCGAGATCATGATGCCGGCGGCCGATGCAGTGCCCGCCTGGCGCAGCCTCAACGCGCTCGGCGTCGCTTCCTGCGGGCTCGGTGCGCGCGACACGCTGCGACTGGAAGCCGGCATGAACCTCTACGGCAACGACATGGACGAGACAACGCATCCCTTCGAGTCCGGTCTCGGCTGGACCCTCGCCATGACCCCGCGCGAGCGCGGTTTCGTCGGCCGCGCGGCGCTCGAGGGCATCGAGCGCGCCGGCTCGCCGCGCAAGCTGGTCGGCCTGCTGCTCGAGGACCGCGGCGTGCTGCGCAGCCACCAGAAGGTCATCGTCCCGTCGGTGGGCGAGGGGGCGATCACCAGCGGCACCTTCTCCCCGACGCTCGAGCGCTCGATCGCGCTCGCGCGTGTGCCGGCGGCGACCGCGGAGCGGGTGCAGGTCGATATCCGCGGCAAGCTGCTGAGCGCGCGCGTGGTGAAGCCGCCGTTCGTCCGTTTCGGCAAGTCCCTGGTCAACTGACGCGCAACCAACTGACAATTAAGGATTGCCTCGATGAGCCAACTCCCAGCGGATCTCAAGTACACCAAGTCTCACGAATGGGTGCGCGCGCTCACCGACGGCACCGTTGAGATCGGTATCACCGACCACGCCCAGCACGCGCTCGGCGACCTGGTGTTCGTGGAAGTGCCGGCGGCCGGGCGCAAGGTGCAGGCCGGCGAGGCATGCGCGGTGGTCGAGTCGGTCAAGGCGGCCTCGGACGTGTACGCGCCGTTGAGCGGAGAGATCACCGGCGGCAACCCGAAGCTCGCCGCCGAGCCCGAGGCGGTCAACACCTCGCCGTACGGCGAGGGCTGGCTGATGCGCCTCAGGCCCGCGCCTGGCGCGCTCGCTGCCGCTGCCCTGATGCCGGCGGCGGAGTACCAGAAGCTGCTGGACGCGGAGGGCGGCTGAATGGCCTTCATTCCCCACACCGAGGCGGACGTCGCCGCGATGCTCGCGGCCATCGGCGCCGCCCGCATCGAGGATCTGTTCGACGAGATTCCGCCGCAGCTGCGCATCCGCTCGCTCGCCGGCGTGCCCGAGGCGCTCAACGAGATGGAGGTCGGCCGCCTGATGAGCGAGCGCGCCGCCGCCGACGGCACCGCGCTCAGCTTCCTCGGCGCCGGAGCCTACGAGCACCACATCCCGGCGGCCGTGTGGGCCATCACCACCCGCGGGGAGTTCTACAGCGCCTACACGCCCTATCAGGCGGAGGCCAGCCAGGGGACGCTGCAGCTCATCTACGAGTTCCAGACCATGATGGCGCGCCTCACCGCCATGGATGCGGCCAATGCCTCGATGTACGACGGCGCGTCCGCGATGGGGGAGGCCGCGCTCATGGCGGTGCGCGCCAACCGCAAGTCGAAGGCGGCGCGCATCCTGGTGCCCACGAGCGTGCACCCGTACTACCGGCGCGTGGCGCACGCGCTGACCTGCAACCAGGGGCTGACTTTTGCCGAGCTGCCGTACGCGCCGCAGGAGGGCACCACCAGCGCCGCGGCGCTCGTCCCTTTCGAAGGCGCGGACATCACTGCCCTCGTCATCCAGCAGCCGAACTTCTTCGGCCGGCTCGAGGACGTGGATACGCTCACCGACTGGGCGCATGCGCGCGGCATCCTGGTGATCGCGGTCGTCAATCCCACCGCGCTGGCGCTGCTCAAGCCCCCGGGGGAGTGGGGGGCGCGCGGCGCCGACATCGCGGTCGGCGAAGGCCAGCCGCTCGGCGTGCCGCTGTCCTGCGGCGGCCCTTACTTTGGCTTCATGACCACGCGCATGGAGCACGTGCGGCAGATGCCGGGCCGTATCGTCGGCCGCACGCTCGATGCCGCGGGACGCCCGGGCTTCACGTTGACACTGCAAGCGCGCGAGCAGCACATCCGCCGCGCCAAGGCGACCTCCAACATCTGCACCAACCAGGGATTGCTGGTGACGGCGGCTACGATCTATCTGTCCCTCATGGGGCCGCAGGGACTCGAGCGCACGGCTGCCGCCGCGCACGCGCGCACGCGCGAGCTGGTGGCCGCTCTCACGCGCGTGCCCGGCGTACGGGCGGCGTTCTCCGGCCCCTATTTTCACGAGGCGGTGCTGCAGCTCGACCGCCCGGTGGCCGCGGTGCTCAGGGCGCTCGCCAGCCGCGGCATCCACGGCGGCCTGGATCTCGCTCCCTTCTACCCCGAGCTCGGCCCGGCGCTGCTGGTGTGCGCTACCGAGACCAAGAGCCCCGCCGACATCGAGCGCTACCGCGCCTCGCTGAGCGAGGCGCTGCAGGCGGCGCGCGCCGCCTGAGGGCGTTGCGGCTTGCGCAAAACTCCACGAGGTGCTTCTGCATGGCCGTAGCCGACAAGGTCATCTTCGAGTACTCGCAGGCAGGTCGCGGCGCGAGCGATCAATGGCCGCACCATCCGGGCGCCGCGGCGCTCGCCGACCTGCCGGCGGCGCAACGCCGCGCGCGTCCGCCGCAGCTGCCGGAAGTGAGCGAGCTCGAGGCGGTGCGCCACTTCACGCGCCTCTCGCAGCTGAACTTCTCCATCGACACGCACTTCTATCCGCTCGGCTCGTGCACGATGAAGTACAACCCCAGGGCCTGTAACCAGTACGCGATGCTGCCGCAGTTTCTCGCGCGCCATCCGCTCGCCCCGGAAGCGCAGGGCCAGGGATTCCTCGCGTGCCTGTACGAGCTGCAGGAGATGCTCAAGGCGGTCACCGGCATGGAAGGCGTGGCGCTCTCGCCCATGGCCGGCGCGCAGGGGGAGTTTGCCGGGGTCGCCATGATCCGCGCCTACCACCGCGCGCGCGGCGACGGCGCGCGCAACGAGATCATCGTGCCCGAGGCGGCGCATGGCACCAATCCGGCCACCGCGACCATGTGCGGCTGCGTGGTGCGCGAGATTCCGGTCGACAGCCATGGCGACGTGGAGCTCGGGGCGCTCGCGGCCGCGGTCGGTCCCAACACCGCCGGCATCATGCTCACCAATCCTTCCACGCTCGGCGTGTTCGAGCGGCACATCAGCGAGGTGGCGCGCATCGTTCACGAAGCCGGCGGCCTGCTCTACTACGACGGCGCCAATCTCAACGCCATCCTCGGCAAGGTGCGCCCGGGGGACATGGGCTTCGACGTCATCCACATGAACCTGCACAAGACGTTCTCGACGCCGCACGGCGGCGGCGGCCCCGGAGCCGGCGCAGTCGGGGTGGCGGCGCGGCTGCTGCCGTTCCTGCCGATCCCGCTGGTGGGCAAGGAGGGCGAGCGCTACCGCTGGCTCACGGAGGCCGATGTGCCGCAATCGATCGGCCGGCTGTCGGCGTTCATGGGCAATGCCGGCGTGCTGCTGCGCGCCTACATCTACATGCGCCTGCTCGGGCGCGAGGGCATGCGGCAGGTGGGCGAGTTCGCGACACTCAATGCCAACTACCTGCTGAAGCGGCTGCAGGAGGCGGGCTTCGACGCCGCCTATCCGCAGCGCCGCGCGAGCCACGAGTTCATCATCACGCTCAAGCGCCAGGCGCGCGAGCTCAACGTGACCGCGATGGACTTCGCCAAGCGCCTGCTCGACTACGGCTTCCACGCCCCCACCACGTACTTTCCGCTGCTGGTGCCGGAGTGCCTGCTGATCGAGCCTACCGAGACCGAGAGCCGCGAGGTGCTGGACGCCTTTGTGACGGCCCTGTCACGGATTCAGCGGGAGGCAGAGCAGGAACCCGGGCGCGTGACCAGCGCACCGCATACCATGCCGGTGCGCCGCCTCGATGATGTGCGGGCGGCCCGGCAACTGGACCTTACATGGAAGCCCACGGCACAGTCGTAGATCGCTACAAGCCACGCGGCCTCACCCGCGTGCTGCGTGCCGTCGTCTCGAGCCTGAACGGGCTCACGGGCGCGTTCCGCGAAGAGGCGGCATTCCGCCAGGAACTCGCCCTGGCGGCGCTCGTCATACCCTTGGGCCTGTGGCTCGGTCACAACGGCGTGGAGCGTGCGCTGCTGATCGCGCCGATGCTTCTCATCCTCATCGTGGAACTGCTCAACAGCGCCATCGAAGCGACCGTCGACCGCATTGGGCTCGAGCGCCATGTGCTCGCCGGGCTCGCCAAGGACATCGGCTCCGCCGCGGTGTTCGTGTCGTTTGCCCTGCTGGTCCTGGTGTGGCTGCTGGTGCTGCTCGGGCGCTGACCGCGATGCCGCTGCGACATCTGCCGCCCGCGTGGCTGTGCCTGCTGCTGTCCTGTACCCCCGTATGCCACGCGGGCCCGGTGACGCCCGCCCCTGCCCTCGGGTCGAGCTCGGCCCCGGCGAGCACCACCGCCGCCGTCCCCGCTCCCGCCACGCCCGGCCCGGCGACCCCACGGCCTGCGCCGGCGGACTCGCAGCCCACCCCTGCAGCCCAGCAGGCCGCCGCCGTCGAAGGCAATCCCGACTGGGCCGAGACACTCGAGCGCATCGCCGGCAGCGTGGTCTCGATCGACGTCGACTCGACGCGCGCGTTCGATACGGAGTGGAACACGACCGCGCAGGCAACCGGCTTCGTGGTCGACGCCGAGCGCGGCCTGATCCTCACCAACCGCCACGTGGTGACGCCCGGGCCGGTCATCGCGGAGGCGACCTTCCTCAACCGCGAGGAAGTGCAGCTCTACCCGCTCTATCGCGATCCGGTGCACGACTTCGGTTTCTACCGCTACGACCCGAAGAAGCTGCGCTTCATCAGGCCCAAGGCGTTGCCGCTCTATCCCGAGGGTGCGCAGATCGGCCGCGAGATCCGCGTGGTCGGCAACAATGCCGGCGAGCAGCTGTCGATTCTCGCCGGCACGCTCGCGCGGCTCGACCGCGACGCCCCCGATTACGGCATCACCAAGTACAACGACTTCAACACGTTCTACCTGCAGGCCGCCTCGGGTACCTCCGGGGGCTCCTCCGGCTCTCCCGTGATCGACATCCGCGGACGTGTCGTGGCGCTCAACGCCGGCGGCGCCAACGGCGCCGCCTCCAGTTTCTACCTGCCGCTCGGGCGCGTGCGCCGCGCGCTCACGCTCATCCAGGAGGGCAAGCCGGTCACGCGCGGCACGCTCTACACGGTGTTCAACTACACACCGTACGATGAGCTCGAGCGACTGGGGCTGGACGCGGCCACCGAGGCCACGGTCCGCAAGGACTTCCCGCGCTACACCGGCATGCTGGTCGTCACCGAGGTGCTGCCCGGCTCGGCGAGCGAGCAGGTGCTGCAGCCGGGAGACATCCTGCTGCGCGTCAATCATCACATCGTGGCGCAGTTCGAACCCCTCGAGGAAGTGCTCGATGACTCGGTCGGCGGGGAAGTGGAGATGGAGCTCGAGCGCGGAGGCAAGTTCGTGTCCGCGAAGCTGCCGGTGGGCGACCTGCACGCCATCACCCCGAGCGCCTACGCGGATTTCGGCGATGCGGTGGTGAATACACTCTCCTACCAGCAGGCGCGGCACTTCAACGTACCGGCTCGCGGGGTGTACGTCGCCAACCCCGGCTACGTGTTCGGCGCTGCCGCGATCACCCGTGGAGCGGTGATCATCGACCTCAACGGCAGGAAGACCGACACGCTGCAGGATTTCGAGGCCGGCATCGCGCAGCTCGGCGACGGCGATCACGCCACGGTGCGCTTCATCACCATCGAAGATCCCAACAGCAGCGAGCTGCGCGCCATCCGCATGGATCGCCTGTGGTTCCCGGCGCGCCACTGCGATCGCGACGACGCCGCGGGCCTGTGGGACTGCACGCCGCTGCCGGCCGGCCCCGCACCGCAGCCGCTGGCGGTGAGCTCCACGGTATTTCCGCGCTTCAGCGACCCGCGCCTGGACGCGCTCGCCCCGTCGCTCGTCATGGTGACGTTCGACATGCCGTACTCGGTTTCCGGCATCATCGAGCGCAACTACCACGGCACCGGGCTGGTGGTGGATGCGCAGCGCGGCCTGGTGGTCGTGGACCGCAACACCGTGCCGGTGTCCCTCGGCGACGTCACCGTGACCTTCGCCGGCACGGTGCAGGTGCCGGGACGCGTGGTGTACATCCACCCGCTGCATAACTACGCGGTCGTGGCCTACGATCCACGCCTGATCGGCTCGACCCCGGTGAAGTCCGCGAAGCTGCTGCCCCGCGAGCTTCAGCCCGGTGAGTCGGTGTGGGTGGTGGGACTGGGCGGCGACAGCCAGATGCACGCGCGCAGCACCGCGATCGCCAGCATCGAGCCGGTGGCGCTGCCGCTGTCGCGCACCATGCGCTTCCGCGACAGCAACCTCGAGACCGCGCAGCTGGTGAATCCGCCCGCCGAGTTCGACGGCGTGCTCGCCGACAAGAGCGGCAACGTGCTCGGCACCTGGTCGAGCTTCGCCTACGACAGCGGGCGCGAGCTCACCCAGGACACGCGCGGGGTACCCATCGACGTGGTCGCCGATATGATCGATCGGGTGCGCACCGGGCGAGCGCTGCATTCGCTGGAGGTGGAGCTCGGGGTGCTGCCGCTCGCCAATGCCCGGCAGCTCGGGCTGTCGGAGGAGTGGGCGCAACGCCTGGCGCAGCACACGCCCACGCGGCGCGAGGCGCTGAGCGTGGTGCGCATGACGGGCGGCTCGTCGGCCGCCGAGCGGCTGCAGCAGGGCGACCTGCTGCTCGCCATCGATGGCGCGGTCGTCACGCGCTTCCGCGAGGTCGAGCGCCTCGCGGCGGATAAGGATCACGTGTCGGTGACAGTATGGCGCGGCCACGCCGCGCAGACCGTCGACGTCGCAACCGCGGAGCTGCCCGGCAGCGATCTCGACCGCCTGGTCCAGTGGGCCGGCGCATCGCTGCAGGCGCCGCATCGCGCCATGAGCGTGCAGCGCGGCATCGCGCCGGTCGGCGTGTACGTCGCCTATTTCGCCTACGGCTCGCCGGCGACGCGCTACGGCCTGTATCCCGGCCGCCGCATCGTCGAAGTCGACGGGGTTGCGACGCCCGACCTCGACACCTTCCTCAAGGCGGTGACCGGGCGGGCGGATCGCGCCTCGGTGCGGCTGAAGACGATTACCTGGAACAATGCGCCGGAAGTGATCACCCTGAAGCTCGACAAGCACTACTGGCCGGCCTACGAGCTGACGCGCACGGAGAGCGGCTGGGTGCGGCGCTCGCTGGAATAATTGTCAAATGCGCACCGTGCGGTGGTGCCGCGTGTGCCCGCGGGCCGCACCCAAGTCGGCGCAGCGCGACAGCAGCTGATGCTTTCCCACCACACGCAGGAGCGGCCGTTGCCGGCTTGCTAGAATTCACCTCCTCTATGGTACGTGTTGTCAGAGCCACCCAGGTCGAGATCGAAACCGCCGTGCAGACGCTGCGCGACGGCGAGCTGGTCGCATTTCCCACCGAGACCGTCTACGGGCTCGGCGCCAATGCGCAGAATCCGGTGGCCGTGCGCAAGATCTTTGCGGCCAAGGGGCGCCCGGTCGATCACCCGGTCATTGTTCACCTGGATAGCCCGCGCTTTCTGCACCGCTGGGTGCGGGAAGT
>DATHQM010000045.1:0-57181 GCA_035482695.1 Steroidobacteraceae bacterium | reverse complement strand
CCGAGTCCGGAGGTCACCAGCAGGTCCCCGCTCCTGATGTCGGCGTTGGCCGGCAGGTAGGGCAGCGCCAGCGAGGCGCTGTCGCCGCCGCCGACCGCGATGGTGCGCAGCCCGGTGCGCTCGATGCGCACCGGCACCGCGTGCTCCGAATCGGTGATGAGTATGACCTCGGCACTCCAGGGTCCGACGTGGGTGGTCTGGCCGATGAGCCCCTTGTCGTCGAGCACCGCCTGGCCCCTGAAGACCCCGTTGCTGGCGCCGCGATCGATGAGCAGGCGCTGCCTGAGGCTGCTCTGCTGGATGTTGACGATCTCGGCGGCGAGCCAGCGCTCGACAACCGGCGGCAGCGCCTCACGCAGACCGCGCAGCTCGCCGTTCTCGCGCGCCAGCGCCTCGTAGCGCATGGCGCGCAACTCCAGGTCGCGCTGCGTGGCACGCAGCCGCGCATTCTCCTGCTGCAGCGACTCGCGCGTCGCCACGCTCTCGCGCACCCAGCGCGTCGCGGCGGCCGGCGAGTTCACCGCCAGCTGGATCGGATAGGCCGCCGCCTGCAGCGCGTAGCGCACGTGCTCGAGGTAATGCTGGCGCTGGTCGAGGTACATGATCACCACCGACAGCGCTGCGAACAGCGTGAAGCGGAAGCCGGGAGAGCCGCTCCGCCCCAGCGGTCTGCCGGCCGGTGTCCCGAACGCTGTCACCTAAGACCTGCGCGCTCCTTAAGCGCTATTCGAGGCCGAAGTGTCCTGGCCCGAGTTCGTCCATCAGCTCGAGAATGCGCCCGCCGCCACGCGCGACGCAGGTGAGCGGGTCGTCGGCGACCACCACCGGCAGCCCGGTCTCCTCGGTGAGCAGCTTGTCGATGTCGCGCAGCAACGCGCCGCCGCCGGTGAGCACGATGCCGCGCTCGGCCACGTCGGCGCCGAGCTCGGGCGGGGTCTGCTCGAGTGCCTGCTTGACCGCGCTCACGATGCTCTGCAGCGGTTCCTGCAGCGCTTCGAGGATCTCGTTGCTGTTGAGCGTGAAGCTGCGCGGCACACCCTCGGAGAGGTTGCGGCCCTTGACCGACAGCTCGCGTACCTGCTGTCCCGGGTAGGCCGAGCCGATCTCGATCTTGATGCGCTCGGAAGTCGCCTCGCCGATCAGGATGCCGTAGTTGCGCCGGACGTAGTTCATGATCGCCTCGTCGAAGCGATCGCCGCCGATGCGCGCGGAGTTCGCATACACGACGCCATTCAGCGACAGTACCGCGACCTCCGAGGTGCCGCCGCCGATGTCGAGCACCATCGAGCCGCGTGCCTCGTGCACCGGCAGCCCGGCGCCGACTGCGGCGGCCATCGGCTCGCTGACGATCGCGACGCTGCGCGCGCCCGCGCCCTCGGCGGACTCGCGGATCGCGCGCCGCTCCACCTGCGTCGAGCCGAAGGGCACGCACACCAGCACCCGCGGGGAGGGCTTGAGCGTGCGGTTGCCGTGCACCTTGTTGATGAAGTGCTGGAGCATCTTTTCCGTGTAGGTGAAGTCGGCGATCACGCCGTCCTTCATGGGGCGCACCGCGGTGATATGCCCCGGCGTGCGTCCGAGCATGGCCTTCGCCTCCGCGCCCACCGCGACGATCACCTTGCCGCCGCGCGTCGGCTCGTCCTGCACCGCGACCACCGAGGGCTCGTTGAGAACGATGCCCTTGTCGCGGACATAGATAAGAGTATTAGCCGTTCCCAGGTCGATCGACAGATCGCTGGAGAAATATCCGCGCAGGCGTTTGAACATGAGCGACCGGAGAAGAGCTTCGGGAGACCCCAAAAGTGGCGCGTAATCTAGCAACCGAGGGGACATTGAGCAAGGCAACATGTATGATTTTGCGCTGGTTTTCTCAGTTCTCCAGCGCACCTCACACTCTCATGGCCCTCACACGCGAGCAGATCGCCGGCATTGCCGCCCTGGCGCGCCTCGAGCTCTCGGCGCAGGAGATCCCGGATTACCAGCAGAGCCTGTCGAGCATCCTCGAGTTCGTCGGCGCGCTGGACGCCTGCGACACCGCCGACATCGTGCCGATGGCACACCCGCTGCCGGGCCTGTCGCAGCGGCTGCGGCCGGACGTGGTGACCGAGCAGGAGCGGCGCGATGTGTACCAGGCGAACGCGCCGCAGACGGCGGCGGGGCTGTACCTGGTGCCCAAGGTGATCGAGTGAGGCGGTCGTGGCCGATTTCCACAGCAGCACGCTGACCCAGCTGGCCGCGGGGTTGCGGGCGCGGCGCTTCTCGAGCGTCGAGCTCACGCGCGCGCTGCTGGCGCGCATCGAGCGTCACCAGGGCGCACTCAACGCGTTCATCTCGGTGACGGCCGATGCCGCGCTCGCCGCGGCGGAGAGCGCCGACCGCACGCTCGCCGGCGGCGGCGGCGGTGCGCTCACCGGTGTGCCGATCGCGCACAAGGATCTGTTCTGCACGCAGGGCGTGCGCACCACCTGCGGCTCGCGCATGCTCGACAACTTCGTCTCGCCCTACGACGCCACCGTGGTCGCGAAGCTCAGGAGCGCCGGGGCGGTCATGCTCGGCAAGACGAACATGGACGAGTTCGCGATGGGCTCATCGAACGAGACCAGCTACTACGGGCCGGTGCGCAATCCCTGGAACCCGGCGCTGGTGCCGGGCGGCTCCTCGGGCGGCTCGGCGGCGGCGGTCGCCGCGCGACTGGTGCCGGGCGCCACCGCCACCGATACCGGCGGCTCGATCCGCCAGCCCGCGGCGCTGTGCGGCATCACCGGCATGAAACCCACCTACGGGCGGGTGTCGCGCTACGGGATGGTGGCGTTCGCCTCGAGCCTCGACCAGGGCGGGGTGCTCACGGCGAGCGCGGCCGATGCCGCGCTCATGCTGCGCGAGATGGCCGGTTTCGACCCGGCCGATTCCACCAGCGTCGACCGACCGGTGCCCGATTACGTCGCGGCGCTCGAGGAGCCGCTCGCGGGACTGAAGATCGGCCTGCTCAAGGAATTCTTCGACAAGGGCCTCGACGCGGAGAACGAGCGGCGCGTGCGCGAGGCGCTCAAGGTATTCGAGGGGCTCGGCGCCAGCCTGCGCGAGGTGAGCCTGCCGCACCTGCCGCTGTCGGTGCCGGTCTACTACGTGGTCGCCCCGGCGGAGGCGTCCTCGAACCTCGCCCGCTACGACGGCGTGCGCTTCGGCCACCGCTGCCAGAACCCGCGCGATCTCAATGACCTGTACCGCCGCTCGCGTGGCGAAGGCTTCGGCGCCGAGGTGAAGCGGCGCATCATGACCGGGACCTACGTGCTGTCGGCGGGCTACTACGACGCCTACTACCTCAAGGCGCAGCGCGTGCGCGCGCTCATCAACGCGGATTTCATCCGCGCCTTCGACAGCGTCGACGTGCTGCTCGGGCCGACCACGCCGACGCCGGCGTTCGCCCTCGGCGCCAAGACCGCCGATCCGATCACCATGTACCTGAACGACATCTACACGATCGGCGCCAATCTCGCCGGGCTGCCGGCGGTGTCCGTGCCCTGCGGCTTCGTGCAGGGCCTGCCGGTCGGGCTGCAGATCGTCGGACCGCACTTCAGCGAAGCGCGCGTGCTCAACGCCGCGCACGCTTTCCAGCGCCTCACCGACTGGCACACGCGCATACCCGCGGGGTTCGCATGAGCGGCTGGGAAACGGTCATCGGGCTGGAGATCCACGCGCAGCTCGCCACCGCGTCGAAGATCTTCTCGGGCTCCTCGACCGCGTACGGCGCGCCGCCGAACGCGCAGGCGAATCTCGTCGATCTCGGCTACCCCGGCGTGCTGCCGGTGCTCAACGCGGCGGCGGTGCGCATGGCGGTGAAGCTCGGGCTCGCCATCGAAGCCCGCATCTGCCGGCACTCGGTGTTCGCACGCAAGAACTACTTCTACCCCGACCTGCCCAAGGGCTACCAGATCAGCCAGTACGAGCTGCCGATCGTCGCTGCAGGCGCAGTGGAGATCGTGCTCGAGGGCGGCGAGCGCAAGCGCATCGGCATCACCCGCGCGCACCTGGAGGAGGATGCGGGCAAGAGTCTGCACGAGGAACTGCCCGGCATGACCGGCATCGACCTGAATCGCGCCGGCACGCCCTTGGTGGAGATCGTCTCGGAGCCCGAGCTGCGCTCGGCGAAGGAGGCGGTGGCGTACATGAAGAAGGTGCACACGCTGGTGCGCTATCTGGAGATCTGCGACGGCAACATGCAGGAAGGCTCGTTCCGCTGCGACGCCAACGTCTCGGTGCGCCGTGCCGGGACGGACAAGTTCGGTACGCGGGCGGAGATCAAGAACCTCAATTCCTTCCGCTTCGTCGAGCGCGCCATCAATTACGAGGTGGAGCGCCAGATCGCGCTCCTGGAGTCCGGCGGCACCGTGGTGCAGGAGACGCGCCTCTACGATCCGGACAAGGGCGAGACGCGCGCCATGCGTTCCAAGGAAGAGGCCAACGACTACCGCTACTTCCCGGATCCGGACCTGCTGCCGGTGGAGCTCGACGCGGCCTTCATCGAGTCGGTGCGCGCGACGCTGCCGGAGCTTCCCGACCAGAAGGCGGCGCGCTTTGCGCAGCATTACGGGCTGTCGACCTACGATGCCGGGGTGCTGACCGCGAGCCGCGAGCTCGCCGACTACTACGAGGCGGTGGTGCAGGCCGCGCCACAGGATCCGAAGCTCGCCGCCAACTGGGTGATGGGCGAGCTGGCCGCCGCGCTCAACAAGGAGAACCTCGAGCTGGCCGGCGGCAGGCTGCCGGCCGAACGCCTGGCGGGCCTGCTGGCGCGCATCGGCGACCGTACGATCTCGGGCAAGATCGCCAAGGAGGTCTTCGAGGCGATGTGGTCGCAGGGGGTCGAGGCGGACGCCGTCATCGAATCGCGCGGGCTGCGACAGATTACCGATAGCGGCGCCATCGAGCGCGCGATCGATGCAGTGATCGCCGCCAATCCGGCGCAGCTCGCCGAATACCGCGCCGGCAAGGACAAGCTCTTCGGGTTCTTCGTCGGCCAGGTCATGAAGGCGACCGGCGGCAAGGCGAACCCGGCGCAGCTGAACGCACTCCTGCGCAGCAAGCTGCGCGGCTGAGCGCTGCCGCGGGCGATGCGCAGCGCCGGCGCCGGTGCGCTGCGGGGTTGAGTTGGCGGCGGTGCTGCCCCATTGTGACTCGATGGACCAGCCGCCGGCGCAGCCGGACCAGGTGCGACGCTTCATCTTCGAGAACCGCCCGGTGCGTGGTCACTGGGTGAGCCTCGAGGCTGCGTGGCGCGAGCTGCGCGCGCACACGCAGTATCCTGCGGCAGTGACCCAGCTGCTGGGCGAGGCGGTGGCCGCCTCGGTGCTGCTCGCGGCGAGTCTGAAGTTTCGCGGCACGCTGACCTTCCAGCTGCAGGGCGACGGCGCGGTGAGCCTGCTCGTGGCGCAATGTACGCACGACTTCCGCCTGCGCGCCGTGGCGCGTTGCGACACGTCCGCCGTGAACAGCCTCGCGGCACAGTCACGCGCGGTGCGATTCCGCCAGCTCGTCGGTACCGACGGACGCATCACCGTCACCGTGGAGGCCGAGGAGAGAAGCCTGCGCTACCAGGGCGTGGTGCCTCTTTCCGGCGCCACACTCGCAGAATCACTGGAAGCCTACTTCGCCTCCTCCGAGCAGCTGCCGACGCGCGTGCGGCTGGCCGCCGACGAGCGCTACGGCGCGGGCCTGCTGGTACAGAAGCTGCCCGACGCGCACGGCGGCGAATCCGAGGAAGTCGCCGCGGCGTGGGAAGCCGCGCAGCAGGGGATCGCGCGCCTCGAGGCCGGTGAGCTGCTCAGCGCCAGCGTCGAGACGCTGCTCGCCCACGGCTTTCCCGGGCACGACCTGCGATTGTTCAAAGGCGCACCCGTGAGGTTCGAGTGTCGCTGCAGCCAGGGCAGGGTGGCCGGGCTGCTGCGCGCGCTCGGCGCGGAGGAGGTGCGGGAGGTCCTGCAGGAGCAGGGCGTGGTGACGGTGACCTGCGAGTTCTGCCATCGCCCCTACCGCTTCAGGTCCCGAGATGTCGATGCGCTGTTTGAGGACGCTTCAGGGTCAGAAACGATTCATTAGGCTCAGATCTCCTCGTAATTGATTCACCGGGGATACTGAAGGGCTCACCCTCCTGCTGCCAGCAGCCGGGTGGAGTGCACCACCCCTTGGTCCTTCCGGGCTACGGCTCGCTTGTTTATTAAAGAAATGTACAATAGTTGAATGAGTCTCGTGCGGCCGGCAGTGCTGGTGAAATGGCTGCGGGCTGCCGGTGAGCCGACCCGCCTGCGCCTGCTGGTGCTGTGCGCGCAAGTGCCCGGGAGCGTGTCCGACTTCGCCCACGCGCTGAAGCACAGCGAGCCGCGCGTATCGCGGCACCTGAAGATCCTCACCGAGGCGGGACTGATCGAGCGATTGCGCCAGGGTCAGTGGGTGCAGTACCGCGTCGCGGCGGGTGCGGAAGTGAGCAGCTTCGTACGCGGACTCCTGGCGCAGGCCGACCGGCGCGACCCGCAACTCGTGCGTGACAGCGCGGCGGCGCGCGCCGGCGTCGCCCGTGACGCGGGCGGCGGCGCGGGCGAATCGCGCCTGGGCCGGGCACTCGCGGGCTTCCTCACCGCCGACGCACCGCAGACCCCGTACGAGTCGTTGCTGGTGATCGGAGTGGCGCATCCGGAGCTGCTCGAGAGCGCCGCACGCTGCGCGCGTCAGTGCACGGCGCTCGCGCCCACGCGCCGCGCCGCGCAGGGGGCGCGCGCCTTCGCCGAGCAGCGCGGCTTCGACTGCCGGGTGCTGCGCTCGGCCGCAGAGGGTCCGGGTGCGGCCGGGCTGGCCCGCGCCGACGGCGCGTTCGATGCGCTGGTCCTCGATCGGCCGCTCGCCGGCGGCGATGCCCTGGCGCGCGCGCTGCGCGAGCTGTCTGCCGTCATGGCCCCCGGCGCGCGGCTGTGGCTGTTCGAATCCTATGAGTCGCTCGAGTCCGCGCGCGAGCGCATCGTCGAGCACCCGCTGTCGCGGCTGCGACGCCTGCTCGCCGCCGCCGGCCTGGTGTGCGAGCGCCTCAGCCCCATCGAGGCCGACGGCGAGCACGTGCTCGCGGCGAGTGCACGGCTGGCGGCGGATGTTGCCGCGCGCACGCGGCACGGCGGCGGGTGAGCGACATGAGTGCCGCAGGCATCAGCGTCTCGTTCGAGTTCTTTCCGCCGGCGGATGCCGCGATGGAGGCAACGCTGTGGAGCTCGCTCGAGCGCCTCGCGCCGCTCGCGCCGCGCTTCGTGTCCGTGACTTATGGCGCGGACGGCTCGACACGCGAGCGTACTCACTCGCTGGTGACGCGCATCCAGCAGCGCACCCCGCTCACCGGCGCCGCCCACCTGACCTGCGTCGGCGCGCCGCGCGAGGAGATCATCGCCATCGCGCGCACCTACTGGCGTGAGGGCGTGCGCCACCTGGTGGCGCTGCGCGGCGATCCGCCGCACGGCCAGGGGCGTTTTTGTCCCCATCCGCACGGTTTTGCCGGGGCCGCGGAGCTGGTCGCCGCGCTGCGCGAGGTGGCGCCCTTCGACATTTCCGTGGCCGCCTACCCCGAGGTGCACCCCGAGGCCGTTTCCCCGGCCGCGGATCTCGACAACCTCAGGCGCAAGCTCGCCGCCGGCGCGTCGCGCGCCATCACGCAGTTCTTCTACGACAGCGAGGTGTTCCTGCGCTTCCGCGACCGCTGCGCGGCGGCGGGCATCGACGCGCCGCTGGTGCCCGGCATTCTGCCGATCACGCGCTTCCCGCAGGTGCTGCGCTTTGCGCAGGCCTGCGGCGCGAGCATCCCGCCGTGGCTGCACCAGCGCTTCGCCGGCCTCGAGGACGATGCCGAGACGCGCCGCTTGATCGCCGCGAGCGTCGCCATCGAGCAGGTGCAGGCGCTCACGCGCCACGGCGTGCACGAGTTTCACTTCTACACGCTGAATCGCGCCGAGCTGACCTACGCCATCTGCCACGCGCTCGGCCTGCGGCCGTGCGCGCCCGCGGCCGGGGCTGCCCCGTGGGTGAGCGCGTGAGCGCGTGCGGCCACGCCGCCCACGCCGTGACGCGCGCCGACCAGGAGCGCGAGCGCGGCGCTCCGCCCGGGACGCACGCGCTCGCCATGCCCTTTGCGATCGAGCCTCTCGACGAGACTGAACGACGCACGCGCATCGAGCGCCTCAAGCGGCTGCTCGATGAGCGCATCGTGCTGCTCGATGGCGCGATGGGCACGATGATCCAGCAACGCAAGCTCGATGAGGCCGGCTTTCGCGGCCAACGCCTGCGTGCGCACGGCCGCGATCTCAGGGGCAACAACGACATTCTCACGCTGACGCGTCCCGAGGTCGTCGCCGAGGTGCATCGCGCTTACCTCGCCGCGGGTGCCGACATCATCGAGACCAACACTTTCAACTCGAACGCGGTTTCACAATCGGACTATGGCACCAGCGCCCTGGTTGCGGAGCTGAACTACCGCGCCGCCCGCATCGCGCGTGCCGCGGCCGATGAGTTTGCGCAGCGCAGCGGTGCGCCACGCTTCGTCGCCGGTGCGCTCGGCCCCACCAGCCGCATGAGCTCCATGTCACCTGACGTGAACGACCCGGGCTATCGCGCCGTGAGTTTTGATGAGCTGGTGGCAAGCTACCTCGAGGCGGCGCGCGGTCTGGTGCTCGGGGGCGCCGACTTTCTGCTCATCGAGACGGTGATCGACACGCTGAACGCCAAAGCGGCGATCTACGCGGCGCTGTCACTGTTTGATGAGACCGGCAACAGCGTGCCGCTGGCCATTTCCGGCACCATCACCGACGCCTCCGGGCGGGTGCTGTCCGGGCAGACTACCGAGGCCTTCTGGAATTCCATCCGTCACGCACAGCCATTGTTCGTCGGACTCAATTGCGCGCTTGGCGGCAAGCTGCTGCGGCCGTACGTCGAGGAACTGGCGAGCGTGGCCGATACCTACGTGTGTGCCTATCCCAACGCGGGTCTGCCCAACGCCTTCGGCGAGTACGATGAGAGTCCCGAGCAGACCGCAGAGATCCTGGCCGAGTTCGGCGCGGCCGGCCTGGTAAACATCGTGGGGGGCTGCTGCGGCACTACCCCCGAGCACATTCGGCTGGTGGGCGAAGGGCTCAAGGGCCGCGCGCCGCGCAAGATCCCGACCACCATCGCGAAGTGCCGGCTGGCCGGCCTCGAGCCGCTCAACATCGACGCTGACAGCCTGTTCGTCAACGTGGGCGAACGCACCAACGTCACCGGCTCGGCCAGGTTCCGCAAGCTGATCGAGGCCGGTGACTTCAACACGGCGCTCGAGATCGCGCGTCAGCAGGTCAGCAGCGGTGCGCAGATCATCGACATCAACATGGACGAGGGCATGCTCGATTCGCAGGCGGTGATGGTGCGTTTCCTGCACCTGATCGCAGCAGAACCGGACATCGCGCGCGTGCCGGTGATGCTCGACTCCTCCAAGTGGTCGGTGATCGAGGCGGGCCTCAAGTGCGTGCAGGGCAAGGCAGTCGTCAACTCGATCAGCATGAAGGAGGGCGAGGAGATCTTCATTGAGCACGCGCGCAAGCTGCGCCGCTACGGTGCCGCTGCGGTGATCATGGCATTTGATGAGCAGGGCCAGGCAGACACCATCGAGCGGCGCGTGGCCGTCTGCACGCGCGCCTACCGCATCCTCACCGGGCAGGTGGGATTTCCGGCTGAGGACATCATCTTTGATCCCAACATCTTCGCCATCGCCACTGGCATGGAGGAGCACAACGGCTACGGTGTCGCGTTCATCGAGGCGACGCGCCGCATCAAGGCCGAGTTGCCGCACGCGCTCGTCAGCGGCGGTGTCAGCAACGTCTCCTTCTCGTTCCGCGGCAATGACCCGGTACGCGAGGCGATGCACTCGGTGTTCCTCTACCACGCCATCGCCGCGGGTATGGATATGGGCATCGTCAACGCCGGGCAGCTCGCTATCTACGAACAGATCCAGCCGCAGCTGCGCGAGGCGTGCGAGGACGTAGTCCTCAACCGCCGTGCCGATGCGACCGACAGGCTGCTGGAGATTGCCGCGCGTTTCAAGGGCGAAGGCGGCGCACGGCGCACCGAGGATCTGTCCTGGCGCAACCTGCCGGTCGCCAAGCGTCTCGAGCATTCGCTCATCAAGGGAATCGACGATTACATCATCGAGGACACCGAGGCGGCACGCAGCTCGTTCGCGCAGCCGCTCGAGGTCATCGAGGGCCCGTTGATGGACGGCATGAACGTGGTCGGCGACCTGTTCGGCACCGGCAAGATGTTCCTGCCACAGGTGGTCAAGAGTGCGCGCGTGATGAAGCGTGCCGTGGCCTACCTGGTGCCGTTCATCGAGGCGAGCAAGGGCGGTGGCGCGCAGCGCACCAACGGCCGCATCGTGATGGCCACCGTCAAGGGCGATGTGCACGATATCGGCAAGAACATAGTCGGCGTGGTCCTGCAATGTAACAACTTCGAGGTGATCGATCTGGGAGTCATGGTGCCGTGCGAGAAGATCCTGGAGACCGCACGGCGCGAGCAGGCCGACTTCATCGGCCTGTCCGGACTCATCACTCCCTCACTTGATGAGATGGTGCACGTGGGCAAGGAGATGCAGCGCCAGGGGTTTGCGGTACCGCTGCTGATCGGCGGTGCCACCACTTCCCCGGCGCACACCTCGGTGAAGATCGCACCGCAGTACTCACCGGGGGTCATCTATGTCAAGGACGCCTCGCGTGCGGTAGGGGTCCTGCAGAGCCTCGTGCAGCCGCGGCAGCGCGCAGAATATATTGCCAAGATCGACATTGACCACGCGCGCCGCCGCGAGCAGCACGCCGCCAAGAAGCTCAAGGTTCCCGAAGCCTCGCTGGCCGCCGCCCGCGCCAACCGGCGCCGCATCGACTGGAGCGCGTACGTTCCTCCGGCACCGCGCCTGCCGGGCGTGCAGCGCTTCGCCGACTACCCGCTGGGCGAGCTGCTCGGTTACATCGACTGGATGCCGTTCTTCAACGCCTGGGAGTTCGCCGGGAAATTCCCCGACATTCTCAGCGACCCGGTCGTCGGCGAGGCGGCCAGCAATCTGTACGCGGATGCCCGGCGCATGCTGCGCACGCTCATCGCCGAGCGCTGGCTCAGCGTGCGCGCGGTGCTCGGACTGTTTCCCGCCAACGCGGTCGGCGACGACGTGCAGATCTACGCCGACGAGAACCGCCGCACGCCGCTCGTCACGCTCAATTTCCTCAGGCAGCAGAAGGGCAAGCCCGACGGCCAGCCGCACGAGTGCCTGGCGGACTACGTCGCACCGCGCGACAGCGGCCTGGCCGACTACTTCGGCGCGTTCGCGGTGACCGCCGGCGTAGGCATCGAGGAGCACGTGGCGCGCTTCGAGCGCGCGCACGATGACTACTCGGCGATCATGCTCAAGGCGCTCGCCGATCGGCTGGCGGAGGCGGCCGCCGAGCACTTTCACGAGCGCGTGCGGCGCGAGTTCTGGGGCTACGCGGCCGGCGAGACGTTCACCAACGAGCAGCTGGTGCGCGAGGAGTACCGCGGCATCCGCCCGGCCCCGGGTTACCCGGCCTGCCCGGATCACACCGAGAAGGGCAAGCTGTGGCAGCTGCTCGACGTGGAGAGGAGCGCCGGCATCAGCCTCACCGACAGCTACGCGATGTACCCGACCGCAGCGGTGAGCGGCTGGTACCTCGCGCATCCGCAGGCGCGCTACTTTGCCGTCGGCAAGATCGATCGCGGTCAGGTCGAGGACTACGCGCAGCGCAAGGGACTGACGCTCGCCGAGGCGCAGCGCTGGCTCGGACCGCAGCTCGGCTACGAGCCGTAGCAGCCGCTGCGCACCGCGCTCACCTCACGACGTCTCGATGCGCAGCCGCCGGTACCAGGCCTCGGTGCCGCGGTGCTGCAGAACGAGGTGCCCGCGCGGCAGCCTGGCGAACTGTGGCAGGTCGTGGAAGCGGCTGCGCGCGATGCGCTCATGCAGTTCCTCGCTGGCGAGGTCGCACCCCACCACCTGGTAATCGTCGATCCAGTACTCGAGCTGCGAGCCGTGCATGCGGATGCGCGCGCTGTGATAGACATTGGCGCTGCTGCGCTGGTCGCGCCACGGCGCGACCAGCCCGTACAGCGCCCCGCACGAGGTGAGCGCGTCGGCGCCCTCCGCGTGATGCTCGTCATCGAGCAGCTGCAGCGCCGGGCCGCTGTCGGCTGCTGGTCCTGCCGCCTCGTCCACGCGGCACAGCACCGCGGTGCTGCCGGCACGCGGCAGCCGCCAGTCGAAGTGCAGCGTGAAGTCGCCGAAGGTCTCGCGCGTGACGAGGTCGACGCGCTCGCCCTGCGCCATGGCGCGCAGCACGTCGCCATCGACGCTCCAGGCGCGCTGCGGAAATTCCTCCTCGCGGTAGCCGCGCCACTGCGCGCCACCGAGCTCGCGCTCAGCCATGGTGCATTGCCTCAGGTCAGCGCACCGATGCTACCGCAGGAATTTTCCCGGTGGCACAGCGGCAAGCGGCGGCTTCAGCGCGGCGTACGGCGCTCGCTCTCGAGCGCCCGCAGGTAGGCGGCGCCACCGAGGTCGCGCATCTGCCCGAGGATCCAGTCGCGTCGCTGCAACACGTAGCGTGACGGCCGCTCGGCGTGCAGGCGCAGCGGGCTCGGCAGCACGGCGGCGAGCAGCGCGGCGTCCGCCGAGGTCAGGCGCAGCGCCGGCTTGTGCCAGAAACGCCGCGCCGCAGCCTGCACCCCGTAGATGCCGTCGCCGAACTGCGCGACGTTCAGGTACATCTCCAGGATGCGCTCCTTGGGCCACAGCGTCTCGATCAGCACCGTGAAGTACGCCTCCAGTCCCTTGCGCACGAAGCTGTAGCCGTTCCAGAGGAACAGGTTCTTCGCCACCTGCTGCGAGATGGTGCTGGCACCGCGCAGCCGCTTGCCGCGCTCACTGTCGCGCACCGCCTGGCGGATGGAGTCCAGGTCGAAGCCGGTGTGAAACGGGAATTGCTGGTCCTCGGAGGCGATCACCGCGATCGCGGCGTGCGGTGAGATCTGCTCGAGGCTCACCCACTCGAAGTCGGTGCGGTAGTTGCGCTCGCCGCTGCGCCACGCGCCGATGCTCGCCTCGAGCATGAAGGCGCTGGTGAGCGGATGCAGCCAGCGCAGCACCAGCACCGGGGTGGCGGTGATCAGCAGCCAGCCGAGCAGCGCCAGTGCTATCAGGCGCAGCAGCCCCAGCAGCACCCCGCCGCGCTGCGCGACGCGCGCCGCGCCCCGGCCGCGGCTTCCTGCCGGCGGCAGCGAGCAGCCTCGGGTCGCGGCGATCGGCGCTCGTCCCGTGCGGTGCGCTCAGGAGCCCGGCACGCGCCGTGCCGTCACGATGACGACGTCCTCGAGCGGGGCGTCCTGGTAGCCCTTGCGGCGGCCGGTGCCGACGCCGGCGATCTTGTCGATCACCTCCATGCCTTCGCTGACGCGCCCGAACACCGCGTAGCCGTAATCGCGCGGACCGTGATCGAGAAACGCGTTGTCCTTCAGGTTGACGAAGAACTGCGAGGTGGCGCTGTTGACGTCATTGGTGCGCGCCATGGAGAGCGTGCCGCGCCCATTCTTCAGGCCGTTGTGCGCCTCGTTGCTGATCGGCGCGCGGGTCTTCCTGGTGGCGAAATCGGCCGTCAGGCCGCCGCCCTGGATGACGAAGCCGGGCACGATGCGATGAAAGATGGTGCCGTCGAAATGCCCGTCATCGACGTAGCGCAGGAAATTCTCGACCGTGATGGGGGCCTCCTTGGGGAACAGTTCCACCGTGAAGGCGCCGTGCGAGGTTTCAAATCTGATCATGTCGTCCTTCCGTGATGCGCTCGTGTCCGGCGAGGTCGCGGTGCGAGCGTACATAACCGAACCCGGCGAGGACAAGCTCACCGCGGACCTCGGCGCCCTGGGTTGCGCCGTGCTCGAGCAGCAGCCAGCCCCCGGGGAGCAGGTGGCGTGCTGCGCCGCGCACCAGCGTGCGCAGGCTCTGCAGTGCGTCGCGGCCGGGGGTGAGCGCCGCGCGCGGCTCGTAGCGCAGTGCGTGCAGCGCCGGGTCGTCCGCCGCCACGTACGGTGGGTTGCTGAGCAGCAGATCGAAGACTTCCGCGCCGAGCGCGGCGTACCAGTCCCCCTGGCGCAACGCGATGCTGACGCCGAGCGCTTGCGCATTGCGCTGCGCGACGCCGAGCGCCGCCGCGGAGACGTCGGTGGCGACGATCTGCCAGCCCGGGCGCTCGCGGGCGAGCGCGATGGCAAGCGCGCCGCAGCCGGTGCCGAGATCGGCCACGCGCGCGGTGGAGCTGCTGCGCAGCGCGAGCGCCCGCTCGATGAGCAGCTCCGTCTCGGGACGCGGGATGAGCACGTCCGCTGTGACCATGAACTCCAGCGACCAGAACTCGCGCCGTCCGGTGAGATAGGCAAGCGGCTCGCCGGCCGCGCGCCGGCACAACAAGCGGCGATAGCGCTGCGCGGCTGCTGCGTCCACCGCCGCCTCGGTGTGTGCCAGCAGGCGCCAGCGCTCGATGCCGAGTGCCTGTGCCAGCAGCAGCTGCGCGTCGAGGGCGGCGCTGTCATGCGCCGTGTTGCCGCTGTCGAGTTGGCGTGTTCCCCGGGCGATGAGGCTCGCGATGGTGGCCGGTTCGGTCATAGGCGCTATCGGGTCGCAGGCGTAAGATACCGTCATGCCAAACATAGCGTATCCGCCCGGCCGACCGCTGTCGGTCGGCGAGGTTCTGGACCTGACATTTCAGGTGTATCGCGCCACGCTGGTGAAATGCCTGCTGCCCGCGGCGCTCGCGGTCATCGCCGGTCAGCTGACGAATGTCTATCTGCTCGCCAGCGGGCACACGCTCAGCGGTGGCGGCTGGCAGGGGATGCTGCAAGCCTTTCAGGCCGCGAACCAGGACCCCGTGTATTGGTTGGTCTATGTGTGCGCCACTGTGCTCGCGGTGATTTTGCACGCCGTGGTCTTGTTGCGGCAGAACGCCATGATTACCGGCCGTCCCGTTTCGGGTGAGTTTGCGCAGGCCGCGCGCCGCAGCCCGGCGCTGGTCGGTCTGATGATCCTGATGGGCGTGAGCATCGGCGCCTGCTTCCTGCCGGCGCTGTTGCTGAGCCCGCCGGGGCGTTACGGGCTGGCCGTACTGCTGCTCATTCCGGCCTCTTACGTGTTCGTGTTGTTGTCCTGTGCCTATACCGTGTTGCTGGTCACAGGCTCGGGTCCGGTTGCGAGTTATCAGCGCAGCTGGCGCCTCGCCACGGGAAGCTTCTGGCGTCTGTCGATCATCTATACCGTCGTGCTGATCGTGTTGATGGTGTTTGGCGCGCTGGTCGGTGCGCTTACCGCATTTCTCGCCGGTGTGTTCAGTCGGGGCGACGTGGCGCTGATTGCGGCGACGGCCGGGGTTCTCGTGGTCGGCCTGACGGCTTTGACGATCCCACTCTATACCGCGATGGCGCTCGCCGTGTTCGGCGATCTGACGGCGCGCAAGGAGGGCGTCGATCTCGAGCAGCGCATCTCGGCGCCGGCCTGACGGCGTGGTGCGCACGCTATTCGCGCTGCTGTTGATGGCTGCCGCCGTGCCGTGCGCGCAGGCGCGCGATGTGCTGCAGGCGCTCGATGACTGCCTCGGCAAGCTCGACAGCGAAATCGACGTCGACTACGCGCACGTCGCCGCGCGCTGTCCCGACCTGCCCGTGGCGCTCGCCGCGAGTCCCTGGGCGCGGTGGCTGCCTGTCGACTGGAACCGGCCCGACAGCCAGCTGTCGCCGGCCGGCCTGACGGAGCTGCGCACGCTGCTGGCGCGCGCGGCGCGCCCGCAAGCGGCGCGTCCTTCGCCACCGCGCACCGACCGCGTCACGGCGGTGCTCGCTGCGGTCACGCACGCCGACGACCGGCGCGGCAGCTGGTGGCTGCGGTTCAAGGAGTGGCTGCGACGAGTGCTGGCGCCGCAGGGAGCCGGCGATCGGGGCTGGCTGACTCGCTGGCTGACCCGCATGGATCTGTCGGGCGCTGCGGGCGAGCTGGTCGTCTGGGGCGCGCTGGCGCTGGTCATGGCGCTCGCCGGCGGCATCATCATCAACGAGCTGCGCCTCGCGGGCTTTCTGGGCAGGCCGGCACGCGCAACACGCGCTCCGGCAGGGGACAGTCTGCGCCAGCGCTCGCCGCCGACGCTGGCGCAGATCGAGCATGCGGCGCCGGAGCGCCAGCCCGCGCTGCTGCTGGAGTTCATCGCCGAGCGACTCGCCGAGCAGGACCGCCTGCCCGCGCCACGGGCGCTCACCGCGCGCGAGCTCGGACAACGCGCGCGCCTGCCCGATGAGGCCGGGCGCGGCCGCCTGGCCGAGCTGGTGGCGGTGTGCGAGCGGCTGCGCTTCTCGGCCGAGCAGGTGGGCGACAAGACCCTGGCGGCGGCGCTGCGCGCCGGGCGCCTGCTGCTGGCCACGCTCGATGCAGCGCCCGCCGCGCGCAGCGGCGCTGAGGGCAGGACGTGCGTGAGCGGCTGATCACGCTCGGCTGCGCGCTCGCCGCGCTGCTGCTGTTCGGCACGCTGTTTCTGCAGCGCAGTGTCCTGGGCGCGCGGCGCACCTCGCTGCCGACGACCGTGGAGCACGCCGACAACGGCCTGCTCGGCGCCATGAGCTGGCTGAACGGCGAGGGCGTGCGCACGCTCGCGCTGCGCGAGCGTTGCGGCATGCTGCGCGGCCGGCGCGATCTTGCGCCGCGCGGCAACCTCTTGATCGTGAGCCTGCCGGCCGTCACCGCCTTCCTCCCCGACGAGGCGGTGGCCCTCGATCAATGGCTGCGCCAGGGCAACACGCTGCTGGTGCTGGCGGCGCTGCGTGATCGGCCGGGGTGGGCATCGGTGCCGCTGCTGATGCGCAGTGATCTGCAGCTGCTCACCGGGCTTGGCATGCAGCCGCCGGCGGACTTTCTGGCGGAAAAGCGCGGCGCTGCCACGGCCAAAGGCGGCGCTGCGCCGGCCGCGGCCAGCGCCGACTCACGCCAGCCGCGTGAGCAGCGCGTAGGAAGCCGCATGCCGCTCAACGCCCAGCTGGATGAGCCCGAGCGCACCGGCCTCATTCCCAACCGCGCCCATCCGTACTTCGCCGGCGTCGCGCAGGCGGTGGCGTTCTCGGACTACCCGCCGCTTGCCAACCGCGTGAGCCTACCCGGCGACGGCTTCGCGCTCGCGCTCGCCCACGAAGGCGACACGGCGGAGGACGCCTTCTGGGTGCGCCCCGATGGCGCCGGCACCATCATCGTGAGCGGCTTGGGCTCGCTGTTCACCAACCGCGCGCTGGGCGAGCCGGGCAACGCGCGCCTGCTCGCCAACATCGTCGCCGCGAGCGTGGCGAGCGATGGCACCGTGGTGTTCGACGATGAGCATCAGGGCCTGAGTGATGCCTATGATGCGGCGAGGTTCTACCGCGACCCGCGCCTGTACCGCACGGTGGCGGTGATCGCCGCCGTGTGGCTCGCCTGGGTGCTCGGCGGGACACGCCTGCAGGCGCCGCTGCAGCGCGCACCCGCGCCGCGCGAGGCGGAGCTGGTGCGCACCACGGGCTTGTTCCTCGCGCGCGTGCTGCGCCCGGCCGCGGCGGCGCGCCGCATGCTCGAGCAGTTCCTGCAGCGCACCTGCGCGGCGGCGGGCCGCGATGCCGCCGATCCGGCAGGCGCGTGGCAGTGGCTCGCGGGCCATCCGCGCCTGGCGCGCGGCGACGTGGCGCGGCTGCAGAGCTGGTATGCGGCCGCCGCCGCCAACCGGCGCGTGCCGCTGGTGCGCCTGCACACCCTTCTCGTCCGCACTGAAAGGCGGCTTGCCGAATGAGCAGCGCGATCCAGCAGCTTCGCGACCGGCTCGCGCACGAGCTCGGCCGGGTCGTGGTCGGCGCCGAGTCCGCGGTGGACGCGCTGGTGATCGCGCTGATCGCGCGCGGCCACGTACTGGTGCAGGGCGTACCTGGCCTCGGCAAGACGCTGTTCGCGAAAGCGCTGGCACGCGCGCTCGGCGGGGAGTTCAAGCGCATCCAGGGAACGGCCGACCTGATGCCGAGCGACATCATCGGCGTGCACGTGTTCGACGAGACGGCGCGCAACTTCGCGTTTCGTCCCGGTCCGCTGTTCGCCGACGTCGTGCTGGTGGACGAGATCAATCGTGCCGGCCCGAAGACGCAATCGGCGCTGCTGGAAGCCATGGAGGAGCGGCAGGTGAGCGTGGAGCGCACCGTGCTGGCGCTGCCGGCGGACTTCATCGTGCTGGCGACGCAGAATCCGCGCGAGTTCGAGGGCACTTTCCCGTTGCCGGAATCGCAGCTGGATCGCTTCATGCTGCGTCTCGACATGACCTATCCAGGACGCGCGGCGGAGAGCGAAGTGCTCAGCCGCTACGGCGGGGTCGTCGCTGCCGCCCATGGCGCGCTCGATGGCGTGACGGTCATCGACCGCACGCTGCTGACGGCAGCACGCGTCGCGGTCGAGCGCATCCACGTTTCCGCGGCGCTGAGCGATTATGTGCTCGATCTTGCGGACGCGACCCGCGAGCACCCGCGCCTTTCGCTCGGGCTGTCGACGCGCGGCGCACTGGCGCTCGTCAAGGCGGCACGCATCGTTGCGGGGCTGCGCGCCGCGGATTTCGTGACCCCCGACGATGTCAAGCAGGTGGCGCCGTGGATCGTGCCACATCGGCTGGCGCTGATGCCGGAGGCGAGCCTCGAGGGCGCCAGCGATGCGCAGATCGTGCAGGGACTGCTGGCGACGACCCCGGTGCCGCGCTGACGGAGCGAAAGCCATGCATCTCACGCGGCGCAGCTACGTCCTGGTGATGCTGACGGCGGTGATCGCGATCGCCGGCATCTGGTCGAGCGATGGCACGCTCGAGCGAGTGTGGCGCGTGCCGGCGGCGCTGCTGCTGCTGGGACTCGCGGTCGAGGGCCTGCGGGTGCGTCACCTGCAGCCGCGGGTGCGGATCGCCACCGCCGTGCCGGCGTTCCTCGGCAGGCCGCAGCCGGGCGCGTTCGTCTTTACCCACGGCGCCGCCCGTGCACTGGCGCTCGAGTATGCGCCGCTGACTCCGCCAGGCTTCGAGGCCCCGGGCGCGGTGCGGCGCCTCATGCTGCCGCCGGCCGCGGCGCTCGAGGATGCCGTGACGCTGCTGCCGGTGCGCTTAGGTCCGCAGCCGTGGCCGCAGTTGCCCGCACGGCTGCGCGGTCCGCTGGCGCTGGCCTGGTGGAGCCTCACCCTGCAGCCGCACGCTGCCTGCGTCGTGGCGCCCGACACGCTACGCGGCCCGGCGCGGGCGCGCGGGCTCGCCGCCGGTGCACGTGTGCGGCGCGTCGTCGGCGCCGGCCAGGAGCTGTACCAGTTGCGCGCCTACGCGCGCGGGGATCCCCTGACGCGCATCGACTGGAAAGCCACCGCGCGCAGCGGCGCGCCCGTCAGCCGCGACTACAGCGAGGATCAGCATCTCGACGTGCTGGTCGCCATCGATGCCGGGCGCCTGAGCCGCGTGCGCGCCGGGTCGCTCGACCGCCTGGGCGTTTACAGCAACGTGGCCGCGCGCTTTGCCGAGATCGTCACGCACAACGACGATCGCATCGGGCTCGTCGTGTATGCCGAGCGGGTGCGCGCCTGCTGCCCGCCGGGGCGCGGACTGCGTGCGGTGGCGGCGGTGCGCCAGGCGCTCGCGCAACTGTCGGTACAGCCGGCAGAGTCCGACCCCATGGCCGCCGCGGTGAGCGTCCGCAGTCTGCTGCGGCAGCGCGCACTGGTGGTGGTGCTGACGGATCTGGATGACGCCAACATCGCCGCCTCGCTGGCCCGTGCCGTGCGGCTGCTGGCGCCGCCGCACCTGGTGCTGGTCGCCGGTGTGCACAGCGGCGAGATCGGCACACTCGCGCGCAGCGACTCGCAGGGCTGGCAGGATCCGTGGATCGCGCTGGCGGCGGCCGAGCACGAGGAACGCGCCCGCCGCCAGCAGGCACTGTTGCAGCGACTCGGCGCGCCGGTGGTGGCCGCGAGCGTGCAGCGCCTGGAAGGGGCGCTGTTCGAGCGTTACGAGGCGCTGCGCCGCACGCGACGGGTCTAGGGGTGCGCGCTCGCCGGCGGCGCACCGCGCCGCGCGACCAGCCGCCCGGACAGCAGCGCGACCATCACACACCAGTAGCCCACGCCGATCGCGATGCGCGCCGGCAACGCGAAGCGCGGGTCGGGCGAGATGAAGCCCTCGATCAGTCCGGCACCCACCAGCAGCAGCGCGCACGACAGCAGCACCACGCCGGTGCGCAGCGCAGCCACGCGGAAGGACTCGAGGCGCCCCGCGTTGCCGGGCCGGATGAGCGCCTCGCCGATGGCCGCCCCGGCGGCGCCCGACAGGCACATCACCGACAGTTCCACGCAGCCGTGCGCCACGATGAAGCTGAACAGCTGGCCGGCGAGCCCGTGCTCGCCGACGAAGGCGAACACCGCGCCGAGCATCAGGCCGTTGATGCCGATGATGTACAGCGTGCCGAGGCCGAAGAGAAAGCCGAGACAGTAGGCCAACAGGCTGACGACGATGTTATTGGCAAGGATCTGCACCGACAGGATGGAGGAGGGGACAACGTTGAGCAGTCCCTGCGTCCACAGCTTGCCGCTTTCCACGCTCGCGATCATGTCCGGTGAGGCGAACAGTGCGATCAGGTCCGGGTAGCGGTGCACCAGTGCGTAGCCGCCGCAGCCCGACAGCACGAAGATGAGTGTCGTCCACACGATGTAGGGCGCGAGCCAGCGCATCGCCGCGGGAGTTTCCTCGGCGAACAGCCGGCGCAGGCCGCTGCCGAGCCGCCAGGCCCCGTGGTGCAAGGTGGCATGCGCCCTGGCATAGGCGTTCTCCAGGTACTCGCGCGCGCGGCTGGTCGGTATGAGTGCGCGCGCCCGTGCCAGGTCGTGTGCCAGCAGCCGGTAGTCGTCCGCGAGGCGCACCGCATCGGCGGCGTCCTCGGTGCGCCCGCGCGCCAGCCGCGCCGCGCGCGCATCCGCCTGCTGCCACGTGGCCGCGCGCCCGAGCAGCGTGGCGGCGAGCGCGTTGTCGCGGCCGGTGTCGGTTGTGCCCACGGTGCGTCTCACGGACGCGCCAGGCGCTCGAGGCGCGAGCGCCACTGCAACTCGTCGGCGGGGCTCAGGTCCGCAGCGCTGCCCAGATAGCGCAGCAGCAGCGCCCGGGCGAGCCGCACGCGCGCCGGCGGTATCAGGCTCTCCCAGCGCTGCAGCAGCTCGGCGGCGATTTCCGCGCCGGTGGTGTCGAGCGTGCCGAGGCGCTGCGCGGCATTCTGCAGCAGCTCCGCATCGCTCACGGCGCGTTCATATACCAGCACGGTGCCGGCGGCCATGTCGCCGCAGCGCAGACCGTCGCGCGTTACCACCATCAGCGTGAGCCCGACGCCGTAGGCGACCGGCAGACTGTCGATGAGGCGGAACACGTTGCGTACCAGCAGCGCGCCCGCTCCCGGCAGCGCTCCCGAGCGCGTCACCACGTGGATGCCGACGCTGCGCTTGCCGGGCGTGCGCCCGCGCATCAGCAGCTCGAGCAGCGGGTGGTACAGGAAGTAGATCACCAGCGCCGGCAGCACCACCGTGCCGAACCAGGCCCGCTCATGAGCGGGCGGCACATTGAGCGCCGGGCCGCCGTTATAGATGAGCGTGCCGACGACGTACCAGGCGAGCGCGAGGATCAGGCGGATGTGCCAGTCGATCAGGAACGCGAAGGCGCGCGCTCCGGGTCCCGCCAGCGGCAGCGAGACGTCGATGCCGGTCACGCTGTCGACGCGCAGGCCCGGCGGCGCCGCGCTCACGCCTGCTCCGCGAGCAGCTCTGCCTGGTACTCCTGCTGCAACGCCTCGATCAGCTCGTCGAGCTCGCCGTTCATCACCTGCGACAGCTTGTAGAGCGTCAGGTTGATGCGGTGATCGGTGACCCGGCCCTGCGGGAAGTTATAAGTGCGGATGCGCTCGGAACGATCGCCGCTGCCCACCTGCAGCCGCCGCGACTGCGCCTGCGCGCTCTGTTGTTTTTCCTGCTCCGCCGCCAGCAGCCGCGCCTTGAGCAGCGCCATGGCACGCGAGCGGTTCTTGTGCTGCGAGCGCTCGTCCTGGCACTCCACCACGATCCCGCTCGGCAGGTGGGTGATGCGCACGGCGGAGTCGGTCTTGTTGACGTGCTGACCACCGGCGCCCGAGGAACGGTAGGTATCGATGCGCAGCTCCGCGGGATTGATCTGCACCTCGTCGACCTCGTCCTGCTCGGGCAGGATCGCCACGGTGCAGGTGGAAGTGTGAATGCGTCCCTGTGCCTCGGTCGCCGGCACGCGCTGCACGCGATGGGTGCCGGACTCGAATTTCAGCCGCGAGAACGCGCCGCGGCCGGCAATGCGGCTGATGATCTCCTTGAAGCCACCGTGCTCGCCGGCGCTTTCGCTGAGTACCTCGGCGGCGAGGCCCTTGGATTCCGCGTAGCGCGCGTACATGCGGTAGAGCTCGCCGGCGAAGATCGCCGCCTCATCGCCGCCGGTGCCGGCGCGGATCTCGAGGAAGATGCTGCGCTCGTCGCGCGGATCGCTCGGCAGCAGCAGCTTGCGCAGCTCCTGCTCCTGCGCCTCGAGGCGCCGCTCGAGCCGCACGACCTCCTCGTCCCCGAGGGTGCGCATGCCGGCGTCGGCGTCGCCCTGCAGCTCGCGCGCAGCGATGAGCTCGCGCTCCAGGCCGTGGTAGAGCCGCACGCGCTCGGCCAGCGGTTGCAGGCGCGAATACTCGACCGACAGGTCGCGGAATTGCGACGAGCCCCCGGCGATCTCGGCGCTCGTGAGCAGCCGGCCGACCTCCTCGAAGCGGTCGGCGAGCTTCTCCAGGCGCTGGCGGATGGATTCCTTCATTGGTGTTCAATTGCGAGCGCGCGCCGCGGCTGTCGCCTTGCGCTGCCGCGCGGCCGGCGTGCGCAGCCGCAGCCGATCCTGGGGCGCGGCATTCTCCGGGATATCCGCAGTTTGTGACAAGTTGCGCAATGCGCGGGAGCTTTCGAGACTCTATAGTGTCTGCGTGAGTATGATCGTTCGCATGACCCCTCTCACGAAGCTTTGCGGTGTGGCACTGGCGGCGCTGCTGGCCGCCTGCGCCAGTGTTCAGCATGCCCGGCCACCCCCGCCGCCGGCCCACGGCGACGCCACCGCACTTACCGTAATCGCGGAGGCCGACCTGAAGCGCGGGGATTGCCGGGGCGCCTCGGAAAGCTACGCGCGGGCGGCCGCGGTCGGTGATGCCGTACTCGCCCGCCGCGCCACGCAGGTGGCGATGGCGTGCGAGCACCTGCCGGCTGCCTGGCAGGCGGCCAGCCGCTGGCGCACGCTCGCGCCGACGGACCGCGAAGCGAACGCGTTGTACGCCGCCGTGGCACTCAAGCTCTATCGCACGCAGGAGGCACGCGCCGCGATCCGTGACTTCTGGCGCGCAGAGGAGCAGCAGGAGAGCGCCGCCGCCGCCGCCGCCGCCCCGCCGTCCGCCGCCGCTCCGCCGTCCGCTGTTGCCCCACCGTCCGCTGCCGTCGGCCGGGGACGCGCCGAGAAGAGCATGACCGAGCTCACCGCGCTGCTGCTCGAGGAGTCCGACGCGTCGGCGGTGCTGACGGCGATGAGCGGCGCGCTCGAGCCGACCGCGACCTCTCCGCAAACCCTCGCGCTGCTCGGTGAGCTGGCGCTGGCGGCGTACGACGGCCAGCGCGCCCAGACCTATGCACTGCGCGCGCTGCAGCAGGATCCCAAGGACCAGGCCGCGCTGCGGGTACTGGCGCGCGCCTACGTGATGCAGGGTGATGCCTCGCAGGCACTCGCCACGGCGCGTCGCGCCGCGGCCGACGATGCCACGCGCGGCGGCTTCGAGCTCGCCGACGTGCTCGCCTCGCTCGATCGCAGCGAGGAGGCTCACCAGGAGCTCGAACGCCTGCGCTCCCACGGCGCACCGACCGGCGAGGTCGACCGCCGCCTGGCGCTGCTGGCATTTAATTCCGGCGACATGAAGGAGGCGCGGCAGCGCTTCACCGAACTGTTGACGAGCGGCGAGGGCAATGACGCCGCGCAGCTGTACCTCGCCGACATCTCCGCGCGCGACGGCGACCCGGATGCGGCCATCGCCGAGTATCGTCGCCTTTACGATTCCTCGGTGGCACTGTCCGCGCGCTCGCGCGCCGCGGCGCTGCTGCTCGACAAGAGCTCACGCGCCGAGGCGCTGGCGCTGCTGGATGACTATGCTGCCGACCATCCGGAGGAGGAGCTCGACCTGACGCTCGCCAAGGCGCGGCTGCTGGCGGATCACGGCGAGGCCGATACCGGGCTGGCGCTGCTGTCGGCCGCGCTCGAGCGCCACCCGCAGCACCCCTCGATCGAGTACGACCGCGCGGTCATTCTCGAGCAGGCCGGGCACGTGCACGAGTCGGTCGAGGCGCTCGAGCACATGCTGACCCAGCGGCCCGACGATCCCACACTGCTGAACGCGCTCGGCTACACCCTCGCCGATCACTCGCTGGAACTTGCGCATGCCGAGGCGCTGATCCGTCGTGCGCTGGTCGTGACGCCCGACAACCCGGCGGCGCTCGACAGTCTCGGCTGGGTGCGCTTCCGCCAGGGCGATGCGCGCGCCGCCGCCGTGATGCTCGAGCGTGCCTATTCGCTCGACCACGACGGCGAGATCGCAGCGCACTGGGGTGAAGCGCTGTGGGCGAGCGGTCAACGCAGCGCCGCTCGCAAGGTATGGGCCGAGGCGCTGGCGCGCGAGCCCGATTCCAAGGCCGTCAAGACCACGATCAACCGGCTCCTGCCCGATGCGCATTGAGCGGCTGCGGCCAGCCGCGGCGGTACTCGCCGCGCTAGCCGCTCTCGCCGCGCTCGCCGCCTGCCGCAGCGTGCCACCGCGGGCGGCGCCGACCTCCTGGGAAGTGCGCCGTCCGCAGCTGCAGGCGCTCGCGCACTTCGAGCTGCGTGGCCGCGTGGCGGTGGCCGCGGCCGGCGAGGGCTTCAATGCGAGCCTGCGCTGGATTCAGCAGGGCGCGCACGCGCAGCTGACGCTCGAAGGTCCGCTGGGCGTGGGCGGTGCGCAGGTCATAGCTGCGGGCGATGAGCTGACGCTCGTGACCCCGCACGGCGAGCAGCTCGACAATGCCGCAGCGCACGCCGAGCTTGCCGCGCGGCTCGGCTTCGATCCGCCGCTGTCCTCGCTGCGCTACTGGGTGCTGGGCGTGCCCGACCCGGCGCAGCCCTCGACCGAGGCACTCGATGCAAGCCAGCAGCGCCTCGCCGCACTGACGCAATCGGGCTGGCACATCGATTATGTGAGCTACGGCCTCGCCGGCGACGGGTCGTTGCCGGCGCGGCTCACCCTGCAGCGCGATGCGGTGCGCGTGCGGCTGCTGGTCGATGACTGGCGGCTATGAGCGAGTCGCCGGCAACGCGCTGGCCCGCCCCCGCGAAGCTCAACCTGTTCCTGCACGTGACCGGCCGCCGGGCCGACGGCTATCACGAGCTGCAGACGCTCTTTCAGCTCATCGACCTGTGCGACACCGTGACCATCGAGATGCGCGAGGACGGACAGATCGAGCGTCCGGTGGGGGCCGCCGGTGTGGCGCCCGAGGCCGATCTCGCCGTACGGGCGGCGCAGGCGCTGAAACAGGCGACCGGCGCACGCCGCGGCGCGAGCATCCGTATCGACAAGCGCATCCCGCTCGGTGCGGGCCTCGGCGGGGCGAGCTCGGATGCGGCCACGACGCTTCTGGTTCTGAACGAGCTGTGGGACTGCCGGCTACCCGCTCCGGCCCTCGTCCGCCTCGCATTGCCGCTCGGTGCGGATGTCCCTGTTTTCATTGAAGGTTCGTCCGCCTGGGCCGAAGGCATCGGCGAACGGCTGACCCCGGTCTCGCTGCCCGAGCGCTGGTACGTGATCATCTGGCCCAACGTCACTATCAGTACCCGGGAGGTCTTCCAGAGCCCTGAATTGACACGAAATTCCCCGCTCATCACAATACGCGCCTTTTTTGAGTCGGGTGGGCGTAACGACTGCGAGCCAGTCGTGCGTGCGCGCTCGGCCGAGGTCGCGGAGGCGCTCGGGTGGCTCGCCCGGACGGGACCGGCGCACATGAGCGGCACGGGATCGTGCGTGTTCAGCGCGCTCACCACGGCCGCGCAAGCCGAGCGCCTCGCGGCGCAGGTTCCCGATCGGTGGACGAGCTTCGTGGCGCGGGGTCTTAACACCTCGCCCCTGCAGCGGCAGCTCAAGGCGCGGCGACGGAGTTGACGCGGCTGATAAGATGCGCGCCCGCGCACCGCGGTTCGCGCGGCTTTGCGGTGCTGGGGTGTCGCCAAGTGGTAAGGCAGCGGGTTTTGATCCCGCCATTCGGAGGTTCGAATCCTTCCACCCCAGCCAGCCCACACCGGTACGGTGCGGCAGGTGGCTCAGGGCGAGGCGGCGGCAATTCCGCGCGGCACGTGAGGCTATGAGTACGAGCGATACACTGGCGCTGTTTGCCGGCAATGCCACTCCGGTGTTGTCGCAGGACATCGCCCGCAGCCTGCAGATACCGCTCGGGCGTGCCTACGTCGGCCGCTTCAGCGACGGCGAGATGAATGTCGAGCTGATGGAGAACGTGCGCGGGCGCGACGTCTTCATCGTGCAGTCGACCTGCCCGCCGGCGAATGACAGCCTGATGGAGCTGCTGGTAATGGTGGATGCGGCACGGCGCGCCTCCGCCGCGCGCATCACCGCGGTGGTGCCGTACTTCGGCTACTCGCGCCAGGACCGGCGTCCGCGCGCGACGCGCTCGGCGATCACGGCCAAGCTGGTGGCCAACATGCTGTCCAGCGCGGGGGTGAACCGGCTGCTGACGATCGATCTGCACGCCGATCAGATCCAGGGTTTTTTCGACATACCGGTGGACAATGTGTATGCCTCGCCGGTGCTGCTCGGCGATGCCTGGAAGCAGGCGTACAGCAACGTCATCGTCGTCTCGCCGGACGTCGGTGGCGTGGCGCGCGCGCGCGCCTTCGCCAAGCGCCTCGATGATGTGGAACTCGCCATCATCGACAAGCGCCGCCCGCGGCCGAACGAGTCGAAGGTGATGAACGTCATCGGCGAGGTCGAGGGCAAGACCTGCATCCTGGTCGACGACATGGTCGACACCGCGGGCACGCTGTGCCAGGCGGCGCAGGCACTGAAGGACGAGGGTGCCGAGAAGGTGGTGGCGTACATCACCCACCCGGTGCTCTCTGGGGGTGCGGTCGAGAAGATCACGAGCTCGGCGCTCGATGAGCTGGTGGTCACGGACACCATACCGTTGAGCCCCGCCGCGAAGAGCGCCCGGCCGATCCGGCAGCTGTCGGTCGCGGAGCTGCTGGCGGAGACGATCCGCCGCATCCTCGACGAGGGCTCGGTGAGCTCGCTGTATGTCGATTGAGCGCGCATGGCGCACCTGCGGGTGCATGCCCCGCGCGAGACTTTTTTGGGTGTGCGGGTTTGGTCGCGAACCTCGCACGTTGGTAGTCACTGACGGAGACTGATAGCAATGCGTATTTCATTCACCTTCGGCGCGGACCTCCGCAGTGCGCAAGGCAAAGGTGCGAGCCGCCGCCTGCGTCACACGGGGAAGGTTCCCGCTATCCTCTACGGCGCCCACCAGGACGCCATGCCGCTGATACTGGATCAGCAGAACCTGCTCACCATGATCGACGACGAGCGTTTCTACTCCTCGATCGTGCGCCTGAAGATCGGCGAGGCCACCCAGGAGGCCATCGTCAAGGACGTGCAGATGCACCCGGCCAAGAACCTGGTGGTGCACGTCGATCTGCAGCGCGTGGTGGAGAACGAGAAGATCCGCATTCACCTGCCGATTCACTTCAGGGGCGAGAGCATTTCGCCAGGCGTCAAGACCCAGGGTGGAGTCGTCTCGCACATGCGCACCGACGTCGAGGTGAGCTGCCTGCCGAAGGACCTGCCGGAGTTCCTCGAGCTGGACCTGTCCGGCATGAGCCTGAACGAGACCAAGTTCCTCGCGGACATTCCCCTGACCGCGGGGGTGAGCATCCCCGAGCTCACGCAGCGCAACGCCCCGGTTGTGTCGATCCACGCACCGCGCGCCGAGGAGCCCGAGCCGGTTGCCGCGGAGGTTGCCGCCGCCGTGCCGGTCGAAGGCGCCGCTGCGCCGGCCGTGCCGGGCGCTCCGGGCGCAGCCCCTCCCGCGGGCGCCGCGCCGGGAGCGGCGCCGGCCGCCGGGGAGGCCAAGAAGGGCGAGGAGAAGAAGGAGGCCGCTGCGGGCAAGAAGGAGGGCGGCAAGAAATAGCCGCGCTCGCGCCAAGGGCTGCAACGTCCGCCGGCCGCTTCGGTTGCGCCGAACGCGGCCGGCGGCGTTTCGGGCGCTCGAGTGACACGACATGGCAGGTGAGCCGCTCAAACTGATCGTCGGACTCGGCAATCCGGGCCCGGAGTACGCGCGCACGCGGCACAACGCCGGCTTCCAGCTCATCGAGGAGCTGGCGCGGCGCCACGGCGCAGCGTTCCGCAACGAGCCGCGCCAGCACGGCGAACTGGCGCGTGCGCGCATCGCCGCGAGCGAGCTGTGGCTGCTGAAGCCCATGACCTACATGAATCACAGCGGCGATGCGGTGCACAGCGTCGCCTCCTTTTATAAGGTGCCCCCCGAGCAGATCCTGGTCGCGTACGACGAGCTGGACTTTCCCGCCGGGATGGTGCGGCTCAAGCACGGCGGCGGGGCGGCCGGCCACAACGGCATGCGCGATGTGATTGCGCAGCTCGGCGATGCGTTCTGGCGGCTGCGCATCGGCATCGGCCATCCGGGCGATCGTGCGCAGGTGCTCGACTACGTGCTGGGCCGGCCGCCGGCTGCAGAGGCGCAGCTCATCGGCGAGGCGCTCACCGCGGCGGCGGACGTGGTGCCGGTGTTCCTCGGCGAAGGCGCCCAGGTCGCCATGAACCGCCTGCATCGCCGCGAATCCCCGCTGGCGCCGCCGCCCGGCGGCGCGTAGCGCTCGCGCCGCCATGGCCATTCGCTGCGGCATCGTGGGGCTGCCGAACGTCGGCAAGTCGACGCTGTTCAACGCGCTGACGCGTGCACAGATCGCCGCCGAGAACTATCCGTTCTGCACCATCGATCCGAACGTCGGCGTGGTCCCGGTGCCCGACCCGCGGCTGCAACAGCTCGCGGCGATCGCACAGCCGGAGAAGATCGTGCCGACCACCGTCGAGTTCGTCGACATCGCGGGGCTGGTCGCCGGAGCCTCCCAGGGCGAAGGCCTCGGCAATCAGTTTCTCTCGCACATCCGCGAGGTGGATGCGATCGCGCACGTGGTGCGCTGCTTCGAGAACACCGACATCATCCACGTCGCTGGCCGGATCGATCCGCTCGCCGACATCGAGACGATTGACACCGAGCTCGCGCTCGCGGATCTGGCGACGCTCGAGAAGGGACTCGAGCGCGCCGCCAAGGCCGCCAGGAGCGGCGACAAGGACGCGCTGCGCCGGCGTACCTTGCTCGAGCGGGTGCGGGTGCAGCTGGATGCGGCGCGGCCGGTTCGCGCACTGGCCCTGAGCGAGGAGGAGCGGCGCGAGCTGCGCGAGTTGCAGCTGCTCACGGCGAAGCCGGTGATGTACGTCGCCAACGTCGACGAGCACGGCTTTACAGACAACCCGCTGCTCGACGCGCTCGGGCAGCGCGCCGCCGCCGAGGGCGCCGTGGTGGTGCCGGTGTGTGCGGCGATCGAGGCGGAGATTGCTCAGCTCGAGGAGTCGGAGCGGGCCGAGTTCCTCAGCGAGCTGGGCTTGAGCGAGCCGGGGCTGAACCGCGTGATCCGCGCCGGCTACCGCCTGCTCGGTCTGCAGACCTTCTTCACCGCCGGGCCGAAAGAGGTACGCGCCTGGACGGTGCGCATCGGCGCCACCGCGCCGCAGGCAGCGGGCGTGATTCACACCGATTTCGAGCGCGGCTTCATCCGCGCCGAGGTCATCGCCTTCGCCGACTATCTGGCGGGCAACGGCGAGGCCGGAGCGCGCGATGCCGGCAAACTGCGCCTCGAAGGCAAGGAGTACGTGGTGCAGGAAGGGGACGTCATGCACTTCCGCTTCAACGTGTGACCCGCCGCGCGCCGCTCGCGGTTTCCAGTTGTTCGTCGAGGTCAGCCGCGATCGGCGGCAGCACGCATCGCGGCCAGATCGATTTTTTTCATCTTGAGCATCGCCTGCAGTGCGCGGTTGCGGCGGCCCGGGTCCGCATCCGTCAACAGCGTCTCGAGCCCTGCGGGCACGATCTGCCACGACACGCCGAAGCGATCCTTGAGCCATCCGCACGGACCCTCGGTGCCGCCGTTCGCAGTGAGTGCCTGCCAGTAATGATCGACCTCCCGGGCGTCCTGGCACGAGATCGACAACGACATGGCCTCGGAATGACGGTATTGCGGGCCGCCGTTCAGCGCCTGGAAACGCTGTCCCGTCAGCGTGAACTCGACCATCAAGGCGGTCCCCTTCGGAAATGACACCGGCAAGCGCGTGCTCTCGTCGTAACGCGATATCTTGTCAATCTTCGAGTCCGGGAAGAGCGAGACGTAGAGGTTGGCGGCGTCCTCGGCTTCGCCGTTGAACCACAGACAGGGGGCGATCTTGGAGGTCTTCATGGGGCACTTCTCCTTCAGGCATGCATATGCGCGGCCTTTGCGTACCACGACGACTGAGCCGGTCCGGATTCGACAGTCCCTCATGGACTGCCCGCCGCCCCTCCCGGTTCCGGCGGTTTGACACCCCGGGGCGGCAGTGATGACAATGCGCGCCCCTTCGTGGAAAGGTAGCTCAGCTGGTTAGAGCACGGCACTCATAATGCCGGGGTCGAGGGTTCGAGTCCCTCCCTTTCCATTGATCCCCTGCTCGCCGTTGTGGCCATATTCCGCTAAGCAGGGCCGGTGGCGCTGCCGCCGATGTGGTGCCGCGCGTGCGGCACGATTCCGCGCTTGTATCTAGGTTCGAGTGTTTCGAAAGGCGTGCGACAAAGACCCTAATAGGAGACGCGCGGCTCGACGCTCGCGCCGTCGCAGCAGCTTCAGGATTCTGCCGAATCCGTGCTCGCGGGCTGTCTTTTCGATCTCGGCGCGTAGTGCGTCTGCCGCGGCCGCATCACTTACGCGCAACAGCTCCCAGGCGGAGAGCTTTGCCTCCAGCGCCCATCCGATGAAATGGCGGTGTTCGGCGTCGCTGGCGAGTGCGAGCAGCTTGTCCGTCGCGACGGTCGTGTCGGACTGCGCTGGGTCACTGAGGCGCGCCAGCGCGATATCGACGACATAGACTTCTTGGCGCGAGGTGATGGATTGGCGCAGCACACGCGCGCGCTGTAGAGCTTGGTTGCGTCCTGCGGTGTTGCCGAGGGCCTGTTCGCACAGTGCCAGCATCGCCTCGGCATCGGCCTCGCCGGTGCGCTCCTCCGCCGCAGCAAAACCGCGGCTCGCCTGTTGCAGCCGCTCGCGGGCGGCGCTCCAGCGCCCGTCATCCATGTCCAGCTGCGCGAGCATCATCAGCGAGTTGTCGCGGTAGCTCATGTCTCCGCCGGTCCCCACGCGACGGATCACCTCTGCAAAGCCGGTACGTGCCGCATCTGCATTGCCGCGGTCCGACTCGATGAGCGCGCACGTAAAGCCGCTGAATATTGCGAACTGCGGATCGGTGAGGGGCGCGGCCTGCACCTGTGCGCGCGCGCAGGTGGCGCGCGCGGCATCGAGCTCGCCGCGCATGCGCTGCACGTCGGCGACGTTGCTCAGCGGCCAGGCGGTCTGATGCCCGGCGCGCTCATTCAGAGCGACGACCTCGCGGTACTCACTGAGCGCCTCATCGCTCGCCTCATCGTCGCTGACAATCGTGGCCAGCGCCTGCAGCGACCAGGACTGCATTGACAGGTCGCCCGTTTCGCGACCGAGCTCGAGCGCATGCCGTGCAGCCGTCTGCGCACCGTCGCGATCACCCTGCAGCCACAACATGCTGGATAGCTTGCGGTAGACGTCCGCGACTCCCGCCAGGTCGCCGATACTTTGATCGAGCGACATCGCACGCTGATACTCCTCGCGCGCCTGCTCATTACTGCTGAGGTACTCCAGAGCCTGGGCCAATTTCGTGCGCGCAGCCGCCTCGCCGCGCGGATTGCGGATCGCGCGATAGGCGGCGATCGAAGCAATCAGACCGCTACGTGCCTCCTCGTTCTTGTTCAGATGCGTGCGGGCGCCGCCGAGCGCCAGCTGTGCATCCGCGATGAGACCGACGGCGTCGTGCTGTTGCGCCAGTTGCAGCGCGTTGGCGGCGTGCTGTTCGGCGCCCTTCGGATCATCGAGCGCTCCGGCTATACGCGCGGCGGCGAGTTCCACTCTTGGGTCTGTGGTCGCGCCGGGGAGGCGCTGCAGCTCGCGCAGCGTTGCCTGCGCCGCGGCCGTTCCCCCCGCGGCCATCTGTGCGTCGATGCTCTGCAGGCGGTACTCGGCATTGAGGGGCTTCATGTGCGCGAGCGCCTGCCAGGCCTCGGCCGTCTTCGCCCAGTCTGCGTGCTCGGCATCGACCACGGCGTCGGTCTGCAGGCGTTGTTCAGGCGGGAGATTCGCCGCGTGCTGCACCGCCTGCTCAGCGGCGGCCAGTGCCTTGTCGCGGTACCCAAGTGCCGACCACGCCTGGGCGAGGTGGGCGTAGGCAGGGGCATAGCCGGGGGCTTCGGCTATCGCTTCGAGCAGCTCGTCGCGGGCGCGCGCGGCGTCATAGTGCTGCAGGGCATCCAGCGCGAACCCAAGGCGCCGGGCAACGTCGACGCTCGGGGGTTGTGCGTTGGCCACGAGCCTGAGGGTTTCCGTGTCCGCAGAATGGGCACCGAGCTTGCTGCGCAGCGTCGCGCCCGCACGCCTCACGAGTGCGATCAGACCCGGGATTTCCGACTCGTTCGAGACGGAGGCCACCAGGGCGCCGGTGCGCGTGTCCTGCAGCGCGACGTCGACCCGCAACGGAGCATCCTCAGCGGTGCCGGTGATCAAATAGCTGCCGGAGATCACATAGTCGGCATCGAGCCGCTGGCGCAGTCGCGCGAGTGTCTGCGCCGAATAGCCGCCCGCTGCGGGCGGGGGAAGGTCCGAGCCGGCGTCACGCACCAGCTCATCCGGGACCACCTGCACGTTATCCGCCACGCTCAGCTCAGCACCGAGCATTTCGCTCAAGGCAGGCGAGAGCCATGCGTCCTTGGCGTCGCGAGACAGATTGCTGAAGCCGACGAACGCCACGGTCCGGCCCTGATGGGCCGTCAGCCCTGCAGACTTCGGGGCGCTGAGCAGCCACCATCCAAAGGCGAGCGCCACCAGCGGGGCGGCGAGCGCCGCTGCGATCCAGCGGACCTGCGTGGCCTTGCGGCTCACTGGCGTGGCAGTGGGGGGCGACACGACCGCGCCAGCCTCGGTCGCGGCGCGGCCCGCCGGCAGATCTGTCGCTGGGAGGAGTGGCGGCTGAAGCTGGATGGCGCCCTCAGCCGCAGCGGTGAGCGGCGGTGGGGGGCAGAGCGTCGCGCTGTCGCGCGTCACGGGGGCGATGAAGCGGTAGCCGAGTTTCGGCACGGTCTGGATGAAACGCGAGTCGTGCTCGCCGTCGCCGAGGGCGCGGCGTATGAACCAGATGTGCTTGGTGAGGTTGGACTCGTCCACGTAGCCGCGCGGCCACATGACCTTCATCAGCTCGTCCTTACTGACCAGGTGCCCCGCGCGCTCGACGAGCAGCACCAAGGTGTCGAAGACCTTAGGGGTGAGCGCAATGGACCTGCCCGCTTCAGACAGCCGCCGTTCGGCAGGCTCGAGCTCGAAACTGCCGAATCGGTAGACCGGGTTTTGTGGGGCAGACATGGTCTTAGGCCAATTCGTCCGGCAGGAACAAGTTTGCCAGAAAACTGCCAGCTGAACGGCAACGACCCGGTGCCCGCAAAAGGCCACTGTACCGCCCATGACACGGCATGTATGAAGCCCTGCGCTGCGCAGGCATTGGGGGCGCAGATGAGGCGTGAGGCCTGGCACACGCTCCTGCGGCTGCCCGGCATCGCGCTCGCCGCCCTGGTGTGCGTCGTGCCGCTGGCTGCGGCGACGCTCGCGCCCGCCCCCGCGGTGCACGAGGTCGACTGGCGCACAAGTCCTTTAGATCTGAACCTGCGGGGCCTCAACGGCGAGCGCTTCAGCTTCCGATGCCCCACGGGCAAGGCCGCCAGTGGCCAGGTCATCGGCAGCGGCCCGTACACCGACGGCTCATCGATTTGCGCCGCAGGGGTTCACGCGGGAGTCATCCGCGCCGCGAGCGGGGGGCTCGTGACCATCGAGATGCGCCCGGGGGAGGCGCACTACGCGGCTTCCCTCAGTCATTACGTGCAGAGCGAGGCGTACGACAAGTTCTGGAGCGGCAGCTTTCTGGTGATCTTGCCGGGGCCTGCCGAGTTACCACCCTGAAGCGCGCACCAGGCCACCAAGGACGCGCAAACCACAACACACTGGGAGACACACCATGAAGATTGCATTGCTTACGTGCTCACTGCTGGCACTGTCCGCAGGCGCGGCGTCCGCGTCCGACAGCCCTTGGAACGGTACGTGGAAGCTCGACGAGGCAAAGAGTCAGTTCACCGGCCAAACCATGACCTTCTCACAGGGCGCAGGCGACATGCTGCACTTCTCCGACGGCAGCACGGCGGAGTTCGACTTCGCCGTCGACGGCAAGGAGCGCAAGGCGTGGTCGAACCGCACGGTGGTCTGGACCGCGCCCGCCAAAAATACCTGGGACACCGTCTACAAGCTCGATGGCAAGGTGCTCAGCAAGGGTCACCGGACGCTGTCCGCGGACGGCAAGACGTTGACCGAGACGTGGACCGGCACGCGACCCGACGGCAGCACCTTCCATGAGGAAGACGTCTTTACGCGGGTCTCGGGCAGCGACGGACTCGTCGGAACCTGGCGCGCCTCCAAGGTCAAGGGCGGCGGCGGCCCGCAGGAATTCGTGATCAGCGTACCTGCCGCGGGTATGGTGCATTACAACGTGCCGGACATGAAGGTGAACGTCGAGGGTCGCACTGACGGCAGCGACATTCCGCTCACCGGTCCCACGGTACCCCCGGACGCCACCATCTCGTTCAAGGCGCTCACGCCGACCAAGATGCGGTATGTGATGAAGATCGGCGGCAAGACCGACAACACTGGGGAGCAGACCCTGGCAGCGGACGGACGTTCGTTCACCGATGTCAATTGGAATGCGGGCAAGGAAGACGAGAAGACGACCGGCGTCTACGTCAAGCAGTAGTCAGCAGCTCGCCGGCCCGGCCGCTCTTGTCGGCGGCCCTGGCTGAAGCAACTCAAGGAGCTGTCATGAGCAAGCGCTATCTGTCTGCGATTCTCCTGCCGTTCGCGGTCCTCGCGGGCTGCAAAGGTATGGCGACACCGGCCGCCGATCCAGTTAGGGAAGAGGCCGCGATCCGCGCCACCGATGCGCGCTGGCTCGCGGCGGCGCAGTCCCACGACCTCGAGAATACGGTTTCCTACTGGTCGGACGATGTCTACATGCTGCCGCCAGGCGGGCCCGCGGTGGTGGGGAAGGAGGCGCTTCGGCGCTACGTCGCCGGGGCCTTCGCGATCCCCGACTTCTCGATCACCTGGGTCACGGACCACGTGTGGGTGGCCAGGTCGGGCGATCTCGCCTACGCCGTAGGCACCGACACGATCCGCATGACCTCGCCGGAGGGCAAGCCGGTCGTCGAGCACAACAGGGCCGTGGCGGTGTGGAGAAAGGAGCCGGACGGCTCCTGGAAGTGCGCCGTCGATATCTGGAATTCCGAGGCATCTGCGCCAGAGTCTGGCGCCGCGACTCCGCCGGAAGCGGTGAGTTACCCGATTAACGATGCCAGACTGTTAGGTCTGATAGGGAAAATGTCATGAGAACACTCAGCGCATCGGCTTTCGTGGGAGTGATGATTTTCTCGCCCCTTTGCGTGGCACAAAGCATATTCGACGGGACATGGAGGCCTGATCCCCAAAAGCCAAGCCCGGGGCAGAAGACCGGATGCACTTTCAGGCACTTAGCTGCAACGGCCGTCTGCCCAGAAGTTGAAAAATCAGATACTTGGCCTCGCTCATAATGCCGGGGTCGAGGGTTCGAGTCCCTCCCTTTCCATTATGAATCAAGGTTTATTGAGTCTGACGATCTCACCGATCAACTCGATCTACGTCGAGAAGAATTACAACTCCGGAGGCGAGGTGGCAACAGAGTCGCTGCAGGATGCGCGCGCGGTTACGGTGACGCTCTACCCATGATCGAGCGCACCCGAGCGTCTTGTACGTTCCGTTAGGCGCCCCACAGTCGACAGGCGAGCCCACTGCGCCCGCTTCGGCGTTCAAGGCTTCACAATAGAATTCGTTCGACGGACCCAACCATCGTCGGTAAACCGCCAGCTAACCACGCAGCCATACGAAACAGTTTGTGCGGGAGATTTGCGGGGATCAGTAGTGCTCAGGCGTGCTTCGTGGTGCCAATTGCAACGGGCGGCCCTTGGCAAGTTGTTGAATTCCAGATCTACGCGAATCTAACGTCTAACATTCCACCGGACTCATAAGCCCGGGTAGCGTTTGGATCTTCATCTGTAGCGTCAGAGAGCTACTAACTTCGCCGGGTGGAGGTTACGGAGCATGTGCGGGGGACCGAACGTCGACCATTGCGCAGTCGAAGTTGCACCGACGGTTACGTCACCCGCTGATCCGGCGCTTACTCAGGGATCTGCCGTGTCGTCTGCGCCGCCGCGCACAGGGCGCCGGTGAGCCCCGCACGATCGCCGAGCTGGCTGGGTGCGATGGTGATCGGTCGTGAGGAAAGGGCGGGGAGAGCCCTTCGGACCCGCTCATACAGCTCGGGACGCACGCCGATGCTTCCCCCGAAGACGATGAGCTCCAGATCGAGGAGCGATTGCAGGGTCACTACGGCGAGGGCCACCCAGTGCGCCGTTGTGTCAAGGACGGATGCCGCTAGTTCGTCGCCTTGCTCGACGAGTCCGAAAATGTCGCGCACTGTGACGGCCACGGTTCCGCCCTGACTGCGGTATCGCTCGACGATGGCCCGCGAACCCACCTCGAGCTCGAATGTTCCGCTGGTGGACGGGACCGGCGCAGTCGGATGGCGCGCGATAGGGAGGTCCGCAATTTCGCCCGCCGCGCCATGTGTGCCGCGAAACAGCTTGCCGTCGATGAGCAGGCCGAGTCCCGTGCCCGTTCCGAGCGCCAGGAACGCCGCGTTGCGGCACCCGCGGGCGCAGCCGAGCGAGTACTCACCGAGCATCGCGAGATTCACATCGTTCTCGATTGCCACGTCCGGCCCGAAACGGCCGCGCAGGTAGCCGAGGACATCGAAGTCCTCCAGCCCCGCGATGTTTGGAATCATGGAAATACGGCCGGTGCGAGGATCGATGGCCCCAGGCACTCCCACCATGACATGGCGCGCCCGCGTGACTTCGACTCCGACGGTTTGTGCCAGCTTGGCGGCGCAGGCGGCAATCTGCTCGGCCACGTGCGCTCCGCCGCGCCCGTCCGTGGGCTCGGTGAGCTCCGCCAGGATGCGACCATGCGCGTCTGCGATGGCTGCGGCGAGCTTCGTGCCGCCCAGGTCCGCCGCGAAGCAGTAACGTGTATGGTCGGTCATTGGTGTGCGCTGCGGGGCGGTGGAAGAGGCAAAGCTGCCGCAAGTTCCGCAACCCCGAACGCATCATGATGGAGACGGCGCAAGGCGACGGACAATGCACCGACGACGCCCGCGCGCCGGCCGAGCGTACTGGTGCGAACCTCCACGGGCTGCCGCGCCAGCTGTCCCACCACGCGCGCGACCTTGTCCGCAAAGTCCGAACGGGCCCCAACCGAGCCACCCAGCACGAGCAGTTGCGGGTCTACCGTTGCGATGACCGTGGCCGCCGCAAGACCCGTGAGCCGCGCCGTCTCCTCGACCACCTCGGTAGCCAGCGCATCCCCCGCCTGCGCGCGCTCGAAGACCTGTCGGACCGAATCGACCTCGAAACCACCGGCCTCCCGATAGCGCCGCACGACACCCGTGGCGCCGACCTGATACTCGAGGCAACCCTGGAGGCGCGACTCGGCTTGCAGCGGATCGCCGCCGAGCGGCAGATAGCCGATCTCACCGGCGGCGCCGTGCTCGCCGCGCACCAGCTGGCCATTGATATAGAGGCCCAGACCGACGCCGCTGCCGAGCGCGAGGAACGCGACGTTGGCGACGTTCTGCGCGCAGCCATGCCAGATTTCCCCGAGCAGCGCGAGATTGATGTCATTCTCGAGGACGACCCGGCTGCCGAGCTTCTCGCCCAGGAGACCAACGACATTGAGTTGACCGAGACCTGCGATGTTGGGCGCCATCTCGATGGCGCCGCTCTTGGGGTTCACCACACCCGGGGTGGCCAGCACGATCGAGCGAATCCGGCTCGGGTGGGTATGGTTGTCACGCGCCAGACGATCCGAGAGCCGCGCAATCTGGTCGATCGCCCAGGCTCCGCCGCGGCTGTCGGTAGGTTCATCCGTTTCGGCGAGGACTCTGCCTGCGATATCGGCGAGGGCGACCGTTAGCCGCCGGGCTCCCAGGTCGATGCCTAGCACGTGACCGCCTTCCGGGCTCAACTCGTATAACACGGCGGTCCGTCCGACATTGCCACTGGTTCGTCCGATCGGGCGGACGAGCCCCTGCTGCTCGAACGCGTCGATGACCTCTGAGGTGGTCTGCTTGGATAGCCCGGTCACCTTGGCAAGGCCCGCCCGTGAGATCGGGCTGCGATGCAGAAGGGCTTCGAAAACGCTTCGCTGCGACAGCTGGCGGGTCACGCTGCTGGTCGGCTGTGCAGGCATGGCTAGTTTATTGATTCGTCTGACAAGCGAACTATCATAGCCATATTCCTAGCTAAATCCACAGAAGGTTGACGTCAGGAGCGTGCTGATGGAGTATTGATTCGTCAGGCGACCGAATAAATAGAACGTCTCAAGGTAACGATGAACGGGGCGATCGGTCATTGGGGTCGACAAACGGAGGCCGTGAGAGCGCTGTCTTCGGCAGGGGCGGCCGAGCATGTGCCCGTCCGCGTCGCTTCGATGTTGCGCCGGGCGGGAGCGGTGTCGGTGGGGTTTCCCATGGTTGCGCTATGGCTTGCGACCACGGGAATGGCGACTGCGACACCTGCAGCTCCGGCCCTTCGGTTTCTGCTGCCGGCGCCTACCCACATCCGCCTTGCGTCGTCCGGCATCGTGGCGATCGTCGATGGCGCCCGGGTCGCGGTGCGTGGCGCGGACCGCGCGCAGGTTCAGCCCATCGTGGATCGGTTCATCGAGTTGTTGGCCACGACGCGCGGCTTGCAGTTACAGGCGGCTTCAGTGGCCGATCCTCACCCTGCAATCATATTCGAAGTGGATCCGCGTACGAGCGTTGCGGCGGATGGCGGTTATCGCATCGTGTCAGGTGCCCGGGGGGTCCGCGTGATCGCGCGTTCGACAGCCGGCCTGTTTTACGGCAGCGTCACGTTGTGGCAACTGCTGACGCCGCCCGGCTGGATCAGCGGCACCGCGGCCGAGATTGCCGCCGGCGTCATCGATGATCAACCGCGCTTCGCCTGGCGCGCGCTGCTGCTCGATTCCGGGCGGCATCTGCAACGCGTCACCGACATCGAGAAGTTGATCGACTGGATGTCGCTCGAGAAGCTCAATGTGCTGGTCTGGCATCTGACCGAGGACCAGGGCTGGCGCCTCGAGATCCCGAAGTACCCCGCGCTCACCAAGGTCGGCGCGTGCCGTCAGGCGGCGGGCCTCGACAGCGAGCTGACCGGCGCTGCCGAGATTCCCTACTGCGGCTTCTATACCGAGGCCGAGGTCCGCGACATCGTGCGCTACGCCGCCGCCCGTTTCGTCAGCGTCGTCCCGGAGATCGACCTGCCCGGGCATTCGCAGGCGGCCGTAGCCGCCTATCCGTGGCTCGGCGTCACCGGCGAGCGTCCGCCCGTGTGGACGGACTGGGGGATCAGCCCCTGGTTGTTGAAACCCGACGAGCGGACCTTGCAGTTCGTCGACGACGTGCTCGACGAAGCGATGCAGCTCTTCCCCTCGCGTTATCTCTCGATCGGGGGCGACGAAGCGGACAAGCAGCAATGGAACGCATCCCCGGAGCTGCGCGCGCGAATGCAGCGGCTCGCGCTCACGAATATGGATCAGCTGCAGGGCTGGTTCACCGGCCAGGTCGCCGAGCATCTCCTCCGGCACGGACGCATGCCGGTCGGCTGGGACGACGAGCTGGTCGCGGGTGAGAAGCTTCCGGCATCGCAGGTGGTGATGTCGTGGCACGGAAGCGATCAGGAGCAAGTTGCACTCGAAGCGCTCGCGCAGGGTCATGAGGTGGTCCTGACGCCCGAGGAGTCGCTGTACTTCGACCACTATCAATCGGGCCTGCCCGACGAATCGCCGGGCCAGCCGCCCATGACGACACTTCGCCAGGCCTACGACACCGTCGTCATTCCGAATGGCGCGACCGCCGCAGAAGCGCAGCGTGTCATCGGGGTGCAGGGCAATCTCTGGACGGAGCTCATACCCGACTTCGGGCTCGCCCAGCACGCGCTCTTCCCGCGCATGGCGGCGTTGTCGGAGCTGGGGTGGTCGCGGGCGGACACGCGTGACTGGAACGGATTCCTCGAGCGCCTGACCGCCGAGCTCGGCCGCTACCGCGCTCTTGGCGTCGCCTATGCCGACACGGCGTTTGCGCCGGCGTTCGATGTGACCACCGTTCAGGAGGGAAAACTGCGAGTCGCGCTCTCAAACCAGGTGAGCTACGGCGAGATCCGCTACACCACGGACGCCTCGGTGCCGACCTCGACGTCTGCACGGTACGTCGGTCCGTTGGAGTTCGCTGCGGAGGGGGAAGTTACGTTGCGCGCGGCCACATTCGCCCCGAGCGGGTTCGAACTTGCCGCGCCGCGCGCGCGCGTGCTCGATGCCTCGACGCTCCTGACACACGACAGCGGCGAGCTTCCTTCTTGCTCGAACCAGCCACCGATGCGCTTGGGCGGCCGTCAGCCGGCGCAAGGCCCGCGACCGGTTTACGCGGCGGACGTCGGGGACATGTGCTGGCTGTGGCGTCGCGCGCCGCTCCGGGGCATCGGGCACGTCACCCTGACCGTCGAGCGCGTGGCATGGCGCTTCGGCGATGAGGCGCAGGGCGCCGTCGTACGCCCCAAGGCCGGCGCGGCAGGCGAGTTTGAGATCCATGCCGATTCCTGCGCAGGGCCGCTGCTCGCCAGATTGCCGCTGACGCCGGTCGGGCAGGGGGACGGGCAAAGGACGCTGAGCGCGGAGGTTTCCCCCTCGGCGCCGACCGATCCGCGGGACCTGTGCATCTTCGCCACGGGCGATCCGCGCGAGGGCCAATGGGCACTGGCGCGCACGGAATTTTCCAAGTGAGCAAGACGCGTCCGGTGGGCCGCAGAGATTCGAAAAATATCAGTCCAGAGGTACAGCCCGTGTCAAACGTACATCGCAAGCATCCCGTGTCGATCGCGGTCTCGGTGGCGTTGCTCGCCGCCGCGGCGAATGCTGCCCTGGCGTCGGAACCCACGGGCACTCCGGCGGCGAACGCGGGCGCCTCGGACTCCGCCGCGCAGGACATTCCGGCGTCCCTCTCGCCCGATGCCAAGAAGAGCAAATCCGGCGAGGCAGCCGATACGTCGGACCTTCAGACCGTCACCGTCATCGGCGTACGTCAGTCGCAGGAACGCGCGATCCAGGTGAAGCGCGAGGCTGCGAGTATCCAGGACAGTATCTCGGCGGAGAGCATCGGCCAATTGCCCGACACGACCATCACCGATGCGCTGCAGCGGATCACCGGCGTGCAGATCGATCGCAATGGCGGTGAGGGTACCGAGGTGGACGTGCGCGGCCTGCCTCAAGTCGGCAGCATGCTCAACGGCGAAGTATTCATCACCCCGGACCAGATCACATCGCAACAACCCAATTTCGAGACACTGCCGGCGACGCTGTTCAATCAGGTGGACGTCATCAAATCGCCCACTGCAGGCCAGACCGAGGAAGGCATCAGCGGCTCACTCGATCTGCACACCTATCGACCCTGGGACTTGCCGCATGGATTCACCTTCAGCTACAACGCCGACGGAGAACGCGGCGATACCGCCAGAAAGCTCGGACCGGAGGCAAGTGGCCTCGTCTCATTCAACGACGACGGCCGCTGGGGTCTGCTGCTTTCCGGTGACTTCTCCAACACCACGCGGGCCGGCCCCGAAAGTAACAACGCGGGCAACGGGGTGGGGGCGCCAGGCACAGGCTCGAGCGAGGGCCTCGACCAGTACGGCGTCGTTCTTAACGCTGAGAACGCCGAGAGCGCGGGCGGCTACGCAGGGTTCGTGGGGGCATGGAACGGGCTGCCGATTCCCTCGAGGATCGTGCAGTATCCTAACGGTAGTGTCTCGGTGAACGGTGACGGCAGGACCAATGAGATATTCATGGGCAGCCAGGACATCGGCCTCTACGACTCGAGCATTCAGCGCAAGCGCGAGGCCGCCAATGCCTCGTTCCAGGCCGATCTTAGTGACGGATTCACACTGACCAGCGACTACTTCTACACGCAGCAGAGGCAGTACAACCGCAACGTCGGCCTGCAGTTCAACTCCACTGACTGGCAGGGCGCGACCTACGTGCCGTTGCAGTCGCAGAACACCGGCGCCCACGTGCTGGGTCAGTACAATACGGCGCCGCAAGACCCGGCGTGGGCCGGTTCTACGATCTACACCACCCAGGTCTACGAGAAGTGGCCGGGTGACGTCGAATCGTACTCGCAGCTGCAAAGCACCGGCTCGGTCGCGCAGAACGCCAATCTCCAGCTCAATTTCGACAATGGCGGCGACTTCAAGGGGAGCGTGCGCGGCATTCGCGAGACCGCAAAGCAGTCTTATATCGAGACCGATCTCAACATTTCCGATTCCAATGGCTGTCTGTGGCCCAATGAGTTGAATCCCGGTGTCAATTTGCCCTGCGGCACCTTCGTCTATCCGGCCCAACTGGGCGGCAACCGCGTATTCAACCCGATCGGCATTCCCGAGGACTCAACTCCCATCATCGCGAATTTCACCGGCCGGAACATCGCGATCAGCATGCCCCCGTCGATGGCCGCCAATTTCGCTAACCCCAACGGCTGGACGTTCAAGACCATCGAGTCCTCCGGCGACGATTACACCGCCAACGCCGCGATCACCGCGCTGCGCTTCGATGGACATTACGACCTTCATCACGGCTTCAAGCTCGACTTCGGCGTGCGCAATAGTATCCATACCGCCAACAACTACGCGTACACCCTGGTAACCCCCGTGTACGCCGGCATCGGCGCCAGCGACCCGAACGGATGCCTGGTGCGCTATGTCGGCGCCGATGTGATCCTGGGTGGCGACGGCAACGGTGGCGGGTGCACCGCTGGTAACGCGCAGGGCTACTTCCGTGCCGGCCCGCTATCGGCGGTACAGATGTCGAAGACTCCGCCGGCTCTATCCGGCAATTGGCAGGAATACTTCAACCTCCTTGGCTCGGGGATCAACTTCTGGGGAGTCAATCCCTCCGCGATGGACAATCCTCTGGCGTTCTGGAAGTCGCTTTATCCTAATACCACTACCCAGGAGGACCCGGGAGATACATGGGGCGTTTGGATGAAGGAAACTACCGGCTATCTACAAACCGACTTTAGCGAAAAGTTGGGCGATATGCCGTTCAACGGCAACCTCGGCGTCCGCGTGATCCATACCAACCTGGACATCACGCAGCATCTGGACGGCCTGCCGGGGTTATACGGCACGAATGCCGCGGATATCGGCACCAGTGACACCCTGCGCAGTTACACCGACGTCCTGCCGGCTCTCAACCTGTCATTGGGCTTGACCGACAAGCTGATTGTCCGGTTGGCCGCATCGAAGAACATGCAGCCGCTCGATCTGCAGACCTGGGGCGGCGGCCTGGCATTGAACTACGCGCTGGCGTACGTCAAGAACCCGAGCAACCCCAACGGGCCACTGATTCAGTTGTATGAAGTGGCGCAGGGGCAATCGAACGGCAATCCGAATCTGGACCCATGGCGCTCCACCAATTACGGCGCCTCGCTTGAGTATTACATCAACCCGGTCAGTATGGTCGGCCTCGAGCTGTTCCGCATCGACGTGAAAAGCTTCATCGAGAACGGCAACGTGCAGAACTGCAATCTGCCAGACGAGGATGGGGTCGTGCGCCATCGCTGCATCACGATCATCGAGCCGGTACAGGGCTACGGTAACAGCATCCAGGGCGCGGAGTTCGACTACCGCCAGGGATTTAGCTTCCTTCCGGGGCTGCTCCGCTTTACCGGCGCGGAATTCAACTTCACGTACGCGCCGAGCAACACGGGACAGAGGGATCTGGCCGGGCACGCGATTCCGTTCCAGGACAACTCGACCGAGTCGGGGAATTTCATCCTGTGGTACCAGGACGACCGCCTGCAGGTCCGCGCGGCGTACAACTACCGCTCGAAGCGAGCGTCGGAGAATGATGTCGGCAGCATCCAGGGCTTGGAAGAGTACGAGGCGCCTCAGGGGTATCTCGATGCGTCGATCCAGTACCGGATCGACAAGTACATCACGCTGTACCTGAACGGTAGCAATCTCACCAACGAGTACAATCGCTACTACCTCGTCTGGCCCAGCCAGGAAGCGCACGCTAACTTCTCCGAGCGCAGTTATACGGTGGGCGCGCGCGGACAGTGGTGAGGGCGTTCTGGGAGCAGCTGACACGACACGCGTGCCGCGGATACCCATGGTCCGCGTGATGGCGGCGCTGGCCGCGCTGGCGGGCACGTGTCTCGCCTGTGCCGACGGCGCCTATGCCCCCACTCCGGTAACTGGCGAGGCCGCGTCCGTCACTCCCATCGCCCATTGGCAGATTCAGTCGAGCGCCAAGGCGCAGCAAGGCGGTGCCGAGGTCTCCTCGGCCGGCTTCTCAACCGAGGGCTGGTATCCCGTGAGCGCGCGCGCGACGGTGATGGCAGGGCTGCTCGAGAACGGCGTGTATGAGAACGTGTTCTACAGTGACAACCTGCGGGCGGTGGAGGAGCCCGATTCGAGCGGCAACCTGTTCCTGATCCCCTGGTGGTATCGCACCGAGTTCACGCTCGCTGAAGGCGCGCCAGGCGCACGCACGTTGCTGCGGATCAACGGCATGGTTGCGAGCGCCGAGGTCTGGCTGAACGGGCATACGGTCGCCGAGCAGTCCACGGTCGCAGGCGCCTATCCCGTGCATGACCTCGATGTGAGCCGCTGGATCCATGCCGGCGTCAATACCCTGGCATTGCGTGTGCATCCCGCAGATCCGCGGACGAGCTTTTCGATCGGTTGGGTCGACTGGAACCCGACGCCACCGGACAACAACATGGGACCGTGGCGGGGCGTGGATCTCGTAAGGACGGGACCGGTCCAGCTGCGCTTCCCGCAGGTGACATCGACGCTATCGCCCGATCTGGGGCGCGCCGGGCTGACCGTGAAGGTGGAGGCGCGGAACCTCGATGGCGCGGCACACGATGCCACGATTGCGGGCGTCGTGGCTGGCGTTGCGCTGCGGCGCGGCATCCACCTCGCGCCCGGTGAGATACAGGCCGTGTCGTTTTCCCCCCGAAGCGATTCCGCCCTCGACCTTCACCGTCCACGGGTCTGGTGGCCGGTCGGTATGGGGGCACAGCCGCTCTATAGTCTGCAGCTGACGGCTGCCGTCGAGGATGCGATCTCCGATAGGGCCGGTGCGACCTTCGGCATTCGCAGCGTCACTTCTCACCTTACTCCGCAGGGCTATCGGCAGTTCGTCGTCAACGGAAAGCCGGTTCTGATTCGCGGCGCCGGCTGGGCGCCGGACATGTTCCTGCGCGATGACCCGAGGCGCATGGAGGACGAATTCAGTTACATCGTGAATCTCGGGCTCAACGCCATTCGCAGCGAGGGCAAGCTCGAGGATGCGCGTTTCTACGACCTCGCTGACCGCGCAGGCGTCATGGTTCTCGCCGGCTGGGAGTGCTGCGACAAGTGGGAATCGTGGGCCAAGACCGGTGGCGAGCCGTGGGACCCTGCGGATGAGAATGTGGCCGCAGCCTCGATGGCAAGCGAGGCGCGACTGCTGCGGAACCATCCATCCGTGATCGGCTTTCTGATCGGCAGCGACAATGCGCCACCGCCCGCGATTGCCAAGAGGTACGTCGACACATTGCAGGCTGAGGGCTGGCCGCTGCCGATCATCGCGGCGGCATCGAATCAGGCCACGGCCGCGACCGGACCGTCCGGGATGAAAATGGACGGGCCCTACGACTGGGTGCCGCCGGCCTACTGGTATGCCGACCAATTGGGCGGCGCCTTTGGGTTCGACTCCGAGGTGAGCGCGGGAGCAACCATTCCGCTGCTCGAGGACCTGACCCGCATGCTATCGCCGCAGGAGCTCGAGGCACTGTGGAAATACCCCGAGGTGCGGCAGTTTCATGCCTCGGCCGCCTGGTCGACCTTCGCGAAGCTCGCGGCGTTCGACGCCGCGCTGGCCAAACGCTACGGCCCACCGCGGAGTCTCGAGGACTATGTCGCCAAAGCGCAGCTGGAAAACTATGACAACGTTCGAGCGCAATTCGAGGCGTTCAGTGCGCGCATGGATGCGGACAAGCCCTCGACCGGCGTGATCTACTGGATGCTCAACAACGCGTGGCCGTCGCTGCACTGGCATCTGTACGACTATTTCCTGAATCCGGCCGGCGCCTACTTCGGCGCGCGGATCGCCAACGAGCCGCTGCACATCCAGTACGCGTACGATACTGGCGCGATCCTACTGGTCAATCGCACGCCCAACACTGAGCGTCGACTGCAGGCTGTGATCCGCGTCCATAACGTGGATGGCAGCGTGCCTTACGAGCGGCGCCTCAAGGACCTCGATCTCGCGAGCGGTACCCGGCAGGTGGCCACGCTGCCGGCGGTGGCCCGCCTGTCGTCCGTCTACTTCGTCGAGCTCGAGCTCGCCTCCGCCGGCGGCAAACCGATCAGCCGCAATGTCTATTGGCTTTCCACCCAGACCGACGAGCTCGACTGGGCGCATTCGAACTGGTTTGTCACGCCGGTGACGCGTTACGCGGACCTCACCGCACTTCAGTCCCTGCCCACCACGGCGACTGAGGTCCGGGCCACGATGCGGCACGAGGGCGCGGGGGACGTCATCGCGGTCACACTCACGGTACCCCCTTCCGCCAGGGGCGTGGCGCTGTTTCAGCACGTGTCGGTGAAGCGATCCGTAGGCGGCGAGCCGGCGCTCCCGATCCTCTGGAGCGACAACGACGTCACGCTCTGGCCCGGCGAATCGCTTACTCTGACGGCGCATCTCGCGACGCAGGCGCCGGCGCCGCCGATCGTCGAAGTGACGGGGTGGAATGTGGCGACCCGGAGCGTGCCGCTCGCCGCCGAGACCGGCTACCATCCGCCCGAGACCCCGGGTGGGGCGGTTTCATACGGTTCAGGGCAAAGATAGAGAGGAGGGGCCCACATGCCTGCGGCAGCTCGCCCCGCGAAGGGAGCCCGAAAATTTCACTTCATCTCCGGGCTGCCGCGCTCCGGCAGCACGCTCTTGGCGGCCATCCTCAATCAGAACCCGTGTTTCCGCGCCGGCATGACCAGCCCGCTCGCCGACATCATGGGGGTGGTGATGGCGGAGGCGAGCAGCAAGAACGACTTCTCCTTTGACGTCTCCGACGAGCAGCGCGTCGCCATGCTGCGCGGCCTGCCCGAGAACTTCTACGCGGGGGCGACGGATGGCCAGGTCGTGTTCGATACCAGCCGGCTGTGGTGCAGCCGGATGCAGCTGCTCGAGACACTGTTTCCAGAGGCGAAGGTCATCGCGTGCGTTCGCCAGCTGCCTTGGGTGCTAGACAGCATGGAACGGCTCGTGCGCAGGCAACCGGTCGGAGTCACCAAGGTGTTCCGCTTTGACACCAACACCACGGTGTACTCACGCGTCGAAGCGCTGACCGATCCACGCGGCATGGTGGGGTTCGCCTTCCAGGCCACCAAGGATGCCTTCTATGGTCAATATGCCGCCGGCCACCTGCTGCTCCTGACTTACGAGAGCCTGGCGCGCAATCCGTCAGCGGCCATGCGCGCGGTCTATCAGTTCATCGGCGAGCCGTGGTTCGAGCATGACTTCGACCACATCTCCTACAACGCGGACGAGTTCGACGCCCGCGTCGGCATGCCGGGCCTTCATACCGTGCGCCCGAAGGTGGAGCCGATCGAGCGCACCCCCATCCTGCCGCGCGAGATCTTCGCCCGGTTCGTCAACGAATCGTTCTGGATGGACCCGAAAAACAACGTCAGCCAGGTGCCGGTCGTCTGATGCAAACCCGCGTCTTAATCATCTCCTACATCATGTTGGTCTGGTTCGTCGTCTCGTTCGTGACCAATCTGATCGGCCCGCTGATGCCCGTCATCATCGGCGACTTCCACCTGAGCCTGGGGCTCGCCGGTTTCCTGCCGTTCTCGTTCTTTCTCGCGTATGGGCTGATCTCGATCCCGGCGGGCGCGCTGGTCGAGGCGCGCGGGCCGCGGACGACGTTGCTGGCGGCCTTCGGTCTAAACCTGCTCGGGTGCCTCGGGATTGCGCTCTACCCTTCGTACGCGGTCGTCATCTGTGGACTCTTCGTGATTGGGCTCGGCATGGCGATGCTGCAAGTCGTCATCAACCCGCTCACGCGAGCGACCGGCGGCGAAGGCCATTTCTCGTTCTTTTCCGTCATGGGACAACTCGTGTTCGGCCTCGCATCGTTTGTCAGTCCGTTGGTGTTCTCGATCCTGATGCAACGCCCGGGCGCCGAGCACCAGGCGCTCGTCTGGGTGCAGTTCTATTGGGCGTTTCTGCTGGTGTTCCTGGGACTCATCGCATTGACCGCCTGGCTACCACTGCCACGAGTGGAACTCGCCGAAAACGAGCGCGTCGGCGGGCTCGAGGCCTATCGAAAACTCATTGCGGATCGGTACGTGCGTCTGTTCTTTCTCGGCATCATCGCCTACGTCGGCACCGAGCAGAGCGTTGCCAACTGGATGTCACAGTTTCTGAGCACGTACCACCACTTCGAGCCGACCCGGGAGGGGGCGCACGCGGTCGGCTCATTCTGGGGATTGATGTCCATCGGCTGCCTGCTCGGCCTGGTTCTTCTCAAGCTCTTCGACGCGAAAGTGGTGCTGGCTGCGTTCACGCTGTTGGCCTTTGTATCCGTGAGTGTGGCCTTGTTTGGACCGGCGCAGGCATCGCTCGTCGCCTTTCCTATGTCTGGATTCTTTCTGTCGGTCATGTGGTCCATCGTCTTTTCGCTGGGCCTGAACTCCGTGAGCCGGTATCACGGCGCCATGTCAGGCATCCTGTGCACCGGCATACTCGGCGGCGCGGTCGTGCCGCTGCTCGTCGGATTGCTGGGAGACCGGTTTGGCCTGCGGGTCGCGCTGCTGTGCGTGTTCGTGACGCTCGGATACATATTGAGCGTCTGCTTCTGGGCCCGCCCCCTCGTGCGCAACGAGACGATCGTGCGTAACCGCAAGAGGACGACTTCCTCACCGGTCGCTTTATAGCGAGCGCAATGCCGACTCAGCTTGGTCGGCAGGGCTGTGCCGGACGCGAGCTCCAAAGGCATACGGGAGTCTTGCAGGCAAGACATCGCGCCAGCCCTTTCCGCATCTTTCGTGCTCCCGAAAACTCTTCGTCACCGCGCTCAAAGATGGTCTTCAATCGGGGATAGGGACAACAACCGGCCACCTCCGGGGGATGTGCCTCCGTGGCCCGGGGTTGATCGAATTGAAAACAGATACGTATTCGATCCGTTGCGCCAGGACCCGCGCTTCTCGGCGATCGAGCGGGCATTGAAGTTTCCGTACTGAACGCCGACCGTTTATTAATCGGCTTTGCTGCCCGTTGGACGGTCCGCATACTGCTTCAGGTGTCGCGGCGAAAGGTGCGCGTAGCGCTGGACCATCGAGAACGACGCCCAGCCTCCAAGGCCTTAGGATCACTTTCTTGACACAGAAACCGCATGGATAAACCGGCAACACGCGCCCCTGTTCGGATCAAGTTCTCGCGGTACGAGAAAGTCGTTATCGGCATTCTGGGATTTCTGCAGTTCACGGTCATCTTGGACTTCATGATCATCTCGCCTCTCGGGGCGATTGTGATGCCGAGCCTGCACATCAGCCCACAGCAGTTTGGCCTCGCAGTCTCTTCCTACGCTTTCAGCGCCGGAATGTCGGGATTTCTTGCGGCAGGCTTCGCCGACCGCTTCGACCGAAAACGGCTGCTGCTGTTCTTCTATTTTGGGTTCATGCTCGGCACCTTGCTGTGCGGTTTAGCCACCACTTACCCGCTCCTTCTGCTGGCACGCATCGTTACCGGATTGTTTGGCGGGGTGATTGGCTCCGTCGTGTTCGCCATCACCACGGACCTCTTTCCTCTGAAGATGCGCGGTCGGGTGATGGGGGTGATTTCCACCGCCTTTGCCGCGAGCCAGGTGCTCGGGCTTCCCGCCGGGTTGTATCTGACTAGCCATTGGGATTGGCACGCCCCCTTTCTTGCAATCATTGCCGTCGGTGTGCCGGCGGGGGTCATGATCATGCTCTTCATGCGACCAGTTGTCGGGCACCTCGCGCTTAAGCAGGAGCACAGCCCTCTGACGCATCTCATTAACACGATCACCGAGCCACGCTATCGCCTCGCGTTCCTCCTGGTACTGCTGCTGCCGACCGGCGGCTACATGCTGATGCCCTTCGGCACCGCCTATATTGTGAATAATGTCGGGTTGACCTTCACCGTGCTGCCGGTGATTTATCTTGTGACCGGGGTGAGTACTGTTTTTGTGGGCCCGCTGGTCGGCAAGGTCAGCGATAGTTTCGGCAAGTTCCCCATGTTCTGCTTAGGGAGCATCGTCACGCTGATTATGGTGCCGATCTGGACACATATCGGCCACCTGCCGCTTGCCACGGTCATAGTGATCAACGTGATCCTGTTCGCGGGCATCTTCTCGCGGATGATCCCGGCTCAAGCCCTGATCTCGGCTATCCCGGAGCCCGCCATGCGCGGGGCCTTTAATGCCGTCAGCGCTTCATTGCAGCAATTCGCGGGCGGGGTGTCGGCGGCAGTGGCGGGCTGGCTCATCGTTCAGAGGCCCAACGGCTCGCTGGCTCATTTTGATTGGCTGGGCTATGTCGTGATGGCTATTACGCTGATGACGTTCGCTCTGATGTATCGAGTGCACAAGCAAGTGCCCGAGGCCGCACCGACGTAGGCGGACTCCCTGGCGGATGCCACGTCCATCGAAGTCGTGTGACGCTCTGGAATCGTGCGGGAGATTAGCGGGAATGAGTTGTGCTCAGTTGTACTTCGTCGTGCTAAGTTGCAACGGACGCCGCCCGGATGCCGTAGGGGTCATTCCACCTCACCAATTTGGAGCGTGGTCTATTCGGGCGAACCCGGAATGGACCGGTCTCATCGTCCTCGGCGGCTTACGACACAAGCGCAAACGTCGGCACCTCGATCTCTCCGCTTGCGATGTAGGTTGTTGCGCCGCCAACGCTGACAGAGGTCACCACGTCGTCGCGCTTCCGCGCTTCCGCTTCGATATCGCTTCGGCGCCCCATCGAGACGCCTTGCTCAATCGAAAGGCGATAGGCCATCCCGCCAAAATCGGGCTTCGATGCCATTGCCCCGACGAGGGCGGCACAAGCGCTGCCTGTCGCGGGATCTTCTTCGACGCCCAGCGCGGGTGCCCACATGCGAGCATAGAGCTTGCCGCCATCCCGTAGATTTCCCGCGAAGAAGAAGACGTGGGGAGCCCACGCTCGCGAGAGCGTTACCGCCCACGCAGCCCGATTGATCGCCGCCCGATCGACGACCTCGTTCGAGCTCAGTTGCGCAAAACAGAATGGAACACCGACGCCCGCGAAAAAGACTTTGCTCACCTCGGCGGACTCGATGGACAGGACGGCGGCGAGATCAGTCGGAGAAGGTGCGCCGGTCGGTGCCTCGATCTTCCCCGATAACGTCAACGTGCCGTGGAACCCCCCGTTTCGCTGAGCGACGTCAACCGTCACGGGACCGACATTCTCCTCCAGAATGAGCCGGGTTGGATCACTAAGCCGTACGTGCTGTTTCATCACAAGCGCACAGGCTGTGCCGACCGAGGGATGCCCCGCAAAGTCGAGCTCCGCCCGAGGTGTGAAGATGCGAACCCGACACGTGTTCGCAAGATCGTTCTTCGGCAGGACGAAGGTGGTTTCGCCGAAATTGAATTCACGAGCAATCTTCTGCATGCCCTCGGTCGAAATGCCGACCGCGTCAGGCAGAACCGCGAGTTGATTACCGCCGAACGGGTTCGAACTGAAAACATCGACGATGTGAAATGTGTACTTCATGAGATCAACCTCCGTGCGTCGCCTCAAGCCTTGACGACGAGGTCGATCTCAACGCAGGCCCCAAGCGGCAGCGCGGCCACCGCGATCGTCGTCCGGGCGGGAAAGGGCTGATTGAAATACTTTGCGTAGATGCCATTCATCGCGACGAAGTCACTCATGCTCGTGAGAAACACGCCGGCGCGCGCAACGTGATCGAAACTCCTGCCGGCCGCCTTGAGAACCGCCGAGAGATTTTGAAAGACGCGCTCTGTCTCGGCCACAATACCCCCCTCTACTACCTTGCCAGTGGCCGGGTCTTGGCCGACCTGACCGCTGAAGTAGAGGAAGCCACCGACTTCGATCGCCTGGGAAAACGGGCCGGCCGGCGGCGCGAGTTCGGGCGAGGTAATTGCGGTCCTGCTCATGGTCAAACTCCTGTGGATATTGGGTTAGAAGGTCAGGGTGGTGGAGCGTTGCGCGCGCTTCCAATGCCTTGTGGGCGTCTGCAGCATGTAGTTGAGGACTGCGGCCGCCTGGCGCAGGCGCACCTGACCCGACCCTGGCTCACCGACATCGACCGCTGACCGGTTCAGAACCTCGGGACCGCCCGTCTGCCGAATTTGGATCGCATGAGGCAAACAGAATTCCGCGAAAACATGAATTCCCCAATATTCTGATGCGAGACAGAACATTCCACAAATTCATTATTATCACGATAATAGTGCCATTGGAGCACGACCCCATCGGGAAGAGCTTTAGGAGACCCCCTTGCTCGATGATTTACGCACCCTCGTAGAGTTCGCCCATGCCGGGTCCATCGCCGGTGCAGCCGATCGGCTATACCGGACGCCCTCTGCTATTACACGGCAAGTGCAAAGGCTGGAGGCTGCATTGGGTGCCGAGTTGCTAGACCGCTCGGTAAAACCTCCGCGTCTGAACTCGCTTGGCTCCAGGGTGCTCGAACAAGCGCGAGATCTGCTACTGCGGACGGAGGCGCTGAAATCTCTTGCGTCGAGCGACGCGGAACCTCACGGCCTCTTGCGTATCGGGCTCGCGCATGCCTTGGCCGAGGGGACGTTTATCGAACCTATTCGGGCGCTGACTAAAAAATACCCCAAGGTTCGACTGCGGCTGTTGAGCGAACTTACCGGCGAATTATTTCACCGGCTGCTCGCGGGTGAACTCGATGTTGCTGCCGTGCTGTTGCCCGAAGGTAAAACCGCGCCTCCACCTCTTCTGACGAATATCATCGCAAGCGACCGCATGGAGATCGTTCAAGGCGCCGCAGGCAACGTTGACGGTGATTGGAAAAGCTTGGGCAGAGCACCCTGGGTGATCAATCCGCCCGGGTGCTTACTTCGGGCAAGCCTCCTCGATCGGATGGAGCGTGCCGGCTTCACTCCAATGATTGCGGCGGAAATCCACAACATGCATTTGCAGCTGGCGTTCGTTCAGTCTGGCTATGGTGTCGGGCTGCTACCCGCTCGCTTTATTGCTAGGAATCATTCTATTGACACCGTGAAAGTATTGCGTCCCCCGTCGTTCGACCTGCACCTGTCCATCGCGATAGTCCGGGCTGGGCAACTCGGCGCTTTGGGGAAGGCTGTCGAACTGTTGGAACACGGGTTTCGGCAATTGTTTGAGGCAGCCGACACCACGAAGCCCGTGACGAGGCACCGAAGAGGTGTGCCCGCGAATCGGCGGGCGGCGCGACCGCCCAAGTAGTGCCCGGACATCGTTTGTTGCAGCCGACCTGAGCCGTCTTGAGCGATTGCGCGACCCCTAAATCCAAGCTGGTTGCGCACCGAGAGAGCATCCACGACCATGCCGGGCAAGTAGGGGGATGCTCGATATGACCGAGGGCGGCGGTGAGGCGAAGGCCAGCGGCGACGCGCCCGCCGTATTAATCAGCCACGCCTCGCGAGACGCCGCTGCGGTGGAGCGGATCTGCGCGAGCCTCCGCGCCGCCGGCGTCGAGCTCTGGCTCGATCAGAGCGAGCTGCGGGGCGGGGCGCCTGGGACCAGTCAATCCGCGACCAAATCAAAGCGAGAGAGCTCGACCCGTGCTATGCGCTCGCCCTCGCGCACGAACTCGCGGCCGCGCATCTTGCCCGGGGCGATGTACTTCAGAGCGCCGCCCTCTGAGGTCAGGCGGCGGACGTAGAGCGCATCGATGTCGACCCCGTCCAGTGCCGTCTTCCTGAGTTATGCATCAGAAGATGCATCAGCCGCGCAGCGTATCGCAGACGCGCTCCGGACAGCGGGCGTCGAGGTTTGGTTCGACAAGACCGAACTGCGCGGTGGCGACGCGTGGGATCAGAAGATCCGCCACCAGATCCAGACCTGCGCGCTGTTCGTCCCGATCGTATCCCAGCACACCCAGGAGCGGCTCGAGGGTTATTTTCGCCGCGAATGGAAGCTGGCGGTCGAGCGCACACACGATATCGCCGAGCAAAAGCCCTTTCTGGTACCCGTCGTCGTTGATGCTACACGCGATCAGGAGGCGTTTGTCCCCGACGGGTTCCGCGCGGTGCAGTGGACGCGCCTGCCGGGGGGCGAGACGCCCTCCACCTTCGTCGAGCGAGTAAGAGGCCTGCTGTCCCCGAACCTGTCGCCAATGAGCGCAGTCTCCGCCAAGCTGCGCGTGTCTCGCCGGTCAAAGTTGGTCCTGCTCGGAGTCGTTGCTGTCGTCGCTGCACTGGCCTATCTCCTTGCTGACAGGTTCTGGATCTCAAAGCGCCTGACGCCGTTGGGTGCGGCCTTCGCTCCACCACCCCATTCAATTGCGGTCCTACCTTTTGTCAACATGAGCGGCGATAACGCGCAGGAGTATTTCTCGGACGGGCTCACGGAGGAGCTGCTCAACTCCCTGGCTGAGATCAACGAGCTCCAGGTCGCGGCCCGCACCTCGGCGTTTTCCTTCAAAGGCAAGGACACCGACATCGGTACCGTTGCTCGTAAGCTCAATGTCGGGGTGGTGCTCGAAGGGAGCGTACGGCGCTCCGGGAACACCGTACGCGTCACCGCACAGCTGATCAATGCGGTCACGGGCTTTCACCTCTGGTCGCACACCTACGATCGCGATCTTGGCGATGTGTTGAAACTGGAGACCGAGATTGCGGGTGCCGTCGCAAGCGCCCTCAAAGTGAGCCTGCTCGGAGACGTGGCTGCGAAGATCGAGCTGGGTGGGACGCGCGTCCCCGCGGCGTTCGATGCGTACCTCCGTGGTCAGAAAGCTCGCTTTGCGGCGCACGGTGACAAGGATTACCAAGCTGCGATCGCTGCCTACACGGAGGCGATCGGGCTGGATCCAAACTATGCGCTCGCATTTTCCAGCCGCTCGCTAGCGCTCATAGAGTATTCCCAGTACGGCGCTCCGGGACCCGATAATTTCGACAAAGCGCACGCCGATGCGCTGAAGGCGATTGCTCTGGGGCCTGATCTTCCCGAGAGTCACGCAGCGCTGGCTCGCTATTTCGTGTGGGGGTTGCAGGATTTCACCCGGGCGAGCGAAGAGTACCAGCGGGCACTCGCGCTTGGTCCGGGAAATGCGGAGGTGTTGCATCTCTACGGCAACTTCGAGGTCTACATGGGTCGCGCCGACGCGGGCATCACTGCCGCGCGGCGCGCCGTCGTACTTGACCCACTGAACCGCTATACCCACTTATCTCTCGCGCATGGCCTCTATTTCGCACGTCGCAATCAGGAGGCCATCTTGGCATGTCAGGACACCCTCGCTCTGGACCCTGAGGAACCACAGGCCCATGCGGTGCGTGGCCTTGCCTACTACGCGCTCGGCAATCTCCAGAGCGCCCGCGAGTCATGCGAAACCAAACCCGACTTCTGGTCTGATCAACAATGCCTCGCCGTCACTTATGAAAAGCTCGGCCGGCATGCCGACGCCCGAGAGATGCTTGCGAAAATGGAGGCTGCGGATGCGGAAGGTGACGCGTACCAGTACGCCGGCATTTACGCGCAGTGGGGCAATCGTGCCAAGGCGCTCGAATGGCTCGACACCGCGATGCGGGTGCGCGATTCGGGCCTCATGTCACTCAGAACCGATCCGCTTATGGACCCGCTGCGCAAGGAGCCGCGGTTCCAGGCTATCGAGCGCCAATTGCGGTTTCCGTAGATGGAAGCCGTAAAGCCCCGCGCCGACTGCGCAGCGCAATCTGGTGGTACGGGGTCTGCGCTCTACTGGATCGTGTAGGCGTAAGGCAGCGCGTACACCTCGTCAGCCGCGGAAATGCCATAAGGTGGCACGTTCAAAGCGGCGTGATTCACGTACAGCGTTCCACTCACCACCTCGCCGGAGATACCTTGCGGAGTGATCGTGACGACGATGGTGCCTTCCTGGCCCGGTGGCACTTGCAGCAGCCCGAACTGGTAACTCGGATTGAGGGCAGTGAGCCACCAGTCGCCCGTGGCGCTCGTGACCGTCGGGTCGAAGGCCCTGGTCGTTGCAGTCAACGTCGCGTTGACGTAGCCCGTCGGTGCGGGCCCCGCATAGGGTCCGATTTCGTCCGGAGCGATGTCCCAAGGGCCGCCCTGCGACACGACTCCTCCGGCCGG